>NZ_JBUXKW010000002.1:0-871753 GCF_055271655.1 Haloarcula sp. HT12
GTCGCATCCCACTGTCAGAGCCATTGTAGCCCGCGTGTTGCCCGGTCCATTCGGGGCATACTGACCTACCGTTGCCCGTTCCTTCCTCCGCTTTAGCAGCGGCAGTCCTCCTAGTGTACCCAACTACCTCAAGGGTATTGCTGGCAACTAGAAGTGCGGGTCTCGCTCGTTGCCTGACTTAACAGGACGCCTCACGGTACGAGCTGACGGCGGCCATGCACCTCCTCTCAGTAGCGTCGGGTAAAGTCGTCAACCTGACCGTCATTACTACTGTCGGGACCGGTGAGATGTCCGGCGTTGAGTCCAATTAAACCGCAGGCTCCTCCGGTTGTGGTGCTCCCCCGCCAATTCCTTTAAGTTTCATCCTTGCAGACGTACTTCCCAGGCGGCTCGCTTCTCGGCTTCCCTAGGGCGCAGCGCAGGCTCGTAGCCTACGGCACACCTAGCGAGCATCGTTTACAGCTAGGACTACCCGGGTATCTAATCCGGTTCGAGACCCTAGCTTTCGTCCCTCACCGTCGGGTCCGTCTTCTTGAGGTGGTTTCCCCATTGGTGGTCCGTCCAGGATTACAGGATTTCACTCCTACCCCGGACGTACCCCTCAAGTCTTCCGGCCCCAAGCCGGACAGTTTCCGCTGGACGCCGACGCGTTGAGCGCGTCGATTTCCCAACGGACTTGTCCGGCCGGCTACGGACGCTTTAGGCCCAATAATATCGGCCATCACTTGGACTGCCGGTATTACCGCGGCGGCTGGCACCGGTCTTGCCCAGTCCTTGTTCCTGAACCACCTTACGGTACAGAAAAGCGAGGGCTATATGCCCTCGCACTCGGAGTCCCCCTATCGCACTGTCGTGCAGTGTAAAGGTTTCGCGCCTGCTGCGCCCCGTAGGGCCCGGTATCTTGTCTCAGATACCGTCTCCGGGTTCTTGCTCTCACAACCCGTACCGATTATCGGCATGGTGGGCCGTTACCCCACCATCTACCTAATCGGCCGCAGCCACATCCTACAGCGCCGGAACGTTTCTCACTCTCGGCACTCCAGCATGAGAGTGATATCCGCTATTGGCCTCAGTTTCCCGAGGTTATCGCGGTCTGTAGGGTAGTTTGGCCACGTGTTACTGAGCTATATGCCACGGGTCTAAGCCCGTGCGACTAGCATGGCTAAATCGGACTCCGATAGCAATGGCCTCCGGCAGGATCAACCGGAATGTATCCCGGCACAAGGCCGGGGGGTTAGGCGGGATCACACCCATATAATGGGTGTGGTCGCTATCGAAGGGTGTTCGAGGACACCCGTCGACCGAGTGTCACCGAACTATCAGGGCTAACATCAGATCCCATCTTGACGGCGGACCGCAGGGGTGGAATCCTCATTTCTTCGGACCTGATTGTTGTCTCGAAGCCACCATAAAGGCTTCGAGTTTCGTTGGCGAGTCGGTCCCGCCTGGTCCGTGTCGGCAGGGGTTCGATGCCCCGACCGAACGTCGTTCGCGTTCTTTCCGAATACCCTGTTACACTTAAGGGCATCGGATCGCAGCCCGCGTCGAACCGCACGACGCGAGCGACCTTCGCGTTCATTCCGAACACCCTGTTACACTTAAGGGCGTCGGAACGAGTGCGTTCGTTCGGGGGGCGTCGCCCCCTGACCGCGTTCGCGTTTCATTCCGATGAGTGATCCACACTTAACCCCGTCGAAGGAAGTCGCCCGCGAGACGGAATTACACGGGTGTGAGTGTCCCACACGTGTACAAACGGAGAGTACGGCTCACGGGACAGCAGTGGCTGAGGGAAGGTCACTATCACTCGCGCGCACGGGAGCGCGCGACCGGGAATATCACGCGAGAAGCCACCGAAAATGTCGGGACCGCGACCTAGATCTCGTCTAGGTGTTCGACGCCCTGCTTCGAGACGTTCCCTTTCGTGATGTCGCCGGGCATCCAGTCGGGTTTGTCGTCCGGCGCCTCCTCGACCCATGCCCACGCCTCGTAGATGTGGACCTTGTGGGTCCCTTTCTCCCGTAGTCGTATCTCCTCAGGGTCAGCCTGGTCTTCACCGTCGGCCGGTTCGAGTCGACGCGCTGCTTTCAGTGCAGCCTGCCGAGGTGTTCCGCCCGAGAAGACGCTCGATTCGTCACCGTCTTCGCGCAGTGCGAAGTTGCGCTTGTCACTGTCGGGTGCCATGGATTTCACCGCTCCATGCCAATTCAGCACATGCCAGAACATAAATATACCCCCCAATCCGCCCTCCGTCGGGGGGTGAGTTTATATACTGCGACCGTCGCGTGCCGCCTTGACCCCCCAGACCGGCTGATTCAGGCCGGGTTTTCGGACCCATGTCGTCACGCGCGCCGAGAAAACCACCGGCCAGCGGCCGGCGGCACGGTAGACTTAAGTGTATCCTGCGGTGAAGTGCGGAGTAGGATAGCGCGATGGTGCGAAAGAAGAAGCTCAGCCCGAGTGGCGCCAAAGATGAGGACGGCGAGTACCACAACGTACATATCAACATTCACGAGGACGAGCTGGCCGTCGCCGGGATGGAGATCGGCGACGAAGTGTTCGTTCGCGTCCGCGACAACAAGATTATCATCCAGAAGGCCGACCCCGAAGAGGTCGAACACGACTTTTGAGGCACCATCGCGGTGACACAGTGCCACCGGGCGGGGTTGTTGGGGCCGACGCCCGATATCGGTCGTTCACCACCGTTCTTTGAACCAACCGGACCACCCACACAATGAGACCCTACGATATCGCGAAACCAGTCCTGTTTTCCCTGCCAGCAGAGACCGCCAACCGGAGCGTCCACCGGCTGCTGGAGGCAGTCGACGGAACGCGGGTCGCCGAGGCGATGGCCGACCGCTACACCGTCGCTGACGACCGACTCGCCGTGGACGCCTTCGGCCACACCTTCGACGACCCCGTCGGCGTCGCCGCCGGCTTCGACAAGAACGCGACCATCGCGGAGACGCTGGCGTCGCTCGGCTTCGGCTTCGCCGAAGTCGGCGGTGTCACGGCCGAGCCACAGACCGGCAACGCCCGCCCGCGGATGTTCCGGCTGAGAGAGGACGAGGCCATCATCAACCGGATGGGGCTGAACAACGACGGGGCCATCGTCATCGGCGAACGGCTGAAAAACGTCGACGCGCCGTTCCCGGTCGGCGTCAACATCGCCAAGACGGAACACGTCGGGACCGAGGAGGCCCCCGGCGACTACCGGACCACGTACGAACACGTCGCCGAGGGCGGTGACTTCTTCGTCGTCAACGTCTCCTGTCCCAACTCGGAAGGGTTCGAGGAGCTGCAGAACCGCGACGCGATGGAAGCCATCCTCGGCGAACTCCAGAACGCGGGCGCGGCCCCGTTGCTCGTGAAGCTATCGCCTGACCTCCCCGAGCCGGCAGTCGAGGACGCGCTGGATCTGGTGACCGAACTCGACCTGGACGGCGTCGTCGCGACGAACACGACGACCGACCGGCCCGCCAGCCTGCGCTCGCCGAATGCCGCAGAGACGGGCGGCCTTTCCGGGAAGCCCATCGAGAACCGGGCGACGGAGATGGTCCGCTTCGTCGCCGAGCGCGTCGACGTGCCTGTCGTCGGGGTCGGTGGCGTCTCGACGCCGGAGGGCGCATACCGGAAGATCCGCGCCGGGGCCTCGCTCGTCCAGCTGTACACCGGCCTGGTGTACCGCGGCCCGTCCATCGCTCGCGAGATTAACGAGGGGCTGCTGGACCTGCTCGCGGAGGACGGCTTCGATTCGGTCGAGGACGCCGTCGGCGCGGACCTGTAGCCGGCGAATCTTGAAGTAGAGTTGCGGCGAATCGCCGGCATGGCCGCCACTCCCCGCACCCTGCACATCGCCGCCTGGGACGACCGCTTTCTCGCGTGGCTCCTCGACATCCTGCTCGTCGGTGCCGTCCTCTCCGCACTGGGCGAGGCCGCGGGCGTGTTCTCACTCCTGACCGGCAGCCTCGCAGTTACCACCCCCTTCACCGGTCTGAACGGCCTCGGCCTGTTCGTGTACTGGACCGTGCTCGAAGGCCGGCAGGGCCAGTCAGTCGGCAAGATGGTCATGAACATCGCCGTCACGGACGAACGCGGCGACGCTATCGACTACGGCACGGCGGCCGTCGAAAGCTTCGGGAAGGCGTTTCTGCTCCCGATAGACATCATCGTGGGCTGGCTCGCCTACGAGGACGAGGGAGTCCGACTGTTCAATAAACTCTCCTCGACAATTGTCATCGAGACCGACGAAGAAGCGGACGAGAAGCCGAGCGACGTCGAGTACGTGTATCCGGACGAGCGATAGGCCACCCGCTCGCGTTATTCCAGCGCGTCCAGCCGGAACTCGAACGCCGCCACAGGCAGTTCCAGATCGTGCTGCAACCACCTTTTTCAGCGTCGGGTGGTCTCGCAGTGCTCGACCACCACTCCTCGAAAAACTTGGGCGAAAAAAACGCTCGCTCCCGCTGGTCCTCGCGTTATTCCAGAGCGTCTAGTCGGAACTCGAACGCCGCCACAGGCAGTTCCAGATCGTGTTCGACGAGCACTTTCGGATGAATCTCGCCGATAACGCCGACCGATTCCCCGTCGAGGACCACTTCAGCGGCGCGACCGCCGATGAACGACGGATGCGTGGTCGGCGGCGTTTCGAGGTCCTTGTCGAAGGCGTCGGCGAGCGCCTGCAGGCGAGCCTTCGCGTCCTCGTAGGAGGCGTCCGTGCGCGCGAGCGCGGCAGCAACGGTGCGGTGTTCGGCGACGCCGGTGTTCTCGGAGTCGTCGAGACCCGCGGCCAGCCCGATCTCGGCGAGGTCCTGCGGGTAGCTCCGGTGGGTGTTGTTCTCCAACACCATCATGATAGAGGGGAGCGCCCAGGTCCGGAGGATGGTGTAGTCCTCGCTGTAGGGCTCCTGAATGGTGACTGGGTCAGCCTGGCCGACGGCGTCGGCGGCCTGCTCGTCGGTCCCTGGGACCGACAGCCCCATCCGCTCGAAGTTCTCGGCCTCGTTGATCATGTGGAAGTTCAGCAGGTCCTCGAAGCCTAGGCCGACGAGGGCGTCACGGGCGGCGTCCTCGAGCCGGGAGCGGTCGTGGCGGCCGCCGACCGTCGACACGTCGGGGTAGGTCGGTTCGAGGCTGTTGAACCCGAGCGCCCGGCCGATGTCGTCGATGATATCCAGCGGGTGGATGACGTCGACGCGGTAGGGCGGAATCTCCACCTCGTAGGCCGCGCCGTCGTCGGATTCGGTTTCGGTAGCGTCGAGGCCAGCGCGCTCGGCGTAGTCGATGACTTCGCGGCTGTCCAGCGAGACGCCGAGGATGGACTCGATGCGGTCGTGGGTGACCGTCTTCGTCCGGACCGAGAAGTCCGGCCGCTCCAGGGTCTTGCCGGCGTACTCGCCGGGTGCATCGTCAGCGTAGGACACGTCGACTTTCTCGACCTGGCCGCCGCGGGCGGCGAGCGCGTAGCAGACGATGTTGCACATGTGGTCGATGGTCCACTGGTCGGTCCCGGTCATCTCGATGAACAGGTCCCGGGAGTCGACGCTGACCTCGGTCCGGCGGCCGTTGATGACCGGCGGGAACGAGAACAGCCCGATGGCGTCGTAGATGGCCGGCACGCGGTCGAAGTCGGCCACGAGGTCGCCGTAGGTCTGGCCGGTCTCGTGGGACGCCATGACCTCGCTGGGAGTCATCTCCGCGTCGGCGTCCAGGGGGACGAACGTCGCCTCGTCGGGGTCCGCGCTGGTGTAGGTGATGGACTTGCCGGTCTCATCCGTGACGGAGTCGCCTTTCAGCATCGTGAGGTCGTGGACCCCAATCGCACCTTTCGCCCGCTTGCGGCCCATCGTCGCGTGGAGCTTCTCCTGCAGTTGGATGAGCGACTCCAGCGCGGCGTCGTCCATGTCCAGGCCGCGGACGATAGCGCCGGTGACGTACGGGCGCTCGTCGGGCTGGTCCTCGACTTCGATGGTCCAGTCGGCGCTGTTCGTGTTGGGGACCTCCACCCCGCGGTCGTCGCCGTAGTGGTACCGCAGCGACCGGGCGACACCCTCGACAGAGAGGCGGTCCAGTCGGTCCGGCGCGAACTCAAGCTGGAACTCGTCGTCCTCGGTCCAGCCCTCGAATTCGAGACCGAGGTCGAACAGATCCGACTTGAGTTCGTCGTCGTCTTTCTCGCTGTGACCGGTCAGATACCGCAGTTCGTCGGGGTCGACGTCGACGACCGGCATCAGCGCATCACCTCCGTCTCCCGCAGCAGTTCAAGGTCACACAGCGTTCCGTGCACGTCGCGGATATCCTCGAAGCCGTACATGAGCATGAGAAGTCGTTCGAGCGAGAGGCCCCACGCCATCACGTCACAGTCGACACCCAGCGGCGTGAGCACCTCGTCGCGGAAGATCCCGGAGTTGCCGACCTCGACGACCTCGCCGGTCTCGGGGTGGGTGCCGAACAGTTCGAAGCTCGGCTCCGTGTAGGGGTTGTAGTGGGGCTTGAACTCCAGGTCGGTGATGCCGAACTGCTCGTAGAACTCCGTAAAGGTGCCCATCAGGTCCCGCACGGAGAGGTCTTCGGCCATCACCCAGCCCTCGATCTGGAAGAACTCGAGCAGGTGGGTCGGGTCGAGCGTGTCGTTACGGTACACCTTCTCGACGCTGAAGTAGCGCTCGGGCGGGTCGAGTTCGCCGACCTGGTGGCCCGAGAGGTAGCGCATCGACAGCGACGTGGTGTGGCCCCGCAGGTCCATTCCGCGGGCGATGTCCTCGGTCCACGGCGAGTGATACCCCTCGCCGTCGGGGCCGACGCCCTCCTTGTGGGCTGAACGGACCCGCTCGACGAGATCCGGTGGGAGGTGGCCGATCTCTTCCGGTTCCTCCAGGGCGAACTGGTCCCAGTGGGTTCGGGCCGGGTGGTCCTGGGGCATGAACAGGCAGTCGTTGATCCAGAACTGGGCGTCGGCGTGGGGCCCTTCCATCTCGGAGAAGCCCATCCCGACGAGCGTGTCCTTCACGCGGTTAGCCGTCTGGCGGAGGATGTGCTCCTTGCCGTGGCTCACGTCCTCGGCGTCGGCCTCGACGTTGTACTCGGTGAAGGCCACGTCCTCCCACTCGCCGCTCGTGAGCATCTCGGGAGTGAGCTGGTCGACGGTCTCGGCGGCTTCGACGCCCTCCATCAGCGCGGTGACGCCGTCGTCGGTGAGTTGGATCGAACGAACAGTCTCCTCGCGGACATCGACGAGTCCACGCCGTTCAAGCTGGTCGAGCGCGTCCGCGTCGGCGTCTTCGACGCGCCCGTCGGCGACGGCTTCCAGTGCCAGCATCTCGGGATCAGATCCGGGGTCCGCGTCGGCGTTGGCCGTGATTTCGCCGCTGTCGATCTCGCCGTAGGCCTTGCGGGCGTAGTTCGAGAGCGCGATGTCGACCGCGCCGCCTTCGAGACCGGATGCGCCGATGACCTGTCCCATCTGGACCGGGTCGTCGGCCGCGCCGGCGTCGATAGCTGCCTCGTAGAGGTCCTGTTCGGGCAGACTCTCCCGGACGTACCGGTCGCCCTCCTCGGTGAGTTCGTAGTGTTCCAGCGTCTCCTCGGTGACGGACACCAGCCCGTCGGCTTCGAGTTCGAACGCCGCTCTGGTGGCCGCTTCCGGCTTGAGGTCGGCGTCCGCGGCCACGTCGTCGATGCGCCTGTCTTCCTGTGCGTCGGCGGCCTGCAGGACGGCCACCTGTGCCTGTGGTCGTTTCATACGGGTGTCTCGGTCTTGTGGGGATAACCGCGGGTCGCTCAGTTAACGGTTCTCACTTCCTGCTCGCGGTTTCGTCCGACCGCATCTCTCGACGCCGTCGGAGTCCACGCGCGGTCAGACGGCGAAAAAGAAGCCGAACCCCGGACTGTCGAGTGGCTGGCGAGCGACGCCTGGGTGGGATTCGGATGCCATGTCTGAGCGGTTGTGGCTGGCAAATATAAACGTTGCGCGTGTAGCCGTCTCGACAGAAAGCTGGGTAGCTCCGGTTCTCAGTCCGCGCTCGTCGGCGCGCGGTCGGAGTCAAGGTCGATGTCGAGTTCGTCGAGTTTGTCTTCCCATTCGGCGCGTTTCTCCTGGTGGTCTTCGAGGAACTCGGCCATCAGTTCGGCGGCCTGCTCCTTGCAGCCGCCACAGAGCCGTTCGCCGCCGACGCACTCGTCGTACACCTCCTTGGCGAACTCGTCGTCGTCACCCGACAGCAGGTAGGCGTACAGCTCGTAGACGGGACACTCGTCAGCCTTCCCGCCCTTCTCGCGCTGTTCCTCGGCGGTCGTGCGGCCGCCGGTCGTCGCCGACTTGACCTTGTCGTAGCCGTCCTCGGGGTCGTCCAGCAGTGAGATGTGCGAGGCCGGAATCGAGGAGGACATCTTCCCGCCAGTGAGCCCGGTCATAAACCGGTGGTAGATGGACGACGGCGGCTGGAAGCCGTAGCCGCCGTTGTCGAGTTCGACCTGCCGGGCCAGTTCCTCGGCCTCGGCGTGGTCCAGGTCGAAGGTGTCGACGTGCTCGTCGTACACCCGCTTTTCGCCGTCGATGGCCTCGATGAGCGCCTCGAAGGCCGCCTCGGTGGCGTTACGGTCGAGAAAGCGGATGCGAGGACGGAGCGGTTCCTTCCCCGCCTCGTCGAGTTTGGCGACGACGGACTCGCGGGCGTCGGCGGGCGCTGGCTGGTGGTCGCGCAGCCAGTCGGCGGCCTCGCCACAGCGGGGCCGGTCGGCGTCCTCGGCGTACTCCTCGCGGGCGTCGTAGGCCTGGCGGAGCAGCGTCCGCTCGACCGAATCCGCTTCGAAACTGGCGAAGGCCTCGGTCACGCCGAAGTACCGCATCCGCGCCGCGAGGTCCCGGGCCAGCCGCATGTGCGGGTCCTGGTCCGGGCCGACCGGGATGACCGTCGGTTTCGGCTCTTCGAGTTGCGGGTAGAGGATGTCCGCCATCTGTGTGACGACCGACTGCATGTGGGAGACGTCGGTCTCGCCGTCGAAGTCGTAGATGGCCTGCAGCTCCGAGAAGTTCGCCTCCGCGCCGAGTTCGAACGCGAGGTCCTGCACCTCGCGATTGTCCGACTGGCGGTAGAGCGTGCCGTCCTCGGGGTCGAAGCCGAGCGCGAGCAGCGAGAGGACGTAGTCCGTCGCGTGCTCGTCGATCTCGTCCCATGTGAGCCCGCGGGCGCTGTGAGCTTCGAGGTCCGCGATGAGCGCGTGCGCGTCCCCGCCCTGTTGCTGATGCCAGATGATCTCGTCGAAGACCAGCTTGTGGCCGATGTGCGGGTCACCGGTCGGCATGAACCCCGACAGCGCGGCGAAGGGGTCGTCGTTGCGCATCGCGTCGGCGACCGGTCGGTAGTCCCGGTGGCCGAAGATGACGCCGCGTCGCATCAGGTAGTGCGGGTTGGGGACCTCGGGGAGCACCTCGTCGAACGCCTCGATGCCGAACTGCTCGAACAGTTTGCGGTAGTCGGCGATAGTCGAGGAGCCCCACGGGTCGAGCGTCGCCTCGTCAGCGCCTTCGGCCTCAGTGCCGCCGTCCGTGAGCACCGGTTGGCTGCCGGCGGAAGCGTCGGACTCCCGCCACTCTCCGCCCGACTGGCGGCGGTCCTCGTCGGGCGATGCGTCGTCGTGGTGGGAGTCGTCCGTTGTCATGGGTGTGGTCGGCTCGCGGTGAGCCACGTTACAGGTGCTTTGGTTCCGGTCGGCGCAAAAAGGGTTCGTTTCCGAGCGCCGTCCACGAGGCGGTCGCGGGCTCTGACTCCGCGTGCGCCACTCAGGGCGTCAGCCGCTCGACGGCCACCCACTCGATACTGTCGCTATCGGTACTATCACCGCCGCCGTCAGCCGTCAGCGCGAACACCATCGTCTTCCGGACGCCGTGGGCCAGGCGCACGTCCAGCGCGAGGTCCCGCGGCTCGAAGCGGTGGTCGGCCGGCAACACACGGACCAGGAGCTCCGAGTGACCCAGGTTCTCGGCGCTCTCGACGTCGGCGTAGGTCCGGAAGTCAGCGCCGAACTTGAACCCGGTCTTCGGGGCGACACCGCTGGCCCGCAAGGCGGCGTAGACGGCCAGCCGGCGGTCGAAGCGGTCGCCCTCGACCTCGCGGCCCCGCTCGACGACGGCGGCGGCCCCGCCGTCGACCGTGAGCAGGCCCTCCTGTGCGAGATACGCGGCTTCCACGAGCGAGAGCTGGACCGCGCCGTCGTCGTCGAGTCGCTGGCCGTAGAACGCCTGCTCGTACAGTTCCGCCGGCGGCTCCCAGCACACCACCCGCTCGGCGAGCAGCTCCCCCGCTGTAGACGGGACGACAGCGTCGCTGGTCCCGTCGACAGCCCGCCGGTCAGTGTCGAGATAGGTCACCTCGCTCTCCTCGTCGACGACCGCCAGGACGCAGTCGCCCAGGTCCGCGGCGGCAACTGTATCGCGCTCGCCGACGACCCGGACGCGGTAGGCCACTTCATTATCCCACGGTCCCTTGCCACGGGGATAGACGACGAAGTCCGTGCCCGCGGTGTCGTCGACCCACCCCTCGCGGGCCGGCGTGAGGTAGAAACCGCGGTCCCGCAGGTCCTTGTAGACGGCAAAGTCGACCTCGGAGACGGCCGCGGATCCGAGGAAGGCGCGGAAATCCATCCCGTCGATGCTCTCGATATCCCCCCGGTAGAGGAGATGTGCGGCCTCTACCGGCGCCAGGTCGATGTCGCCGTTACGCACCTGGCCGTAGCCCCGCGAGTCGTAGAACCGCTCGCGCGCCTCGTAGCCGGCCCGGACGACATCACCGTCGAGCGTCAGTTCCATGCTCTGACGTGGCTCCCGCGGCGACAAAGCCCCTGCGGGTCCGGGCTGGTAGTGCAGGTGCGTTCGGTTTGACAGCCGCGAATAGAGAGAACCAGAAAGCCCCGAGACGCTGGAGTCGGGGGCGGGTTCAAGCACCGCAGCGAAGCGAGGAGCGCAGACCGGCCCCCGACTCCAGCGTCTCGCCCCTTTCATTCCCACCCGAAGTCGGTTTGTGAAACGGGACCAGATGTGGCCTTCTTTCGGTTCGAAACTGTATTCCTCAGCGAACACCACCGCCAGCACTCACCCCGATTTCGAGCAAGAACTGTCCAGACAGCGCGTGCCGCCAGCGGTTTCGAACAGCGGCAGGCCACAGTCACAGTCGCCGATGACGACGCCGGACGGTATCGAGAAGCCGGTGTCACAGTCGGGGTAGTGTTCACAGCCGGCAAGCAGGCCGCCCCGGCGGAGAATCAACAGGTCACCGTCGCAGTCCGGACAGTCCCATTCGCGGTCGAACGCCGCGGTGACGGCATCGTCCAGCGAGTCACAGTCCCGGTCAAGACATAGTTCGAAGGCGCGGCCGCGTTCCACCCGAAGCGTGGGGAGGCTGCAGTCGTCACACCGGCCGCCGGTGACCGCGGCATCGCTCGGAATCCCGTAGGCGGCGTCACAGCCGGTACAGGTGACCTCGCTGCGGGCGCGGACCAGCGTCCCGTCGCAGTCGGGGCAGTCGCGTATCGGGACGCCGGCGTTCGAGGCCGGGTAGCGGGCGCTGCCGTGTTCCTCGTGGGTGACCACCCGGAGGAGTTCGTCGCCGTCGCGGGCGGTCACCGATCCGTCGTCGATAGTGACGCTTTCGGCGCGTGTGAGCCACGCGACCGGCTGATACCCCGCGGCGTCGTGGACCAGGACGGTGTTATCCGGTTTGACGACGACGAGTACGTCGCCGCGCTGTTCCCGCTCGCGCGGTCCCTCGAAAACGGTCGTACACTCGCCGGCCATCACATGGGTTCCGTCGTGCATGGGTCGGGCTGGTTGCGTACTGGTATTTGAACGTTCCCACGCGAGCGGAGCTTCCCCCGGAGTTGATAGCTGAAACGAATATCTGAGAAAGCAATAATTCACAACCCGACGGCCGCTGATTGAGTTGTAGTTGTTCAGAGTGGAAACCGAGATTTCCAGTCTTATTAGCGTTGTGGCCGTTGGTTATCAATGTAGATAACACGGCGAGAAGGATTAAGGTGCGAATTATACGACCGTTGGTATGGACCTGCAAATAAAGCTAATAGTTCTACTTCTTACAATTTCGCTAGCACCGCTTGCCGGTGTCGGGTTGCTATCGGCCAACAGCATGGGGCAGCTGAACCAGGACGCGCAGGCCCAGAGCGGCACCTACCTGCGGGGAGCGATGACCGACCAACTGAACAACAGCGTCGAGGCGCGACAGGAGGGGATCCAGAACCAGGTCAACCAGCGCGAGGTCGACGTTCGATCACTGGCTGATTCCTCCACGATGGAGAACTACCTGGCCGCACAGGACGGCGAGATGGAACTCGTCCAGGAGTCGAGTCAGCGCCAGCTCGGGTACACGTCCCTCCAGATGCGCACCAGCATCGACAACGCGATGCAGATGGTGCTGGAAAAGCAGTACGACGGCCGGGACTGGGAGGACCTCTCCCCCTCGGAACAGGAGCAAGTCAAACGGGAAGTCGAGGCGATGATCGGCGGGACGGCCGGGGACCAGACGCGTCCGGCAGGAACCATGTACGACTCGTTCCAGCCCGGCTACTTCGGTGACACGGGGTACGCGTACATCACCGACAGCGACTCCAACGTCGTCGTCCACCACAGCCTCGACGACGGGTACAACCTCGTCGAAGACAGCGGCGGGACGCTGGTCGTCTTCGAGGACATCGAGTCCGAAGTCGAGTCCGACCAGGCGATCCGCAATGGCGAGGAGTGGGGCATCGCCGAGTACGAGTGGGAGGATACGACTCAGGAGGGGAATCCGGAGATGACGAAATTCATCGCATACACCTACTACGAGCCTTTCGACTGGGTCATCGCGCCCAGCGTCTACTACCATGAGCTCCAGCAGACCGCGGTCAACGACGCCGAAAGCGAGATGGCGGATTCCTTCGAGCGGTATCTCTTAACCCGGACAGTCACCGTGGGCGAGGAGGAACATCTGGCGTATGAACACATCACGTTCGCGGGGCCGAACGGTGACGAGATCCTCCACGCCGACCGGACGGGCCAGGACGTGACGACCGGCTCGGACGGCTCGCAGTCCTACGCCGACGCGGACTGGTTCACCGCCGCAAAATCGGGGGCCCAGGGCGAGGCGTACTTCGGTGAGATCCAGACTTCGGACGGCCACGAGCGGCAGTACGTCGCCACGCCAGTCTACAGAGACGGAACATTCCGTGGCGTCGTCGCGGCCCAGTTCAACTACTCGCTCATCACGGCGACGACGAACCGCGTGACGGTCGGTGAGAGCGGCTACCTCTACCTCCTCAACGACCGCGGCGAGATCGTCAGCCACCCGGACCGGGCCATGATCGAACAGCGGACGAACGTCCCGGAAGGCGAGTACGGTGCGGAACTCGGGACGATAGCACAGAACCAGATGCTCGCCGGCGAGTCGGGGATGACGACCCACACGAAACAAGTCGAGGGCGAGGGGAACGCAACGAGCTACGTTGGCTTCGCGCCGCTGGAACTCGGGGACAAGCAGTTCACCCTCGTCGCAACCGTCCCCGAACAGGACATCAACGAGCCGATCGCGGCGCTCGGCGCAGCGCTCCAGCGCACGACGGACTCCGCGCAGAACCTCGTCATTGGTCTGTTCGGTGTCGCGGCTATCGTGGTCTCGGTGATGGGATATGCAGCAGCCAGATACATCTCGAAGCCGATCGAGCAGGTCCGCGACCGGGCGATAGCGCTGTCGAAGGGGCAGTTCGACCAGACGGACGACATTTCGACCGGTGAGGACGAGATCGGTGAGATGGTGACGGCCTTCGAGGAGATGCAAGCGAACCTGAATCGGCAGGTCGACCAGATCGAATCCGTCAGCAACTCACTCAGCGACGGGCACCTCGACGACGAGATCGAGACCGACATGCCCGGGAAGTTCGGTGAGATCATGGTGGGTCTCGAAGACGGCATGACCCAGCTCGGGGCGAGCTTCACCGAAATCAGCCAGGCAAGCCAGAACATCCGTGCCGGGGAGTTAGACCAGGACCTCGACACCGACCTCCCCGGCGACTACGGCGAGGTCATGCGCGAACTCAACTCCGGGCTCACGCAGCTCTCGGAGAGCTTCGAGCAGCTCCGGGCCGTGAGCGCGGACCTCCGGGAAGGACACCTCGACCAGAACCTCGACACCGACCTCCCTGGGGCCTACGGCGATGTCCTCGCGAACATCGACGAAGGCCTCGACGCGGTCGACGAGAGCATCGCGAAGGTCCAGTCGATCGCACAGGACGTGAACGAGGCCAGCCAGGAGGTCGCCGCGAGTACGACCGAGATCGAGGAAGCGAGTCAGGAAGTCGCCCAGTCGGTGCAGGAGATCTCCAGCGGGGCCGACAACCAGTCCGACAACCTCCAAGAGGTCGCCAGCGAGATGAACGACATGTCCGCGACCATCGAGGAGATAGCCTCCTCGTCGGTCGACGTGGCCGACACGGCTCAGGAAGCGGCCCGACGGGCACAGATGGGGAGCGAACAGGCCGCCGAGGCGTCCGAAGAGATTCAGGAAATCGAGGACGGCGCCGACGACGCGGTCGACCAGGTCTCGGACCTCCAGACGGAGATGGCAGAGATCAGCGAGATCGTCGCGATGATCACCGACATCGCCGAGCAGACCAACATGCTCGCGCTCAACGCCTCCATCGAGGCCGCCCGCGCCGGTGAGGCCGGCGAGGGCTTCGCCGTCGTCGCCGACGAGATCAAATCGCTCGCAGTGGAAGCCGGCGAGGCGACCGAGGAAGTCGAGTCACTCATCACCGAGATACAGGACTCGACGGACGAGACGGTCGACGACATCGAAGCGATGCGCGACCAGGTCGAGAGCGGCGTCGAGACGACCGAGAACGCCATCGAACTGTTCGACGAGATCGCCGAAGTCGTCGACGAGGCCGAGAGCGGCGTCACGGAGATCAGCGACGCCACGGACGAGCAGGCCGCGACCACCGAGGAGGTCGTGGCGATGGTCGACGAAGTCAGCAGCGTCAGCGAGGAAACAGCCGCAGAGGCCAGTAACGTCTCGGCCGCCTCCGAGGAGCAGTCCAGTTCGCTCACCAGCGTCTCCGAGAACGTCCGGTCCGTTGCCGGCCTCGCAGACGACCTTGAGGAACTGGTCGACGAGTTCGAAGTCAGCGACGACACGGACACGACTGAGCTAGAATCACTCGACAGAGACGGTGCTGAGTCGGCCGCTGGCGACGACTGATCAACCGCGAGTCAGGCGGGTTCCGACCGCTGCAGGTCCGAACAAACCGGATCGACCGTGCGGAACGCGACACCGCTTTTGTACGACACGCGGTGCGGTACTGAGGGAACTCCAGTGGCCGCGGTGATTGCTGGCTGCAGGCTTGTTCACGAACAAGTAACTCAAGGCCGGGATACCGAGGCATCAACGCGTAGTCAGCGCCGCCGGAGTCGCAACAGCCAAAGCCGTCGGGGGTCGAGACAGTGGCAATGAGTGAAGTCCCCGCCGGCATCTGTTTCGATATGGACGGCGTGCTCGTCCAGTCCGAAGACCACTGGGTCCGTGCCCAGCGCGAGGAAATCCTCCCGACAGCCGCACCGAACGACGACATCCCCGTCTCGGCGATCACCGGCCGGAACTACCGGGAGCTGTACCCGGACCTGGCCGCCGAATACGACCTCGAAATCAGCCGCGAAGCGTTCGAGGGACTGTTCGAGGAGCACGGTGAGCGGATTTACGGCGAAGAGGCGGCCTTCCTCGATGGCGCACACGAGTTACTGGATGACCTCCGGAGCGCCGGGGTCGCGCTGGCGCTGACGACATCCGCACCGTGGGACTGGATCGACGTGGCCGACGAGCGGTTCGACCTCCTCTCGAAGTTCGACGTTGCGATCAGCGCAAACGACATCGACGGCCCCGGCAAGCCGGAACCGGACATCTACGAGCACGGCGCAGCAGAACTGGGTGTCGCGCCCGAGGACTGCTGGGCCGTCGAGGATTCGACGATGGGCGCGCGTGCGGCCGTCGCCGCCGGGATGACGACCGTCGGGTTCCGTGGCGACGGTGACGAGACGGACCTCTCGATGGTCCACGAGACTGCGGACGACGCCGAGACACTGCGCGAGGTGCTGTTAGGCGATGTGTAACAGCTGATTATGGTGTCTTTGAGGGGGAACTGGTAGATGAGGCAGAATCAGAAGCAATGAAAGACGGCAGTGCGGCACGGAATCGGACCGAAAACCGGGAAACGATACTGAGCGGGTGTCAGTATCGCGGACAAGAGTTCGAGAGGGAGAACCGGAAAGCTGTATGCCAGACGTGCCAGCGTGGAGGGGAGGAAGACCCGGCCAGGTCAGGCGGGGTCACCGTATCCTCGGCCCGCCAGCAGGCCGAAGACGTTGAGGGCAACGACACCCACGAAGACGAGGAAGCTCTGACTGTCCAGTCCACCCAGCAACAGCGGCGGATACGCCAGCGGTGTGACGATAGCCAGCCAGAACGCGATGAACTGCAGGGGACGAGTGAGTGACTGGAGGTCGACGCTGCTTGGGGCGGCTTCCGTCGGGGAACGGAACGGCGATGCGCTGGACATTGTGGGCTTCCTCACTTCTTCGTAAGAACCCATACCCCCATATAAACGCCAGACCCTTGGGGATAATTCGTGCTCTTTTCGGAACGTTAACGGGATTTCAGCACTTTTCAGCGATGTTTCACGGGACCGAATAACGCTTCTAAAATCCTTTGTAAATTTTATCGCGCCTTCTGAGGGCGTTTCGGGGAAACAGTCGAGACGGCGGTTACCGGACCAGCACGGACCGGGTTTCGGTAACCGTCGGGAGCGGCAACGTGGGGAACGCGACCTCGACAGTGAAGGTGAGTTCATCCGCGTCCGCGCCGAAGACGGCCACCGGAAGCGTGGCCTCGCCGAGATACGACGGCTTTGCGGTCATCTCACGCCCGTTGACCGTCACTCGCAGGCCCGCGCGAGCGCTGCCGCCGGTGTTTGTGACCGACACCTCCCGCATATCGTTGTCGCCGGGCGCGATCGTCTCGGGGAAATCTCCCCAATCGATACTGATGACGGGGAGGTCCCGCGCGTTCGCGAGCACCTGCTCGGCGACGCCGTCGGAGAGCCCCGCACGGACGAGGCCGTCTTCGCCGGCTTCGACCACGTCGGCGGGCGACGTGAGCCCAGCGGCGGCGAGTTTACCCGCGCGGCCGCTGCCGACGCCGTCGATGGCTGTCAGCCCCACCGCGTCGGCGCTGATGCCGTGTTCGACTCGGGCTTCGACCCGGCAGGCGAGGTTCGCGTAGCGGGCCGGCCCCAGCGTGTCGACGAACTCCCGCATCGCGGCTAGCAGGCGGAGCGCGTTCTGGCGGATGACCCACGCGTCGCTTTTCAGTTCCGTCGGCGTCGTCCCGGTCATGCCCGAGCGGAGGATGGCGAGCACCTTCCGCTGACCGGCGTCGAGGCTGTCGTCGACATCGCTGCCAAGCACCGCGTGAACGGCGTCCTCCTCGTCGGAGCGGGCGCTGACGCTGTCGAACTCGGTCGCGCCGGCCACCGCAGTCAGCAGGTCGTCGGCGTCAACGGAGACGGCGGAATCCGGGTCGGCGGCGTCCTGACAGCGTTCGGCGATGTCGGCGAACCGCCGCGCGGTCGACAGCCGGAGATAGAACTTCGAGGCTAGCTGGCCGAGCCGCGTCGGCTCGACGTTGAGGCCGTCCTGTTCGACAAAGCCCTCGTCGACGAGCGCGGAGAGCGTGTCGCTGACCCGGTTTCGGAGGTCGCTGCCGGCGTCGTACTCGTCGGGGGCCGACTGCGAGCGAGCATAATAAAAGGTCGTGGCGAGCCAGTCCATCACGTCGTCCACGTCGTCGATGGTCCCCAGCGCGATTTCGGCGTTCAGGTGGGCGTCGAGTTCGGCCGCCAGCCGGGACTCGATCTCCTTGCCGTCCCGGAGCAGACGGCGGTACTTGTCGGCGTCCGAGCGGTCGCAGACGATCCATGCGTAGCCCATGTCGTCGTAGCCGGGCCGGCCCGCGCGGCCGAGCATCTGGAGCACGTCGAGCGGGCTCATATCCACCTCACCCTCCAGCGGGTCGTGGAGCTTGGTGTCGCGGATGACGACACAGCGGGCAGGGAGGTTCACGCCCCACGCGAGCGTCGAGGTCGAGAAGAGGAGCTGAATCTTTCCTTCCTTGAACCACTGCTCGACGCGGTTCTTGTCCTCGCGGGCGAGACCGGCGTGGTGAAAGCCCACGCCGTCCAGCACGGACTGGCGGAGCGTGTCGTTCGAGAGGTCGGCGGCGTCGTTGTGAAAGTCGTAGTCCCCGCGTGCGCCCATCGGGATGTCGCGTTCGGTAATCTCGTCGCGGGCCTTCTTCGCCGCCTGCACGGTGTCCTGACGCGAGGAGACGAACACGAGCGCCTGCCCCTCCTCGCGGATGTGTGGCTCAGCGAGGTCAAGCGCCCGGTAGAGACGGCGGTACTTGTCGGCGAAGGCGTTCTCGCCGTGGGAGTAGGTCTTCACGTCGGCGTTCAGCGGCACGGGCCGGTACTCCTCGCCGAAGGCGAAGGTGGTCTCGTCGGGGGCGTCGAGCCACGCCGCCACGTCGTCGATGTTGGGCATCGTCGCCGACAGCGCCACCACGCGTGGGTCACAGAGCCGGCGGAGCCGCGAGACGGTGACCTCTAGCACTGCCCCACGCCGGTCCGAGTCAAGCAGGTGGACCTCGTCGATGACACAGCAGTCCACGTCGGTAATGAACGAATAGCGGCTGGTCTCGTGTTTTCGGGTGGCTGAATCGGCCTTTTCGGGCGTCATCACGAGGATGTCGGCCCGCTCGGCCCGGCGGGGGTTCAGGTCCCGCTCACCGGTAACGACGTAGACCGAGTAGCCAAGCTCCTCGAACCGCTCCCACTCGCTTTCCTTCTCGTTGGTGAGTGCGCGTAGCGGCGCGAGAAAGAGCGCGGTCCCGTCCTCAGCGAGCGTCTTGCAGATGGCCAGTTCGGCAAGTGCCGTCTTCCCGCTGGCCGTCGGCGCGCTGACGACGACGTTGTCGTCGCGGTTCAGCAGGGCCGGCAGGGCCGCCGACTGCATCCGGTTGAACTCCTCGAAGGGGAAGGCGTCGGCAAAGTCGGGGAGCACCTCCGCGACCGCCACAGTCGGCTCGCTGTCGGTTCGGGATGACACGTCACAGTCGCAGTTCCGCGACGGCAAAGGCGTTTCTATGGCAGCGTGTGCGGTGGGGCGGTCGCCGTTGTCAGGGACGGTCGGCAATCGCTGGGTCAGCAGTACCCTCGAAAGTCCGTGCTACCACGGCTCCCTGCTAGTTTATCTATATCTCCGTTGTATATCTATACGTTATGAGAAACGTACTCGTCACCGGTGCAACCGGAACCCAGGGCGGCGCAGTCATCGACCACCTCCTTGCTGACAGCGAACAGTGGGAGATCTACGGGCTGACACGCGACGCCACGAGCGACGGTGCCGAGGCCCTCGAAGCCCGCGGCGTCACCGTCGTCGAGGGCGACATGACCGACGCCGACCGAATGGCGGAGCTCGTCGACGGGAAGGACGCCGTCTACGGCGTCACGACGTTTATGGAACAGGGGACCGACGTGGAGGTCGAACAGGGCATCACGCTGGCCGAAGCCGCGGCCGACGCCGGTGTCGACCACTTCGTCTACAGTTCCGTCGGCAGCGCGGACGCGGACACCGGCCTCGCACACTTCGAATCCAAGTGGGCCGTCGAACAGCGGATCGAGGAGCTCGGGCTTCCCGCGACGGTGGTCCGCCCGGTGTTCTTCATGCAGAACTTCGCGTCCATGATGCGCGAGGACATCATGGACGGCCAGCTAGTGATGCCCCTGGAGGAGGGCGTCTCCCTGGCCGTCGTCGATGCGACCGACATCGGCCAGACCGTCGTGGCCGCGCTGTCCGACCCTGACACATTCCTCGGCGAAGTCATCACGCTTGCCGGCGACGACCTGACGCTTGAAGCGTTCGCCGCGGCGTTCAGCGACCAGCTCGGCCACGAGGTCGAACCGGTCCACGCCGACGTGGAGGACTACCGCGAGATGGCCGGCGACGAACTGGCCGACATGTTCCAGTGGTTCAACGACGTGGGCTACGACATCGATATCCCTGCCCTCGCCGAGTGGGGCATCGAGACGACGGCCTTCGAGGCGTATCTCGCCGACAGTGACGTGTGGCAGCCGGCGACGGCCGCCGCTGGCACACAGTAGGGAGCCTCTGTCTGGGGTTAGGGGACGT
Source organism: Haloarcula sp. HT12 (assembly GCF_055271655.1). Lineage (NCBI taxonomy): Archaea > Methanobacteriati > Methanobacteriota > Halobacteria > Halobacteriales > Haloarculaceae > Haloarcula > Haloarcula sp. HT12. Next base: position 20,279 of record NZ_JBUXKW010000002.1, read on the forward strand.
TTTATTTTGTCGCAGTATATCTCGCTGGCCGTTCACCGACAGAACTGCCGGGGTGACGAACCCAACTTCTTTTGAGCGGAGCCACTAAGATCGAGTCATGAGTCGTTCACGCAAGCCCGACTGGCTGAAGATGCGGCCGCCGTCGGGCGAGCGGTTCACAGAGATAAAGCAGACGCTCCGGGACCGGGACCTCCATACCGTCTGTGAGGAAGCCAACTGCCCGAATCTCGGTGAGTGCTGGAGCGGGCGGGACGGCCCGGGGACGGCGACGTTCATGCTCATGGGCGACCGCTGTTCACGGGGCTGTAACTTCTGTGACGTGGAGACGGGCGGGATGGAGCCACTGGACCCCGACGAGCCACAGCAGGTGGCCGACGCCGTCGCCGAAATCGGACTGGACTACGTCGTCCTCACGTCGGTTGACCGCGACGACCTGCCCGACCAGGGCGCGGGCCACTTCGCCGAGACCATCCGGAAGATCAAGGAACGGGACCCGTCGATTCTGGTCGAGTGTCTCATCCCGGACTTCCGGGGCGAGCCCGAATTAGTTCGGAAGATCATCGACGCCGACCCGGACGTCATCGCCCACAACATCGAGACGGTCGACCGCCTCCAGTGGCCGGTCCGGGACCGCCGAGCGGGCTACGAGCAGTCCCTCTCGGTGCTACGGCAGGCCAACCGCGAGAGCGACTGCTACACCAAGACCAGCCTGATGCTGGGCGTCGGCGAGTACGCCCACGAGGTGTACCAGACGCTGTCGGACCTCCGACAGGCCGGCGTCGACGTGGTCACCTTCGGCCAGTACCTCCAGCCCTCCCGGTCGCACTTGGAGGTCTCCGAATACGTCCACCCCGACGTTTTCGATACCTGGCAGCAGGTCGCCGAGGCGGAGTTCGACTTCCTGTACTGCGCGTCGGGGCCGATGGTCCGGTCGTCGTACCGCGCCGGCGAGCTGTTCGTCGAGAGCGTCCTGCAGGAGGGCCAGAACCCAGCCGAAGCGCGGGCCAGCGTTCGTGCAAATGACTGATACATCCGAGTTATCACAGCGATATAGCTCGGAACTGTGTTCGGTTCAGAGCCACTGCTGAGGGCAGACTGACCGTAATACCTACGTCGGCGATATTTCTCACTGCCGCGAAAGCTCTAAGCGTGGCGCGAGTGAACAGTTCTCGTATGCTACTTCGAGGGAGGCGGTTTCTATGAGTGTCCTCCAGCGCGACCCCGCGGATCAGGTACAGATTCTCGACGAGGACGGGACGGTGGTCGACGGCGCGACGGTGCCGGACCTCTCTGACGACGAGTTGGTGGAGATGTACCGGCTGCTCAAACTGGGCCGCCACTTCGACCAGCGAGCGGTGAGCCTGCAGCGGCAGGGCCGGATGGGGACCTACCCGCCGATGTCGGGCCAGGAGGCGTCCCAGGTCGGCAGCGCCCTCGCCCTGCGGGAGGGGGACTGGCTGTTTCCGAGCTACCGGGAACACATCGCCCTGTCCGTGCGGGGGTGGGACCTGGCGGACGACTTGCTGTACTGGATGGGGTCCGAACGTGGTAACTCGCCGCCCGAGGACGTACAGGTGTTCTCGCTCGCGGTCCCGATTGCGACGCAGATTCCGCACGCGACCGGGGCCGCGTGGGCCTCGAAGCTCAACGGCGACGACACCGCCGTCCTGGTGTACTTCGGGGACGGCGCGACCTCCGAGGGGGACTTCCACGAGGGGCTGAACTTCGCGGGCGTGTTCGACGTGCCCGCGGTGTTTTTCTGTAACAACAACCAGTGGGCGATTTCGGTCCCGCGGGAGCGCCAGACGGCCAGCGAGACGCTCGCCCAGAAGGCCAACGCCTACGGCTTCGACGGGGTCCAGGTCGACGGGATGGACCCGCTCGCGGTGTATCAGGTGACCCGCGAGGCCATCGAGAAGGCCCACGACCCGCCCGAGGACGGGCTTCGGCCGACCATGATCGAGTCGGTGCAGTACCGGTTCGGCGCACACACGACCGCCGACGATCCGTCGGTGTACCGCGACGACAGCGAGGTCGAGCGCTGGAAGCAGAAAGACCCCATCCCGCGGATGGAGGCGTTCCTCCGGGACCGTGGCCTGCTCGACGACGAGCAGGTCGCCGCCATCGACGAGTCGGTCCGGACGGAGGTCGCAGACGCCATCGACACCGCGGAGACGACCGAGCGGCCAAAGCCCGAGGAGATGTTCGCGGACGTGTACGCGGAGATGCCACAGCGGCTCGAACAGCAACTGAACTACCTCGAAGACCTGCGCGAGCGACACGGTGACGAGGTGCTACTGGAATGAGTACACAGGACGCAACGACACAGAGTCTGACACTGGTACAGGCCGTTCGTGACGGCCTCTACGGCGAGATGGAACGGAACGAAGACGTGGTCGTGATGGGCGAGGACGTCGGCAAGAACGGCGGCGTCTTCCGGGCGACCCAGGGGCTCCACGAGGAGTTCGGCGACGAGCGCGTCGTCGACACGCCGCTGGCGGAGTCGGGCATCGTCGGGACGGCCATCGGCATGGCCGCCTACGGGATGCGGCCGGTTCCGGAAATACAGTTCTCCGGGTTCATGTACCCCGCGTTCGACCAGATCGTCAGCCACGCCGCTCGCCTTCGCACGCGAAGCCGCGGCCGGTACAACTGCCCGCTCACCGTCCGCGCGCCCTACGGCGGCGGCATCCGTGCGCCCGAACACCACTCCGAGTCCAAGGAGGCGTTCTACGTCCACGAGGCGGGCCTGAAGGTGGTCGTGCCGTCGACCCCGAAGGAGACGAAAGGGCTGCTGACGGCGGCTATCCGGGACCCGGACCCCGTCATCTTCCTCGAACCGAAGCTCATCTACCGCTCGTTCCGCGAGGAGGTCCCCGACGACCCCTACACCGTCGAACTGGGCGAGGCGAAGGTCCGCCGCGAGGGGAGCGACGTGTCCGTGTTCACCTGGGGCGCGATGACCCGGCCGACGCTCGAAGCCGCCGAGGAACTGGCCGAGGAGGGTATCGACGCCGAGGTGGTCGACCTGCGGACGCTGTCGCCGATGGACACAGACGCCATCGTCGACTCCTTCAAGAAGACCGGGCGGGCGGCCGTCGTCCACGAGGCGCCAAAGACCGGCGGGCTGGCCGGCGAAATCATCGCCACCATCCAGGAGGAGGTGCTGCTGTACCAAGAGGCTCCGATTACGCGGGTGACGGGCTTCGACGTGCCCTACCCGCTGTACGCCCTAGAGGACTACTACCTGCCCGAACCCGCCCGCATCAAAGACGGTATCAGAGAGGCAGTCGAGTTCTGAGGCATGTTCGAGTTCAAGCTCCCGGACCTCGGGGAAGGGGTCGCAGAGGGAGAGGTGCTGAGCTGGCACGTCTCGCCGGGCGACACCGTGACAGAGGATCAGGTCCTCGCGGAGGTGGAGACCGACAAGGCCGCCGTCGACGTGCCGTCGCCGGTCAACGGCGTCGTGCAGGAACTGCACGCCGAGGTCGGCGAAATGGTCCAGACCGGCGAGGTGCTCATCACCATCGCGGAGGAGGGCGACGCCGAGGCGAGCGATACGGCGGCCGACAGTACGGAAGCGGACGAGGCAGCGCAAGCCGACAGCGGGGCGACCGGTGATGCCGCAACCGCTGACGAGTCGGGACAGGCAGACGTGACGACGGCCGACGGCCGCGTGTTCACCTCGCCGAGCGTCCGCCGACTCGCCCGCGAGCGGGGCGTCGACATCGCGGCCATCGACGGGAGCGGGCCGGGTGGCCGCGTCACCGAGGCGGACGTCGAGGCGGCAACAGCAACAGGTGACGAGACAGCCGACAGCGACGACGGCCCCACGTCGGTCGTTTCGAAGGTGTCCGACGACGGCGACGGGTCGACCGCAGTGCCCTCACAGGTCGACGACGCGGGCGACGCGGACGACGGGGCCGCCGTGAAGTCGGCCGTCAGAAGCGTCTCGGGAGACGGCCAGCAGGCCGAGCGGCGCGACCAGACGCTGGCGACGCCGGCGACCAGAAAGGTCGCCCGTGAACTCGACGTGGACATCGACGCGATCCCGACCGACGAGACGCGGGACGGCCAGCCCTACGTTGACGAGGGGGCGGTCCGGGCGTACGCGGAGGCCCAAGAGGCCGCACAGGCAGCCGATGCCGAAGCCGTGAGCGCCGGCGGCGCGGCGAGCGCGACGGCGGCCGAGGCCGGTGGCACGACTGCGGCTGGCGCTGGAGCCGAACCGGCGGCTGTGGAGGCGAGCGAGGGCGAACGCCGCGAGCCCTACCGCGGCGTCCGCCGAGCCATCGGCGAGCAGATGGCCCGCTCACGCCGGGAAGTGCCCCACGCCACGCACCACGACCGGGTAGTCGTGTCCGGACTCGTCGAAGCCCGCGAGCGGCTCGAACCGCTCGCCGAGGAGCGCGGCGTCACCCTGACGTACACACCCTTTGTCGTGAAATGCGTCGCGGCGGCGCTGGACCAGCACCCGGTGCTCAACACGGCGCTTGACACCGAAAACGAGGAAATCGTCTACAGGGACGCCCACAACATCGGCGTGGCGACGGCGACCGACCACGGGCTGGTCGTCCCGGTCGTCGACGACGTGGACGGGAAGGGACTGCTGGTACTCGCCGGCGAGATCAACGACCTCGTCGGGCGGGCTCGCAGCCGCGACATCGAGCGGTCGGAGATGCAGGGCGGGACGTTCACCGTCACGAACTTCGGGGCCATCGGCGGCGAGTACGCCAGTCCCATCATCAACGTCCCAGAGACGGCGATTCTCGGCATCGGGGCGCTGAAAGAACGGCCAGTTGTTGAAAACGGAGAGGTGCGTGCGAAACCCACGCTCCCGCTCTCGCTGGCAATCGACCACCGCGTCATCGACGGGGCCGACGCGGCCCGCTTCGTCAACACGCTCAAGGCGTATCTGACGGACCCGACGCGGCTTCTGTTAGAATAGGATCGGAGACGACCGAAAGCAAAAGGAGTCGCCGGGGCGACAGGATGCGTGATGCCCTCCACGAGAGACAGATGGACCTGGTACGGATTAGCCGCGCTGTTTGCCCTGCCGCCGGGCTGTGTCGCCCTCTCGCGGCTGTCAATGGAACTGTTCATTTCGTCAGCGTCGACCGGGACTGTGAATCTCGGCACGTCCCTCGGTGCCTTTGCCCTGACCGTCCTCGCCAGCTGGGCGGGTGTGCTGTTCAGCCTGCTTCTCACAGTCGGCCTCCTTCTCGACAGCCGGCACCTCCGGCGAACCGATTCGGACTGGACCCCGACGCCGCTGTATGCCCTCGCCGGCGTGGTCCACGGGCTGGGGTCGACACTGCTCGCGGCGTTTGCGGTGTCAGTTCCGGTCATCGGGTACTACCTGTACCGGCGGCGCGGGCGGGGAGTGACAGCGGGCTGAAGGGCGATACCTTTTCACCGGTCCGGACGAGGTGCCGCTATGGTCGTCGGAGACGTCACTACGGGAACCGAACTGCTTGTTATCGGCGGCGGACCGGGCGGCTACGTCGCCGCGATCCGGGGCGCACAACTGGGACTGGACACGACACTCGTCGAGCGGGACGCCTACGGCGGGACCTGCCTGAACCACGGCTGTATCCCCTCGAAAGCACTCATCTCGGCCTCTGACGTGGCCCACGACGCCCGACAGGGCGAGTCGATGGGCGTGTTCGCGGACCCGGCCGTCGACATGGCCGGGATGACCGAGTGGAAAGACGGCGTCGTCACGCGGCTGACACGGGGCGTCGAGTCGCTGTGTAAGAGCGCCGGCGTCAATCTGGTAGAGGGCACTGCCGAGTTCGTCGACGACGGGACGGTCCGGGTCGCCCACGGCGGCGAGGGGCAGGGCTCGGAATCGCTGTCGTTCGAACATGCCGTCGTCGCCACGGGGAGCCGACCGATGGAGGTCCCGGGTTTCGAGTTCGACGGCGAACACATTCTCTCCTCGAAGGACGCGCTGGCGCTGGAATCGGTCCCCGAGAAACTGGTGGTCGTCGGCGCGGGCTACATCGGGATGGAACTGTCGACGGTGTTTGCCAAACTCGGCGCGGAGGTCACGGTCGTCGAGATGCTCGACGACGTGTTGCCCGGTTACGAGGACGACGTCGCGGCGGTCGTCCGCGAGCGCGCCGAAGACCTGGGCATCGATTTCAGCTTCGGCGAGGCGGCCGACGACTGGGAGCGGACGGACGAGGGCATCCGCGTCCAGACGGTCGACGCCGACGACGAGGTCATCGAGTACAACGCCGAGCAATGCCTGGTCGCGGTCGGCCGCGAACCGGTCACGGACACGCTCGCGCTGGAGAACGTCGACCTGGGAACAGACGAGGACGGCTTCATTCCGACCGACGACCAGGCGCGGTCGGACGCCGAGTCGGTGTTCGCCGTCGGCGACGTGGCCGGCGAACCGATGCTCGCCCACAAGGCCATGGCCGAGGGCAAGGTCGCGGCGGAGGCCGCCGCCGGCGAACCCGCCGCATTCGACCACCAGGCGATCCCCGCCGCGGTCTTTACCGACCCCGAGATCGCCACCGTCGGCATGACCGAGAGCGAAGCCGAGGCGGCCGGCTTCGAGCCGGTCGTCGGACAGATGCCGATGCGGGCCAACGGCCGCGCGCTCACCGTCAACGAGCGCGAGGGATTCGTCCGCGTCGTCGCCGACGCCGACGAGGAGTTCCTGCTCGGGGCACAGATCGTCGGCCCGGAGGCGTCCGAACTAATCGCTGAACTTGGGCTGGGTATCGAGATGGGTGCGCGGCTCGAAGACATCGCCGGAACGATTCACACGCATCCGACGCTCTCCGAAGCGGTCCACGAGGCGACCGCGGCCGCACGCGGCGAGGCGATTCACACGCGCTGAGGGCGGTAAAGTGGCGCGTATTGACAGCCACCCTGAATGTTGCGCCGTGCAAAAGGGTTATATTGCGGATTGAGTAAACTGTCGGTGATTAGGAACCGGTAAGATATGTCTACTGATTCACAGCCCGACGACACCATCGCCCAAGCGATCATTTCAGGTACGACGTACGAGCGACTCCGCTACGAACGCCACTCGTATCTCAGACAGACTGTCCCACGAACGCTCGCGCTCCAGAGCGCCCTGCTCGGCGCGCTGGCGCTTCTCCTGCCGATCTACGGCCTGTATCCGGACAGCACCGCGGCGTTTCTCCCCGCAGTTGACCCCACCGTCGCCTCGCCGAAAGTGCTGTTGCTCGGGCTGTTCGGCGCCTTCTTGCAGTTGTTCGGGGCGACGTTGCTCGTCGGCTCAGTCCTCTACCGGGTCCGGCTCGCTCCGCTGACTGAGCGACAGGCACACGCGGCCCTCAACGCCGAGGACTTCGCGCGGTACGTCGGGCTCGGGACGGGCGGCCTGGCGATCGTGCTCTCGCTTTGCCTGTTCGCTGTAGGGCTTGGCGGTGGCGAGATGGTGTCGTCGTACATCGCAGCGATGGGTCGGAACCCGTTCGTCGACTCCGGGTTCGGCGTGTCGGTCGCGACCGTCTCGCTGTTCGCCTTCGCCGCCAGCGTCGCGATCTATTACGCCTCGCGGTATCTCTTCGTTTACCTCGCGCTGTTCCACCTTAGCGACGAGTAAGCTGGCAGCGCGAGACGTCGACAGTAGCGGCACCGACTGTAACATGCGCGGCTGTTTTCAGGCGGGACGACCACCGTGTTCGTATGGTCACAAACGAGAGTGACACCTTCGATATCGGCGGGGAACTCACGGTCCACCGGCTCGGCTTCGGCGCGATGCGGCTCACCGGCGAGGACGTCATCGGCGAACCGGACGACGAAGCCGCGGCCCGCGCGGTGCTGGAGCGGGCGGTCGAATTCGGCGTCGACTTCATCGACACGGCGGACTCATACGGCCCGGGCGTCTCCGAGCGGCTCATCGGCGAGGCGCTGGACACCGAGCGCGAGGACCTCGTCATCGCGACGAAGGGCGGCCTGCTCCGCAACACCGACGCCGACTGGCTGGCCCACGGCGACCCGGACTACCTCCGCAACGCGCAACTGTGCTCGCGGGACCGGCTGCGGATGGACCCCATCGACCTGTACCAGCACCACCGGCCGGACCCTGACACGCCGTTCGAGGACTCGATACACGCACTCGCCGAGATGAAAGACGAGGGACTGATCCGCCACGTGGGCGTCTCGAACGTCTCCGTCGAGCAGCTCGACCGCGCCCGCGATATCGTCGATATCGCGACCGTCCAGAACCAGTACAATGTCGCCCACCGCGACGACGAGGACGTGCTGGAGGCCTGCGAGGAGTACGGTATCGGCTTCATCCCGTGGTTCCCGCTGGGCGCTGGGGACCTCGGCGACGTCGACGGTATCGACGAGATAGCCAAGCGCCACGACGCCACCCCCTACCAGATCGCGCTGGCGTGGCTGCTTGGCCACTCGGACGTGACGCTCCCAATTCCCGGGACGAGCAGCCTCGACCACCTCGAACAGAACGTCGCCGCAAGCGCCATCGAACTCAGCGACGAGGAGCTGGCCCGGCTATCGTGAGGCTGCTCCAGCACAGCGCTTGCCGATGACCACCGTTCTTTTGGTTCCCACCGCTGTACCCCGGGTATGACCACTGTCACCCTGGGTCCCGAAGGGACCTACTCCCACCGCGCCGCACAGGCAGTCACCGACGGGGAGATCTCTTTCTCCGAATCGGTGACCGCCATCGTCGAGGCCGTCGCGGACGGCGAGGCCGAGCGCGGCGTCGTTCCCGTCGAGAACAGCATCGAGGGGTCCGTCACCGAGTCGCTCGACGCCTTCGCAGAGTACGACATCGCCGTCGTCGAGGAGGTCATCACGCCGATCCGCCACGCGCTGCTGGCACAGGACGACTCCTTTTCGCTGGTCGCCAGCCACGCCCAGGCGCTTGCCCAGTGTCGCGGCTGGCTCGACGAACACTACCCCGGCGTGGACGTGGAAGCCGTCGCGTCGACGGCCCGCGGCGTCGAGCGCGCCCGCGGCGATTCGGACATCGCCGCCATCGGTCACCCCGAGAACGCGACCAACGGGACCGAGCTGAAAGTCCTCGCCGAGGACATCCAGGACCGGGCCTCAAACGCGACGCGATTCGTCGTCGTCGCCCCGAAGAGCGAACGTTCGGAAGCCGGCGGGAAAACCTCGCTCATCATCTCGCCGAACGTCGACTACCCTGGGCTGCTACTGGAACTCCTCGAGCCGCTGGCCGACCGCGACATCAACATGACCCGCTTCGAATCCCGGCCCAGCGGCGAGCGGCTCGGAGACTACGTCTTCCACATCGATATCTCGGCGGGGCTGTACGAACAGCGCACGCAGGCGGCCCTCGAAGACATCGAAGAGATCGCCGAGAAGGGCTGGGTCCGCCGGCTGGGGTCGTACGACTCGCAGACGGTCGTCAACTGAGCCGGCGGGACATCGCCGGCCGCGGTTCAAGCGTTAAGTTCCGGGCCCGTGTACCCCCGCGTATGTCAGATCGCGATCCGCTTAGCGAGATCGAGCGCGCGTTCGATATGCTGGGTGACCAGTTCGGCGTCGACATGGGCGCTGTCCCGGTCGACGTCGTCGACGAGGGCGACGCCTTCGTCGTCCACGCGGACCTGCCCGGCTACGACACGGACGACATCGACGTTCAGCTCGTCGACGAGCGGGAGCTCACCGTCAGCGCCTCGTCGAGCCAGGAGCGGGAATCCGCCGACGGCCAGTACGTCCAGCGCGAGCGCCGCCAGCAGTCGCTGAGCCGGTCCGTTCGCCTCCCCGAAGCTGTCGACGAGGAGGAGACCACAGCGAGCTACGATGACGGCGTGCTCACGGTCCGGCTGGCGAAGGTCGTCCACAGCGAGGACGACGACGGTACGGACATCCCCGTGAACTGACGATGGTGCTCGAACCCGGGACAGACGTGCCGACGATCAGAGCGACGAACCAGCACGGCGACGCGGTCCAGCCGGGCTTCGAGCAGCCGACAGTGCTGTACTTCTATCCGGCGGACGATACCCCGGGCTGTACGACAGAGGCTGCACAGTTCGAGGGCCATGCAAAGCGGTTCCGGGACGCCGGGGTCGAGCTGTACGGCGTCTCGACGGACGGCGTGGAGAGTCACCGTGAGTTCGCCGCGGCGAACGACATCAGCTTCGACCTGCTAGCCGACCCCGAGGGGCGACTGTGCGAGGCCTTCGACGTGCCCCTCGTCGACGGGCGGAGCCAGCGGACGACGTACATCATCGCCGACGAGCGCGTCGTCGGCGTGTACGAACGGGTCGCTCCCGAGGGCCACGCGACGAACGTCTTCGAGGATCTCGTCGACACCGGCGTTATCGCTGTCGAGTGAGCAGTCAATAAGAGAGCAGCAAGCGGTACTAGCCCGTGGCTGACCGCGACAGGCTATGCTTCGATGTCGATAGCCGGCCGACCGGGACCCGCCTTGCCGACGAGGTCGGCGTCCGCTTCCTCGGGTCCCTGAACGACGACATCAGCGCCGAACTCGCGTTCGATGAGCCACGCGGCCCGTTCGAGCGCGTCCTGTTCGTGCTCGGGCGGCAGTTGCTCGTCCAGCGACTGTGCGCGGCCGGCCAGTTCCTTGGCGAAGTCCGCGGCCGCCTCGCCCTGCTCGCGCAGTTCCTCGTCCTGCATGACGGTTCCGACGACGTTGCCGTCGGCGTTTCGGGCGAGGTCCAGCACGCGGTGCTTCCACTCCGGCGCGACCGCGAGCGTGATGGTCTGTGGGTCCTCGATACCGACCGTCTCGACGATGTCGCGGATGTCCTCGCGGGTGTTCTCGACCAGTTGGCGCTCCGTTTCGTAGTCCGTGGGGGCCTCCGCCGCCGGCCACTCGGCCTCCGCGATGAGGTCGTCGTGGCCCAGTTCGGCCCACATCTCCTCGGCGGCGTGAGGGGCGACCGGAGCGAGCAGTTTCGCCGCCGTCGCCAGCCCGCGCTCGAAGGTGTCGGCGTCGGGGTCGGTCGCCTCTTGGTACCGGCGCAGCAGCGACACCAGTTCCCGCACGGCCTGGAGCGCGTGGTTGAACCGGAAGTCCTCGAACTCCGCCGTCGCGTTCGCGGCGGTGGCGTCGATCTCGCGGCCGACGTAGTCGGCGATGTCGTCGCCGGCGCTGGCTTTGTCCGAGGCGGTCCCCGCCTCACCGTCTGCGTACTCCGAAACCAGCGTGTACACGTTCTGAAGGAAGCTGTGGGCGGACTGCACACCCTCGGGACTCCAGGCGAACTCCTTCTCGGGCTGGGCGGCCTCCATGATGAACAGCCGGGCCGTATCGGCCCCGTACTCCTCGATGATGCGCTGGGGCGAGACGCCGTTGCCCAGGCTCTTGGACATCTTGTTGCCGTCCTCGCCAAGCACCATTCCCTGGTTCGTGAGGTTGGTGAACGGTTCGCGGACGCCGTCGACCATGTCGAGGTCGTCCAGTACCTTCGTGAAGAAGCGGGCGTACAGCAGGTGCATCACGGCGTGTTCGATGCCGCCGACGTACTGGTCGACCGGCATCCAGTCGCTGGCCCGCTCGGTGTCGAAGGGGGCGTCGTCCATCTCCGGCGACGTGTACCGCAGGAAGTACCACGAGGAGTCGACGAAGGTGTCCATCGTGTCCGTCTCCCGCACCGCGTCGGCCCCACACTCCGGACAATCGACGTGTTTCCACTCCTCGGCGGCGTCCAGCGGGTTCCCGGTAGTGTGGACGAACTCCGGCAGTTCGACGGGGAGGTCCTCGTCGGGGACCTCGACGTAGCCACAGTCCTCGCAGTGGATCATCGGAATCGGGGTGCCCCAGTAGCGCTGTCGGGAGATGCCCCAGTCCCGGAGGTTGTACTCCGTGCGGTGCTCGCCGTCGAACTCCTCGACGAAGCGGTCGCGCGCTTCCTCGCTGGTGAGCCCGTCGAACTCGCCGCTGTTGACCAACAGGCCGTCCTCGGGATACGCTGCGTCCTGTACGTCGATGTCCTCGGGGTCAGCGTCCGCATCATCTGTCGGTTCGACGACCTGCACGATGTCGATGTCGTGGGCCTGTGCGAACTCGTGGTCACGTTCGTCGTGGGCCGGCACGGCGTACAGCGCGCCGGTCCCCACGTCGGTCAGCACGTAGTCGGCGACGTAGACCGGGATCTCCTCGCCGGTGGCGGGGTTTTCGGCGTATTCGCCGGTGAACACGCCGGAGGTCACGTCGAGTTCGTCCTCGTCGGCGTCCTCGGCGGTCTCGATGTACTCGGCGACCTCGTCGTTGTCCGCGGCGATCTCCTGGGCGACGGGGTGGCCCGGGGCCAGCGAGAAGAAGGTCGCCCCGTGGATAGTGTCCAGCCGGGTTGTGAAGATGTCCACGTCGCCGTAGCCGGGGATCTCGAAGGCGACGCTCGCGCCTTCCTGCTTGCCGATCCAGTTGCGCTGCATCTCCCGGACGTTGTTCGGCCAGCCGTCGAGGTCGTCGAGCGACTCCAGTAGCTCTTCGGCGTAGTCGGTGATGGTGAAGAACCACTGGTCCATCTCGCGGGCCTCGATGGGCGTGTCACACCGCCAGCAGAGCTCGTCTTCGCCCTCGACCTGTTCGTCCGCCAGCACTGTCTCACAGGAGGGACACCAGTTCAGTTCGGCGGCCTGGCGCTCGACCAGCCCTGCCTCGCGGAACTGTTTGAACAGCCACTGGTTCCACTGATAGTACTCGGGCTCACAGGTCGCAAGTTCGCGGTCCCAGTCGTAGCCAAAGCCCATCTCCGTGAGCTGCTCGCGCATCGAGTCGATGCACTGCATCGTCCAGTCCCGCGGGTTGGTGTCCCGCTCCTCGGCGGCGTTCTCGGCGGGTAGGCCGAAGGAGTCCCAGCCCATCGGGTGGAGGACGCTCTCACCGCGCATCCGCTCGAAGCGGGCGTAGGCGTCCGTGATAGTGTAGTTCCGGACGTGGCCCATGTGGAGGCTGCCGGAGGTGTAGGGAAACATCGCCAGGACGTACTCCGGGTCGGTCTCGTCGTCGCCGATCCGGAACACGTCGGCCTCGTCCCACGTGCGCTGCCACCGGGGTTCGATCTCCGTGTGATCGAACCCCCGCTCGCGTTCCTCACCGGTCGTGGTCATGATATCGGAACATCCGGCAGCGACGGTGCTATACCTTTCCCTTCGGGAGACGGGCGTCTGATAACCCGCTCCCGGACCACACCGCCACAAGACGGGGGCCCGACGAGCGGCGGTATCGCCGCGACCCACACAAGATTTTTGCTGGATTCCGCTGGTGTCAAAAATGTATGGTCCACTGCCCTGACTGTGAGACCTCACTCGAAACGGCCGACGACATCGAGTTCGTCGAAGTGGACGCGACCACCGGCTTCATCAAAGCTTCCAAGCGCTTCTACACCGCCAACTGCGCGGCCTGTGGCGTCACTATCGGCAGCGGCGTCGCCGGCGCGAAGTCGAACGGAGGTGCAGCCTGATGGTCCACTGTCCGGAATGCGACGCGGAGATGACCGACCAGGAGGACGTGGAGTTCCTCGATATGGAATCGACGACCGGTTTCTTTACGGCCTCTAAACGGTTCTACCTCGTCGCCTGTGGCAACTGCGGGGCCGCCATCGGCAGCGGCGTCGCCGGCGCGATGTAGCACACCGGGGCATAGGCTTATACACGTCTCAGTGCAAGAGAAAGTATGGCGAAATCACCTGACGACGACACGAAAGAGAGCGGACGACTGCCGGCGGCGCTCCGGTCGGTCACGCCGGGGTCGCGGAGCCGTCCCAACGAGGGCATGGACATGATCGGCTGGGGGATGCTCGCCGGCCTGCTCGTTCTGCTGGTCCCGCTCCTGCCGTTCATCATCATCGTCTGGGCCATCTCGAAAGTGACCGACATGCTCACGCCCTCGCCGTAATCAGGTCGTGTCGGTGTCGACGAGCGAGAACGGCGTCCCGTCGCCGGCGGCGTTTGCGTTCTCGTAGACGACGTGTGCGGCCGCGACGTCCTGGATCGCCAGCCCCGTCGAATCGAAGAGCGTGAGCCCGTCGTCGTCGGTCCGGCCCGAGAGCGTGCCCGCGACGATGTCGCCGAGCTCCCCGTGGAGGTCGTTGTCGGTCAGGACGCCCTCGCCCCACGGGACGTTGATCTCGCCGGAGTGGGTGCACTGTTCGTAGTTGTCGATGACGAGCTTCGCGTCGAGCAGCGTGCGCTCGTCGTGTTCCTGCTTGCCGGCGGCGTCGGCCCCGATAGCGTTGACGTGCGTGCGCTCGTCGAGCCACTCCCGGTCGACGATGGGCGACCTGACGGGCGTGATCGTCGAGAGCACGTCACAGCCGGCGGCGTCCTCGATGCTGCCTGCGCGCACGTCGAATCGGTCGGCGAAAGCGTCGACGAACGCCTGCTGTTTCTCCGCGTCCCGGTCGGCGACGACCACCGTCTCGATGTCCCGGACCGACGAGATGGCCTCCAGTTGCGTGTAGGCCTGCGTGCCGGCCCCGACCAGCCCGAGCGAGTCCGCGTCGGCGACGGCGAGGTGGTCGGTGGCGACCGCCGCAGCCGCCCCGGTCCGCAGGCGCGTCAGGACGGTGCCGTCCATCACGGCCAGCGGGAACGCCGTCTCTGGGTCAGAGTAGATGAGCGTCCCGAGGACGGTCGGCAGGTCGTGGTCGCGGGGGTTGTCCAGGTGGACGTTGACCCACTTGACCGCGGCGGCGTCCCACGTCTCCGCGTTGACGTAGGCCGGCATCGACCTGAAGTCGCCGTTGTACTGCGGCAGGTCGATGTAGGACTTGGCCGGCATGACGGTGTTCTCCATGGCATCGGCGGCGAAAGCCGCGGCAACCGCGTCGATGACTGCCGGCATCGCCGCGTGGTCCTCGACCGCGTCCGCGCCGAGAAGCAGCGTCTGCATACGAAACACTGGCACTCGACGGCACTTATACCTCCGCCGTCACAGGGGTTATACCGCCACGCGACCAGTCACTGGTATGCGTCGCGGGGCGGCGATTTCCGCGGTCTGTCTCTGCCTGCTGAGCGCCGGGTGTGCCGGCCTGTTCGGGGACGGCGCGGCCGCCAGGGAGACCGTGACACCGGCCCCGGTCCCGACTGCGGACGCGCCGACAAGCCCGGAACAGCGCGCCCCGGGCGTCGTCGGCGACCGCGTCGTCAACGCCACTGCACTCGGCCGCGCTCACGTGGCCCAGCTCTCGAACACCTCCTATCGGGTCCAGCACACCAGGACCGTCATGAACGGCAGCGACCTGCACAAGCGCGTCCGGACCCGTGCCAGCATCAGCGCGGGCTACCGGTCGTATACGGCCTCCCAAACAGTGACCGGTCAGGGCGTGACTGCGCGTGAGGTCCACGGCACCTGGCGAGACGGCCGCGCGCTCGAACGGACCACCGTCAACGGCTCGACATCGACGGCGGTGGTCGCGGACAGCCGCGGTATCGGTGGCCCGCCGCGTCCCCCGCGGGCCGCACTGTTCTTCGAACCCACGTTCAGCGGCCGTCTCATAGCGCTGCTTTCGGCCACCAACGTCACGTCCATCCGCCCCGGCGATGAAGTCATCAAGCAACTGTACGGGGTCTCGCTGTATCGCATCAAGGGAGCCGGAGCGGCCGACGATAGCGCCATCGCAACCCAGCCCGTCGACAGGGTGACCAACGTCTCCCTTTCGGCGACCGTGACGCCAAACGGCGTCGTCCGGAGCTACGCCCTCCAGTACACGGTCGTCAACGAGACGGCTACCCACCGAGTAACCGAGATTCTCCGCTTCAGCGACCTCGGGACGACGGACGTGGTGTTCGAAGAGCGGGGAATCGAGCAGTACCAAAACCGAACAGCACGCCCGGAATGAAGCGAGCGACAGCTGGACGCCGTAGAATCAGCGCTAAAACGGGAAGAGGTCCCCACCCGCTGTCACCAGTCCGTCCCACCAAACGGACCGGGACAGTGAATACTCCCCAGAGACGCACCTAACTGTTGCTCCTGTTTCACGGCTCGATATCGGCAGTGTCACAGCGATTTTGTGAGCGTCGATAGCTGAACTGCACCGGTCGAAAATATCGTCTGCGAGTCGTTGATGCCGTCGAAACACGCCCACAGAGCTGTTCGGCGGTTTCTCCGGTCGTGCTCCCTGCTCGCGGGTCACTCCGTTCCCCGCTCGGTTGTGAGGTAGGCCCTCACTTCGTTCGGCCCTACCCTGCTCGCGTGTCGCTACGCTCCCGCTCGCTCGTTCGGAGGTCTCCCTCCGGTCGACCTCCTACATCATGCCGCCCATGCCGCCGCCCATGCCGCCCATACCGCCAGGGGCGCCACCGGGGCCGCCCGCACCGCCTTCATCGCCGCCGGAGGTCGAGAGGTCGCCGGCAGCGATGATGTCGTCGATCTTGAGGACCAGGTTCGCGGCCTCTGCAGCCGAGGAGATGGCCTGGCGCTTGGCGTGGGTCGGCTCGACGACGCCGGTGTCGAGCGTGTTCTCGACATCGCCGGAGAAGACGTTCAGGCCGGCGCTGACGTCGCCGTCCTCGTGAGCGGCGCGCAGGTCGACCAGCGTGTCGATGCTGTCGAGACCGGCGTTCTCGGCGAGCGTGCGCGGGATAATCTCCAGCGCGTCGGCGAAGGACTCGATTGCGAGCTGTTCGCGGCCTTCGACGCTGTCGGCGTAGTCGCGGAGCCGGCGGGCGACCTCGACTTCAGGTGCGCCGCCGCCGCCGAGGACGCTGCCGTTGGCAACCGTCGATGCGACGACGTCCAGCGCGTCCTGTACGCCGCGTTCGAGTTCGTCGACGACGTGGTCGGTCGAGCCACGGAGCAGCAGGGTGACGCCGTGGGCCTCGTCGCCGCTGCCCTCGACGTAGAACAGGCCTTCGGCCTCGTCGCGGGTGACGGAGCCGTGGCCGAGGTCCTCCGCGGTCGCGGAGTCGAGGTCCGAGACGATGCGAGCGCCCAGAACTTCCTTGAGGAACTCGATGTCGGACTTCTTGGCGCGGCGCACGGCCAGGATGCCCTTCTCGGCGAGGTAGTGCTGAGCCATGTCGTCGATGCCCTTCTGGCAGAAGACGACGTCAGCGCCGGTGTCGGCGATCTGGTCGACCATCTGCTTGAGCTGCTCCTCTTCCTTGTCGAGGAAGTTCTGGAGCTGGCTCGGGTCGTCGACGGAGAGCTGGGCGTCGACCTCGGTCTCGTCGAGTTCGATGGCCGTGTCGACGAGCAGAATGTCGGCGTCGTCGACGTCGGTCGGCATCTCCTCGTGGACCGGGTCCTTGTCGATGACCGCGCCTTCGAGGAGTTCGGAGTTGCCCGCGGAGCTACCGGTCTGGGTCTCGATGTTGAGGTATTCGAGGTCCGCGATGACGGAGCCGTCCTCGGCCTCGACGGTGACGGCGTTGACCGCGTCGACGATGAGCTGGGCGAGCAGCTCCTTGTTGAGCTCCGCGCCCTTGCCCGTCATCGAGGTCTCGGCGACCTTCTTCAGGAGTTCCTCGTCGTCGGGGTCGACGTCGGTGGCGATGTCGGCGAGTTCGTCCTTGGCCTGCGTGGCGGCCATGTTGAACCCCTTGATGATCGCCGTCGGGTGGATGTCCTGTTCGAGGAGGTCCTCGGCGTTCTTGAGGAGTTCGCCTGCGATGGCGACGGCGGAGGTGGTGCCGTCACCGGCCTCGTCCTCCTGTGTCTCGGCGACCTCGACGATCATCGAGGCTGTCGGGTTGTCGATGTCCATCTCCTTGAGGATGGTGACGCCGTCGTTGGTGACGGTGACGTCGCCCATCGAGGAGACGAGCATCTTGTCCATCCCCTTCGGGCCGAGCGTCGAGCGTACCGACTCGGCGACCGCGCGAGCGGCCGAGATGTTGTGTTCCTGTGCAGACTTGTCCTTCATCCGCTGGGAGTCCTCTCCCAGGATGATCATCGGCTGGCCCTGCATCTGGCGTTGGCTCATAATCAAGCGAAGATTGCATGTGGTTCTATATAAAAGTAAGGGTTATAGGGTGCTCGGCGGTTGCCCGTTGACGCAACGAGAACAGGTGAAATCACCAGACTGAGGTCGTACTGACCGCCAACAATGGTAGCTGTTGGCACGCCTCATCAGGGCCACTGTGACCTGTTTATATATTCATTCGACGGGCTCCGTCCAGTGGACCGTGACCGATCCGACGACGAAGGCGTCCTCGGAATCGGGGCTTCGGCGGAACTGAATCGTGTTCTCGCCGACGTGAAGGCGCTCGGGTGTAATCGTGTCCATCCAGAGCTGCCAGCCCTCGCCCGGCGCGATGTCGAACCCCGACAGCGGCTCGCCGTTGACCACGATTTCGTGGTCGAAGTCCTCGACCTCGAACACCTGCATCTGGACGTACGGGTCCGCCGGCGACGAGGTTGGGAGGTCGAAAGAAACCGGGTCGGTCGCATCACCGGTGTATTCAGCCCAGGGAACGTCGAGCGAGTCCGCCGACGGGCCGAGATGCTGCTGGAACTGACAGAGCGCGTAGTTGGCACGACGTGACATATGAGCTACGTCTCCCGGGCAGTATAAAAATCAGGGGCCGGTCGCGCCCGCAGCTTTTAGTTAGCAGACAGATTTGAAGAACAGCCAGAAAGCCCCCACGTTCTCAGCTCCCGCGGCTCGCTGCGCTCCAGTAGGTGCTTACTTCGCCGGGGTTCGCTGAGAACGCGGCCCCTTTCAGTCCCGCCCAATATGGCTTGTCCAACCGGCTACGGGTGGGACTGAAAGGGGCGGCTGGCTGAACGATGGCGGACGACGCAAGGACCGCAACGCAGTGAGGACCGCAGCGAGGCCCCCGAGTTCAGCCAGGGCGAGAGCGAAGCTCTCGCGGGCAATCGGACGCTGCGCGTCCGATGACAGCCGGGGCTTTCTGGCTCTCTGTGTCTGTTATTGCTAAACAAAACGCCACCGTTGCGGCCGCAGTGTCACCCCGAGCGATCACGGCACAAACAAGAGCGGAGCGCCTATGAGTGACCGGCTGTTGCCCTCCGGTATGGACGCTGCGCTTGGCCCGCCCGAGAAGATGGCCGAGCTCGAAGAGGACCTGACGCCGATGATGGCACAGTACTACGAGCTGTGCCGGCAGTACGACGACGCTCTGGTCCTCTTTCAGGTCGGGGACTTCTACGAGGCCTTCTGTGCGGCCGCACAGCGGGTCGCCCGGCTGTGTGAGATCACGCTGACCCAGCGCGAGGACTCGACCGGCGAGTATCCGATGGCTGGTATCCCCATCGACAACGCCGAGTCCTACGTCGAGACGCTGCTGGACGCGGGCTACCGGGTCGCTATCGCCGATCAGGTCGAGGACCCCGACGAGGTCAGCGGCGTGGTCGAACGAGCAGTCACGCGGATCGTCACGCCGGGGACGCTCACCGAGAGCGAACTCCTGGGCGGGGCGGACAACAACTACGTCGCCGCCCTGACCGCCGGCGAGCGGTACGGACTGGCGCTGCTCGATGTCTCGACCGGGGACTGCTACGCCACGAGCGTTGGCTCGGAGACGGCCGTCGCCGACGAACTCAGCCGGTTCGGCCCGGCGGAGGCAATCGTCGGCCCCGACGTCGACGTAGACCGAGATGCCGTCTTCGGCCCGGCCTGTCTGGTGACACGCTACGACGCGGACGCCTTCGCCCGGGACCGCGCTGCCGACCGCGTAGGCCAGTACTTCGGCCCGCCGGAGCGCCTGCTCGCCGGCGACGCGGAAATCCGGGCCTGTGGCGGCCTGCTGGCCTACGCTGAGTACACCCGCGGCAGCAGCGGGGCCGTCGGTCCCGACGGCGAGCCGGTGGATGCGGACGTAGACCCCGCCGGCACGCTCGACTACCTCAATCACCTCACGCGGTACGACCCGCGGGAGTACATGTTGCTCGACGCCGTGGCCGTCGAGAGCCTCGAACTGTTCGAGCGCCGGTCGGTCAGGGGCCACGAGAACCGCACGCTCGTCGACACGGTCGACGAGACGGCGTGTGCGCTGGGGCGGCGGAAACTGACCGACTGGCTCCGCCGGCCGCTGCTGGACGCCGACCGCATCGAGGCCCGCCACGGCGCAGTCGCCGAACTCCAGCGCGATCCCGCGCGGCGAGAGGAGCTGTCGGCCCTGCTGTCGGAGGTGTACGACCTCGAACGGCTCATCTCACGCGTCTCGCGGGGTCGAGCGAACGCGCGCGACCTCAGGTCGCTGGCCGCCACGCTGTCGGTCGTGCCCGAGATTCGGGACCAAATCGCCGACGCAGACGCGCGCCTGCTCGCGGACCTACACGCCACGCTGGACCCGCTGGCTGAGACCCGCGAGGAAATCGAGGCGGCGATCCGCACGGACCCGCCACAGCAGGTGACAGAGGGGGGCGTCATCCGCGAGGGCTACGACGAGGAGCTGGACCGACTGCGCTCGACCGAGCAGTCTGGCAAGCAGTGGATCGACGACCTCGAAGCGAGCGAGCGCGAGCGCACCGGCATCGACTCGCTGAAGGTCGGCCACAACTCGGTGCATGGCTACTACATCGAGGTGACGAACGCGAATCTCGATTCCGTCCCCGAGGACTACCAGCGCCGCCAGACGCTGAAAAACAGCGAGCGCTACTACACGCCGGAACTCAAGGAGCGCGAGGAGGAGATTCTGCGGGCCGAGAGCGCGGCCGACGACCTGGAGTACGACCTGTTCTGTGCGGTCCGGGACGAGGTGGCCAACGAAGCCGAGCGCGTACAGGCGCTCGCAGACCGACTGGCTCGCCTCGACGTGTTGGTCTCCTTCGCCGAGGTCGCGGCGCAGTACGACTACTGCCGACCCACCGTCGGGAACGACGGCATCGACATCACCGCCGGCCGCCACCCCGTCGTTGAGCGGACCGAGGACGCCTTCGTGCCGAACGACACGCATCTCGGTAGTGGACCAGTGCCGGAGAGCGGAGACGGAAGCGGCGACGGCGTCGCCGCTGACGATATACAGCCCTTCCTCGCCGTCGTCACAGGGCCGAACATGAGCGGGAAATCGACGTACATGCGCCAGGTCGCGCTCATCTGCCTGCTGGCGCAGGCCGGGAGCTTCGTCCCCGCAGCGGCGGCCGACCTCCCGATACTCGACCGGGTGTTCACCCGCGTCGGGGCCAGCGACGACATCGCCGGCGGCCGCTCGACGTTCATGATAGAGATGACCGAACTGGCGACGATTCTCGACGCGGCGACCGAAGACTCGCTCGTCCTGCTGGACGAAGTGGGACGGGGCACGTCGACGGCCGACGGGCTGGCTATCGCCCGCGCCGTCACCGAACATCTCCACAACGAGGTCGGCGCGTACACGCTGTTTGCGACCCATCACCACGATCTTACCGCCGTCGCCGCCGACCTGCCCGGCGCGACCAACCGCCACTTCGAGACCAGCCGCGAAGCCGGCGACGTTCGCTTCGACCACGAACTCGCGCCCGGTCCCGCAGCGGCCTCCTACGGCGTCGAGGTGGCGAGCATGGCCGGCGTCCCCGAATCCGTCGTCGAGCGCTCGCGGGACCTCCTGATGGATGCCGACGCTGGCGAAACGAGCGCCGACAGAGAAGAGCGCCGAGATGCTACCGAGACTGAGGCCGGCTCATCGGCTGACTGCGACGCGGCGTCCGCCGTTGCGGAGACGACAGGACCGACAGAAAACGGAAAAGCGGCGGGGTCGGCCGGCGACGGTACAGTGGACAGCCACCAGGAGACAGTGCGGGCGAACGGGGCTGCCATCGACGGAGAGCTACCGGAGTCAGTGGCACAGCAGTTGGCGTCGCTCGATGTCGCGACGATGACACCGATAGAGGCGATGAACGCACTCGCGGACTTGCAGGACCAGATCGAATAACGGCGGTCAGCTATCGCTGTCAGCGGCCAGTTCCTCGTGCGGACAGGCGAACATGGCCGTGACGAGTTTCTGTTCGGCGGCCCGCAGGTGCTTGTGGAGCGTCGGTTCCGAGACATCGAGAAGTTCAGCCAGATCCGCGGCCGTCGCCCCGCGGGGCCAGTTGTAGTACCCCGCTTCGTGGGCCGTTTCGAGGACCTCCCGCTGGCGGTCGGTCAATGAATCAGTGAGGGCAGCGTAGTTCTGGAACCCGAACAGCGGCACGATGGACTCGCGATGTTGTTTCGCGATGAGTTCGGCCTCCGAATGAGACGACAGGAACTCCTCGATAACCGCCGCCGTCTCCGTTTGCCGTGGCACGTCGGCCACGACAGTTCCCTGCCCGTCGACGCCGCGAGCGGTCTGTGGCACCGCACCGGCGTCTGCAAGCGAAACGATGGGGCAACTGTCCTGGACGTCGATCTCGACGAGTCCGCCGTCGCTGGTGCGGTCAAGCACCCGCGCCTCGCGCTGTGCATCCGCCTCAACGTACTCGACGAGTTGGTCGGGGCGAGCACCCTCGATTGAGAGGAACTCCGCGTACGTGTCGCCCGTCTGCGGGAGACACTTCTCCAGGATTACTGAGCACGATTCCGCCTCCGACATCGACACAAAAGGATATGATCCGTCAGAAATATCAAACTTCACACGTGTGACCGCCCGGCCGTCACCAGGCTGTTGAGACATATACTGGCGTAGTCGATACCCCGTGAAGAATGTTGTCATGCTTCATACCGATGGCGTTCACTATGCTAGCCACACTGAACTTTGCAGGTACAGGATAAATTACTCACGAGGAACAGAGAACCGTGTCTGGAATATCACCATCCGTCATAGAAGCCCACGGCACCGACCAGTCCATCGTCACGGCAGTCGTTCGCGCCGTGGCGACCGCAGAGGGGCAACCCATAGAGTCCCTCCCGCCGCTGGCCGACAGTATCAATCCGGATGCACTGACAGCGTGCATAACCGATTCGAACACCGACGGCCACGTCGCGTTCGACTACAGCGGCCACCGCGTGGTCGTCGATACCGATGGGACGGTCACCGTAGACGAGTAATCGCGTCACCTACTGTGAGGTGCCGACGTCAGTCAGATTGGGGCGACACGGATACGTGCAGCAGAAACAGTCACGGCGGCTCCAGTGAAACGAACTCCAACCCTTTCTCGGCGAGCAACTGACGCGCCCGGTCGGTCACCGAGGGCGCAACGAGGATTCCACGGACCTCGGTCTCGGCGTGCAGATCACGCTCCAGGGCATCGACGTACCGACCCAGCTGGCCGACTGCGTCGGGACCGACGCGCCGGCGTTTGAGCTCCAGAACCGTCGTCCGGCCCCCGGCGTCCTCGCCGTAGATGTCGACCGCGCCGGCGGGGGTCTCGCGTTCGGTCGCAAGCGGCGTAAAGCCCGACTCGACCAGCGCCGGCTCGTCGAGAATTCGGTCTTTCAGGTCAGCTTCGGTCCCGGTGAGCGCGAGGTCCTCGGAATCGCTCACGTCGAAGGCGGCGGCGTGGGCGACCGTTTCGAAGACGACCTCCAGCGATTCCGCGGGGGTCGACCGCGTGGAACGGACGACCAGCGAGCCGTCGTCGACGCTGACGCTGTGTTCACACCCCGGTGGCTGCCAGTTCACCGGCTGCTGGCCCTCGTCGGTGTGGACCAGCGCAGCCCCGTCGGGTTTGAGCATGACGTGGCGGTCGCCGAGCCCCAGCGAACTGGCCGCTCGACCCTCGTACTCGACCGTACAGGTACCCACGAGCGTCACCAGCGCGCTGCGGTCGGTGGCACGCGACGCGAGTTCCAGCGCGTCGGCGGGGTCTGGATAGGTCAGCGTCTCGACGGCGGTCACGTGTGGCGGTTAGCGGTCCCCGCGTAAAAAGGACGCGTCGTCGGGGTAGTGCACGGCCGAAGCGCGGTTTCGGAGCGCCGCGAGCAGGTCACGCCGAACCGGTTCCGGGTCCCGCGTCTCGCTTTCCAGAACGCGACATGCCTCGTCCTTGCGGTCGACCCACCACTCACGGAGTCCAATGGGGTCAGCAGTACGAGCGAGGACGATATCGTCGGGGTCCGACAGCGTCGGGTCGAGCCAGCAGACGGCGTAGGTTCGGACCGACCCGTCGAGTACGACCACCTGTTCGTGGGTGGCATCGACGGCAGCGAGAACAGCCGACGCCGTCCACCCGTTCCCGAGCGGTCGGGACTGGGCTACCGGGTCGGCGTCGACGCCCCAGTGGGCGATGCGACAGTCGTAACAGCCGTCGGGACGGGCGACGGCCACGAGCGTTCGACGGCCCATCAGGGACCACCGAGCGTGTGAGCGGACATGGGTGCCCCTGGCCCCGTGGTCCTATTTGAACGCTGGCCCACAGAACACCGTCCGCCCCCACAAAGTCACCATGTAGGGTGCCGGAACCCATCGAACCAGCCGACCATTGGTAACTCGGCACAACCCTCAAGTAGTACGTTACCGTACACTAACATATGATGGTGAGCGAGTGGCTCTACGGCGCAATCGCGCTTCTCGTGGGGCTTCACGTCCTGACCATGCTGTACGCGTACCGGCACCGGGGTGACCCCGCCGGTGCGACCGGACAGGGCGATGCCGAGGGGCGCCGTGGGAACGCCACCGACAACAGCACTGAGTCCATCGACTGTCCCCACTGCGGGGCGAGGAACGAGCAGGACTACCAGTTCTGCCGACAGTGCGTCGCCGATCTGACGAGCGGGAGCCCGCAGCGCCAGCCGACGGACCGAAGCCAGCCGTACTGACGCCGTTCGCAAGTCCCGGCTGGAATCGAACAGTCCGGCCGCTGTTATCGGCCAAAGGATTTATTTCTGCGAAGATACATTTAATATACTGTCATGAACGGGGTGGACAATGGGGAACGTCGTCGATCTGCAATCCGCTGACCGGCCAGAGATATTCGGCCGGACGGACACCGGCGGGCTGTTCGGACGCACGCGCCGGCTCCAGCAGCCGCTGGGGCAGTATCTACGGGCGGCGGAGAGGCCGCGATATCTCGCGTCCAACGACCGGTCCGGCGTCGTCGCTGCCCGGGGAGACAACGAGTCGTACGTCCCGGCCGGCGACTACCGCGCGTTTCTGCTCGCCACGACCGTTCGGGTCCTGTTCGTCGTCGGCAACGACAGCGGTGACCGAACCATCTCGCTCCCCTACGAAGACATCGTGGCCGTCCACTGCACGTCGGGGCTTCGTACGTCGACGCTCGAAACCGTCACCGTCGACGAAGACCGCTGGGCGTTCGAGTGCAAGGGCGACCTGAGGCCGGTTCGGGCCTTCGTCGACGAAGCGACACAGATCTGGACGCGGACACTGACCGAGCTTGACCGGGCGGAATCCCGGGTCGAGGCCGCAGCGGGAGCCCTGGCGGCGACAGACCTCGATACAGCAGCCACGCAGATCACCGCCGCACAGGAAGCACTCGACGACAGTCGGGAACGAGTCGAAGCGGTCGGGGCGACAGCGGCCATCGATGAGCGCCGCCAGGCAGTGCAGACCCGAATCGACACCTGCCAGCGGCGACGCCACGTGGGCGCGGCCGAGGAACACCGCGACACGGCCCGGGACGCATGGGAGAACCGGGCGTACGAACGGGCCGCGGACGCGTACGAACAGGCCACCGTCGAGTACGACCGGGCGCTGGCGGTGACGGCACCGGAGCCGTCAACGGAGGCCGTCACGGACGCCCGGGACGCAGTCGAGGCAGAATACGCCGAACTCCTGTCGGCCCCGGTCGACGCGGCACAGGTGGCCGCGAGCGCGGCCAGAGCCACGACAGACCCGGCAGCACGGGCCACACATTGGGAAGACGCCCTCGACCGGTACCGGACGGCGTACGAACTGGACTGGGGCCGTGACCGCCGGTTCGACGGCGACCGGGGGTCGCTCCGGCAAGCGCTCGCGGACGTCGCCGTCGAACTGGTCGATGCGCACCGTGAGGCGGGACGACAGGGGCGACGCGAGGCCAGCGACGACTCGAAGCGAGAGGCACCCGTCGCCGCGTGTGAAGACGCGACAGCCCACTTCGAGCGCGCACGCGAGGTCGCCACCGAACTCGTTCCCGACAGGCGCGACCCGTCAGCGGCCGAACTGACTCCCGTATCCGAGCGGGGAGTCAGTGTCGGCTCAGAGCCCAGCGGTCGGTAATTGTTTATTGGAGGGGAGTCGGGTATGGGTATGCGCTTTGGTGTCATCTCGACAGCGAAAATCGGGCGCGAAGACGTGATTCCGGGCATCCAGAAGTCGGATCACACGGTCACGGCAATCAGCTCCCGCTCCCGGGACCGGGCCAGCGAGGTAGCCGATACCCTCGGTATCGACAGCGCGTTTGGCGACTACGAGACGATGTTCGCCGAAGCGGACATCGACGCGGTCTACAACCCGCTCCCGAACGCGCTCCACGCCGAGTGGAGCCAGCGAGCCGCCGACCACGACCTCAACGTGCTCTGTGAGAAGCCGCTGGCGGTCGACACTGCCGAGGCCGCCGACCTCTTCGACTACTGTACCGACCAGGGCGTCGCGCTGATGGAAGCGTTCATGTACCAGTTCCACCCGCGGACCAGGCGGGCCAGGGAGATCGTCGAGGAGGAACTGGGCGAGATTCACACCGTCGAGGCGTCGTTCAAGTTCCCGCTCGGCGATCCCGACGATATCCGGCTGGACCCGGAACTGGCCGGCGGGAGCCTGATGGACGTTGGCTGTTACGCCGTCAGCGCGGCACGGGGCTTCCTCGGCGAGCCCGACCGCGCGTTCGCACACACCCGAGACTCGTGGGACAGCGGCGTGGACACGAACCTCAGCGGCGTTCTCTCGTACGACGACGGACGCGTCGCCTCGGTTGCCTGCGGGTTCGACGGGCCAAGCCGGGAGTACTACCGGGTCGAAACCGACGACGGCTGGCTCGAAGCCCCGAACTGCTTCGGCCCGGAACACGACCAGTCAGTCTCGCTGACCTACAGCGTCGACGGCCGCGAGGTCACGGAGACGTTCGACCCCGTCGATCACTACCAGTTGCAGGTCGAGGCGTTCGCAGCCGCCGTCGAGAGCGGCGAGACGCCGCCCATCGACCGCGCCGAGACGCTGGGGAACATGCGCGCCATGGACGCACTGGCCCGGAGCGCAGATACCGGCGAGCCGGTCGACATCGCCAACCCCGAGTGAGGAAACCGGGCGGGTGCCGTGACGCGATGAGCGCGAAACGGTTTTGACTGCGGCGAGTGAGGCACGTACTGTGACACCCCCTACAGTGACGCTACCGAGTGGCGACGAACTGCCGATGGTCGGCGTCGGGACCTGGGACATCGACGGCGAGACCGTTCAGGAGTCCGTCCGAACCGGGCTGGACGCGGGCTACGCTCACGTCGACACCGCCGAAGGCTACAAGAACGAAGCGGAGATCGGCGAGGCCCTGGCCGACTACGACCGCGAGGACGTGTTTCTCACGTCGAAAGTGCTGCCGAAGCACCTCGACTACGAGTCCGTCATCGAGGCCTGCGAGGCGTCGCTCGACCGCCTCGGAACGGACTACCTCGACCTGTATCTCGTCCACTGGCCCAACCCCGCGACCTCCGTCCGCGAGACGATGAACGCGATGGCGACGCTCAAAGACCAGGGGAAAATCCGCAACGTCGGCGTCTCGAACTTCAGCGCGTATCAGCTCGGGGCCGCCCAGCACGTCGCCGACGTGCCCATCGCCGTCAACCAGATCGAGTACCACCCCTGGAACACCCAGGACCAGGTCGTCGAGTTCTGCCGCGATACCGACACCGTCGTCGAGGCGGCCGCGCCGCTCGGTCGGACAGAGGTGTTCGCCGACGACGTGATCCAGGATCTGGCCGAGAAATACGACAAGTCGCCGGCACAGCTCATCCTGAAGTGGGCGGTCGAGAACGACGTGGTGGTGCTGCCCAAATCTTCCTCGCCCGAGCACGTCCGGCAGAACTTCGACCTGTTCGACTGGGAACTCGACGCCGCAGACCGCGAACGCATCGACGCCATCGAGCGCGAGGAGGCGGTGTACGACACCGGCGTCAACGACTGGGACAACGACACCTACGGCATCTCACAGTAGCTCCCGATGGTCGACCCGCCCGCACTGGACCGCTGGGACGCCACGGCCGCGGCGAGCATCGCCGTCCTCCTTGTCGTGGCGTACGTCCTGGTTCCCGATCCGACGGTCCAGTACGGGACGTGGCTGGTCGTGTTCTGCATCTGGATGGCCTGGTTCGTCTTCTACGGGGCCAAATGGTTATACGGCCCCTAGAGGGGCGCGTTGAAGCTTTTACTCGATTCCGTGTCAGCGGAGATTTATTTACTCCCACTCTCTATACACACCCGATGCCTCGTATCGAAGTCTCGGAAAACCTGTACCGCCAGATCGAGAGCGAAACCAGCGACGACGACCTCAACGACACGCTGTGGAAGATGGTCGGCTCCTATCGGCGGACGAACAACCCGGAAGCGGACCGGACGTAACGCGCATATCGCAGTCGACAGCCCGCAGCGAGACAGTTCTGAAGGCTCGATAGTTTTCGATAGGCGTTGGACCCGCGGTCGCAGTGACACCGGCGTCCCGGGCAACAGTGCGGCAAGCACTGCCGTCGATACGCATGCTTTTACGATTTGAGTCGTTGCGTACTGGTAATGAGGCCACGAATCGCCCTGCTGAACGCGGCCCACGACGGCGAGGACAACCGCCGGAACTTCCGGCGGGAACTCGACGCCGACCTCGTGGAATACGACGTGACCGAGCGCGAACTGCCCGACTCCTTCGCGTTCGACGGCTGTCTGGTCACGGGCAGCCGCGCGTCCGTCTACTGGGACGAGCCCTGGATCCGGGACCTCGAATCCTGGGTCGCGGACGCGGTCGACCGCGACATCGCGTTCCTGGGCGTCTGTTTCGGCCACCAGCTGCTCGCGCACGCGCTCGGCGGCACCGTCGAGCCGATGGGCGAGTACGAGATCGGCTACCGGACGGTCGAACACGACGGCGAGAACGAACTGCTCGCCGGCGTCGACGAGTCCTTTACCGTCTTCACGACGCATTCGGACCGCGTCGCGGAGGTACCGCCGGGCGCGACCACGTTCGCCGAGAACGACTACGGCGTCCACGGGTTCCGGAAGGGCACCGTCTTCTCGGTGCAGTTCCATCCCGAGTACGACCCCGAGACGGCCGAGACGGTGACGAAAAGCAAGGACGAGCAGCTCTCCGAGGAACGCATCGAGGCGGTGCTCGATGGGGTCACCGAAGAGAACTACCGCGCCGCCTGCGAGGCCAAGCGGCTGTTCGACAACTTCACGCGGTTCGCCGCGCGTCACACGGGCGACGCGACCGCTACCGATGACTCCGGTTCCGCCGCCGCTGCCGACGACTGACCCGACACACCTTGTGCCCCCAGCGCGCCTGCAGGCGCGTCAGGTGAACCGGCCGGTCTCGGCGTCGCATTCCTCACAGCGTGTCACCAGCGCGTCCCGGTCGTCCGTCATCTCGACGTAGTTGTGCGTGCGACCGCCACAGTCCTCGCAGTGCCGGAGCATGTCCGTATCGCCCATCTCCTGTGGCGCGCCGAGCGCGAGCGCAACGACGCGTTCCTCGCCCTCGTTGCGGCCGCGTTGCCACTCGCCGGGAGCAAAGCGGATGGCTTCGCCGGCCGCCACATGCACGTCACCGTCCTCCGTCTCGAACGTCGCCGTGCCCGACTGGACGAGAAACACCTCTTCCTGGTCCGGGTGGCGATGGTAGCCGAAGCCGAAGGCCTCGCCGGGTGCCAGTTCGTAGTAGTTCAGCGCGATGTCGTCGGTGCCGAGCGGCCCGGCGAGCGCCCGCTTGACCGACGCCGGTCCCATTCGCGATTCGACGGCGTCGAGACAGACTTTCTCCATAGCTGCCATGTACAGGCGGCCGGTCCTTAACCGTTAGTCAGGCCGGCTACGGCGGTGGCACTGGGAGTTCCGCCACGGCAGAAGCAGAGAAACGGAGCGTCGATCACTCGCGTCGGTCGATATCGAGTTCCTCGTCGAGGTCTTCGAGCCAGTCGGCGTCTTCCAGTTCCGCCATCTGTTCACGGAAATGTGTCTTGCAGACGCCGACCTTGACGCCGTCGTTCTCGACGGCGATGTCGGCTTCACGGTCGCAGTAGTGACACTGCATACCTGAACAGTAGACCCGAACGACATTGAACCCTCGGGTTCCGTCTGCCGGTTGTCAGACGCCGAGGGTGGTTTCGACCCGATCCCAGGCAGCGGCGTCCAGGCCGGTGCCACCCACTGTTTCGCCGTGGGCGTCGCTGCCGCCCGTCGGGACCAAGTCGTAGCGTTCGATGGCGTCGTCAACGCGGCCAGCGTCGACGGGCCGACCGTACGGATACCACCGTTCGACGGCATCAAGCGACGCACACTTCGACAGCGCGGCCGCGGTATCGGGGTAGCGGAACGGATGGGCGAGGCCGACCAGCCCGCATGCGTTCGAGAGAAGCGCGCAGCCGCGCTCGAACGAGGGGACCTCCCGGGAGACGTAGCAGGGACAGCCGTCGCCGATGAGTTCGTCGAACGCGGACTGGAAGGAGTGGCCCGACACCTCGGCGATGGCGCGGGCGATATGGGGACGGCCCAGGCCGTCACGGGGTTCGACGGGCAGCGAGACGCCCAGTCGGTCCTCGACACAATCGATGATGCGCGCGCCGCGTTCGCGGCGGTTTCGCTGGATACGCTCGCACTCGCTCCGGAGTTCGTCGGTCGGGTCGACGCCGTAACCCAGCAGATCCAGTCGCTGGGTGTCGGTTTCCACGCGGAGTTCGATGCCGTGGAGCAGTGTCAGGCCGTCCCGTTCGATGACGGGCTCGTCCAGTTCGGGCTGGAGTCGGTCGTGGTCCGTGACGGCGACACCCTCGATGCCCGCTCGGCTCGCGGCGGCCGGGACCTCGTCGAAGGAGAGCGTCCCGTCGGAGCGGGTCGTGTGTACGTGCAAGTCAGCGACGACCATACCACACCCACAATCCCCAGCAGGAAGCCGCTTCTGGTGAAATCATGTGTCATGAGCACACGAGACGTGAGCGCCTTATACGCATTAAGGGATATTATGATTATCTATAGTGAAGGTTTATTATCGACCATGAACTTTCCCGAGATATGCGAATGCTAAGCAACGCAACGGACGCCTTCCAATCGTACGACTACCCGATCTCCGCCGAGGAAATCATCGAGAGCGACGGCGACATGGAACTGGAACTGCCAAACGGCACCGAACGGCTGGGCGACGCGCTCAGCCGGTCGGCCCCGGAAACCTTCGAGAGCGCGGAAGACGCCGAATTCGCGGCGTTCTCGGGCGTTTCGAGCAAGGCCATCGGCCGGAAGGGCTACTCCGACCGCGACCCGATCTGCATGGGCGAAGACGGGCCGGACGAAGTCTCGTTCTAACGGCCCAGACCGCGGTCACCCCAGCTCTGGACGGGCTTCCCGTCTCCTTCGTTTTTTCACGGCCGAGCAGCAGCGCTATTGGTGTCGATAAGTACTCACGCACGCCAGGAATGACAACCGCATCGGGCGTGGCTACCGATCCAGAAAGTCCGGCTTGTCGACAGCGTCGGTACTGTCGATAGACTGTCTATCAAGCAGTTCCGAGGAGTCGAGCGCCGACGGCAGCCCGTCGCGGCCGCCGGTCGGCACGTCGTCTTCGTCGATGTACGTCTTCTCGCCGTTGATCAGGTCGGCCCAGAGGGCGTCCCTATCGGCGCTGGTCGTCTCTGCCGCTTCCTTGGCTTCGTTGCGCCCTTCGTCGTACGCGAGTTCGACCATGCTCTTGTGGTACGCCGAGTTCATCTCGGCGTAGATGGCTTCGAGTTCCTCGCGGTTGTACTCCCCGAGGCGCTCGGCGACGCCGATGGCGTAGGCCCGGTCGGTGGCCTCGTCCTTGTCGAGGGCCTCCCAGTCGGTCCCGAACTCGCGCTCGTAGCGATTCATGTCTCTACTTTCCGATCAGCGTGGACCTGTAAGCCGGAATCAGAGAAGGAGATCTCCCGGATGTCACAGTCGATGGCGGTGCCCCGCATCTTGATGACCTGGACGCCGCGGGTCATGCTCCCGTTTTCGAGGAAGTTGTGGAAGAAGACGACACCGTGGGCGAGGTAGTGTTCGTCACTGTACGAGGAGGGATCGGTCATCTCGGAGATGAGCAGCGTCGTCGCGTCGGTCTGTTTCAGCGCGGAGAGAAAGCCCGTGATCTCGTCTTCGACGTCGTTCATGAAATGTTGCAACAGCATCGTCGAGTCGATGACGACCCGCTGGATGTCGTTCTGTCTGATGTAGGCGACGAGTCGGTTCGTCAGGCCGCCCTCGCTGCCGAACTGCGTGATCGTGCGTTTGCCGCTCTCGGTGACGAGGTTCAGGAACTGGATGGCGTCGGACTGCATCGCGCGGTCGAAGCCGAACTCGTAGCCGGCCATGTCCTGCATCAGCTCCGATTTGGTCTCGTGCATCGTCACGTACAGGCAGGTCTCGCCCTCTTTGACGCCCTGCGTGATGAACTGTGAACAGAAGGTGGTCTTCCCGCTGCCCGGCGGGCCACTGACCACGTAGAGACGATTCGGGAGCAAACCCCCCTGAATGAGTTCGTCGAAACCGGGGACCCCGCTAGAGAGACGCATATCAGCTACCTGAGTCCGTCTGGACATATGCTTTCACCTTCTATTTTCACCGGTGATAACTCATTCGGCTGCATCAACAGTCGATAGCGCTGGGGTGGCTATCGGCCAGTTCGAGCAGTCGCTCCGTACCGGTCTCGTCGAACCGCATCGGCCGCCGCCACCACGGCCCCTCCCCCGAGTCCGAGGACAGTTCGGTGACCAGTTCGTTCGCGTCGATGCCGCCGCTGGGGGCCGACAGCGGGACCACTGTATCGTACAGTCGTGACTCGTCGGCGTTGCCGCGGATGAGAACGCGAGCGTCGAAGGGGTCGCGTTTCACGTGGGCGTTCGAGGCAAGCTGAGCCTGTTCCTCGGACGGGAGGTTGCGGTACTCGTCGCCGGTCACCGCGTCGCGGGCGAGTCGGAAGTGACCGATGACGTGGGCACCCCACTCCGGCGACGCCCAGGCCGGGCGCTCCTCGACAGTCGAAAGCGTCGCATAGAAGAACAGGTAGTCGCCGGCCGACAGCTCCGACAGCGGCCCCGCCTTCACGCCGTGTTCGTCGCCGTACGTGTAGCGTTGTCCGCCGGCCTCGGGGAACTCCGGGTCGAAGTGGACCGGCTGGTCGGCCACCGCGGACACGTCGGTCCCCAGGTCGAGATCGCCGTAGGTCGGCACGGGCTCGCTGGTCGGTTTCGATTCGGGGATCGGGATGTACTCGAAAGAGCCGTCGGGAAACAGCGGGCCGCGGAAGCCGGGCTCGTTCGTGTTGGCTCCGACGTTGATGGCGACGCTTCGCATAGCTGTCGTTGGTCGGTCTGAGAGAAAGGACTTCTGTTGGGGCAAAGAGGGGCGGAGTGGTAGGATCGCGCCGGCTACAGGCGGTCCGGCGGCTGGAGGTCCCGCTGGAACTCGTCGAATACATCCAGCCCCTCGGGCAGGTCGACGGACAGTTGCCGCTCGGCGCGGCGGTCGACGTTCGCCCCCTCGATGGGCTCCGCGACGGACTCCCAGCCGTCCTTGACGGTCAGGGACTTGGCTGGCGTGCCAGCGGCGATGTGGTGGGCAGGGATGTCCTTGCCGGCGATGGACTTCGCCGCGAGGATGGCGTTCTCGCCGATCCGGACGCCGGCGCGGACCATCGAGTCGTAGGTCAGGCGCACGTCGTCCTCGATGATGGTGTGGTAGTTGTCGACGTGGGTCTGGTCGACGGCGTCGTGGTCGTGGCTGTAGACGTGGGTGTCGTCGGAGATGGAGACGCGGTCGCCGATGGTGAGCTTCCCGCGGTCGTCGAGATGGACGTCGTCGTGGACGACGACGTTGTCGCCGACCTCGATGTTGTGGCCGTAGGTAAAGGAGATGCCCTTGAAGAAGCGACAGCCCTCGCCGCAGGATTCAAACAGGTGGTCGGCGAGCATCCGCCGGAACCGGAGCGCGAACTCGACGTTGTCCGCCATCGGCGTCGCGTCGAACTGCCGCCAGAGCCACTGGAGGTGTTTCGAACGTTTGAACCGCTCCTCGTCTTTCTCGGCGTAGTACTCGCTTTCGAGGGTCGTGTTACAGGGGTCGTACCCCTGCAGTCGGACCCGTTCAGCCGGGGAGATATCCGCGCCGTCCTGCCAGCGCTCGTAGGCCTCCCGGTCGCCGTGGAGGTCGACCAGCACGTCAGTGACAACGTCGCAGGTGTCCTCGTCGCCGGAGAGGCGTTCGTCGACCTCGTCGATAAACGCCCTGAGCCCCTCTTCGGCGAGCGGTGGCAGCGACACGTGACGCTTCGTCATGTCGGGTACGTGGCTTCGCGGGCAGATAGGGGTTTCCGTTACGTGAAACGTACCCAGTAACACCTGTGTCACGACACCATATCACACTGGGTTCGGCGAGCAAGCCACAGTTAAGACGCCCCCGTTCCACGCGACGACATGGTCAGGTCGGACTTCATTTTGGAGGTACGGCGCTACATCGTCAATCCCGCGGAGCGCCGACTGCGAGCGCCGTGGCGGGTCACGGTCTGGCTGTTCCTCTCCGGGTTCGGCCTCATCGTCGTCGCTGGGCTCGTAGAACTACTGCGGGGGGTAGCGAACCTCTCCGGGCCGGCGTTCGTCGTCGGTCGGCAGGTCAGCGTCTTCGCCGCCGGAACGACCGTCGCGGTCAGTATCGGCTATCTGCTCGACCGACGGACGCTCGGTGACTACGGGCTGGGGTTCGACCGGCAGTGGTGGCGCGACGCGGCCTTCGGCCTCGCGCTTGGCGTCGGGCTACCTACGCTCGTCCTGCTCATCGAACTCGCCGCCGGACTGGCGGAAGTCAGCGTCGCGCTCGCAACTGTCGACAGTGGGCCGCTCCCCCTGACAGCGTTCGATCCACTGGTGGCCGTCCTCGCTCTGGGGGCGTTCTTCCTCGTGCAGGCGACCGCCGAGGAGGTGCTCGTCCGCGGCTATCTCCTGACGAACGCGGCCGAGGGGCTCGCCGGCTGGGTCGGCACGCGACGCGCAATCATCGTCGCGACGGGGCTGACGGGCGCACTGTTCGGTGTTCTCCACTGGACGAACCCCAGCGCGTCGCTGCTCAGCGTGGCCAACATCACCCTCTACGGCCTCCTGCTCGGCGCGTGTTACGTTCTGACCGGCCGACTCGGGGTCGCTAGCGGCTTCCACGTCGCCTGGAACTACACGCTCGCGCTGTTTGGCTTCCCCGTCAGCGGCCTCCGAATGGGCGTCGCCCTGCTCTCGACTGACGCGACCGGTCCCGCGCTGGTGACCGGCGGCGAGTTCGGTCCCGAAGGCGGCCTCATCGCCCTCCCGTTGCTCGGCGTCGGCGGGGCCGCGCTGTACTGGTGGGTTCGCCGCGAGTACGGCCCGGTCGAACTGCTGGCGAGCATTGCGACTCCGCAGCTCCGGATCCGGACGCGGTCCGATACCGCAAACCAAGACGGCTAAGTGGACAGCGCCGCTACGTCGGGTATGGAATACGCGACACTCGGAAACTCCGGCGTCGAGGTATCGGAAGTCGGGTTCGGTGCCTGGGTCGTCGGCACTGACTGGTGGGGCGACCGCACCCGCGAGGACGCTATCGACATGGTCCAGCACGCGCTCGCGGAGGACGTGACGTTTTTCGACACCGGCGACGTGTACGGCCACGGCGACAGTGAGGAGATCATCGGCGAGGCGCTGGCCGAACACCGCGAGGAGGTCACCGTCTCGACGAAGATCGGCTACGACTTCTACAACAACCCCCAGGCCGGCCACGGTGAACTCCCGAAGAAGGTCACGCCCGAGTGGGTCCACACCGCCGTCGACCGCTCGCTCGACCGCCTCGGCATGGACCACGTCGAACTCCTGATGCTCCACAACGCCAACGTCGACGAGGTCGACGAGGACGTGCTGGAGGCGCTGGACGAACTCCGCGAGGAAGGCAAAGTCGAGGCCATCGGCTGGGCGCTCGGCCCCTCTATCGGCTGGCTCGCCGAGGGCGACGCCGCGGTCGCAAACGAGTTCGACGCGCTCCAGACCGTCTTCAATCTCTTCGAGCAGACTCCTGGCCAGCACTTCATCGACACCATCCGCGAGCAGAACGCCGATACGTCGATTCTGGCTCGCGTCCCCCACTCCTCTGGGCTGCTGAACGAGCAGGTGACGCCGGAGACGGAACTCGGCAAGGGCGACCACCGCTCCCACCGGCCGAGCGAGTGGTACGAAACCGGCTGGGAGAAAGTCGAGGAAATCCGCTTCCTCGAACGCGACGGCGAGCGGACGCTGGGGCAGGCCGCCATCCAGTGGCTCCTCTACAACGACGAGGTGGCGTCGGTCACGCCGACGTTCCGGACGAACGCCGACATCGACGAGTGGGCCGGTGCGCCCGACACGCCGCCGCTCAGCGACGAGGAGTACGACCGGGTGCAGGAACTGTACCGGGACAACTTCGGCATCGACCGCGACGACGGGATGGACGCCCTGCGCTCGTCGGTCGGCGGTGCAGACCTCGAAGAGACCGGGATGAAATCGGCGGGCGACTGACCGGTCGAGGGTGTCCGCCCGAGACAGCGGTCGGCCGTCGAATGCCGGGGACTGACGGCGAGGCGTCGGAGCGCCGACGCACAGGCCACGGCAGATCAGGCGGGCGACTGATTTTCTCGCTGTCCACCGATTTTCGTACCGTCCGAACACGGCAGTTGGACACTGACACCTCCAGTCGATAGCTTACCCCTGAGGAGCGTCGGCAATCAGACAGCCGTCTGTCGGTTCTCGGAGGTTACCCCTTCGTTTCGATAGGAGATGTATCGCCGTCGGGCGGTTAGGGTGGTGAAGTTTCACATTCACCACGGTGCGTCTGACGGCCGCAAGACGCAAGACGGGAGCCGGTTCGACATGAAACGGAGGGGTTCGGGGCGCGGGAGCAGCCCACATGCCAGTCCGGGCGAAAACTGTTGTCGGTGCCAGGAGTCGCCAGAAAAATAGTCTACAGCCGTCGCGTCGGTGCCGCCCGGGTTACTCGTTCAGCAGGCCGTCCTCTTCGACGCGCATGACGCCCTCGCCGTCCGGGAGGTTCGGCGCGTCGACGAGTTTGACGATGCGCTTGTTCCCCTTGGACTTGCGGAGGTACATCCGGAACGTGGAGGTGTGGCCGAGGATGTTGCCACCGATGGGCTGAGTCGGGTCGCCGAAGAAGGAGTCGGGGTTGGACGCGACCTGGTTCGTGACGACGACGGCGGTGTTGTTGAGGTCGCCGACCCGCATCAGGTCGTGGAGGTGCTTGTTGAGCTTCTGCTGGCGGTCGGCGAGTTCGCCACGGCCGACGTACTCGGCGCGGAAATGCGCGGTCAGCGAGTCGACGGCGAGCAGGCGGACGGGGAACTCCTCGTCCTGGCTCTCGCTGGCGATCTCCTGTGCCTTCTCGGCCAGGAGGATCTGGTGGTTGGAGTTGAACGCCTTCGCGACGTGGATCTTCTCCAGCACGGAGGCGACGAGGTCATCGAGCTGGGCCTCGTCGGTCGGGTCCGCGTCGTCTGCTTCCTCGACGATCCCGTGGAGGACCAGCGTGTCTGCCAGTACCTCGTCGTCGAGGCCCTTGACCATCTGTTCGATCCGCTCGGGTCGGAACGTGTCCTCGGAGTCGACGAAGATGGCGCTGCCTTCCAGCCCGCCGTGTTCGGCCGGGAGCTGGACGTTGACCGCGAGCTGGTGGGTTACCTGGGACTTGCCGGCCCCGAACTCGCCGTACACCTCGGTGATGGACTGGGTCTCGACGCCGCCGCCCAGCAGGTCGTCGACCTCGTCGACGCCCCAGGAGAGCTTCCCGATCTGCTCGCGGCGTTCGAGCACCGTCGATCCGGTTTCGAAGCCGCCGATGTCGGCCGCTTCGCGGGCAGCCTGGATGATGTCGGCCGCCGACGACTCGCCGATGTCGGCCGTGTTCGACAGTTCCCCGGGGGAGGCGACCGCAATCCCCTGATAGGAGTCGTAGCCGTTGTCTTCGAGTTTCTCTGCTGTCGCCGGACCGACACCCGGCAGCTCTTCGAGGTCCTCACTTGCGGACATGGACGTGCCTTGTGCGTCCGGGGGTATAAAGCCTCGTTAACACCAGAGTGAAAGTGAAAGTGTGGGACGGCAGCGGTGTAGTTCGAGACGGAATCGGGAGTTTTAGATGGGAAGGGGCGAGTCGTCGGGTCGCGGGTGTACCGGGAACTGGCGGAGTGTAGACTATCGCACCCAGTCCAGCGAGAGACAGCCCGAACAGCACCGTCCCGGGGAGCGGGACGACCCCGTCACCGACTCATCTGATGCAAGACGGAGGCCTCACCCGCAAGGAGCGAGCGGAGTATTGCCCCCGAGCGAAGTAAGGTAGGGTCGCTTACTCCCAGGGGTGGTAGCCGGGGCGGTCCGGCCACAGCGGGTACCAGTACTCCTTGTCGCCCTCGACGGTGATCTCGTCGCTGAGGTTGCTGTCCAGTTTGAACTCCGCTGAGGTGTTGCGCTCGTGGCTGTCGTGGGGGTCCGGTGCGAACGGGTAGTACGCACCCCGGCGGAAGGAGTACACCCAGTAGACGGTTTGGTTGTCGCGCGCGTTCTCGAACGCGAACAGCGCCGCGAGCAGGCGCGACCCGTACCGGCGCTCGACGAGCGTGTCCGCGGCGAAGTGGATCGACGTGAGCAGATCCTCGAAGTCATTGTCGTGGAGCACGACCCACTGGTAGCCGTGGTCGTCGGTCTCGAAGGTCGCCCGCGTGCCCGTCTCGACCATCCCGGCGTCGAGGATGGATTCGACCTCGTCGACGGCGTCTTGGAAATCCGTGCTGTCGACGTCGGCGAAACACAGCGCCGCCTCGCCGGTCGACTCGTACCCCAGATCGGCCTCCATCGTGATGTAGGCGGTACTCATCCCGAACAGGTCGTCGGGGTCGGCGTCGCGCGTCGCGTCGGCCTCGGCTTTCACCCCGAGAACGCTCTTGAGTCCGTCGAGCAATCCCATATGCGAGTCACTACGGGCCGGAGACCAAGGTGGTTTGTGTCTCAGTTGGTGAATCGGATTGTGTGATTGAGACGTTCAACAGCCGGAAATCCTCGACCGGCCGAACGACGGCAGACGACGCAAGCACTGGAGCGAGCGAAGTGAGCGAAGGGCGCAGCGAGTCTCCCGAGGTCAGCCGGCCGCCCCTTTCGATCCCACCCTGTAGCTGATTGAGCAGCCGAATCGGGTGGACTGAAAGGGGCGAGACGCTGGGCGTACGAGATCGTCCGAAAATCTTCGATTTTCGGGATGACGAGAGAGCTCTGCTCTCTCGGACCACGACGTAAGCACCGCAACGTAGTGAGGAGCGCAACGAGTCGCAAGAGCCCAGCGTCTCGGGGCTTTCTGGCTCTGTACAGTAGTTACTGCGAGATGAGCACAACTCCAGTGACGCCAGTCAGAAAACCGACCGAGGCTAGCGACCTTCGAGTTCGCGTTCGAGGTCCTGCAGGCGGTCGATGCGCTTCTCGGTCGAGGGATGCGTGCTGGCCAGACGGCCGATCCAGCCGACCTTGATGGGGATGATGAAGAAGGCGTTCATCTCCGCCTGGTCGCGCATGTCCTCTTTGGGAACTTTGTCCATCCGACCGTCGATTTTCATCAGCGCGTTCGCAAGGGCGGCGGGCTTGCCGGTGATCATCGCGCCGCCGCGGTCGGCGGCGTACTCGCGGTAGCGGCTGAGCGTCCGGATCAGGAGGAACGAGACGATCCAGACGACCAGCGAGATGAGGATAGCGACGATGACGGGGACCTGCTGGCCGCCGCGTTCGCGGCCGCCGCTGAACAGCCAGCCCCAGCGGACGATGAGGAAGGCGATGGTCGAGAGAAAGGACGCGATGGTCATCACCATCACGTCGCGGTTCTTGATGTGGGCCAGTT
Organism: Haloarcula sp. HT12; assembly: GCF_055271655.1. Taxonomy (NCBI): domain Archaea; kingdom Methanobacteriati; phylum Methanobacteriota; class Halobacteria; order Halobacteriales; family Haloarculaceae; genus Haloarcula; species Haloarcula sp. HT12. The sequence goes on from NZ_JBUXKW010000002.1 coordinate 60,116, forward strand.
CGTGGGCGATGACGCCCTCCAGTTCCTCCTGATCCAGCGTGTTCATGATGCCCGTCGTCACGCAGACCGCCGAACTGCTCTTCGACCGGCCGGTGGCGAAAGCGTTGGGCACCCGCGAGTCGGCGACAGCGACCTTCGGCTTCGGGAGGTCGGCCTGCTGGGCCAGGCGGTCGACGGTCCGGTGAAGTTCGGGGTACTCCTCCGGCTCGACCGTTCGAGCCCCCATCGAGTACAGGGCGAGCTTGTCGCTGAAGAAGAACTGCGCGCCCAGGAACAGTCCCATGACGACCACGATGAGCGCGAGGTTGCTGAAATACAGCGTGAGCGCTCCGAGGAAGACGATGTACAGCGCGAACAGCAGGAACATCGTCAGGGCCATGCGGCCGCGGAGCCCCCAGTCTGTTTGCCACTCCATACCCACTGATAGACGGCCGACACTCTAAAACCTCGCTATCGTGGGAAAGCGACACACAGCAGAGCAGCGAGGGACGGCGGACGAGCCGATGAGCCACACGCATTTACTCCCGGAGCGACAACCGGACGCATGACCGACACAGTCGTCGTCACTGGCGGACGCGGGCGCTCCGGGCGCTGGATCTGCGACCACCTCGCTGGCGAGTATCACGTCGTCTGCGTGGACCTCGACCACCCGGGCTGGGAGATCCCGACGCGGGAGCACATCGATTTCAAAGCCGTCGACGTGACTGAGGGGGTGGAGGTCCGGGACCTTTTCAGCGAGGTCGAACCCGATGCAGTCGTCCACTGGGCTGCGCTGCCAGCGCCGGAGCGCCACGCGGGTACGCGGGTGTTCGACACCAACGTTTCGGCGACGTACAACGTCATCGACGCTGCAGGTCGCACCGGTGCAGACGTCGTCTGGGCGTCCTCCGAGAGCGCCTACGGCCTGGCCTTCGCCGAGGAGACGCCGCTGCCGGCCTATCTCCCGATAGACGAGGCCCACCCGACGGCACCGGAGGACCCCTACGGCACGTCGAAGGTCGCCGGCGAAGAGGTGGCGAAGATGGTCGTCCGGCGCGACGGCGTCGACGTGGCCTCGATACGGCCGTCGTGGATTCAGTACCCCGGCGAGTACAACTGCCGGGACGTGGCCACGGGCGACCTCGCCGGCGGCACCGGCAACTGCTGGTCCTACGTCGACGTGCGCGATGTGGCGACAGCAGTCGGGGCCGCGCTGGATGCCGACCTCGGCGGTCACGAGGCGTTCAACGTCGTCGCCGCCGAGAACTACGTCGGCCGGCCGACGGCTGCCCTCGTAGAGGAGCAGTGGGGCGAACTCCCCGCGGAGTGTGAGCTGGACGGTGACCAGTCGGCGCTCTCGACGGCGAAAGCGCGGGGGCTGTTGGACTGGGAACCCCAGTACACCTGGCGCGAGGCCGCCGACGCCCACGTCCCAGCGCCGACGCTCACCGGCGAGTGAGCGTGTGGGAGCAGTGCCGGGCCTACCGGCAGGCCCGGTGCGGTGGTGGAACACACGGCTTAAACAGTTCAGTACAGTAGGACCGGTAATGAGCCGGTCGGGAGAGTTCTGTCCACGCTGCGGCGACGAGATACCGGAGGGCACTGACGAGCGCCCGGAGCTTGCGGGGGCCGGCGGTCAACGCAACTCCGAGCACGTCCTCTGTGACGCCTGCTACTTCGAGGAATTCGACCTGGTGGACGCCCCCGACACCATCCAGGTCCGGGTCTGTTCGCGGTGTGGCGCGGTCCACAAGGGGAACCGCTGGGTCGACATCGGCGCGGAGGACTACACCGACATCGCCGTCGAGCAGGTCAGCGAGGCGCTCGGGGTCCACGTCGACGCCCAGTCGGTCGCCTGGCAGGTCGCCCCCGAGCAACTCGACAAGAACAACATCCGGATGCACGCGGAGTTCTCCGGCGTTATCCGAGGGACACCGGTCACCGAGGAGGTGACCGTCCCCGTCCGCATCTCCCGGCAGACGTGCAAGCGCTGCGGGAAGATCGCCGGTGGGTCCTTCGCCAGCATCGTCCAGGTGCGGGCCGACGGCCGCGACCCGACCGACGAGGAGCGCGAGCGGGCCGAAGAGATCGCAGAGGAGTACATCGCCGCCCGCGAGGAGACCGGCGACCGCAACGCCTTCATCACCGAGACCAAGACCGTCGACGACGGGCTGGACATGAAGATCTCGACGAACCAGATGGGGCTTGGCATCGCCAAGCGCATCACCGCCCAGTTGGGTGGCTCCTACTCCGACTCGCGGCGTCTCATCTCCGAGGACGAGGACGGCCAGGAACTGTACCGAATGACCTACGCCGTCCGACTGCCCCGGTACCAGCAGAGCGAGGTCATCGACCCGGAGGACGGCGACGGGCCGGTGCTGGTCCGCTCGGTCCAGGGGAACCTCAAAGGGGTTCGCCTGGCGACCGGCGAGGACTACGAGGCCAGCTTCGAGGAGGGTGAGACGCCCGATGCTCGCCGGCTGGGGTTCCGCGAGGACGCCCAGACGACCACGCTCGTCGCCGTCGAGGACGACAACGCCGTGCAGGTGCTCGATCCCGAAACCTTCGAGAGCAAGACCGTCCCGCGGCCGGACTACCTCGACACCGACGCCGACGAGGTGCCAGTGTTGAAGAGCCACGCGGGGTTGCACGTGCTTCCGTCCGAGGGAGACGGCACGGATACCGATGAGTGAGGACGGTGCCAGCCGTGAGCCGAGCGAGGCGGACGACCAGCGGCTGGCCGCCGTCGTGGACAAACTCCGTTCGCAGGCGGCCATCGAATCCCTGCGGGCCGAGGGGCTCTACGACGACACCAGAAGCGTCACAGAGTGGACCGAGGACAGCGTCGCCGTCCCGGTGACCGCCCCGCCACAGGAGACGCAGTTTCGGGAGATCGTCCGGCAGGTCGGCGAGCGCCGTCTCCGAACGCTCGATGACCACCTCCGGGAGCGGGGCTGGACCGCCGAGGAGATCGAACGGGCACCCGGCTCGTGGGCCGTCCTCGGCTCCGTCGTGCTTGTCGACATCGGCGACAGCCCCCGGCCAGCGGAGGTCGGCGAGGCGCTGCTTGCCCTCCACGGCGAGGCCGAGACGGTGCTGGCCCGCCACGGCGTCTCCGGCGACCACCGCGAACCCAGCGTCGAGGTCATCGCCGGCGACGGCGACACCGAGACGGTCCACACTGAACACGGTACGCGCTACGCGATGGACCTGGCGGAAGTGATGTTCTCGCCCGGGAACAAGGCCGAGCGGGCACGGATGGGCGATATCGTCAGCGAGGGGCGGGGGACCCGGCCCTCGAGACGGGCGAGCGGTGAAGCCGCGAGCGAGGACGGCGAGCGTGTACTGGATATGTTCGCCGGCATCGGCTACTTCACCCTCCCGATGGCTCGCGCCGGTGCACACGTCACTGCCGTCGAGCGCAACCCCACAGCGTTCCGATTTCTCGTCGAGAACGTCGTGCTAAACGACGTAGACGAGCGAGTTCATCCCTATCGGGCGGACTGCCGGGACGTGGTCCCGGGCTTTGCCGAGGAGGGGCGGGCCGACCGTATCGTGATGGGGTACTATGAAGCGCACGAATACCTCGACAGCGCGCTTGAGGCACTCGCGCCCGGCGGTGTCCTGCACATGCACGAGGCGACGCCGGACGCGCTGGTGTTCGACCGTCCCATCGAGCGACTGGAGGCGGCCGCTTCTGAGGCCGACCGAGCGGTCGAGGTGCTGGACACCCGACGCGTCAAGGAGTACAGCGAAGGAGTCGCCCACGTCGTCGTCGACGCTCGGGTGCAGTAGGGCGTGTTTACTCGAACAGTCCGGGCCGGAGCGGACGAACGACAGACCCCGAACAGACGGTCGTAACGCCTAATTAGGCGAGTAGTCAAGAGCACAGCATGGATAGACAACAGATTATCGCCATCATACTGGTCGGCCTGATGGTCGGGTCGTCGGTAGTGTACGGATTAGCCTTCGCCTTCTTCTAGTCCCACACGTCCGAAAGCGGGTGGTTTCCGTCCCCGGACCGCGAGCGCGAGCGGTCGTGCCGGCGTTTCGTCCCCGAACTCAGTCCCGCAAGCGCCTGGTCCGGCGCGAACCGCGGCAGGTCGGGCGCTGAGAGGCGGTCGACCTGCGCGCGAAACCAGTCGGGCATGTCGTGTTCGGCGCGCTCAAACAGGTCAAGCAACGACGTGTCCGCGAGGTACGTCGCGCCGTAGTCGTCGGGCGCGCGGACGACGCGGCCACAGGCCTGGATGACCGTCCGCAGCGCCGTTCGGTAGTACCAGCCCCACTGGTCGTCTTCGAGCCGTCGGGCGACGCGGGAATCGCGGGTGTTTGGGTAGGGCGCCTTGCACAGCACCTGCCAGCGACAGAGATCACCCTCTAAATCGAGTGCCTCCTCCATCTTCACCGAGAGAAAGACATCGGGGTTGTCGCTGCGCTTCCAGGCGGCCAGCGCCCCGTCGCGGCCCTCCTTGTCGTGGGTGCGGACGCGTGCGCCGACGCCGAAATCGTCGAGGAGTTCCTTCAGTTGGTCCTGGATCGCATACGAGTGGCAGTGGACCAGCCCCTTCTCGTCCGTGTGCCGGGCCATGATACGGACGATGGTTCGGGCGATGTCCGGCAGCGTGTCGTCGCGGTGCTCGTAGGTCATCTTCCCCTGGGCCACGTCGTACAGCGGCCGGTTCTCGACGGGGAAGGTGTGGCCGACCTCGACGAGCGCGACGTTACTGGGATCCAGACCGACGTTCGCACAGAACGCCTCCTTGTTGAGGATGGTCGCCGACAGCAGGGCGAAGCGGTTGCCCCGGTCCCAGACGGTGTGTTTGAGGTAGCGTTCGGGGTTCATCGGCTTGATCGTCACCGGCGCGTGGTCGCCGTCGGCCTGGTCGACGACCCAGGTGGTCGCGCTCTCGGTGTCGGTGTAGTCCTCGCGGAACCACCCGAGGTCCTGTCGGAGCGTGTTCAGCGAGTCCCGTTCAGCAACTTCCTCACCGGTCAACTCCGCCTTCTGTCGCAGTTCCTTCACGCGGCGCTCGGCGAGGTGTTCGACGCGTTCGGTGAACGCGACGGCGTCGTCCAGCCCGTCGATGTCGGGCACGTCGATATCGTTCCACATCGGAATCGTCTGTGGCGAGAGGTCGATGGTCGCGTACATCTCCGCCCACTCGCCGAGACCGTGGGCCTCGTCGATGACGACCACGTCGCGTTTCCCGAACACGTCGCTGCCGGCGGTCTGCATGAAATACGCCAGCGTCATCGCGGCGATGCGCCGGTTCGAGGCGATAGCGCGGTCCGAGAAGTACGGACAGCGGTGTTTGACCTGACAGTCGAACTTCCGTTCGCGCACGCACGGGGCCTGGTTCACCGGCGTGTCCGTTTCGCCGGGGAGGATACAGTCGTAGTTGTTCTTCCCGCGGATGACACAGAGATCCTCCAGTAAGGCGTCCTCGGCCACGTCGTCGAGTTGGGAGACCTGCGGCGTGGTGTAGTAGGCGTCGATGACCTGCTCGGCGGCGGCCTCGCCGGCGGTTCGGGCACAGCCGGCGATGGCCCGAGCGAGTAGCGATTTGCCGCTGCCGGTCGGCGCGCGAACGAGAACCACGTCCTTGCCGCTCTCGAAGGCCGCACGGATGTCAGCCAGGGCCTGCTTCTGATTGCCCCGGTAGGACGGGGCCGGGAACTCGTCGGTAATCCGCGCGGGGTACACGCGAGAAGGCAACGGACGAGGCGGCCTAAACCTTTCCTGTCGTCGGGTGAACGCCGGACTTGCTGTCCGGTTTGACCGGCGTGGGTCGTGTGCACACACACGTGGTCATGGTACTGATACTCTCGGAACTCTTATACATATACCCCCTGTACGTATATTTGCAATGGCAAACGGTAAGGTTGATTTCTTCAACGACACAGGCGGTTACGGTTTCATCTCGACTGAGGACGCGGACGATGACGTTTTCTTCCACATGGAAGACGTTGGCGGCCCTGACCTCGAAGAAGGCGAGGAGATCGAATTCGACATCGAACAGGCCGACAAAGGCCCCCGCGCGACGAACGTCGTCCGCAACTAAGGCAGATTTCCGGTCGCCTTCGGGCGACCACATCTGACACTTTGTTTTATCAGACTACTCGAAAAGCAACAGCGTCCGGTTCTGGGTAACGCAGGCAAGGAACGACGATCAGTCGTCAGTCCGTCCGGAGAGTGCGTCCACGTCCGCCGCAGTCACGTCCCGGTCGTCGGGCAACCGGTCGATGCAGTCATAACAGAGGAAATGCTCCGTGTCGTCGCCAAGTTCGAGGACGATGCCCTCGGTCGGTCTGGACTCCTGCGACCAGATGTTGGCGATGCCGCCAGCTATCGAAACGTTCGTATCGCACCCGTCGCAGGCTCTGGAGGCCATCACCCGGTTTTTATGCGCTGTATACACTTCAAGGTAGCTGGCCCCTTCGAACAGTTCAGCGCAGTTAACTCTCGACATACTTTTGTCGTCCGATGGGCACCGTCCAGATAATGCAAATACTGGTCACAGGGGGTGCCGGGTTCATCGGCGGCCACCTGGCACAGCGGTTCGCCGCCGACAGCCACGACGTGGTCGTGTTGGACAACCGCGACCCGTTCTACGATCTGGATATCAAGCGACACAACGCCGAAGCGGGGCGGGAGGCCGCCCGGAACAGCGACGGGAGCTACGAGTTCATCGAGGGCGACGTCCGCGACGCGGAGCTGGTGACCGAGCTCGTCGCCGACGCCGACTACGTCTACCACCAGGCCGCCCAGGCCGGCGTCCGACCGAGCGTCAAGAACCCCCGCAAGTACGACGAGGTCAACGTCGACGGGACGCTGAATCTGCTGGATGCCTGCCGCGACGAGGGCATCGAGCGGTTCGTGATGGCCTCCTCCTCCTCAGTCTACGGCGTGCCCCAATACTTGCCCTACGACGAGCAACACCCCACGACGCCCGTCTCGCCCTACGGCGCGTCGAAGCTCGCCGCCGAGCGCTACGCCTGTGCCTACAGCGAAGTGTACGACCTCCCCGCCGTTGCGCTGCGCTATTTCACCGTCTACGGCCCGCGGATGCGCCCGAACATGGCCATCTCGAATTTCGTCTCCCGGTGTCACAACGGCGAGCCGCCGGTCATCTACGGCGACGGCACGCAGACGCGTGATTTCACCTACATCGAGGACGTCGTCGACGCGAACATGACGCTGCTGCACGAGGACGCCGCCGACGGCATGGCGGTAAATATCGGTTCGACGGACAACATCGAGATCAAGACGCTCGCGACGGAGATCCGCGACCAGATCGACCCTGATCTCGACCTCGTTTACGAAGAGCGCCACGACGCCGACGCCGAACACACCCACGCCGCGACCGAGCGCGCCGAGGAACTGCTGGGCTACGACCCCGACCACACCATCCGGGAGGGCGTTTCGAAGTTCATCGACTGGTACCGCGACAACCGCGACTGGTACGAGCCGCTCGTTCGACAGTCCTGACCGACGACACGAACAAGCCACGGTTTTAACCCCGTCCCGTCCTGCAGAGAGGGTATGCACGTGCTCGTGACCGGCGCGACGGGGTTCGTCGGGAGCCATCTCGTCCCGGCGCTGCTCGCGGCCGGCCACAGCGTCCGATCCCTCGTTCGGGACCCGAGCGAGTACGACCCACCCGACGGCATCGACGTTACGGCGGGGGACCTGCTCGACGCCGGGAGCTTCGACACCGCCCTCACAGACATCGACGTCGCGTACTACCTCGTCCATTCGATGCGCGCGGGCGACGACTACGCCGAGCGGGACCGGCGCGCGGCGCGGAACTTCCGCCGGGCGGCCGACGAGGCCGGCGTCGACCGGGTCGTCTACCTCGGCGGCCTCGGCGAGGAAGACGAGACGCTGTCCGAGCACCTCCGGTCGCGCCGGGAGGTCGAGTTCATTCTCAGGGACGGGGAGTACGACCTGACGACGTTCCGGGCCGCCATCGTCATCGGGGCGGGCTCGGCGAGCTTCCGGATGATACGCGAACTGGCGACGCGGCTGCCGGTGCTGGTGACGCCGCGCTGGGTCCGGACCGACTGCCACCCTATCGCTATCGACGACGTCATCGCGTACCTGATCGGCGCGCTCGACGCCCCAGAGACGGCCGGCGAGACCTACGAAATCGGCGGTCCGGAGGTGCTGACCTACGCGGAGATACTGCAGCGGACCGGGCGAATCATGGGCACCGGCGCGCCGAAAATCGTGCCGATACCGGTGTTGACACCGAAACTATCGGCGTACTGGGTCGGCCTGCTGACCGACGTACCGTCGGGCGTCGCCCGGCCGCTCATCCACGGGCTGAAGACGCCGGTCGTCGCCGACACCGAGGCGGCCCGGGAGCAGTTCGCCGTGGGCCTGACGCCGTTCGCGGACGCGGTCAGGCTGGCGCTCAGCGAGCCACAGAGTTACGAGGCGGCCCAGGCGGCCGCGACCGCGGGTGGTGCGGGGGGATGAGCGGCGACAGCGCCCATCCCGAGTACGGCGAAACGTGGGTGTACGAGAGCATCATCGGCGCGTTGCCGGGGATTCGGCTGCCGACGTGGGCAGCGATGGCGATTCAGCTCCTCATCTTCGAGGTCGCCATCGTCGCCCTGTCGTGGTACTACGGGGTCTGGAGCGCCGCAATCGCCGGGACAGTCGTCGTGTTCGTCGCCACTATCGGGAGCGCGGAGATGCTCCGTATCAGCACGCTCATCCGCCGGATCGACGTGCCGCCGACCTACCGCGCGCTGTTGTTCGCCTCTAACGTCGAGGTCGTGCTGTCCGTCCTCGCGTACGTGGCGTTGCTCACCCACCTGTTCGTCTTCGACCCGCAGGTCAGTTCGATGCCGCTGCTGGACCAGCTGTTCGGATCAGAACCGCCGGTGCTGGTCGTGTACCTGACGCTGCTCATCCTCTGGGACGTGAGCTACCGCATCGGTACGGGCTGGTGGGCCAGCGTCACAGGTCTGTGGCGGTCTGCGCGCTACCGGTTCGACCCCGAGACGGCGCGGGTGTTCATCCGGGCCGATCTGGAGATATGGGGCTTTGGCGTCCTTCAGCTCGTGCTCGTTCCGTTTGTGCTCGACCAGCCGGTGTTACTCGCGGCGCTGGTCGGCCACGTGATTGCCGTCACAGCCGTGACGGCCGTCTCTGTCGGGCTGTTGCGCTACCGGTCGAGAACGGCCAGTGTCAGTCAGAGTTGATCTGCTTGAACTGGTCGAGCAGTTCCTCTGTCGACTCGTCACCGTCGTAGTCGACACTCCCGTGGTACGTGCTCCGGTCGTCGTCTTCCGACAGGTCGACCTCGCTGTTCTTGCGCTCACGGCGTTCGTGTTCGTCGTCGTCGTACGCTCCCATCGACATAGGTTACCACAGTGAAGCTTGGCAGTTAGTAACTATCAATGTAACGGTGGTCCCCGAAACCGTCCCACACGATTAACGGAAGCGCGCGAGCGGTCCGAACAGCGGAGTCTCGACGGGGCGGAACGCCCAAGACCACTGACCGTCTACGCAGACCTGTGGCTGGTCCCTTACGTCTGCGACAGTCGAACGAGCGATGGAGCGAGAAGCGGGTCCGGACGGACCTGCTGACACCGCTGCAGAACACTTTCGGAGCGACGATGAGCGGTCCGTGGTTCGCCCCGCCGGAGGGGTGGGCCGCGCGCCGACTGGAGATGGATAACGGCGACCTCGCGCTGTTTTGCTGGAACGGCCAGCGAGCGTACTGGGTCGGGAACACAGAGACCCCGGAGACGCTCTGGCGGACGGAGAAGTACACGTTCGACGAAGTCCCCGACGACATCAGCGAGTGGGTCCAACGCGAACTGTTCGCCCAGCTAGAGGTGGAAGACTCGTGGCTCACCGAATACGAGACGCTGGCTCGCTTCTTCCTGCCCGTGTTCCTCTCGAAGGACGGTCGGGAGTCGACCCGAACGTTCTTCCGGGATCACGCCGGCGGCTTCCCGGACGCCGACCGGGCGGACGGACTGGCGTTCTATGACGACTTCCTCGCGACCGGCGAACTCGACGACTACCGCTACACGATGGCGAGCAAGCTCGGGACCAGCGAGGGGTTTGACCTCTCGCGGATGCGGGCGACGATGGGTGAGTTCAACGTCGCCAAACTGCTCGTCGACGCGGGCAACGACATCAGACCCGAGGTCGAACTGGACTCGGGCCACTCCGTCGACTTCCGGGTCGAGGACACGCTCGTCGAGGTCACCCGCCCGCGGCCGCCGTCCCGACGGCAGGTGGACACCGCCGTCGCTGCGGTCAAGGCCTCCGGCGATGCCAAGACGCGCGACCAACTGGCGGCCCACCCCGGTGCCGTCCTCGTCGTCGACTGCAGTTCCTTCCCGGACGACGACTGGAAGCGGGTCTACGGCGAACAGCCGGACGTGGGCTACTCGCCGACCATCGTGTTCCGCGCCCGCCCGGACGGCAGCATGGAAGGGTACGCCTACGGCTCAGTTCCGTTCCCGCTCCCGTTTTAATCGGTCGCGTTATCTTCCCCGAAATTCGGGGCGTAACATATAACGCGCCGGACCGGCAAGGCTGAGAGAGATAGCCGTGGTGGACGATACAGAGCAATCAGGTGCCAGCGGCGCGGGGCAGTCGGTCTCGGAGGTAATGGACCGACTCGAATCGCTCCGGTCCGAGGAGGAAGACCGCGCCGAGAGCGCCACCGCCGGCGTGTTACTGGACCAGTTGCAGGAGGTCGAAGGGCGGCTACTGGCGTTCGGCGAGGCGCTGGGCGGCACGTCCGACACCGTGACGGACCTCCCGTTCACCGAGGAAGCCGGCCTGGACCACATGCCCGAGCCGCTGTACGTCCGCCACGACACCGAGATGCTGAACCAGGTCACGTCCTGGCTCCTGCAGGACCAGCACATCGGGTTAGTGAGTCCCTACGGCACCGGAAAGACGGCCTTCCGCGAGATCGTCCTGCGGGACCTCTCGAAACACGAAGGGTTCGTCATCACGCATCTGGACAATCCGCGGGAGACGACCCCACGAAAGCTGTACCAGACGGTGCTGACCGCCGCCTACGCGGCGGGCTACTCCATCGACCAGCGCAACTACTCGCAGGTCCGGGACGGGATTCCGTGGGCGACCGCGGAAGCGAAAGACGCCGTCCACGAGATCGTCCGTCGCGTGCGCGACGATGGCAAAACACTGCTGCTGGTCGTCGACGAGATCGAGGTGCTTGAGGCGGACCTGCTGTCGCCGCTGCAGGTGGCCGGCGACGCCGGCGTCCGACTCTTTCTCACTGGGACACCGGAAGGGAAACGCCGCGTCGCCGAGATCCGCGGGACGCTCGATTCCCGGCTGCGCTACTACGAGGGCATCGACCCCTTTTCACCGGATGATGTGGCCGAGTACGCCGCCCGCTCGCTTGCCTACTTCCGGGACGAACCCTACGAAGGGCAGGCCCCGGACCTGTTCACCCGGGCCGCGATCGAGGATATCCACGAGCGGACGGAGGGCAACCCCCGGGAGGTCCGCATCGAGTGTCGCGAACTGTTCACCAGGGCAGCGTTCGTCTGGTACCGGACCGGCCAGGACGTCTCCCGCATCCAGATCACCCCCGAACTGCGCCACCGTCGGTTCGGAATGGGCCGCTGAGCGGCCCTGCATAGGTATATAAACCACCCACGTGATACGGTATCACACCGTCGCGTGTGGCGTGCAGTAGGGCGATAGGGCGGCCGGCACCACAGCTTTTATATAGAATCACATTCAATCATCGTTTGACTATGGCTCAACAGCAGATGGGCAACCAGCCCATGATTGTACTTTCCGAGGAGTCCCAGCGGACATCCGGAAAGGACGCGCAGTCGATGAACATCACGGCCGGGACGGCCGTCGCCGAGGCCGTTCGGACGACACTGGGTCCGAAGGGCATGGACAAGATGCTCGTCGACAACTCCGGGTCCGTCGTCGTCACGAACGACGGCGTCACCATCCTCGACGAGATGGACATCGAGCACCCCGCCGCCAACATGATCGTCGAGGTCGCCCAGACCCAGGAAGACGAAGTGGGCGACGGCACCACGACGGCGGTCGTCATGGCCGGCGAACTCCTCTCGAAGGCCGAGGAACTCCTCGACCAGGACATCCACGCCAGCATCCTGGCCCAGGGGTACCGCCAGGCCGCCGAGAAAGCCAAAGAGATCCTCGAAGACAACGCCATCGACGTCGACGCCGACGACACGGATACCCTCGAAAAGGTCGCCGCGACCGCGATGACCGGCAAGGGCGCGGAGTCCTCCAAGGACATCCTCGCCGAACTCGTCGTCCGGGCCGCACAGTCCGTCGTCGACGACGACGGCAGCGTCGACACCGACAACATCCAGCTCGAAACCGTCGTCGGCGGCGCAACCGACGAGTCCGAGCTCGTCGAGGGCGTCATCGTCGACAAGGAACGCGTCCACGACAACATGCCGTTCGCCGTCGAGGACGCCGACGTCGCGCTGCTTGACACGGCCATCGAAGTTCCGGAGACCGAACTCGACACCGAAGTCAACGTCACGGACCCCGACCAGCTCCAGCAGTTCCTCGACCAGGAAGAGGAACAGCTCAAGGAGATGGTCGACAAGCTCGTCGAAGCCGGCGCTGACGTCGTCTTCTGCCAGAAGGGCATCGACGACATGGCCCAGCACTACCTCGCCCAGGAAGGCATCCTGGCCGTGCGCCGCGCCAAGAAGTCCGACATCGAGGCCCTCTCGCGCTCGACCGGCGCGCGCATCATCTCGAACATCGACGACATTGAGGCCGACGACCTCGGCTTCGCCGGCTCCGTCGCCCAGAAGGACATCGCCGGCGACGAGCGCATCTTCGTCGAGGACGTCGAGGACGCCCGCGCTGTCACGATGATCCTCCGCGGCGGCACCGAACACGTCGTCGACGAAGTCGAGCGCGCCATCGAGGACTCGCTCGGCGTCGTCGCCGCCACGCTGGAGGACGGCAAGGTCCTGCCCGGCGGCGGTGCCCCCGAAACGCAGCTCGCCCTCGGTCTCCGAGACCACGCCGACTCCGTCGGTGGGCGCGAGCAGCTCGCCGTCGAGGCCTTCGCCGACGCCATCGACGTCATCCCGCGCACCCTCGCCGAGAACGCCGGTCTCGACCCGATCGACTCGCTGGTCGACCTCCGCAGCAAGCACGACGGTGGCGCAGTCACGTCCGGGCTTGACGCGTACACCGGTGAGGTCGTCGACATGGAAGAGGACGGCGTCGTCGAGCCGCTCCGTGTCAAGACCCAGGCCGTCGAAAGCGCAACCGAAGCAGCCGTCATGATCCTCCGCATCGACGACGTCATCGCTGCTGGCGACCTCAAGGGTGGCCAGGGCGACGACGACGAGGACGAAGGCGGACCCGGCGGCCCAGGCGGCGCGCCCGGCGGCATGGGCGGCGGCATGGGCGGCATGGGCGGCGGTATGGGCGGCATGATGTAAGCCACCTTTTTGCGCAGGGGCCTCGGGCGCTTCGCGCCCTCAACCCCCGCGCAAAAACGTGGGCGAAAAAGGCGGAATCGCCGCGATGCGGCGATTCCGAGAACCGCGGTCTTCGGCCGCGGATGCCTGCCTCGCCTGTCGACCTCGCGAAGAATCGCTGCGGTTCTACATTTTCTGTCTTCAATCTGCGTGAGTGACGACGCTGTTTCGGTTCTCACAGCTGCGCATTCCGCACGCGGACGCCACGGTCAAGCCGACACAGCACCTTGCGTCGGTATGGACTTGACAGGGACCGAACGGCGGCTGCTGTGGACCGGAACGGCGCTGGCGGGCGTGCTCCACCTACTCGTTCCGGGGCTATTACTGTCGGTGGCGCGGTTGGGCTACCGCTGGGTGCTGGCGGTGGAGTTCGCACCGACGACAGAGTCACGACGGCGGGTCCGGCTGCTCGGCGTCGCGTTCCTTGGTTTTGCAGCGGTGCTGAAACGGATACTCGACTGAAACGAGAGTTACTGCACGGCTGACTCGACGTACTCGACGGCCTCGGCCGGCGTCTCGACGTGTTCGATGGCGTCGCCGCCGGCCACGCTGTCGAGGCGGTGCGTTCCGAGGCCGGCCACTGGCCGGTCCATGTCGAGCGCGTGGCCGAGTTCCGAGAGCGTCCCGGTCCCGCCGTCGACGGCGATGACGGCCGCACCGTTCAGCACGACGAGAACGTTCCGGGCGTTGCCCATGCCCGTCGCAATAGCTGTCTGGACGTAGTCGTTGGCTGCTGCGGTGTGTTCGCCCGGCAAGATACCGACAGTGTGACCGCCGGCCTCGTGTGCGCCCCGGCAGACTGCCTCCATCACGCCGGTGAGACCGCCACAGACGACATCGTGGCCCTGCTCACCGAGCAGTTTCCCGACCGCACGTGCCTGTCGGTACTGTTCGTCGGTAACTGTCGAGCCGCCGATGACCGAGACGCGCATGGCTGATCGTGCAGCGGAAAACGGAAAAACGTCTCAGGTTACAGCTGGTCGAGCCAGTCCTGTGCGCGGGACTCGCTGGTTTCGGCGATGTCGGCCAGTTCGGCCGCGTCGTACTCGGCAAGGTCGGCAACGGTTTCGATACCGGCGTCGTGCAGCCGGTCGGCGTAGGTCGGGCCGATGCCGGAGACGGTAGCGACGTCGGCAGGACTGTCGTCGGCCTCGGCATCGCCGTCGGTGTCACCGGTCGCGTCGACGTCGATTTCGTCGAGCGCCGACTGGTCGGTTTCGTCGTCCGATGCGTTCGCCGGCGACTCGACCTCGATATCGACTTCCTCGCTCCCCGTGCTGCGCTCGGAGTACCACTCGGCGACCTCGGGCCAGAGGTCGGCGTGGGTCGACGACGAGACGGAGAGGCCGATGTGGCCCGTCGAGAACTCGATGGTTCGCGTGTCGTCGCTGGCGATGACATCGTTGAACGGCTTGGAGGCCTCCGGCGGGATGAGGTGGTCGTACTCGCCCATGAGCTGGAGGACGGGCATGTCGATGTTGTCCAGGTCGACGTGCTTGCCGTTGAGCTCCAGTTCGTTCTTGTAGAGTTTGTTGTCCTGGTACACGTCTTCGAGGAACTGGACGTATGCCTCGCCGGCCACGTCGATACCGTCGCCGAGCCATTTCTCCATCCGACCGAAGTTCTCGACAAAGCCCTCGTTCTCCATGTTCTCCGCGAAGCGGATGTACTTCGTGACGTAGTTCTCGACGGGGTCCATCAGCGCGAAGCCGATGTCGAGCATGTCCGCGGGGACGTTGCCGAACGTGTCGACGACGTCACGCGGGGAGTAGTACTCGTCGGAGCCCCACTCTTCGAGGACGCCGCCCGTGTGGTCGAAGCACAGCCCGGCGGCCATCAGCCCCAGGGTGTTGACTTTCTCCTTGTGGAGGGCGGTGTACATTACCGACATCGTGCCCCCCATGCAGTAGCCGAGGATGTTGATGGCGTCCTGGCCGGAGCGCTCGCGGACCACGTCGACGCAGTTGTCCATGTAGCGGTTGACGTAGTCGTCGAGGGTGAGGTGCTGGTCGAGCCGCGACGGCTCGTTCCAGTCGATGAGGTACACGTCGTGGCCCGCCTCCAGCAGGCGTCGGACGACCGACCGCTCCTCCTGCAGGTCGAGGATGTACGGCCGGTTGATCAGCGCGTAGACGATGAGGATCGGTACGGCTTCTTTGTCCTCCTCGGCGACCTCGATGCCAGCGGCCTCGGCGTCGTAGTGGAGGAGTTCGAGCTTGTTCTCCTCGTACACGACGTTGCTTGGCGTCTGACCGACTTCGACGGACTCCATCAGTTCGAGTCGCTCGTCGGCGATCTGACTGGTCTCGGCGGCGTCAGTCATGTTCTCCAGGGTCTTGCGCTGCCAGTTGAGCGCGGCTTCGAACGGATTGAACGGGTTGCTGGACATGGTTACTCTTCCAGGTGTTCGAGGACGCGGTCAAGCTTCTGTTCGACTGCGTGCTGGCGGCGCTCCAGCTCGATGAGTCGCTCCGCGATCTCGTCGACGTCGTTGCGCGTCGGGAAGCCGAGCTGTTCCAGCGTGTCCTGGCTCAGGTCGTCGGCCTCCTGTTGCATCTCCATCATCGACTCGACGAGCTGGCCGTTGGCAGCCGCAAAGGCCGAGGTACCCATGACGTGCTTGAACGCCTCGTTGGCGGACTGCAGCCAGATATCGCGGAACTCTGCGGGGTCGACGTCCTCGCCCTGTGCGGCGTCGGTCGAGCGTTCGACCATCTGCTCGGCGGCGTCGATCCACTCCTCGTAGGCGCGATTGTAGCCGTCCATCCCGTCGGCAAGGTCCTCTTGCTCCGGGATCGTATCCTCGACAGCGTCGGCCCACGACTCCACGAAGGCCGCCTGGGCCTTCATGTTCTGCTCCATCGAGTCAGCGACCGCGTTGTTCATCTCCTCAACCATCTCCGTCCATTCGTCCTGGATGTCGTTTGTGTTACTCATAATAGTACCTCGGCGGCGGGCGCACAAAAAAACCGACTGTCGTACTTACGCTTCGACGTCGACTGCGTCGGCGGCTTCGGCCTGCACTTCCTCGACCTGCTCCTGAATCTCTTCGACCTGCTCTTGCACTTCTTCGAGCTGCTCGCCGAACTGCTCGGCGGCTTCGACGGACTGGTCTTCGAGTTCCTCGTGGGCCTCGACGAGCATGTCGACCTGCTCGTTGACGGCACTGACGTACTCGTCGGTCATCTCGTCGTAGGTGTCGGCGCCCTCTTCGAGCTCCGCTTCCATGTTGTCGAAGATTTCGGCGTGGTTCTCGAGCAGGAAGTCGAACTGCTCGTCGACGGTTTCGCGGATCTGCTCGACAGTCTCGGTCATGCCGGGCATCGCCGACGCCATCGCGTCGAGGTAGCTGTGGAAGGCGGTCTGCTGGAGCTCGACGCCGCGGCGCTGAGCCGACTCCTGCGTGTCGAGGCTGTCGATGACCGCGTTGTTGACGTTCTTCTGGAAGGAAACGCTCTGTTCGAGCGCCTTCTGGCTCTGCTCGATCGTGGTACGCTGCATCTCGAACGCTGTCGTGACGGGGGTTGTGTAGTCTACCATTGTTGGATTACTCGCTGTTGTTAGTGACCGGGAGGACGACGGCTTGAACGATATCGCCTTCGTCGATGCCAAGCGCCTCGCGCTCCGCATCGGGGATGCTGATTCGACCCCCGCTTTGCACGCGGGTCTTGAACGTCGCCATCTGGCTCATGGCACCGAGCTGATTCATATCGAAACTCGGCATGCCACCGTTGGCAAACATCTGTTTCATCAGCTGCTGTTGCTGTTCCATCGCGTTCTCGCTCGCCTGTTGCATCCCCTTGAACATCGGAGGCCACATCAGGCCATCATCCTCGTCGGCCATCGGTCAACTACATGTACACTCCTCAACAATATAAAACTTCCGCTAAAAACCACTGAGTACCATTGAATGGTAGAGAATGGTATTAGCGGCTAAGCGGCGGCGAGGGGAGTGTTGCGCCCTGCAGCACCGATAACTGAGAACCCAAATGCGCGTCTGACGCCCGTTAGACGGTGTTTATCGCCAGCTGAGGCGAAACCAACACCAAGGTTTAATACTCCGACCAATAAACTACCAGAACAGATGAGTTCTGAATCGCCCCGAAACCCGCTGTTAGACACATGGACTGAGACATCGTCACATATGTTCAACAGCGTCGTCGCAGCTAACCGGGCAGCGTTCGCTGCGTTCGGCGTCCAGCAGGAGGACGAAAACGGCGTAACGCCAGCGGATCGTATCGAACCGGACGAAGATCTCCCGGAATGGCACGTCTCGATCTCCGAAGACCACCCGGGTCGCCTCGGCGTCGGGGACCACGTCGATTTCACGAAGACGATCTCGGAGAACGACGTTCGCCAGTTCGCCGCCGCGAGCGGCGACACGAACCCGCTCCACCTCGACGACGAGTTCGCCGAGCAGACCCGTTTCCGCGGCCGTATCGCCCACGGGACGCTCGTCGGCAGCCTCATCAGCGCGGCGCTCGCGCGCCTGCCGGGGCTGACGATCTATCTCTCACAGGACCTGGAGTTCCACAACCCGGTCCGCATCGGCGACCGTCTCACCGCCGAGTGTGAGATCGTCGAGGACCTCGGCGACGAACAGTACCGGCTGACCACGCGCGTCCTCGCTGACGACGAGGTCGTCATCGACGGTGAAGCGGTCGTCCTCATCGACGACCTGCCGGAATAATCAGCAGAACGCTCGAAGGGCCCGGTTGAAGCGGTCGGGGTGTTCCCGCGGCGGACAGTGTCCGCAGTCGTCGAAAATTTTCAGCGTGCTATCAGTGACTGTCCCAGCCGCCTGTTCGGACCACCGACGGGGAAGCAGCGGATCGGCGGCCCCGTGGATCAACATCGTCGGCACGTCGATCTCGTCTAACCGGTCGGAGTAGTCGGTCCGGAACCCACACCACCGGAACTCGCTGCGCTGCCAGCGCCGCATCGCCCGGACGGTCTGTCGGTCCACGGCGCTGTCGAGATCCTCGACCAGTTGCTGTGGCGGCTCGCCGGGACCCATACTCCGGAGACTGTTCCGGATTGCCGTTTGAGACGACCCCACGCCCTGCCAGAGCATGTTGCCGAGTATCGGCGTCTGCAAGACGCTACTGGCCGCTGTCCGCCAGTAGGCGTCGGCTCCCAGCCCGTAGCTATCGACTAACACCAGGCGTTCGACGGGGCCCCCGTCGAGCGTGTGGCCGAGCGCGATTGCGCCGCCCATCGAAAGGCCAGCCAGCGCGGGTTCCTCGATGCCGAGCGCGTCGATGAACTCGGCCACGGTCTCCAGGTAGTAGTCGGTCGTGTATGCCCGGTCGGGCTTGTCGCTGTCGCCGTGACCCGGTAGATCGAGCGCATACACCGTTCGCTCTGACGCGAGTGCGGGGAGTGCGTGTCGCCACGAGACGGTCGCGGCGTCCAGCCCGATGCCGTGGAGAAACACCAACGGCGGCCCCTCGCCGCCGGTCCGGTAGTGAATGTCAACGTCCTCGCCGTCGACGGACAGGTCGACGCGTTCGGACGTAATCCCTGTAGTCATCGGCGTTCGTTCGGGACTGAAAGCGTATGAGCCTTTGTATCCGCTCAGTTGTCGCGGCATCAGTTACCGGGGCCGCTCACTCGGAGCGCTCGTACGCACCCTCGCGCCGGAGTCGGGCCTGCTCGCGGACGATAGCCGGCGTCCGACACCGGCCCGGTTCGCCGGTGACCTGCGGCACGGTGCAGTTGTTACAGCTCTCACACAGCGCGTCCGCGCCCTCAAGCAGGCGCGCGCCGAGCCGCGGTTCGGCGTAGAACGGGCGGGCCAGCCCGACTGCGTCGGCGGCGGGAGCGGCCCCGGCCGCGCCGAGATACCGGTCGCAGTCGGCACGCGTCCGGAGTCCGCCCTCCAGCAGGACCGGGACGTCCACGCGCTCGCGGACCGCCCGACAGAAGTCGGCGTTCCAGCCCGGGTCGCGGCCGAACCGGCGGGCCTGCAGTCTGTTGAGTAATCGGACGGTACGCGCTCGCAGCCGGCCGCCGAAGACCGCCGCGTAGTCGTCCTGCAGGTCGCTCGCGTCCCAGGCTCGATCCGGGAACGCGCCGCGGACGATGCTCATGTCCCAGAACGGCGACACCTCGACCGGAACCAGGCCGTCGTAGCCGATGGCCGCCGCTCGCTCGGCGATTGCGATACCATCCGCCCGGGAGAGGTGCCGTCGAACGAAATTCGGTGTAGCGGTCTCAGCCGGGACTTTCGTGACCAGCGGTACGTCCCCGGCGTGTGCCCGGACGGCGTCGTGGACCGCTTCGAGGAACCGGACGCCGTCGGCGAATTCGTCGTCACGGCGGTTGTAAAACGGCGAGAGGAACTGCTGTATCAGGCTCATGTTGGCCGCCGAGAGGTGAATCCCGTCGTAGCCCGCGTCGACGGCGTAGCCGGCACACCGCCCGAACTGCTCGGTCAGTTTCCACACCTCGCTCGTCGAAAGCACGTCGGGTTGCAGCGAAATCAGTCCGGCCCGGTCAAGCGCGCGGAGCTGCCAGGGCGGGCGGCTGACGGCGAGCTGGCGCTGGTTCGGATGCTGTCGGCGATACTCGGCGTGCCACGTCGCCATGCTTCGGAGGCCGCCGTGAGCTAGTTGCAGGAAGACCCGCCCCCCGTGGTCGTGAATCGCACCGGTGAGCCGTTCGAGTCGCTCGACGAAGGCCGGGTCGTGGACCCGCGTCATGTTCGGCGCGGCACAGCCGCCGCGGTCGGTGACGATACTCGCCCCCTGAAAGAGGAGGCCGACACCGGAGGCTGCCGTCGGTTCGAGTTCGTCGATAAGCGTGTCGACGGCGCCCTCGCCGTTGCCGGCACACTCCAGTACCGGTGCGCGGTACAGCCGGTTCAGGACCTCGACGCCGCCGATCTGCAGCGGCGTCTCCAGGTCGGTCACGACTGCTCGCGCTCGTCGAACGTCGCCTCGTTGCGGGTGCGGTTCTGCGGTGTCACCTGCCGAATGGCCGCCCGGACCTCGGTCGGCGAGTCGAACTCGCCGTCGGTACCGTGCTCGATTGCGGCCGAGAGGTCCGCGGCGGGCGGGTCGGCGCTGCCGTACTCGTCTGCCAGTTCCTCCACGCGGACCGGGTACGCGGCCCCGCCGGTGGTGCGGTCGACCGTCGCCTCGACCCGGCGGGCGCGCTCGCTGGCCCGCTGCCGTGCCGTCCGCTGTGGGTCCATGTGTAGTAGTAACACAGAAGTCGTCAAAATTCTATCGCTACTTCTCGACCGGCAACAGCGCGACGCGCTCCCGGACAGCGTCGGAAAGCCCACCGGCCGTCGCGGCGAGTTCGGTGTCCGTCACATCAAAGAACGCCCGGACGCGGTCTTCGTCGTACTCGCCCAGCGTGGACGTAGCCGTAAGCCGCTCACGAGCGTCGTTCGCGGCCGCTTCAATGCCGTCTCCATCCCCGTTTCTCACGTGGGAATTGTGGGTTTCAGGGCCCGTGACGACGGCGACCACGGGGCAGTCCCCCTCGCTGACGCCCATCGTCAACGCGCGGTTGATCTGGCGGCGGCCGGCCGCGTACAGCAGTATCTCGACGCCGAAATCCTCGGCAATGGCGTCGTCCCGGTCGTGGGCCCGAGCCGCGAGTTCGACGGCCAGTTCCAGATGGGCCTGGTCGACGACGTAGCGGGCATCGAAGGCCTGGACCGTGACGCCGTGGCGGTCGCCGATAGCGCCGAGCGTCTCCACGAACGCGCCCACGTCGTCGATATCTGCAGTGCCCTCGACAACCCGCATCAGAAATCACCCAGACTCGACTGGTCGTCGCTTGCCGTCGCTTCCTTCTCCCGGTCCATTCCGGAACCGTCATCGAGGTCGACGGAGACATCGGGTGCGGGCTCGACGCCCTCCATCGACGGGTCGCGGTGGCCGGCGTTCTCCAGCACGTTCTCCGCCGTCTTCCGACGGCCACGGAGCGCCGCCAGGACGACCGACTTATCGGCGTCCCGGAGCTGTGCGCGGTCGGTGATGCCGGCCTGGAACAGCCGCCGGGCGCGCTTGCGGCCGACACCGCGGACGCCGGCCAAATCGACCAGTTCCTCGCGGACGCCGTGTTCGACACGGATGCGAGCCTCGCTGATGGCCCGTGCGGCGTCTAAGTCGACTTCGCTTGCCAGCGATTCGGCGGCCCCGAGCAGCCACTGGGCCGTCTCGACCTTCCCGCGGATGTCGCCCGGGCCGACGCCGTAGCGGTCCGTGATGGTCGCCTCGTCGACTTCCGTGGCCCAATCTTCGAGCAGGCGGGCGGTCTTCAGCGCCGAGAGCCAGTCCTCGAAGCGGCCCTCCTCGAACTCCGACGGCGTGGGGCCGAGCAGTTCGTCCTCGCGCTCGAACAGTTCCATCTCGTACTCCTCGCGGTCGCCCGAACGGAGATACAGCTGGTACATGTCCGGCGTGCGCGAGACGAGGTGGTACAGGCCCAGCGCGGAGATGTCGTCCGGATCGGCGTCCTCGTCTCCATCGGCCCCGTCAGCGTCCGCAGCCAGTTCGCTCGCAGTAGTAAAACCGCTGTCCGCCGGCGGGTCCGCGGGCGCGTCGGCCGGCGATCCGCTCGCGGAGGTGCTGTCACTTGCGCCCCGCTCCCAGTCCCGGAGGCCGTCGACGATTTCGGCGGCGCTCATCGGGTCCAGGTAGAGCCGCGAGACGGTGTGGCCCAGAGAGGTGGCATCCAGTTCCCCGGCCTCGATTTCGAGGAAGTCGTTGCGCTGGAGGTAGGTGAGCACGTCGTCGACCACCCGTTCGAGTTGGCCGCTGTCGTCGGTCTGGCTGGCGTACAGCGTCTGTTCCAGGAACTCCAGCAATCCGTCTCGAGAGCGGGCGAAGCCGGAGGCGACGGTCGCGAGGATATGGGTCCGCAGGGCCGGTTCGGCGGCGAGTTTCGACCGGACCGGCTCCGGGTCGGCCCAGACGTAGCGCTCGAACAGCTCGTCCACTTCGTCGTGACTGGACGCGATGAGTACTGCCTCGCCGTACGGGTCGAGCCCCGGACGGCCGGCCCGCCCCATCATCTGATGCACTTCCAGCACCGACAGCGGGGCCATCCCGCCGGCCGAGCCGTCGTAGCGTCGCCAGTCGCGGACGACGACGCGCCGGGAGGGCGTGTTGACGCCGGCCGCGAGCGTCGGTGTCGCACAGACGACTTTCACCAGCCGGTCCCGGAAGGCGTCCTCGACGAGTTCCCGATGGCCGCGCGAGAGGCCGGCGTGGTGAAACGCCGCCCCGTCGGCGACAGCATCGGCCAGGTCGTCGCTCGTCTCCGTGTCGCTCACGTCGCGGATCTCCTCGGCGATGTCGGCCAGTTGGGTCCGCTCCTCGTCGGTGAGGTGTGGGCGGACAGTGTTGGCCAGCCGGCCCGCCGCCGCCTCGGCGTTGCGTCGGGAGTTGACGAACACCAGCGTCGACCCGTCGTCTTCCAGCGTATCGCGGACGATAGCCGCCGTCTGTTTCTCGTTGTTCTGCACCGAGAGCCGCTGCTGGCTCCCGTCTTCGAGGTGTAGCGCCTGCCCGTAGTGAACCCCCTTCTGGAGGTCGATGGGCCGCCAGTCGGAGTCGACGAGGCCCGCGTCGAGCCACGTCGCCAGCGCCTCGGCGTTGCCGATGGTCGCCGACAGCGCGACGGTCTGCAGGTCGGGGTTGAGCCGACGGAGCTTCGCCAGCGTCACCTCAAGCGTCGGCCCCCGCTCGCCGTCGTCGACGAGGTGGACCTCGTCGGTGACGACGCAGGTGAGGTCCTCGATCCAGGGGGCGTCGTTGCGCACGAGCGAGTCCACTTTCTCGCTGGTAGCGACGACGATGTCCTTGTCGGCGAGCCACCCGCCCTCGGATTCGTAGTTGCCCGTCGAGACGCCGATGTCGAGGCCGTACTGTTCGAACTCCTCGAAGTCGGCCTGCTTCTCGCTTGCCAGCGCCCGCAACGGGACGATGTACAACGCCTTCCCGCCGCGAGCGACCGATGAGAGCATCGCTAGCTCGGCGATGAGCGTCTTCCCGCTCGCCGTCGGGATCGACGCGACCAGGTTCTCCCCTTCGGTGACGCCGGCCTCGACAGCCTCGGCCTGGGGCGGGTACAGCTCCTCGATGCCGTCGTCGCGCAGGTGGTCCGGGAGCCACTCGGGCACGCCCGGCAGGTCCGCAACGTCCATTACACCCCGCTTGGGTCCTGTCCCGATTTAAACTGTCGCACTGCAACCGCCTCGCCACGCGGGCCACGCGCCGAGGGGAACGCCTTTGCCCGCGAGCGGCCAAGACGTGGTATGCGAGTCGAGTACGACTACGACACCTGTATCGGCATGTTCCAGTGTGTCGCCGAGTGGGACGCCTTCGAGCGCGACGAAGACGCTGGCAAAGCGGTACTGGCGGACAGCGAGGAACGCGAGGAAGACGTGTTCGTCCGGGACGTGCCCGACGACGCCGAACTGGACGCGAAGCTCGCGGCCCGGTCCTGTCCGGTCGACGCCATCACCATCTACGACGACGACGGCGAGCAACTCATTCCCTGATTGTTCCCTCGACAGTCGCTTCGAGCACGACAGTTCCAGCGGCGTCTGGGGGAGTCTCAGCTGCCGCATCGCCCCGATTGACCCGCCGGACGGTCACGTCACCGACCAGATTTACGCCGCCATCCGTACGCGGGTCGACGCTCGCCACTTCCATCGTACAGACCAGCCGTTCGCCGGTGTACACCGGGCGCTGGAACTGCAGGTCCATCCGCGAGGCCAGGACTTCCAGGTCGCCGCCGATGCTGGTCAGCAGTGACGCGGTGAGCAATCCCTGGACCATCCGCCGCCCGTCCCCATCAGGCTCAGTATGGCGGGCCTGGTCGTCCCCGGAGAGGGCGGCGAACTGGTCGACATCTTCGGGCCGGAACGTCCGCGTCTCGGTGAACGTCTCGCCGACTTCGACGGGAGGCATGTGCTGGCTGTCGGCGCTCTCCGGGAAAAACCCCCGGCCGCGTCCCGAAACCCACAGGGGGCTGGCCTCCCGAGACCAGGGCGATGGCGAATGGTGGGCCCCTCCGCCGCCTGCTGACTGCGGTCCCGGCGATGCTGGCCAGCGCAGGCCTCGTCGACCGCGAGAAGGCAACGGCCGCGACCGACCTCGCCGCGCCGGTGATGGTCACCGGTGGCCTCCGCATCCTGCTGCGTCTCGCCGACTTCCTGATGGTTGGCTTGGCGCTCGGGGACGCGGCCATCGCCGGCCTCGAACTCGGCTTCCAGTACTACTTCGTCGGGTTCGGGCTCTCGCTGGCGGTGTCCTCCGGGACGATCAGCGTCGTCTCGCGGCTGCAGGGGGCCGACCAGCCCGAGCGGGCGAACCTCGCCGTCAAGCAGTCGCTGTGGCTCGCGTTGCTCATCTCCCTCCCGCTGTCGGCGCTGTGCTGGCGCTATCCCGAGCTGCTGGTGGGCGTGCTCACCGACGACGCGGCGACCATCCGCTTCGGCGCGACGTATCTGGCTATCGTGATGCTCTCGCTGGCCCCGCGGTTCTGGAGCATGGTCGCCGCTCGCGCGCTGGCCGGCAGCGCAGACACCCGAACGCCGATGTACGTCCGCCTGCTCACGCTGCCGACGAACGTCGCGCTCAACGCCGTCCTCATCTTCGGGGTCGGCCCGTTCCCCGACCTCGGCATCGCCGGTGCGGCGTGGGGCACAGCCATCGCCAACACGCTCGCGGCGGTAATCTTCCTCGCACTGCTGCTGTCCGGGCGCTACGTCGTCACGCTCCGGCCCGGCGGCCCGCAGTTCAGCGCCGATCTCCTGCGGGAAATCGTCCGCGTGGCGCTCCCGCTGACCGGGATGCGGCTGCTCCAGACGTTCGCCCGCTTCCCGTTCCTGTTCATCCTCGGCGTCCTGGGGACGCCGACGCTCGCGGCCTACGCCATCGGCCGCCGGGTGATGCTACTCGCGCTGATGCCGGCGTGGGGCTATGCGACCGCCGCGTCGACGCTGGTCGGGCAGTCGCTCGGGGCCGGCGACGAACGGGAAGCGACCGCCTACGGCTGGCAGACGCTCCGGGTCGCTCTTGCCGTCCAGCTGTTCGTGGCGCTCCTGCTCGTGGTGTTCGCCCGCCCAATCGTCGCCCTGTTCGGGACCGCCTACCCCGACCTGGCGGCGGCGTTCGTCCGCGTGTTCGGCCTGCTCGTCGCCGGCTTCTCTATCTCCCGGACGATGCGGGGCAGTCTGCGGGGCGCTGGCGACACCCGCTGGCCGCTGTACGGCACCATCCTCGGCGGCTACTGCTACCGGCTCCCGGTGGCCGCCCTCGCCCTCCCGACGTCGTTCGTCGTGACAATTCCGGTTCTCGGCATCGCCGTCTCGCCGGGACTCGGACTCGGGCTGCCGGCTATCTTCGCCGCGCTCGTCGGTGACTTCTACCTGAAGGCCGCGGTCAACGCCGGCCGGTTCTGGTCAGGCGGATGGCGGGCGGTGGCCAGGCGGTCAGGCGTGGGCGCGGCCGACGACTAAGCCGCGTAGACCGTACAGCCGTTGGTCACTCGACCTGCGCGACGGCTTCAACCTCGACGACGGCCTCAGATGTGGCTAGCCCGCTCACTTCCACCATCGTTGCCACGGGGCGAACGTCATCGAAAAACTCGCTGTGGGCCTCGCCGACCCGTTCCTGGTCGTCGATATCGGTGACGTACATCCGGGTCTGGACCACGTCCTCGATGGACGCATCGAGGGCTGACAGCGCGTCCGCGACGATACCGAAGGCGTGTTTCGTCTGTTCGTACGGGTCACCCGGCGCGACGACCTCGCCGTCGTCGTCGGTGGCGATGGTGCCGGCGACGCGGACGGTGTCACCTGCGCGTAGCGCCCGCGAGTAACCGACCTGTTGTTCCCAGTCGGTGCCCGTCGAAGTGCGTTCGCGTCGCATACCCGGTGGACGCTGCGGACCCCGAAAATCGTTTCTCAAGTTTTAATGTCCGGCCCGAGATACCCATTGGCATGAGCAAGGCCACGAAAATTGTCCTCGGAACCATTGGCGTGTCAGCACTGCTGTCGATCGGCATCGTCATCAACCTCGTCCTGTTCTCGGCGTAGATGTTCACCGAGCGTTCACTGACCGGCGAACTGCCGGCAGTACGTGAGGCCTACGCCCCGGAGACGCTCGTACTGAACTGCGACCGCGACTTCGAGACCTTAGATCCCGCTGTCGCGGAAGAGCTACTGCTGGTGACGGACAGCCTCGACCAGATTTCCTACGACGGCGCGTGGCTCCCGACGACGGCCCCGGAAGTGCTACAGGAGTACATCGGCAACGACCTCACCATCGGGATGCCGGGCGACGGTGGCGTCGCCTGGACTCGCCAGACCGAACCCCCCTGCGTGTTCGTCAAGCCACGACTGGAAACCTCGCCGGACGACTTCGTCTCGTTTCTCGTCGCCGAGGCGCTGGTCGAGGTCAGCCTCGACGAGCCCGAGCATTTTCTTGGCTTCTTCGCCGAGCAGTACCCGGCGTTCGTGGCCGCCACGGAGGACCACCTCGACGCCAACGCCCGGTACCAGCTCGCAGCAGCCCTTTACACGGCGTATCTCGGGCTCCAGACCCGGGCGGAATTCGCCGACTGGGCCGGCGACTACCCCGACCTGTACGCGGCGTGGGACGACGCCGGCGAGCGGCTACAGCCCCGCCTCGAAGACCTCCCGAGCGAGATCGCACAGGGCCAGACGGAGTTCCCCGCGGCCGCGGAGCTGGCCTGTAGCGGCGTCAAACATGGGCTCGATCTGCCCGCGCCGTTTGCGGCCCTGGACACCGACGCCTATCTGGAGTACGGGGCCGACTACGCCGTCCAGTGGGCCGAGACGACCTTCGAGAAGATGGACTGAGAGGCCGAAATTGGAAGAGAGTCGGTTCGAACCCGGAACGAACTCAGTCGAGACTTCGAAAAACGGCCTTTTACCCGCCTCACGTCGTCCCGGTCGGGAGGTCACCCTCCCGAGATCACATGGACGAGCCCACTCCGACCCGACGACGACTCCTCCGCGCGACCGGGGCCCTCACGATGGCCGCGGTCGGCGTGGGTACCACCGGCACCGCGGCCGCCGGTGCAGGCAACGACAACGGCAAACAGTTCGGTCGCGTCTACGCCGACGACGTGTTGTGGCGCACGAACGTCGTGCACGTCCTCGACGAGCGACCGGACCCCGAGGACAGGATATACTTCCTCCACGACGGCAATGGCCCGATTACGGCCAACGAAGACGCGAACGCGGGCCAGCTGTCCCCGTTCGTCTCTGAATCGGCCCCCGGTGACCGTGACTGGAACGGTGGCCAGTGGACCCACTTCAGCGCCGAGGTGACGGACATCGAGGCGTTCAACGAGGACGCACCGGTCACGAACGACACGGCCGTCCTCGACGCCGACTACATCGAGACGAGTCTCGGTCGGCCCGGCTTCGGCCCGCCGGACTTCTTCGTCTGTCCGCTGAACGGTCGCGCCTGAGACCGTTCGGCCCTACGGTTCTCTGCGTTTGCGCCAGAATACATCGTATTACAGCCGCTCCAGCACCGCGTCGGCGTCGTAGTTGAGCGTCAGCTCCCGCGACCGACCGCGACCCCCGACGTTGGTGTAGTCGGCGTCGATGATGTCGAGCTGGTCGAGCTTGTTGATGATCTCGGAGTAGCGGGTGTAGCCCAAGTCCGTCTGCTCGGAGAAAGCGTCGTAGATATCGCCGGCCTGCTGGCCGTCGTGGGCGGCGATGACCTCCACGAGCGCGGTTTCCGAGTCCGACAGCTCCCGCAATCGGCGGGAGAGATGGACGTATTTGGACTTGTCGTAGGCCGCCTCGACGTCCTGCGTCTCGACGGAGCGGGAGGCGCGCATCTCGGCGTTCATTCCGGCCCGGCGCAGGAGGTCGATGCCGACCCGGAGGTCCCCGCCCTGTTCCTCGGTCAGTTCGGCGACGCGGTCTAACACTGTGGGGCCGACGACACCCTCGTTGAACCCCCGGTCGGCGCGCTCGCCCAGGATGTCCGCGATTTCGGCCTGTCCGTAGGGGTTGAAGTACACCTCCTCCGGGCGGAACACGGACTGGACACGCGTATCGAGCGCGTCGATGACGTTCAGTTCGAGGTCCGAGGAGACGCAGATGACGCCGATTTTCGCGCCCGAGTGGGCTTCGTGGGCGCGCAACAGCGAGTACAGCGTGTCGCTGGCCTCGCTCTCGTAGAACAGGTAGTTCACGTCGTCCAGGGCGACGACGAGCACCTCGTCTTCCTCGACCAGCTTGTCGGTGATCTGTGAGAACAGCTTCTTGAAGGAGATGCCCGAGGACGGCGGCTCGTAGTCGAATATCTCGGCGAAGAGACGGGAGAAGACGGCATAGCGCGTCGAGTCCATCTGGCAGTTCACCCGGACGGTTTTCACGTCTGTCTGGGCGGTGAGTTCATCGAACAGAATCTGGACGGCCGTTGTCTTCCCCGTTCCGGGCGGCCCGCGGGCGATGACGTTGAGCGGGCGCGACCCCCGAACGGCCGGCCGGAGCGCGTACTTCAGCGTCTCCATCTGGGTGTCCCGGTGTTTGAACGTCTCCGGGAGCCAGTCGATCTCGAAGACGTGTTCGTCCCGAAAGACGGACTCGTCCCAGCCGAGCATCCGGTCCTCGGGGTCGTCGCTCATCACTTTCACCGAGCTTCGCGGCGCACTTAACCATTTGCCACAGTTTCACAATCAGTGACAGATACACGACGTCTGGGGTCGATCACTACTCGAACTTCCCGAGCAGGTCGCTGTAGAAGCCGTCGTCGTCGGTCCCGTCGTCGGCGAGCTTCTCGACGATGAGCTCCGGCGTCGAGCGGGCGAGTTTCCCCTTCACCGGCGAGCGCTCGACGCGCAGTTCGCCGTCCTCCAGCCCCTTTGCCTCGATGCCGTCGATGCTGATGTCGGTCTCGGCGGCCGCGCGGATGTCGCGCGCGAGGTGGGAGACGAAGATGGCCGTGGCCTGGCGCTCGCCCAGCGCTTCGAGGATGCCGGCCATGATCTTCGCGCTCGCACCGGGCTCGGTGATCGATTCGAGTTCGTCGACAAGCACCATCACCGGTCGGTCGTCGGTCCCGGCCGCTGGCCCGTCGGTAGCGGCACCGTCGTCTGGGTCCGGGTTGCGATGATCGACATCCGCAACGAGGTCCCCGAACTCCCGTAGCGTGGCCTCGAACGCGCCGGCGTCCAGCGTGCCCTGAGTCTTTGCGTGGTAGTGGAGTTCGGAAATCCGTCCGACGCGGGCCGACTCGGCCGGGACTGGCAGGCCCATGTGGGCAAGCGTCGTCACCAGCGCCACCAGGTCAAGCGTCGAGGTCTTCCCGCCGCTGTTGACCCCAGAGAGGACTGTGACGCCCTCGACGGCGTAGTCGACCGGTTCGACATCGTCGAAAGGCACGTCGAGCAGCGGCGAGCGCCCGCCCTCGATGGCGACGCCCTCGGATTCAGTCAGTTCCGGCATTGCACAGTCGAAGTCGTCGGCGAAGCGGGCAATCGCCAACTCCACGTCGAGTTCGAGCGCGGCGTCGACCAGCGCTGCGGCGTCGTCACGCATCTCGGCGAGGTCGTCGGCCAGGTCCCGCTTCCGGCGGGTGGCGCGTCGGTCGCGTGCGGCGGTGAGTTCCTCGCGGAGGCGGGCGACGACGTCCTCGCTGTGTTCGACCGGGTAGGCCGGCTCGTCGGGGAACGCCCGGCGCGCCGTCGCCTCCATGTCCCGGAGCGCCAGCGCGTCGACGAGGTGGTCCCGGGCCTTCTCGACGGCGGCGGCGTACTCGTCAGCCAGTTCCCGCTGGAGCAGCGAGTCCACGCCCGCGCCGCGCTCGACCAGCGACAGCAGGTCCGTCCCTTCGATGGTCACGTCCTGCTCCTCGATGGCCTCACGGAGGTGGTCGTTCGCGACGCTCTCGGCCGTCGACACCGCTGCGTCGAGGTCGTCGACGGCGGTGGTGAGGCGGTCGAGTTCCTCGTCGCCGGTGACGCTCCCGTCCTCGTCTAGCTGGTCGAGCGCCGACAGCAGCGTCTCCAGGTCACACGGCGCGTCGAGGTCGGCGACGCGGTGGACCTCGGCGGCGGCCCGTATCCGGTCGCGGTTGCGGGCGAAGAAGGTGAGTACGCGTTCGGGCACGACGGATTCGGGCTCTTCGAGCGCGTTCGGTTCCACGCGCACGTCGCCCTCGATGTCGACACCGGCGAAGGCCTCGTCCAGCGCGACGACCGTCGAGTACGACCGGGCGAGTTCGGCCAGCTGGCGGGCGTCGTCGACGACCTCGACGCTGACCTCCGGAATCGCGGCCTGCGCGTCGGCGTAGCGCTCGGCATCGCGGGTCGCCAGACACCGGTCCCGGACCCGCACGTCGCCGGGCTCGGAAAGCGGTTCGACGGCCGACAGCGCGTCGAGAACCGCCGCCTCGGGTTCTCGCTCCATCGCCGACTCGGCGAACGCCCGGACTTCCTCGATGCGGCTGCGGACGCCGCTCGGGTAGATCGTTTCCAATCGTTTCGCGGCGTAGTCGGTCACCGTCCGGTCGGTCAGCAGGGCCAGCGCGTCCTCGTGGATCTCTCTGGCGCGTTTCGTCGCGGCGAACCCGCCGGGGTCGTCGTGTTCGGCCCGGATCGCGCCGCGAGCGATGCGGGCGGCCCGCCCCTCGCTGATGCCCGGTGCGCGGGCGAGTGACGCCACGTCGCCGTCCCGGAGTGCCGCCTCCGGGTCGTCCAGTTCCCGGAGCGCCGCGGCTGTCTTCGCCCCGACGCCCGGAACCGATTCGAGCTCCATCTGCCCGCTCATTCGACGCCAGCGAGAAAAAACCCGTCGCCAGCGCCTGCTCCAGCGGTGCGATGTGACACCGCCGTCAGCCCGGCCAGCCGAACACCGAACGCGAAGGCGTTTTTGCGCTCCACCGAGAAGGGAGTTCCATGTCTGCTGTTTCGGAGAAGCTAGCGGCCGCCCGCGAAGACCTCGAATCGCGCGACGGCGTGCTCATCGCCTTCTCCGGTGGTGTGGATTCGAGTGTCGTCGCCGCCCTTGCCCACGACGCCCTCGGCGACGACGCCATCGCCTGTACCGCCAAGTCCGAGACGCTCCCCGCCGCCGAACTGGAGGACGCCACCCGCGTCGCCGAGGAGATCGGCATCCGCCACGAAATCGTGGAGTTCTCCGAACTCAGTAGTGATGAATTCATCCAGAACGACGACATGCGCTGTTACCACTGCCGGTCGATGCGGCTGGGCGCGATGTACGACCGCGCCCGTGAACTCGACATCGACGTGGTGTGTGACGGCACGAACGCCTCCGACGTTGGCGAGGGCCATCGTCCCGGGCTGCGCGCCGTCGAGGAGCTGGACGCCTACTCGCCGCTGCTGGAACACGACATCGAGAAGTCGGAGGTTCGGGAGATCGCCCGCGAGTACGACCTCTCCGTGGCCGACAAGCCCTCGATGGCCTGCCTCTCCTCGCGCATCCCGACCGGGCTCGAAGTCACCGAGGAGCGCCTCTCCCGCGTCGAGAAGGCCGAGCGCCTCCTGCGGACGTGGGGCTTCGAGCAGTTCCGCGTGCGCGACCACGACGGCCTCGCCCGCATCGAGGTCGGGGAGGAAGAACTCGAAACGGCGCTCGACCCCGACTTCGTCCGGACCGCCCGCGACCACATCGAGGACTGTGGCTTCGACCACGTGACGCTCGACCTCCACGGCTACGAGACGGGGAGTGTGAGCCCCGAGACGGAGGAACCAGCCGAAGAGGAGACTGAAGACGTGGTCAGCAACGTCTTCGACGCCGACTATCCCTCCGTCGACTGAGGGCTCAGTCCAGCAGACTGCGCCAGCCGGTCAGTTCTTCGCCGACCAGTTCCGGGTCGCCGCCGTCGAGCCGGATCTCGTTGACGGCGCAATTGTCCTGTGAGTGCTCGGCCAGCGCCGCGTTCGGGTCTCTGTCCGTGAGTTTCGCCAGCAAGACCTTGATGACGCCGCCGTGGGTGACCACCAGCGTCGTCTCGCCGGCCTCGGTGGTCGTGATCGCCCGGTCCCAGGCCGACTCGACCCGCCCGCGGAAGGTGGGTATTCCTTCGCCACCCTCGGGGGCTGCATCGAGCGAGATGACGCTCGCGTCCCGGTCGTGGTCGGGGAACTCCGCAAACAGTTCCTCGGCGTACAGACCCTGCACGACCCCGAAGCCGCGCTCGCGCCAGTCGGTGTCGAATTCGGGGTCGGGGAGGCCGTCGTAGCCGTCAGCGGCCGCAGCGGCCGTCTCGCGAGTCCGACGGAGGTCAGAGGCGAAGACGCGGTCCACGTCGTAGCGGTCGTCGAGCCACGCGCCGAACGCCCTGGCCTGCGTCTGTCCCTGGTCGGTCAGCCGGCTCGGGGCCCATCCCTGGATGCGTCCGTCGCGGTTCCACGTCGTCTCGCCGTGCCGGGCGACGAGCAGCGTCCCCATCCGTTACGCCTCCTTGCTGCGCCAGCGCGCGACGGCGATAGTCCCCTCATACAGGAGGATGAGGCCGGCGGCGACGGCGATGGCGGCGTTTCGCGGGAGACTGAACTGGTTCACGAGGCGGAACAGCGTCGGGTCCGGGCTGCCGAGATAGCCGACGACGATGGCGACGGCCCACACCGGCAGACGGGCGGCCCGGAACCCACGCCAGAGTTTGACCGAGCCGTAGTAGTTCTTGTTCGCGTATGCCAGCGCCTCGAACAGGACGATCATCCCGCCGCCGACGAGCATCGGCGTGGCGTTGCCGAGGCCGACCGCAGCCAGCGTCTCGGTGACGGTGGCTGGCAGTTGCTCGTAGTAGCCCGTCGGCACCGGGGCGGGGCTGAGGACGTAGCCGGCGATACCGAAGACCAGCCACGCGGCGGGCCGGCGAGCAGCGAGGTCGTCGGCCGTCGGGACCGGCGACGTGCTGCCGGTCCACCGGAGGAGCAGCAGGGTGCCCTCGAACAGGCCGATCATCGTCACGGCGACCATCAGCGGGGCCATCCCGGTCGGGTCCGGGCTGAACAGGAACGCCACGGCGGCGAACCCGCCCCAGAAGTACAGCCGCCGGTCCTGGAGCCACTTTCGAGTGGTGACGCCCATCATCACCGCGAGCATCACGAACAGCGGGATCTGGAAGATGAGCGCGAACAGCCCGAGCATCAGGATGATGAGGTTGAACGTCTCGCTCAGGCCGAAGGCCAGGTCGGCCGCGCGGTCGGAGTAGGTGATGAAGTAGTCGAACATCGCCCGCAGCACGGCGAAGTACGCGAAGCCGACGCCGACGGCCGCCAGCACGAGGCTCGTCGGCACCGCGGCGAGGTAGTAGCGCCGCTCGCGGGGGTACAGTCCCGGCCGCATGAACAGGTACGTCTGGTAGACGAACACCGGTAAGGCAGCGATAAAGCCGACTAGCGAGGACACCTTGAGACGCGCCAGGATGAGCGCGAGCGGGTTGTACACGTTCGGACAGTCCGCGCCTTCGACGACGCTGCCTTCGACATCCGTCGCGACCTGTCCGCAGGCCTCTGCGGGGCCATCGAGGAAGGAGTACCAGAGGAAGTTGATGAGTTCGTCGGAGTACGGCAAGGCGATGACGGCCACGACGGCCATCACGCCGACGACGACGAACAGCCGCATGGCCATCTCCTCGACGTGGTCGGCCAGGGGCATCTCCTCGTCGTCGGGTGCGCCCTCGTCGACGATGTCGGCGTCCGGGTCGTAGCTCGGTGCGTTCCCGCCGCCGTGCGTCGGCGTGGCACTGCCACCAGCCGGTGACGGCGTCGACTTGCCCCAGTCGGTCGGGACGTCCGCCGGGACAGCGGCGGCGATATCCGACGCGTCCCGGTCGAACAGCCCGGCGTTGGACTCGGATTCGGTCGGCGCAGCGTGAGAGCCGACAGTGTCCTCGTCACCGCCGGCCGGCGCGGGACCCGGGCCTGTCACCTCGTCCGTCTCCCGGGTGGCATCGGCCTCGGCCACGGGGTCGGTGGGGATCGACGACTCCTCGGACTCGTCGTCGGACGGCAGTGGCGGCTCTTCGGGCCTGCGACGCTCGTCGTCCGCGTCACCGTCCTCCATCTGTCCCGGGCTTAGACGGTGGGTGTTGTAAACTTTCTTTTCGAGCAGTGGCCGTCACCGGGATGAATAAATTGATAACGCCCACTGGGCTAGGCACAGAGAAGATGGCGAGTGCTATCGACGAGGACACCGTCCAGACGGTTCAGAGCGGGCGCGCCACGCTCGGCGCGATGCTCCGCTCGGCGCAGGTGCACCTCCAGAAGGTGTTCATCGTCTTCGTCATCGGGATGATCGGGACGATCATGGCGCTGCAGTACGGCGTCTGGGATACGCTACGGCAGGACCTGCTGTACTCCCAGATGGACCTCACTACCCAGGAGGCCACCAGTATCGTCGCGGTCACGCCCTTCGACGTCATCCTCCTGCAGGTGAAAATCGGCGCGGTCATCGGGATTCTGATGGCGTTGCCGCTGCTGATCTACTTCGGCCGCGACGGCCTCCGCCAGCGCGGCTGGTGGCCGGCCGAGCACATCCCGACCTGGAAAGGCGCGCTGTTCGTTACGATAAGCCTGAGCCTGTTTTTCGGCGGCGTCGCCTACGCCTACGAGCTGTTCTTCCCGCTGATGTTCGACTTCCTCGCCGGCGACGCGTTCAAAGCCGGCTTCACGCCGCAGTACTCCATCGTCAAGTGGTTCCAGTTCGTCTTCCTGCTTGCCGTCTCCTTCGGGCTCGCCGCCCAGTTGCCGCTCGTGATGACGGTGCTTTCCTACACCGAGATCGTCCCCTACGAGACGTTCCGGGACAAGTGGCGCTACGCGGTGATGGGGATCTTCGGCTTCGGCGCGCTGTTCTCGCCGCCGGACCCCTTCACCCAGATCATGTGGGCCGCACCGCTGTGTGGCCTCTACGGCATCAGCCTCGCGCTGGCGAAACTCGCGATGCTGGTCCGTCGCTCCGGTGACCTCGTCAGTACCAGCGCCGTCGCCCGCAGGCACTGGAACACGATCCTCGGCGGCGCGGTGCTGGGCGGCGGCGTGGTGTACTACTTCCTGGCGACGCCGGCGTTCCAGTACATCCAGCGCTTCGCCGAGGTGTTCCCCTCCGACCGGCTCACCGGTGACATCCAGCCGCCGGCGCTGTTCGGGCTCCCCGTCGAGAGCACGGCAATCGGTATCGCCGCCGTGTTCGGTGTCATCGGCGCTGTCGTCGTCCTCTACTACCACGTCCTGACCGCGCTCTCGGAGAAGGCCGGTCCCGGCCAGGTCGGCGACCCGTCGGCCATCGATATCGGCGAACTCAACGCCTCCGCCGTCGAAGTCGCCCCGCCGGAAGTGTTCGAGGAGATGGCCGAACACGAGGCGCTGGCCCACGCCGACCGCGCGCTCGCCGACGACGACAAGGAGAAAGCCCAGGCCGTCCTCAACCGCTGGGACATGGTCCACGAGGACGGGGAGGGTGAGGCCGGCGACGGCGCGGACGGGACCGCCGAAGCTGATGCGGAGGAGAGTGGCGTGTTCACTTCGACGACCGCCGGCATGGTCGACGCCTTCACCGAGGACGAGACCACCGAGGACGAGATCGGCGGCTACTACTACGACATCCAGTTCATCCTCAGCGCGCTGGCCTCCCGGGCGTTCGTGATTCTGGGCATCTTCGGCGCAGTGCTGGCCGCCGCGTTCCTGTTCCTCTACCAGGGCGGGATCGGGTCGATACAGCGGACGTTCGTCAGCCGGCTCC
This sequence comes from Haloarcula sp. HT12, assembly GCF_055271655.1. Classification (NCBI taxonomy): domain Archaea; kingdom Methanobacteriati; phylum Methanobacteriota; class Halobacteria; order Halobacteriales; family Haloarculaceae; genus Haloarcula; species Haloarcula sp. HT12. The sequence continues at coordinate 96,333 of NZ_JBUXKW010000002.1, forward strand.
CGCCGGAGATGGCCGCCGACGTGAGCATCGTCACGCTCCACCCCGTCGAACACCTGGTGTTCATCGTCAAGTTCTCGACGATACTCGGGGCCGTCTCGGTCATCCCCGTGGTGCTGTACTTTGCGTGGCCGGCGATGCGCGAGCGCGGTCTCGTCATCGGTAACCGCAACATCCTAGGCGTCTGGGGGATGACGCTGTTCGGCGCGCTCATCGGCGGGAGCCTGCTCGGGTTCCTCTACGTGGCCCCGATGACAATCTCCTGGATCGCCTACGACCAGTTGAACTCGAACATGGTCATCGCCTACCGGGTGAGCAATTTCGGCTGGCTCGTGTTCTTCCTCACCATCGGGATCGGCCTGCTCGCGGAGATCCCGGTGACGATGTTCCTGTTCCACAAGGGCGGCATCGTCCCGTTCCGTCTGATGTACGAGCGCTGGCGCGAGGTCGTCATCGCCATCGTGGCCCTCTCGGCGATTCTCTCGCCCAGCGGCATCTTCACGATGTTCATCGTCGGCATCCCGACAGCGCTTGCGTACATGCTCGGCCTCGGCATCCTCTGGGTGTACACGCTCGGCGGCCGACGGACGACGAACCGCCGCGGCGAGCCGGCCGACTGAACGCTGATCGTCGCCACGACTCCACGGGGGCGATTCGACGATTATCGCACCGGTGACTCGAACGGGCACTCGCAGGCGTAACGGCCAGTAGCTGCGATAGCCGCGCGTCGTACAGTCCAGCTTCTACTCTACCAAATAGCGGGGACTAGTTCGCGGACATCACACATCCTGTGTAGGCACAGCCGGACGGGCGTCGAACCGTAGTGCCTAAGATTATGCTCAGTATATTCGCCACGTATGCCCAAGATAAGCGTCGAAATGCCGGCCGAACTGCTGGACGACCTCGACGAACACGTCGGCGAAGACGGGAAGTTCGTCAACCGGAGCGACGCTATCCGTGCATCCGTCCGGAAGACGCTCGATATCCTCGATGACATCGACGAACGCCAGGGTCGACTCGACGATGAGCAGTGAGCGCTCCGAAGCGGTGCGGGTCGGCCTCGTCGCTCTGTTCGTAACGGCGCTTGTCACCTCCCAGGTCACCGCCTCGAAGCTACTCGCGTTCTCGCTGCCGGTCTCGCTCCCGCTTGCGGGGTCGACGCTCGTGCTCCCCGGTGCCGCGCTGGCGTACGCGCTGACGTTCTTCGCGTCGGACTGCTACGCCGAACTGTACGGCCGCCGGGCGGCGACGGTCGTCGTCAACGTCGGCTTCGCCATGAACTTCGTCCTGCTGGCGCTGGTCTGGAGCACGATTCTCGCGCCCGGACTCCCACAGGCGGCCCAGCCGGTCGACCTCGCGGCCTTCCGGAACGTGCTCGGGGCCAGCACGGCCATCGTCGTCGCCAGCCTGTCGGCCTACGTCGTGAGCCAGAACTGGGACGTGTTCGTCTTCCACTGGCTGCGGGACCGAACGGACGGCGAGAAGCTGTGGCTCCGTAACATCGGATCGACGGCCTCCAGCCAGCTCATCGACACGGTCATCTTCGTCGGCGTCGGCTTCGTCCTGTTTCAGGGCGTCCCGCCGGGCGAAGCGCTGGCGCTCATCGTCGGCCAGTACCTGCTGAAGCTCGCTATCGCCGTCCTCGACACGCCCTTTGTCTACGCCGTCGTCGGCTTCGTTCGGCGGAACGACATCGCTCCGACCCCGGCACGGGCCGACTGAAAACGGACCGTAGCGGTTTACTCGACCGGTTCGGCGAAGGCATACCGGGGCTTCACGTCGTCGATGCGGACCTCGACTGTTTCGCCCGTTTCGACGCCGCTAACGAACACAGTGAAGTTCTCGACCTTGGCGATGCCGTCGCCCTCCTCGCCCATGTCGTCGATAGTGACCTCGACGATGTCGCCCTCGCGGACCGGTGCAGTCAGGCGATGCTTGGCTACCAGATACAGCTCCGAGGAGGAATCACGGGAGGCATCGGGGCGGACCTCGCGAACGTACTCGAACTCCGGTTCGATGTCGGCGATGAGATCCTGGAGGTCCTGGCCGTCGAACACCTTCGCACAGAAATCCCCGCCGGCGTCGAGCAGGTCCGTCGCCACCTCGAAGGCCTGCCGGACCAGGTGGACCGACCGGGCGTGGTCGAGGTCGTACTGGCCGGTCATGTTCGGGGCCATGTCGGAGATGACCACGTCCACGGGGCCGCCGCTGCCGTCGCCCTCGCCGACGATCTCGCGGATCTCGTCTTTCGTGCTGTCCTCGGTCATGTCGCCGCGGACGTACTCGACGGTCGGCTCGGGGTCCTCCAGCTCGTCGATGGTCTGGCGGTCGACGCCGACGAGCGTCCCGCGCTCGCCGATTCGCTCTGCCGCGACCTGCATCCAGCCGCCGGGGGCGGCCCCGAGGTCGACGACGGTCCGGCCCTCGCCGAGGAGGCCGGCCGTGTCGTCCAGTTGCTGGAGTTTGTACGCCGAGCGCGCGCGGTACCCTTCCTGCTTCGCTCTGTTGTAGTAGTCGTCTTTCCCCGACATGGTTACCTCACACCGCGTGTGTCTTCACTGCCGAAACCTGGCGAAATCGCAGTCATAGTACCATGAAGGCGGTCAGCGCTGAAATGGATGCCGACTCGGGGTTTTCGGGCAAGCCACTGCACGACGGTCACCAGTGGATAGTCACGACGGACAATCAGGGCAAGCATCGGGGGCGTGACTACGTGCATTACCGTCACGCCGAACACGTTCAGCCCCGTTCTTACCGAGCAAGAACGCGTCTCAGCCGCTGAGATTCTGCGGTCTAGTATATACCTGTCACGTGCTGAGGCCCATCTGTAGGAAGTGACCTCCCAATGTCAACCATTCCGACGGCGACGCGGAGGCGGGTGTTAGAAGCCTTGGGCGTCGGCACGGCCGCGCTTGCGGGCTGTGCCAGCGCACCGGGCGCAAACAGGCAATCGACCGAAGCGGAGACGACCCCACAGGAGCCAGCTATGAACGCCGCACAACAGACCGATGTCGACCGTATCGCCGCGGACCCGACCGCGATCCCGGACCCCATCGACCGGTCGGAGCCAAAGACCGTATCGGTCGAGATGACCACCAAAGAGCAGGTCGCTGAGATCGAGCCGGGCGTCACCTACACCTACATGACCTTCGGCGACCAGATTCCCGGCCCGATGATCCGGGTCCGCCGGGGCGACACCGTCGAACTCACCATCACGAACGAGGAGGGAAACTCGATGCCCCACAACATCGACCTCCACGCCGTCCGCGGTCCCGGTGGCGGTGCTGAGGCGTCGATGGTCACGCCGGGCCAGACCGAGACGTTCCGGTTCAAGGCCACCTACCCCGGCGCGTTCATCTACCACTGCGCCGTCCCGAACCTCGACATGCACATCTCCTCGGGGATGTTCGGGCTGATACTCGTCGAGCCGAAAGACGGGCTGCCCGAAGTAGACCACGAGTTCTACTTCGGCCAGCACGAGCTGTACACCACCGGCGACGCCGGCGAGAAGGGCCACCACGACTTCGACATGGAGGCGATGGCGGCCGAAGAGCCGACGTACGTCCTGATGAACGGTGAGAAGTACGCCATCACGCCGGACCGGTACGGCGCACCGAGCATGTCGGTCGGCGACACCGCCCGCGTGTACTTCGTGGCCGGCGGCCCGAACCTCGATTCGAGCTTCCACCCCATCGGCTCCGTCTGGGACGAGGTCTGGCAGCAGGGCTCTATCGCCGGGCCGCCGAACAAGTACGTCCAGACCACGCCGGTCAAGCCGGGGTCCTGTGCCATCGCGACGCTCCACGCCGAGGTGCCCGGCCCGATCAAACTGGTCGACCACGCGCTCTCCCGGGTCGCCCGCAAGGGCATGATGGCCGTCATCAACCGCGAAGGGGCCGCCAACCCCGACGTGTTCGAGCCGGACGTCTGACAGCTTCGCCGAAGTAACGCGCTGGTATTGGTTTTCGCGTTCGGGCTCGATTACGCAGTGTCCGGAATCGCTCGCGCCCGTCGCGGTCGCTCGCGCGCACGCGGTTTCAATGAGGGACTTTTTAATGGATGGGGGCATACTTCGGTTCAAGATGTTCAACGCCATCGTGAGCGCAGATACGCTCCAGGCGGCTCTCGACTCTGTGAGCGTGCTGGTGGACGAGTGCAAGATCCACCTCGAAGAAGACGGGCTGGAAATCCGGGCAGTCGACCCGGCAAACGTCGGAATGGTCGACCTGCGGCTCGACGCGGCGGCGTTCGAGTCCTACGAGACTGACGGTGGACTCATCGGCGTCAACCTCTCTCGCCTCGAAGACATCGCCGGTATGGCCGACGCCGGCCAGCTCGTCCACCTCGATCTGGACGAAGAGACGCGGAAGCTCCACATCTCTATCGACGGTCTCGAATACACGCTCGCGCTGATCGACCCCGACTCCATCCGCCAGGAACCGGACCTCCCGGACCTGGACCTCTCGGCGAACATCGTCATCGAGGGGAAGGACATCGACCGGTCGGTCACCGCCGCGGACATGGTCAGCGACCACATCGCGCTGGGCGTCGACGCGACAGAGGAGCTGTTCTACGTCGACGCCGAGGGCGACACGGACGACGTCCACCTCGAACTCACCCGCGACGACCTCATCGATCTGACCCCCGGGGACGCCCACTCGCTGTTCTCGCTGGATTACCTGAAGAACATGAACAAGGCCATCCCCAAAGACGCCGAGGTCGAGATGGAACTGGGCGAGGAGTTCCCGGTCAAAATGCACTTTAGCTTCGCCGAGGGACAGGGCCGGGTCACGTACATGCTCGCGCCGCGCATCCAGAGCGAATAGCGACGGATGGGGTCCGCGCCGCCGGTTCCGGCCACCGACTGGCTGCCTGACGACTACGAGACTGAGACGCTCTCGCTGCCCGACGGCCGGCGGTTGGCCTACGCCGCGTACGGCGACGTCGACGGCTATCCGGTGCTTTTCTGCCACGGCACCCCGGGATCACACCACATCGCACGGCTACTCGCCGCACCGGCCCGCGAGCGCGGCGTGTCCCTCATCGCCCCGGACCGGCCGGGCATCGGGAACTCGGCGGACGCCCCGGTGACGCTTGCAGACTGGCCGGACGACGCCGCACACCTCCTCTCGCATCTCGATGTCGACACAGCCGGAGCCATCGGCTTCTCCGGCGGCGGGCCGTTCGCGCTGGCCTGTCACCGACTGCCAGCGATACAGCGCATCGCGCTGCTGGGCGGCAGCGGCCCGCCGTCGGTCGGTGCGACGGGGCGCGTCCAGCAGTTCGTGGGGACGCTGTCCCGACACGCGCCGTGGGCGCTCGGTCGCCTGTTCCGCCTGCAACGGTGGTTCGCCGTCCGCCGGGACCCGTCCTACGCCATCGGGTTCGTCGCCGAGGAGACGCCCGAAACGGACGCCCTGGCCGCCGACGAAGTGGCCCGGATCGTCCGTGCGGACATGCTCACTGCGATGGCACGCGGCCCGAGCGCGATCATCCGCGAGCAGCGACTCCTCTCACAGCCCTGGCCCTTCGCCCTCGAAGACGTGTCCGTTCCGGTCGCAGTGTTCCAGGGGCAGCGCGACAGCAACGTCGCGCCATCGACGGGCAAGGCTCTCGCTCGGCGGCTTCCGGACGCCTCGCTCGAACTCGTCGACAGCGACCACCTGGGCACGCTGACGACCGCCGGCGAGGACGCGCTGGCCGCCGTACAGCGTCGCACGCGCGTCTGACGTATCGTTTTGTGGGTCGGGTGCCAACGGGCCGGTATGGAGAACCTCGGGGACGCGTACGGCAATCGGCGCTGGGAGGGGCGCGACCCCCGCCGCGTCGTCGCCGGTGCGACCCTGGGGTTCGTCGGCGCGCTGGCGGTGGTCGTGGCGATACTTCTGGTGACGACCCCACTGTCGGTGGTTGTCGGCGCGACAGCGCCCCACGCCGCCGAGAAACTCGGCGGGACGCTTGGCGGGTTGGGCATCCCCGCGATGTTCCTGAGCGTCGTCGCCGTGTTGCCCTCAAGCCGCCGCGAGCAGGGCGGCGTCGCCGTCGGCGCGGTCCTCTGTCTGGTCGGCATCGGACTGTTCCAGGTGGCCTATCCCTACAACTGGACGGTCGGCGAGCAGACGCTGGCGTTCGAAACGACGATGGCGTACTTCATCGGCTCCTGCGTGGCGTTCTGGTTCGTGTTCACGGCGATGGCGAGCTTCCGCCGCCGCAACAACCCGCACGGCACCGTCAAGCTTGAAATCTCACACAAGGGCGAAACCAAGACCGTACAGGTGTCCCCACAGGAGTACAGGCGCTACACGCAGGCAGTCCGTGGCGACGGCGGCACGACCGACGAAGTCATTCAGGAACTTGAGTCACGGATCGAAAAGTGAACTGAGCGTTACTCGGTAGCCGTCGTTTCGTTACCGCGTTGGTCGGATTCCGTCATCGAGTCGCGGTCGGTCGCCTCGATTTCCGTCGTCTGGACTTCGGTTTCCTCGTCGGCAATCTCACTATCCTCGTCGGAATCTGTCTCCTCCGCACCGACCTCCTCCACCTCAACGTCCTTGCCGGCGACCCCGCTTTTCGAGATGACCGGCAGGAGGTTGTAGCCGCCGTTGCCCTTCTTAACGACGTTGATGTCGAAGACGAACTCGAGCGATTCGCCGGCGACGACCTCGAAGGACTTGACGATCTGGAGCTTCCCGCTCGGGATCTTCACGTCGACGGACTCGCCGTCGACGACCCCGTCGACCGATTCGGCGTACAGTTCGATTTTGCTGTACTGGCCCGCCTCCAGTTCGCCGTCGAGGACGCTGATGGCCTTGTCGCCGACGACCTCGGTGAGGTCGACGGTCGCACCGTCAAGGTCGTGGACGACGAAGTCGCCGTCTTCCGCGTCGTCTTCATTGACCGTGGTTTCCGTCTCGGTCGGTTCAGTCGTCTCCGTCTCGGTATCGGCCGGTTCAGTCGTCTCCGTCTCGGTATCGGCCGGTTCAGTCGTCTCCGCCTCAGTCGCGTCAGCGGTGGCCGTCTCCGTGCCCTCGGTCTCGTCGCCGCCCTCGGTCGCTGTGGCACCGTCCGCGCCGGCACGGAAGATGCGAGCCCGCGAGAACGACACGTCGAGCGAGTCGAAGTCGCCGATAGCCGCGGGCTGGTCGCTGATGAGGAGACGGAACGCCCCGACAGCGCCGCCGTCGTCCATCGAGGTGTCGCCGTCGCTGGTGCCGTCAGTGCTGGTCCCATCGCCGCTGGACCCGTCGGATCCACCGGAATCGTTGGATCCGGAACAGCCGGCGAGGAGGCCGACACCGACGCCAGCGCCCGTCGCAATGAACCGTCGTCGTCTCATCGGCACCGCTCCGTCGGTTGTGTCCCTGTCGAAACTATTTGTGCGGTTGTGTACGAGATCATTCCGTAGTGGGGGATGGTAGTGACGCGTATATGCCCCGCGATAGGTCAAGTCGATGTACGGCCTTCTGAACGGAATGAACGGTCTGGCCGTATCTGAACGGTTTTACCCCCGTCGCTCCACGTCCTGATAATGGCAAACTCGAACGCGAAGGGCGACCGCCGCGAGCGCGAACTGGTCAACGCACTCGACGAGGCGGGCTTTGCGGTGATGCGCGCGCCGGCGAGCGGCAGCGCGACCGAGCGGGAACTGCCGGACGTGCTCTCGGGCGACGGCGAGACGTTCTACGCTATCGAGGCGAAATCCAGCGCCGGCGACCCGATCTATCTCACCGGCGAGGAGGTCGAGGCACTACTCTTCTTCGCCCGGAACTTCGGCGCGAAACCGCGGATCGCTGTCCGGTTCGACCGCGAGGACTGGTACTTCTTCCACCCGGCAGATCTCCACACGACCGACGGCGGCAACTACCGCGTCAAGAAGGAGAAGGCCCTCTCCGACGGGACTGACTTCGACGAGTTCGTCGGGCACTCGGAGAAGGTCACGCTGGCGGAGGTGGCCGACGACGGCCCGGACCAGAGCGTGCTGGACGTCCTGTCGGCCTTCGAGCGCGGCGACCTCGATAAGGAAGAAGCCGCGGCGATGCTGGAGTAGGCGTTCGAGCGCGTGTAATTACTGGGTCCGGCCGCTGACGAGTTCGGCGTCCTCAATGCGGCGGAGCCGCGAAAGGGGAAAGGCGTACTCCCGCGGCTCGGTCGCACGGACGGCGTCCGAGAGATACGTCGCCAGTACGACGAGGTCGTCGGGCGGATAGCCGTCGTTAGTGTCGTAGTCGGCAACGGTCCCGCCCGTCGCCTCGATGGGCCACTCGTCAGCGCGGTCGTCGGCCACGCGAGTAACGACGAGTCTGTCGCCCGTCTCGCGGTCCCGCACGATGTCGCCGGTCTCCAGCCGGCAGTGCCCACAGAGATGGGGCGTCTGTGCGTCCGCGGCCACGAAGGTGACGGTGCCACAGGCGTCACAGGTCGCCCGTTCCTTGCCGGGCGGCGCGACCCGTTTGGCAGTGATTTCGATGGCGACGCGCCGGAGGTGTTTGCAGCGCTCGCCGCGGATGCGGTTGTCGGGACAGGAACAGGATCGCTGTGCGATGTCGACGAGGTACGTGCTGTCGCTTTCCGTCGTCACGGCGTACGTGCTGCCCGCTCGCGGGCGCACGGCCATGCGCTCGGTCCAGGCGCGGGCGGCCCGGTCCGGGAGGGAACGGAGGTCCGGTGCAAGTGCGGTCTGCTGCCGGTCGGCTGCTGGCTCGATGAGCGTCATAGGTGCGGACGCGGCTGTATTTTCCAATGCGTCCAGTTGAAACGTAGGTGCTACACGGGCGTAAATGCCTCGGCCGTCGCGCTCCGGCGCTTCGATACCCTTTTTGCCGGCCCTGTGAAACCGCAGAGCATGGATATCGAGCGGGAGACGCTCCTGCAAATAGTCATCTCGGCAATAGCTGTCGTGCTGTTCATCGGTGCAGCTGTTACCGTCTCACAGACGTATCTGGACGGGGCTCACCTGTCAGCAACGGGCGGGTACGCGCTCGTCGGCACGATCGGACTGTTCGTCGTGTTCATGACCGCCGCCGGCCTCTGGCTCGAACGCCAGCAGTTCTAGGCGTCGGCTTCCTCGTCGGCCTCGTCCTCGCGCCAGTCGACCAGTTCTTCCTCGTCGGTGTCGTCCAGTTTCTGCTCGTAGTACCCCATCGGATGTGAGATCGTCTCACAGAGGTCGTCCATGTTGACACAGTCGCCGTAGGACTGCATGGTCGAACACGCCGGCGTCGAGTACTCCGTCGGGCTGGTCTCCCCACGGATGTGGTCGACCTGATAGCGGGTCGCCTCCTCGCCGAAGCCGGGGTTGACCTGGAACAGGTCGACGATCTCGTCCGTCGTCATCCCGATACCGATGAGAAAGGTCGCGATGGCGAACCGGGAGTGGTGTTCGAGATGCTCGCCCTTCTGCACCCGGTCGAGCAGTGACTTCATGCAGGGCGGGAACAGTTCGGGGACGACGGTGTCGATCTCGCGGGTGAGTTCCAGTTCCGAGAGGACTTCCTCCAGGTGGTCGACCGCCTCGATCAGTTCGTCCGCGATGGCGTCCGGGACGTCGAAGGGCAGACCGTCGGCGACGCGGTGGCGGATCGCCTGTTTCAGCAGGACGTTCAGTTCCTCGGCGCTGACCCTGACCTCGCCGTCGGCCAGCGGCCGGTTGACCAGCCGCCAGGAATCGCCCCGCTGGTCCGCGGCCAGGTCGAGATACGCCCCGACCTCGACGCGGTAGCCGTCGCCGGCGTCCCTGACAGCGTTCCCGAGGTCGAACTCCGCGAGCAGTTCCTCGCGGTCGAGCGTCTCCCGCTGGGTCGATTTCAGCTCCGTCGTCGTTGCGAACTCCTCGGTGAAGCGGTCGTAGGCCGCCTCGGCTTCCGCCTGTGCGTACTTCCGGGTACAGATGTGCACGTCGACGAGCGACACCAGCACGCGGGCAACCGGGTACGACAGCAGTTCGACGCGGGTCCGTCGGTGTGGCTCCCCGACGGTGCCGTCCGTGATTGCCGATTCGACCCGCTCCAGTGCGCGCGCCGTGACCGCCTCGTCCGTGGCGACGATCTCGCCCAGGTCCACCGCCGCAGCTTCGACAGCCTCCCGCGACCGCGCCAGAAAGGGGTAGCGTGCGTGGAGCGGTTCCATTGCCACCACCTTTCGGACGGGAGCGAATAAAATTGCCGTCACCGGGACGGACAGTGTCGGATACCCGACATCCGGTCCGTGAGCCGGTGTGACTGATCCGTCGGGCTATACATATAGAGCCGAGCCGGCGGCGGGTGAATACAGCTAGTAGACAAACGGATGGCCGCCACTCTCTATTGACAGAGTGTGGTAAGGACACGCGGGTCGGCGACTGTACCCGGTTCGGCCGACAAACCGGACCAGTGCGGTCATCCCCGACGAGGTAACTGCCAGAGGAGACACGGAGCACACCGATGACACACGAGCACGACACCGATTCACAAGAGGGCATCAGAGCGACGTTCGAAGAGTACGACGTCGGCGTAGATACAGTCGCCCACATCGGCGACCCCGAGAACCCCTCCGCCTGGATTCAGTCAACGGTCTTCGTCAACGTGCGGGAGTGAGTTCCGTGTCGGTTTTCGCTCGCTGTTGGTTCTGAGCGGTACTTTTTGCTGGAGTTTCGGCTCTGCTGTGTCAGAATCTCCTACTGCTCGCGGTTCCCTTCGGTCACCGCTGCGCGTCTGGCGGGCCGCTCCTTATGGTCGCGCCCCGCCCTACGTTTCGCGGCTTTGCCGCTCGACTGAAAGGCGGTCTTCGCTCCGCTCTGCTCGCGGGTCGTTCCTCCCCGCTCGCTACCTGGCGATTTTCGGTCGCGAAGCTCCCTCAAATCGCCCTACGTCCCGTGCTGCCAGGAATCCATATACTCGGCCTGAGCATCGGTCAGCGAATCGAAGTCGACGCCCTCAGCCTCCAGTTTAATCTCCGCAACTTCCTTATCCAGGCGATCCGGGACGGCGTGGACGCCGGCCTCGTACTCCTCCCCGCGCTCGACCAGTTCCCGGACGACAACGGCCTGGATGCCGAAGCTCTGGTCCATCACTTCGACCGGATGGCCCAGCGCAATCGGTGTCGCGAGGTTGACCAGGCGACCCTCGGCCAGCACGTTCAGGCGGCGACCGTCGGCCATCTCGTAGGTCCGGACGCCGTCGCGGGCCTCGTAGGTGTCGGCGGCGAGGTCTGACAGCGCGTCGAGGTCGACCTCCACGTCGAAGTGGCCGGCGTTGGCGAGCAGGACGCCGTCCTGCATCCGTTCGAAGTGCTCCTCGACGATGACGTCGCGGTTGCCGGTGGTCGTGATGAACACGTCGCCCTCGGCGGCGGCCTCGGCCATCGGCTGCACGTCGTAGCCCTCCATGTGCGCTTCGAGCGCGCGGCGGGGTTCGACCTCGGTGACGATCACGTCGGCGTTCTGACCGGCAGCCTTCTTCGCGACACCCTTGCCGCAATAACCGTAGCCGGCGACGACGACGGTCTTGCCGGCCCACGAGAGGTTCGTCGTCATCGCGATGGAGGCCAGCGAGGACTCGCCGGTGCCGTGGACGTTGTCGAACAGGCGCTTCATCGGCGTGTCGTTGACCGCGAACACGGGGTAGTCGAGTTCGCCGTCCTCGTCCATCGCGCGCAGGCGGTGGACGCCGGTGGTCGTCTCCTCCGCGCCGCCGACGATGGTGTCGATGAGTTCCGGGTAGTCCTCGTGAATGGCCGCGACGAGGTCCATCCCGTCGTCGACGGTGATCGTCGGCTTGTGGCCGATGACGGCCTCGATAGCCGCGTAGTACTCCTCGTCGTCGACGCCGCGCTCGGCGTAGGAGGTGACGCCGTCGACGGCGTCGAGTGCGGCGCTCACGTCGTCGTGGGTCGAGAGGGGATTACAGCCGGTGATTGCGACCTCCGCGCCGCCGGCGGCGAGAATCTCGGCCAGGACAGCAGTCTTGGCTTCGACGTGCATCGCCATGCCGATCCGCTCGCCGGCGAAGGGCTGGTCGGCTTCGAACTGCTCGCGGAGCGCGCCGCAGATGGGCATGTGCTGGACGGCCCAGTCCATCTTACGGCGGCCGGAATCGCGAGCCTCGTCGAGATCGTCAAGTCGCTCGGAAATAGGCGTCGTCATGTCACGACAGAGGAAGAGAGTTCCTAAAACGCTACCGAAGCCGTTCAGTTACCGCGCTCGTCCGGCGGGCCAGCGTCGTCCGGCGGCCCGCCATTGCCGCCGTTGTTGCCGTTGCCGCCGTCATCGTCGTCCTCGTCACTGTCGTCTTCCCCTTCGACATCCTCGGTTTCGTTCTCGTCGTACTCGGTTTCATTCTCCGCGTCGTCATCGCCGTCCTCGGGTGGCCCAGCGTTTTCGGGCGGGCCGCGACGCTTCTCGTCCGTTTCATTCCCGTCGTCATCCGTTTCGTTTTCATCAGCATCGCGGTCCGGACCGCGGTCCTCGGGCGGCCCGCGTCGGTCGTCCGTCTCGTTCTCGTCACCGAAGATGTCCGCCGGCGGACCCTGTCGCTCGCTGGGGTGGGTCTCGTTGTCGGACTCGTTCTCACCGGTGACGTGTGCGGGCGGGCCGGCGTGGTCGGGCGCGTTGCCGGGGTTGTTCGCCGTCACGAAGCCGGCGACGGCCGGGCCGATGCCGCCGGTCCGGTTCTCGTCGCCCAGCAGGTCGCTGACGTAGGCCGACACTTCGAGTCCGAAGGTGTCGAACTCGGTGAGGTTCTCCGAGGCGACGGTCAGATCGGCCGTCGTCGTCGCAGTATGATTGTCGGCCATCGCGGTCACGTCGACAGTGACGTTCTGTTCAGGCGCGGGCAGTCCGACCGTCCCGTCGTCGTCGGTCGTGTAGTTCCCGGTTCCGGCGTAGGAAGCGTTATCGGCCGTCTCCACGACGACAGAGGCGTTCCCGACGCCCGTCTCGTTCTGTGTGACCGATACCGTCGCGCTGCCGTCGTCGGCCTGCGAGACACCGACCGCGAGCGTGTTCCCCGCGTCGGTGTTGCCGGCCGAGTCCGCCGCGGCCGCCAGTCCCGGACCGACGGCCAGCAGCGTCAGTCCGACAGCGGCGTACAGTGCAAAGAGTTTGGTGCGCATCGTACCCGATACGTTCGCCGAGAGAGCGATAAACACCCCCTCCCGTTCAACTCGTTCACGTCGTTTGCGAATTCGACAACGCCACCTGAGAAAAGGTTATATCGTTTAAGACTTGTTCTCAGCGTTTATTCCAGCCGTCAGTTTCCGGCCCGCTCGATCAGCGCGGCCGCGTGCTCGTTCGCCCGCTCGCGGACGGGCTGCTCGTCGAACACTTCGACCGTGCGATCCCGCATGAGCACCTCGCCGTCACAGACCGTGTGGCACACGTCGCTCCCGTGGACGGCGTAGGCCAGGTGCGAGACGAGGTCGTGGGCCGGCGTCAGGTGGGGAGCGTCGAGGTCGATGACCGCCAGGTCGGCGTTCGCACCGGCCTCGATGCGGCCGCTGTCGAAGCCAAGCAGGGCCGCGCCGTTTGCGGTCGCCATCTCCACGACGGTGCCGGCGTCGACCGCGCTGGCGTCGTCGGCCGCCAGCTTGCCGAGCATCGCCGCGTCGCGCATCTCGTCGAACATGTCGAGGTCGTTGTTCGAGGCCGCGCCGTCCGTCCCAATACCGACGGTGACGCCAGCGTCGAGCAGGTCCTGGACGGGGGCCATCCCGCTGGCGAGTTTCATGTTCGAGGCCGGGCAGTGGGCGACGCCGGTGCCGGTCTCGGCCAGCAGGTCGATCTCGCTGTCGTCGACGTGGACGCCGTGGGCGACGTAGGTGTCGCCGTCCAGCAGGCCGACATCGTCCGCGTATGCGAGCGGGCGCTGTCCGTGTTCGTCGACGATGGGCGTCACCTCGTCGCGCGTCTCGTTGGCGTGCAGGTGGATCGAGAGATCATCCGAAAGAGCCTCTGGGACGAACTCACGGAGGTACTCCTCGCCGACCGTCGTCAAAGAGTGGGGCTGGAACGTCGTCCGAACGCGGCCGTCGGCCGCGCCGTCGAGTTTCCGAGCCACGTCGAGGCTTGCCTGGAGGTCCGCCCGCGCGCCCTCGTCGTCCTTGCCGACGGTGACCGCAGTGAAGCCAAGCACCGCCCGCATCCCGGCCTGGTCGACGGCCTCGGCGATCTCCTCGACCTCGAAGTACATGTCCGACAACGCCGTAGTCCCCGACCGGATCATCTCGACGAGTCCGAGTTCCGCCCCGGCCCGAATGTCCTCGGCGGTCAGTTCCGCCTCGACGGGCCAGACGTCCTCCTGCAGCCAGGCGCCGAGGGGCTTGTCGTCCGCGAGACCGCGCAGCAGCGTCATGGCGACGTGTGTGTGGGCGTTGACCAGCCCGGGGATGACGAGCCCGTCGCTGGCGTCGAGTTCGTCATCGCCGTCCAGTGCCCCCGGTTCGTCGACGGCCACGATGTCGCCGCTGTCCTGGGATACCAGTACGTCCGCCCGCTCGACGGACAGGTCCGGTCGGAGGACCTGCCCGCCGGTGACGAGAAGTTCGCTCATGGCGGTGACTTTGCAACCGCGGGTCTTAGTTCGCCGGGTCCAGAGCGGCGCTGTGGGGCGTGTTGGCATGCCTTCAGGTGGTTCGGTCACCGAAACGGTGCCTGTTCCGCAGGGGTCTTTCCGCTCCGGCGCGTCCGGGCGGCCAAGAGCATGGCGACGGCAGAGCGCATCCGACAGCGGGTCACCGCCTTGCGACACGGAAGCCCGGCCCGAATGTTGCTCGCCGTCGCCGCCGGCTGGTTCCTCGTCCTCGGGATGCGCTTCGTCGTCCCGGCTATTCTCCCGACGATACGCGAGGAGTTCGTCATCTCGAACGCCCAGGCCGGACTCGCGGTCACCGTCCTCTGGCTCACGTACGCGGCGATGCAGTTCCCCGCCGGCGTCCTCATCGACCGGATCGGTGAGCGGACGCTGCTGGTGGCCGCGGCGTTGCTGTCGGGCGTCGGGCTGTTCGGCTACTTTCTCGCGCCGGTGTTCTCGCTGTTTCTCGTCGCGACGGGCGCGTTCGGGCTCGGAACGGGGCTGTACGGCCCGACCCGCGGGACCGTCCTCTCGCGGACGTTCGACGCCCGCGAGGGGACCGCCTTCGGCGTCGTAATGGCCGCCGGCTCGCTCGGGGCGGCCGCCCTGCCCGCCGTCGCCGCGTTCGTCACGACCCGCTACGGGTGGCGGCTGGCGCTCGCCAGCGTCGCCCCGCTGTTCCTGCTGGTAGCCGTCGCGCTCTGGCTGTCGGTCTCGGACCGCCCGACCGTCGAGAGCGAACGGAGCCTCCGGCGGGACCTCCGGACGGTCGTCGCCGGCTTCCGCAACCGCCAGCTCGTGCTGTCGGTCTCCGGCGAGACGCTCATGCTGTTCGTCTTCCAGGCCGTGACGGCGTTTCTCACGACGTATCTGGTCACAGTCCGAGACTTCTCGCAGGGGACCGCCGGGGCGCTCCTCTCGGTGCTGTTCGTCGGCGGCGCGCTCTCACAGACTGTCACCGGGCGACTCGCAGACCGGTACGGGACGCCCGTTGTCCTGACCGGCGTCGCGCTGGTCAGCACCGTCCCGCTCGCGCTCGTTCCGTCCGTCGAGGGCCCGCTTCCGCTGGCCGTCGTCGCCGGCGCTATCGGGATTCGGATGAGTGCCGGCCCGCTGGCAAACGCCTACATCGTCGACACGCTGCCGGACGCCGCCGAGGGCACCGGCTGGGGCCTGCTCCGGACCACCTTCTTCGCGGTCAGTTCGCTCGGCTCGACGGCCGTGGGCCTGCTCGCCGACCGTGGCCTGTTCGCCCTCGCGTTTTATGGCCTTGCTGGGTTGACGCTCCTGGCCGCAGGCGTCTTCGTCACCCTCCCGCAGCGGGACCGGCTGTGACGGCTCTGCCCGCAAGCCCCCGATCCGAGGGGAAAGACAGTTGCCCCGCGGCCTACCAGTAGGCGTATGCGAATCGCCGTCCCCAACAAGGGCCGCCTGCATGAACCAAGCGAGGAACTGCTCGAACGGGCCGGCCTCCACCTGGTCGACGGGGCCGACCGCCAACTGCACGCCGATACCGTCGACCCGGACGTAACCGTCCTGTACGCCCGTGCCGCCGACATCCCCGAGTACGTCGCTGACGGGGCTGCCGACGTGGGCATCACCGGCCTCGACCAGGTCCGGGAGTCCGACGCCGACGACCTCGTCGAACTCCGCGATCTCGATTTCGGCCGGTGTCGCCTCGTCCTCGCCGCGCCCGAGGACAGCGATATCGAGACCGTCTACGACTTCGAAGGGGGCCGCATCGCCACGGAGTTCCCGACGATCACCCGCCGCTACTTCGACCGGGTCGACGTCGAGGTCGACGTGACCGAGGTGTCCGGCGCGACGGAACTGACTCCCCACGTCGACATCGCCGACGGCATCGTCGACATCACCTCGACCGGGACCACGCTCCGGATGAACCGCCTCGCCGTCGTCGACGACGTACTGGAAAGCTCCGTCCGCCTGTTCGCCCGCGCGGACACCGCCGATGACGAGAAGGTCCAGCAGGTCGACACCGCGCTCGGCTCCGTCCTCGCCGCCGAGGACAAACGCTACCTCATGATGAACGCCCCCGAGGACGCCCTCGACGACGTGAAAGACGTGCTTCCGGGGATGGGGGGCCCCACCGTGATGGACATCGCCGGCTCCGATCAGCTCGCCGTCCACGCCGTCGTCGAGGAGCGCGCCGTCTTCGAGACGATCAGCTCGCTCAAGGACGTGGGCGCGAGCGACATCCTCGTGACGGAGATCGAACGCCTGATCGAATAGTACCATTTTACGTCACCCCTCAGTTCACGCGCTCGCAGGCCACCGTATGCTCGCAGCTGGGGTACAGCCATGGCAGCGGTACCGCCGCTCCCGCACCGCTGCTGTTCTCCGACCAGTGGCCGCCTCGGTGTAACGGGCCGGCAGTAGGGCTATGTACCCGGTCGAGTCACAAAGATGCGAAAGTAGGGACGCTGAAAAGAGAAACCCACCGATAGAACTGTGGATTAGCTCGTATCTCCAGACATCTGTGGCCGCTCGACTCTGATACGGTCGTCCGCGCCGACCGTGACAATAGAGTCGCTGAACCGAAAGGAAACCGTATCGTGCTGGCGAGTATCGCGTTCGTTCTCCGGCCTGAACAGGTCGTTCAGCGCTTCGGGGTTGACAGTGCCGTACAGTGACGGGAGCGCTCGCGGCCGACTGTTCTCAACGGCGCTCACAGCATGGACGACCGCCTCGCTTACCGATTCACCGGGTCGAACCTCACGGGTAATCATACGTACTCTATAATTCAGTATATCTAATTGTTTTTGATTTTCACTTTCGCAGTGGTATTTATTATCCGGGTAAACCGGAGGACAGCAACTCAAGTAGCTTCTTCGCGGGACGATTACACTAGTCCAAAGATGTTGTTCAGCGCGAACCCGAGCACGGCGGCGAAGGCCAGATGCAGCGCCACGAGCGGGGCCGTCGAGCGGGTCGACAGCCGGTACGTGTAGCTGATCGCGATACCGTCGGCCAGCATCGTGAGGACGAGCACCACCAGCACGCCCAGGTCCGCCGAGACGATGCCGGACTCGACTCCCCAGCGCTGGAGCACCAGCGAGACGACCGCCGGCGCGATGGCGGCTTTCGCCGCGAGCTGGCTCGGGACATCACCGATGAAAAACGTCGCGGCCAGATGGAGCGTGAGGGCATAGAAGAGCCAGGTGACGAGAACGGTCACGAGAACGGCGAGGATACCGCCACCGGTCAGGCTGGAGAACCCGGACTGGAGCATACCCGAGGTTCGGCGGCCCCTCGCTTGTGCGTTTTGTTCCCGGGGCGGGACCGGCACGCTCATAGCCGCTCGCCCACACCGCTCGGGCGTGTACGTCCTCGAACTCGGCGGGCAGGACGACGCGTTCGCGCGGCGGGAAGCGGCAAGCGTCGCGAGCGCCGTCGACACCCTCGCGCCCGGACTGGCGACGGCACGGGGGGTCAGCGACCGCGTTCGCCACCTCGCGTTCACCCATCGGACCTGTGACCTGCTCGGAACCACCGACCCAGACATCGAGAGCGCCGCGGCGTTGCTGTCGGCCGCGACTATCGACCGCGAGGGGAGCGTCGCCGTGCGGGCGGTCGACGTGCGAGCGAGCACCGGCATCGACACACAGCAAGCCGAGCGGACGCTGGGCGGCGTGCTCACCGACCGCGGCTTCGCCGTCGACCTTGACGACCCCGACCACGTCCTCTACGTCTACCTCTCGGACCCCGCCGGCGACGAGGAGGGCGGGACGGGTGAGGCCTGCTGTGCGCTGGGTTGGCTCGCCGCCGAGAGCGTGCGGGACTTCGGCCAGAGACAACCGACGGACCGGCCGTTTTTCCAGCCCGGCAGCATGGACCCGCTCGAAGCCCGCGCGCTGGTCAATATCGCCGGAGCCGGCCCGGACGCCACGATACTGGACCCGATGTGTGGCACCGGCGGCCTCCTGCTGGAGGCGGGCCTGGTCGGGGCCGACGTGGTCGGCGGCGACGCACAGGAAAAGATGGTCGTCGGCACGCGCGAGAACCTGGCCTACGCACTCGACGGCAACGGCCATCCCGACAGGGACGCCTATCCCGAGCCGGGCAAGTGGGGAGTGTTCCGGTCCGATGCGTCCGCCCTCCCGGTGGCCGACGACGCCGTCGACGCCGCCGTCTTCGACGCCCCCTACGGCCGGCAGTCCCGTATCGAGGGCGAGTTGGCTCCGCTCGTTGCTGGCGCGCTCGGTGAAGCCGACCGCGTCGCACGACGGTGCGTCCTCGTCGCCGACCGCGACTGGCGCGAGGCCGCGACCGACGCGGGCTGGACGGTCACCGACCACTTCCGGCGACGGGTCCACCGTTCCCTTGTCAGGCACGTTCACGTGATGGAGTGAACGTATGTCCAATTTATCTGGACAATCGTTGTAATTTACCGTGGTATGAGCAAGGTTTATGCCATGTGGAATGCCAGTCACTGTCAAGTATGCCAACGTGGTCAGACCCCGCCCCCTGTGACGACGACGAACAGCTGTTCGAGTGTCCCGAATGTGGCAAACGCCTCTGTAGTGAACTCTCCACAGTGAGCTGTGACCGCTGTGAGACGGACATGCAGAACCTCAGCGTGCCGCGGCCGGAGTAGCGGCTGTCGCGTTTTCCGGTTACTCGGACACGAGCCTGAGCGCTCGCTCGGCGTCGCCGTCCATCCGCTCCAGGAGCGACCGCGCGCGTTCGCGGGCCGTGTCGTCGCAGTCGACCAGCACCATCCCCTCGTCTGGCTGGCCATACACCACGCTGGCACCGGCCGGTGCAGCGAGCACTGCGGGGAGTGTGGCGAGATCCTCTTCGCCCTCGACGTCAAGCAATGTCGTCCCGTCGCTGTCGAGACTATCTCGGAGCGCGTCCAGCAGTGCGGCGGTGAGCGTGGCAGCCGGGTTGTCGACAGAGAGCGTCCGGTCGAAGCCGTCGATGGCCGCCGACACGTCCGCGTCGACGGCTGAACGCTTGGTTCGCTCGTCGACCAGCGCGAGGTCCGGCACGCGACCGGCCTCAATGAGGTGGTACGTGACCATATCGCCGACGGCGATGATCGGGTCGCCGGCGTCAGCGAGCAGCGCCGCTGTATCGGTATAAATCGCTCCGAGCGGCTCTTTCAGCTCGTGCCGAAGGTCACTCGGGAGTTCGAGAACGACGTCGGACACGTTAGCGGACTTTCAGCGCGTACTTGCCCGGGTCTGTCACTTCCATCTCCTTGGCGATGTCGGAGCGCTCCGGATGGGCGATGACGACGTAGCCGGCCCAGTCCTCGGTCAGTGCGGTGCCGCCACAGGCCTCACACTGGCTTTCGATCTCCGCGCCCTGGACGCGGTGACAGTCGCGGCAGACGAGTCGGTCCGCCATCAGCTATCACCGGCTTCCGCCGCACTTTCGCGGCGCTCGCGCTCCTCCTGGAGCCAGCCGTGCTTGCCCAGGCCGACCTGTTTCGCCGTCAGGCCGATCTTGGAGTCCCGCGGGTTGCGCTCGTCGATGCTCTTGGTGACGATGCGCGCCCGGACGGCGTCGCCGACGGTGAGCGTCCGGTTGGACTCCCGGGAGGCGAGCTGCTGGTTCTCCTCGTCGTAGGCCAGATACTCGTCGGAGATCTGGGAGACGTGGAGCAGGCCGTCGACCGGCCCGATGCCGATGAAGGCCCCGAAGTTGACGACCTCGACGACCTCGCCGTCGACCACTTCCTGCATCTGTGGGTCGAACGTGAGCGCGTCGAACTCGGCCTCGTAGTAGACGCCGGGCTTGTTCGGCAGCACGGCGCCGGTGCCGATGTCGTGGACCTCGATGACGGAGACGACGCTGCCGACGTCCTCGTCCATTCGACCTTCGAGCTTCTCTTGCAGGAGCCGTTTGACCAGCCCCGGACTGACCTCCGCCAGAAAGCGTGGCGGGACTTCGACCGTATCGCGTAGGCGTACCCGTTTATACATGTGTTATGGTTGAGTGATACCCAGTTTGTTCCGGCCCCTTAAACTAATTACTGGAACGCCCGCGTCCAGCAGGCGTCGTTTGAGGGGGGTGTCGTTCGTGACCGCGTGTGTCGCATCGGCTGCCTGTGCCAGTTCGAGGACGGCGTCGTCCGCGTAGTCCGCCGTCGTCTCCCGGACCGTACAGCGGTCGAGCAGGTCCTGCCCGACCGAGGCGGCGGTCGCTTCCGCGCCGGCCCCGTCGGCCAGTTTCGCCAGTTCGTCGCGGACGGCGGCGGGCGCGACGTAGTCCGTCGCGTCCGGCAGGAGCCTGTCGAGTTCCTCGAACAGCCGCACGTTGCATTCGACCGGCATCATCAGCGCGTTCGTATCCAGCACGATCATCACCGCAGCGTGCCGACGCCGATGAGCCGCCACCGAGCGCCGACACGGCGGTTGATGGCGATCTTCGAGCCCGACGCCGCACAGACCGGGCGCTTGAGCGCGACTTCGCATTCGTCGTCACGCGCGCTCGTGACCGAGCCGACCGTGGTGGCGGTGCCGATAGTCAGCATCAGCGGTTCGCCGGTCGAGATCTCGTCGACCTCGCCGCCGTCGTCGCCGACGATGCGTTCGAGCAGGTCCACGTCCATCGTGAACGTCTCGTGGACCGGCGGGAGGCTGCCGGGCGGACCGGCGACCTGGCCGGCGAGCGCGTCGCCTTTCGTTATCGACGGGTCGAGCCCGGTACCGACGCCGAGCAGGCCACCCGGCGTGACCGTGTCCACGAAGTCGCCGCCGGACTGCAGCGAGCGGACCGTCGTCGTCACGGGCTGCCACTCCGTCTGCCCGCCTTCCTCGACCTCGCGGCCGGGGCGGAGTTCGATCTCGTCGTCGACTTCCAGTTGCCCGCCCACGAGCGACCCGCCGAGCACGCCGCCCATCAGGTCCTCCCAGGTCGTCCCCGGGCGGTTGATGTCGAACGACCGTGCGACCATCATGCGGGCGTCCTCGTCGGGATCCCGTTCCGGCGTCGGGATCTCGGACTGGATCGCCTCGATGAGCAGGTCGATGTTGGCCTCCTGGCCCGCGCTGATCGGGACGATTGGTGCGCCTTCGGCGACGGTGCCCTCGACGAACTCCTGGATCTGCTCGTAGTTCTGCATCGCCCGGTCCTCGTCGACGAGGTCGACCTTGTTCTGGGCGATGACGATGTTGTCGATGCCGATGATGTCGAGCGCGCTCAGGTGCTCCTCGGTCTGGGCCTGCGGGACAGGCTCAGTGGCCGAGATGACGAGGACGGCCCCGTCCATGATAGCCGCGCCGGACAGCATCGTCGCCATCAGCGTCTCGTGGCCGGGCGCGTCCACGAACGACACCGTCCGGAGGTGGTCGGTGTCGACGTCGTGGTCGTCGCAGTGCTCGTCGACGGTAAAGGCCTCCGGCTCCTCGGCCTCCGGGCAGCGACGGAAGGTCGCGTCGGCGTAGCCGAGTCGGATAGAGATACCGCGCTTCATCTCCTCGGAGTGCTGGTCGGTCCATTCGCCGGACAGCGCCTGTACGAGCGTCGTCTTTCCGTGGTCGACGTGCCCGACGAGTCCGATGTTCACCTCCGGTTGTTTGTTCGATGTCATTTCGAGAGTAATCTTGGTGGAGTTTCGCCGCGTGCAACTGATAAACCTACTGTTTGCGCCCCGCCGAACCCGGTTCAGTCGCCGATCTGGTCCCTGCTGGCGGCGTACCTCGGCCACCTGTGGAGCTCTCGCTGACTCCGGCACTCGCGCTATCGGTGCTGGCCCGCCGCCTCGTCGGCGCGCGGGAGCCGGGCGCGGGGCTTTTGCCCGTCCCGGCCCTGCCTTCGGTCGTGCGGGAGTTCGACTTCGAACTGGCACTGTGTGCCCACCTCGAACGCGAGGGCCGCCTGGTGAGCCGCCAGCTCGGCGGGGCCGTCCACGGCCGGCGGGTGCTCGACACCGTCGTCGTCGAGCCGGGACCGGAGTTCGAGGAGCGGGCGGCCATCACCGCCGAGCGGCTCCCGACGGCCGCCATCGAGAGCGACGTCGGTCCGGGTCGGGCGCGGTACTGGAAAGCGGCCTTCGACTGCCACCCGGACCGCGCCGAGCGAGCCGTCGAACTGGCGGTCGAGCGGGGCTTCTTCGAGCGCGAGCGCCGCGGCGGTCGGACGTACGTTCGCCAGACGGCGCGGTACCCCGACTGGTTCGACGGCATTCTGGCTATCGAGAACAAGCCCGACCTCGGCCGGCCCGGCGATCTGGAATCACAGTTGCGGACCGACGTGTCGCTGGCGCTCGCTGACCGCGTCGTGCTGGCGACGGCCTCCTACGTCACCGGCGCACACCTCAACCGAATCCCCGACGAAGTCGGCGTCTGGCGGTTCGACGCCGACAGCGGAACGATAGACGTTCGACGGGAGCCGACGCCGTTACCGACCGACGACGCGGGCATCGAACTGATCGAGACACAGCCGATGCGGACCGATGTCAGAGCGGTCAGCGCCGGGGAGAAGGCCCGGGCCCGCCGGGCGCTGGCCGAGCGGGCCTACGGGAAGGGGTGGCGGAGCTTCGACTACCCCGCGTGTGCCCGCTGTTCGCCCGACAGCGACGGTATCCCGTACTGTCAGTGGAAGGGCCGCGCCGTCCGCGAAAGCGACGAGTGCAACCCTGACTGCGGGGGCTACGAGGCTGCCGACCCGCCGGCCGTCGACGGCGAGGCGCTCCGTGCCGAGCGGACGCCGTGGCGGGCGGATCCCGACGGCCGCAGGCGTCGGCAGTCGGGGCTGGATCGGTTCGGATAGCCGCGAGAAGCGTCCGCGCTACTGGTCGTCGTCCGCCGAGGGCGCGTCATCCGGTGGGACGCCGCCGTCGCCGGCCGTCGGCCGGCCGTGCTGTTCGTAGTTGTCTTCGGTCACCGCCGGTGCCTCGGTGGCGACCTGGGCCGCGTGTTTCGTTCTGGCCTGATAATTCGCCGCGGCCGCGATCCCGATGCAGGCCACCAGTCCGACGACGAGCACCCAGTCGATGCCGCCCGCGACGACCTGCTGTATGGCGACTGCAAGGACGCCGCCGGCCAGCGACAGCCCCCCGATCTCCGCGATACCGCGCCTGTCCATACGGAACCGTTACTCGCCATGGCCTATAAGGTACGGCCTGTTTCACGGAGCTGAATCCGGTCTCAGAGCGTGAACCGCTCGCCGTCGAGTCCGATGTCGTCGGCGAAGGCCCTGTCCGCGGGGACGTAGTGCGCGGTGTGGACGATGCGGTAGTCGTCGGCGTCGATGTCGGCGGCGAAGTCCCGCGCGCCGGGCAGGGTCATGTGTTTCGTGCCGAAGGTCCGCGGGACGCCGTCTTCGTCGTGGTGTGCGCCGCCTTTCGGGTGGTATTCGCAGGCCTCCGGATGGACGATGCCCTCGACGAGCGCGAGGTCGGCCCCGGTCAGCACGGACTTCGAGCGTTCGGGCACGTCGTAGCAGGTGTCCCCGGAGATCGACAGCACCGCACCGGTCTGTGGTTCCTCGATGCGCAGGCCGTAGCACAAAAGCGGCGGGTGGGTGACCGGGACAAGCGTCACCTCGAAACCAGCGACGGTGAACGACTCGAACGGCGTCTGTGCGTGGACCGACACCGTGTCGAGATAGTCATAGCGGCTCCGGACGCCCTCGGCGACGCTCTCGCCGGTCACCGGGTCCGTCTCGTTTGCGGCGTGGACCGGCAGTTCGTCGAACAGGCGATAGGCGTTGCCGAGGCCGTCGAGGTGGTCGAAGTGGACGTGCGTGACGATGGCCGCGTCCGGCAGCGGGACCCCTTCGCGGAGGAACTGGTGGCGGAAATCCGGACTCAGGTCGATGAGTAGCGACGCCCCGGTTTCGTCGTTCGCCACGGCGACGGAGAAGCGCGACCGCTCGACGCCCCCATCCGGGTCGATGCCGCGTTCGCGGACGCGGGTCCGGAGTTCCTCGTCAGGGTCGCGCGCCCGCTCGCAGGTGTCACAGTCGCACTGGACCGTCGGCGTCCCCGTCGTGTCGCCGGTTCCGAGCAGCGTGACCTCCATTACCGTCCCCTCGGAGGGCGACTCGCCTAAGCCCCTCGCTTTCGTTACTGGGTGTCGGCGAGGTCCGACGGGTCGACGCCCTGTCGCTCCAGCGTCGCCGCCAGCAGGGACTGGGCACGCTCGTCGGACAGGTCGTCGAACAGGCAGTCGAGGAAGCCTTCGAGTAACGCCGGCCGGATGCGCAGGTCGACGTACTCGACCTGCTTCTCGGCGATAACCACGTCGACGTCCCACTCGCCTTCGTCGGGGTCAGTCATGCGAACGTCGACCCACGCCTCGGCGGGGTCGTCAGTCTCGGTGAACACGTCGTCGTCAGCCATGGCTACAGGGAATGATTCCTGCACTGATAAGTAAACCGCTCATACCCACACCAGAACCGGCGCTCGAATGGATGATCCGCCGCTCAGTGGTCGTGATCGTGGTCGTGGTCGCTGCCGCCGTCACCGGAGAAGCCGCCGCTCCCGGCGACCAGCGCGTCAGCGTCGCCGTCCATCATGTCCATGTTCTTGAGGTTGTCTCGCTCCTCGAAGTCGATGATGGCGTCTTCGAGGTCCTGCTGGGTCAGCGTGGTCCGCTCCTCGGTGAGCGCGTTGAGGACGGCCTCACGAAGCACGAGCCGGAGGTCGCTCCCGGTCAGCCCCTCGGTTAGCTCCGCCAGCGTCTCCGGATCGAAGTCGTCGATCTCCATCTGCTGGGTGACGATGCGGAGGATGTCCGCGCGCATCCCGTGGTCCGGCTTCGGGAAGTTGACGATCTCGTCGAAGCGCCGCCAGGCGGCGGCGTCGAGCTGGTCGGGGTGGTTCGTCGCGCCGATGAGCAACACCTCGTCTTGGATGAGCGAAATCTCGTCGATGCTCTTGAGCAGGGTGTTGACGGCGCGCTTGATGGCGGCATGCTCGTCGGAGGAGCGGGTCTTGGCGACGAAGTCGAACTCGTCCATGAAGAGGATACACGGCGAGAGCCGCTTTGCGACCTCGAACACCTTCTCGACGTTCTTGGCCGTCTCGCCGAGGTACTGGCTGGTGATCATCGACAGCTTCACCTCGACGAAGGGCAGGTCGAGGTCGTGGGCCAGCGCGCGGGCGACGCTCGTCTTGCCGGTCCCCGGCGGGCCGACAAAGAGCAGTTTCCCGATCTCTCGCAGGCCGATGCGGGCGAGGTAGTCGCGGTGTTCGATGGCCTTGACGATTTTCTGGATCTCGTCTTCCTGGTCGGTGGTCAACACCAGGTCGGCCAGCGTCATCTCCACCTCTTCGGGGGCGCGCACATCGACCAGGTCCAGCATCTCCTCGTCGTCCTCGTCGTCGGTGTCGAACGCCTCCTCCAGTTTGGCGTCGATGAACGCGCGGTCGGCCCGCGAGGGGCGATTCTGCTCGCGGGCGCGCTCGTAATCAGCGCCCTCGACCTGCTCCTCGTAGGCTTTCGCCAGGACCGGGTTGTCTTCGAGGGCCGCGGCGTCGACCCGTTCGAGGAACCACTCCTCGGCGAGGTCGCGGTCGGTCAGGGAGATGCTCCCCGAGAAGTCGTCGCGGTCGGTGAACATCAGGCCGGAGATGGCCGCCCAGGGGCGCTCGACGCCGGTGGCCTCGCTCGCAGTCGTGTTGGTGACCGACAGGGGCCGCTCGATCTCGCCGTCGCTCCAGAACACGGAGCGATAGGAGGCCGGCAGGTCGTCCGGCTCCAGGTCCCGCCGCTCGCTGTAGATAGTGGCCGTCAGCAGAAACTCAACGACATCCAGTTCCGGATTGCTCATTCCCACTGATGTTACCACGCAATCGGTATAAGTCACTCGAAGCCCCGATGACCGACACCAAGGTAATATACCTACTCTGTGAAGCAGATTTGTGGCAACTGATAACGCATTACTATCGGTGTACCGAAGTCGAATCGGGGAGCCGACCACCGACGACGAAGCCTACGGCTACTGGCTGTTCGTCGTCGGTATCATCCTCGGTATCGTCGGGCTCCTGCTGTTTTACCTGACAGCGTCCCGCAGCACGCCCCGACAGTTCGGCTACCTGCTGGGAGCCATCGGGCTCATACTGCTGTTTGCTGGCCCGACGATTCGGTTGCCCCTGACGCGCCGAGGCCTGATACTTACCTACCTCGGTGCCGTGGTGGGGCTGGTGGCGATGGTGTGGTTCACGATGTTCTACCCCTCGAACTGGACCGGCCCCGAGGGGAACCCGGCGGTGACGCTGTACATCGCTGGTCTCGGCCTGATGGCGGTCGGAGCGGTCGTCTCGCCGCTGTTGACCGGCCGAAAGGAAGCCTACGACGAGGCCGTGCGGACGGCACAGGAGGCCACCGAACTGGCCGAGCAATCCACACAGGACGCCGACCGGGCGTCACGAGAAGCACAGCAGCAGTCCCAGGCTGCCGAGCAGGCGACTCGCGAGCGGGATACGCTGGCCGAAGAACTTGCGACCAGCGAGGCCGTCCGCGAGGAGATGGAAACGGTCACGGCGGCCACCGAGGCGGAACTCGCTGCGGCGCAGGCCACCATCGCGGCTGCGATGGACAGCAAGGCGACGTTTGAACTGTACGAAGACGCTGGGGGCAAGTACCGCTGGCGGCTCCGCCACCGAAACTCGAACGTCATCGCCGACAGCGCACAGGGGTACTCCTCGCGCCAGAAGGCGATGCAGGGACTTCGCAGCGTCCAGTCCAACGCCGCCGGCGGGGCCGTCGTCTTCTTCGAGGACGCCACCGAGAACGACACCGCCGAGGACGTGCCAGTCGTGCCGGCCCCGGAAAGCGACGCCGCGTTCGAACTGTTCGAGGATTCGGCCGGGGAGTTCCGCTGGCGTTTGCGCCACGACAACGGCAACATCCTCGCCGACTCCGGCGAGGGGTACGCCTCGAAGTCGAACGTCCGCCGGGCGCTGGAGAGCGTCCGTGCGTACGTCCCCGGCGCGGCCTACCTCAAGATCGACCCCGTGGCGTACGAGGTGTACGCCGACGCTGCCGGCCAGTTCCGCTGGCGCTTGCTCCACCGCAACGGCAACATCCTCGCCGACTCCGGCGAGGGGTACAGTTCCCGGTCCAACGCCCGGCGCGCGGCCCGTCGAGTCAGCGAACTCGCGCCCGATTCCGAGGTCGACGACGGCTTCGAGGTGTACGAGGACGCGGGCGAGGAGTGGCGCTGGCGGCTGCGCGCGGCCAACGGCGAACTCGTCGCCGACAGCGGCGAGGGGTACGCGAACCGGTCGAAAGCGATGGACGCCGTCGAGCGGGTCCAGTCCTACGCCGCCGACGCTGACTTGCTGGCTATCGGGAGCGCGGCGTTCGAAGTGTACGAGGACGCGGGCGAGGAGTGGCGCTGGCGACTCCGCCACCGCAACGGTGAGATCATCGCTGACTCCGGCGAGGGGTATGCCGAGCGCAACAAGGCCATCGCCGCCATCGAGCGGATCAAGCGCCACGCGCCCGGCGCGCCGGACGAAGAGTAGCCCCGACTGATACGGATTATTGTAGATTATTTCCGACCCCGGGTCAGCGGGTGCCGGTAAATCGCTACAACAATCCGTATGAGAGCCCCAACCGAGCAATTCTCCGTCGCGAAGAATAGCCGAATTAATTAAACAGGTTTCGGCTGAAGTTATACACATATGACAATAGACGCGCTCGAAGCGGCCGGACTCACGCGCATGGACGACAGCGACATCGCGGCGTTTCTGTCGAACCAGCGGGTCGGCGTGCTGGGACTGCCGACCGAGAACGGACCGTACATGATCCCCCTGTCGTTCGGGTACGATGGTGACCGCTCGCTGTATTTCACCTTCATCGGTGGGTCGGCGAGTCGCAAGCAACAGTTGACCGAGGCGGCAGCGAGCGTGGCCGTCCTCGTGTACAAAGTCGAATCGATGTTCCACTGGGAGAGTGTCCTGCTGCAGGGCGGTATCGAGGCCGTCCCCGAGACCGAATGGGACGACCTCGCGGACGTGCTCGATACGGCGTGGCGGCCGGAGATGTTCGCGGACGCCATCGAGGACGGCGACATCGAAGTCTACCGGTTCCACATCGACGAGAAGGAAGGGCTCAGACATGCCGGCCTGCCGCCGGGGTTCGAACCGGAGTGAGTCCGCCGCTCGACGACAGCGGGAAGCGGTCGGGCGGCCGACAACGGTTCCCCCGCTGTGTAGAGTTTGTGAGGTTTTAACACAGGTCGAGACGTTCCGTTTCCCATGCCCACACCTGTCATTGTAGATGCGGTCAGAACGCCCCAGGGAAAGGAGGACGGCGCGCTCGCCGGCGTCCGAAGCGAAGACCTCTCCGTGCCGCTGGTCAATCAGTTGCTCGCGTCGACCGGCATCGAGGCCGACGACGTCGACGACCTGCTGTGGGGCTGTGCCCAACAGCGCGGGGAGCAGGGCAACAACATGGCTCGCGTCATCGCGCTGTTGTCGGATCTCGGCGAGAGCGTCCCCGCGTCGACGATCAACCGCTGGTGTGCGTCCTCCGCAGAAGCACTGATGCGCGCGGCGGACGCCATCGCGGCCGGCCAGCGTGACGTGCTCATCGCCGGCGGCGTGGAGTCGATGTCCCGCGTGCAGATGGACGAAAACACCCACAACGTCCACCCGGGGCTGGCCGAACAGTACAACATCGGCGAGCTCCAGATGGGGATGACCGCCGAAAAGGTCGCCGACGAGATGGACGTTGCCCGGCAGGAACAGGACGAGTACGCGCTCCGGAGCCACCAGCGCGCCGCCGACGCAACGGAATCGGGTCGCTTCGACGACGAGATCGTCCCCATCAGTACCGAGGACGGACAGCTTGCGGAAGACGAGGGGATCCGCCCGGACACCACGCTCGAAAAACTGTCCGAGCTACCGACAGTGTTCAAATCCGACGGCACGGTCACGCCCGGTAACGCCTCGCAGGTCTCCGATGGTGCAGCGGGGCTGATGGTCACCTCCCGCGAGTTCGCCGAGAACCGCGGGCTCGACGTGCTGGCGGAGATCGGCTCCCACGAAGTCGCCGGCGTCGATCCGACTGTGATGGGGATCGGCCCGGTCCCCGCCGTCCGCAAACTCACCGAGCGCACCGACCGTGAGACGGACGACTACGACCTCGTGGAACTCAACGAGGCCTTCGCCTCCCAGTGTCTGTACTGCCAGCGCGAGCTGGGCTTCGACGACGACATCTACAACGTCAACGGCGGCGCGATCGCCATCGGCCACCCGCTCGGGGCCTCCGGGGCGCGCCTCCCGGTGACGCTCGTCCACGAGATGAACCGCCGCGACGCGGAGTTGGGACTGGCGACCGAGTGTGTCGGCTTCGGGCAGGGCGCGGCCATCGAGTTCCGACTGCCCTGACCGCGATATCGCGTTTCTGCGGAACTATCACACTGCGAGCAGCGTGCGGGCAGTGCGACAACAAGAAAAAGAGCTAATCGGCAGCTACATCGCCGGCCGTCATCGTCTCGGCGGGACTCGTCAACGAGTGGATATAGTCGTCGAGGTCGAGTGCGAAGGTGGCGTCGGTCGGGAGGTCGACCCACGAGAACTCGAACTCCGCGCCGCGTTCCTCGCCCGTTCCAGTGACGGTGTGGACCCAGTGATCCCGGGACTCGTGAACGGGGAGGTGGTAGAACGACCGCACGTACCGCTTCGGGGGCGACTGGCGGCGCGTCCAGACGTCGGTGGCGATGTGTTGCAGGCGCTCGAAGGAGGCCAGCCCGCTCTCCTCGACGGCCTCCCGCTGGACGGCGACCCGCGGTTTCTCGCCCGGTTCAACGGTTCCCTTCGGTATCTGTAGCCCGTCGTGGCCCGGCCCGTCGAACACCAGGAGTTCCGACCCGTTCCTGGTGATGTAGGCGCAGGCTTTCTTGACGTACGTCGCCCGCTGTGGTTGCATGCCATCCGGTACCTACGACAGACATATAGTAGTACCCACATATCTGCCTAAAATCATATTAGGTCATCGGGGGTGGGACGCTGCCGGTCGGGCGCGGCACTCGACCGGCCGGGACGTGTCAGCAAGAACGGTCAATTATCTCTACTAAACCAGTATATAGCTCACATAGCAGCGTTTTCCAGCGGGTTTTCGCTTGAGTACACTGATGGGAACTAAAATAGCGGAGCACGCTGGTGACGTCGCAGACAGGACGGGGACGTATCTCACCGCGGTCGAGGACTGCCTCGTGGTGCTGCCACAGGCGCTCGGGGTGTACGGCGACACACAGGCCTTCGCGGACGCGACCGCTGAACTCGGGCGGCAGGAATCGATCTGTGATGACTACCGGCGGCGGCTCTGCGGAGCCGTCGGCCGAGCACGGCCGGAGTTCACCGCGCTGTACCTCCGCGGGGCAGAGCTCACGGAACTGTTCACGATGGTGGACGCGGTCCCGGACGCCGCGGAGACGTTCGTTCGCGACCTCGATGCGATGTCGCCGACGCTGACCGAGCCGACAGTGGAGCGGTTAGAGAACATCGCCGCGCTGGCGTGTGAGGCCAACGCGCTCCTGACGGAGGCTATCGAAGCGTACGTCCGGGCGCTCGTGACTGACGATTCCCCGCCGGCGATTGCCGATGCCGTCGACCGAATCACGGAACTAGAGTCACAGTGTGACCAGTACCGGGACGAAATCGTCGCGCGGGCGTTCGAGGAGCGGTCGACGGCCGACGCCCTCGTCGTTCGTGAACTCGTCCGGTCGCTGGACGCGGTCCCGGACGCGATCGAGGACGCCGCCGACCAGCTTGTGTTTTGTCGAGCGGACATGTAGGCCCGCCATCGAGCCACCGCGACGAGCGACCACACCGCGCCCGTTTCCGGCCGTTGTCGGGGGCTTATGGGACTCGGTTCCCTGGGGATAGCCATGAGTCTCCAATCGATGTTCAACGCCATCCCGTTCGTCGAGCAGTTAGGGATGGAGATCACGGCCGTCGAGGACGGCTATGCGGCGGGCGAACTTCCCTTGGAGGACAGCCACTCCTCGAACCCCGAATCGATGATCGTACACGGCGGCGTCACGTACTCGCTCGTCGACACCGTCGGCGGGGCGGCCGTCGTCTCGCAATCGGGCACCGTCTCGCCGACGGTCGACATGCGGATCGATTACCTCGCGCCGGCAACCACCGATTTACGGGCCGAGGCGGAGGTGGTCCGGAACGGCGGGAGCGTTTCGGTCGTCGATGCCGAAGTGTACGACACCGACGGCCATCACATCGCAAGCGCTCGTGGAACGTACAAAACCGACGGCGAGCGCGGCGAGTCGCCGTGGTCGAAAGGCGTCGACGAATCGGACGTCGAACAGCTTACCGGCGACGACTAGTCGCCGCCGACCATCTTCATCCCGTCGCGTACGGACTCCCGACGACCCAGGAGCGTCAGCATATCCCCGTCCTGAAGAACGTAGTCGGCCATCGGCACCTCCGCGTTCTCGTGGCCCTCGCCGCTGACGAGCGCGACCAGACACGCCTCGGGGAGCATCGGCCCGACCTCGCTGATCGGCTTGCCGATGAGTTCCGGGTTCTGGACTTCGACCTCCTGGACGTCGCCACTGCGACCGATATCGGTCATCCAGTGGGCGATAGCCGGGCGCTCGATCTGGTTGTCGATGGCCCAGGCCGTCGCCATGGCCGAGGAGATGGTCCGGACGCCAAGGTCCTCGAACGCCTCGACGTTGTCCGGGTTGTTCGCGCGGGCGATGACCCGTTCGACGCCGAACTTCGAACTCGCTAGCTGTGACACCAGCAGATTCGCGTCGTCGTCGCCGGTCGCCGCGACGACGGTCTTGGCGTTGTCCGCACCGGCCGACCGCAACATGTCGGTGTCGGTGCCGTCACCGATTTCGACGGCGTACCCCTCGTTGCGGGCTCGTTCGATGCTCTCTTCGTCCTGTTCGATGATGACGACGTTCTCGCCCCGGTCTTCGAGGCGTGCGGCGAGCGCTCGGCCCACCTGTCCGCCGCCGACGATAATGACTCGCATTGGTATCACATCCAGTTTTTCCGCGATGTATCGCGCCAGTCCGCCCTCGAACAGGGCGGTCGCAAAGATAACCAGAAAGACGGTTCCCAGCAGAATATCAGCCTGCGTTCCCAGCAGTTCGGCCTGTGCCCCGCCGACCTCCTCGGCTGCGGCGTTCAGTTCGACGGCAAACAGCGTGGCGACGGACGCCGGAATAATCCCGCGCGGTCCGACGAAGCTGACGAACAGTTTCTCGTTGGTAGTGAACCGATCACCGACGGCCGAAACGAACACCAGCAGCGGTCGGATGAGCAGCGCGACCGCGAGGACGACGATGATGCCCGACAGTCCGACATCGATGAGCGACGCGAGCTCCAGCTGGGCCGCCAGC
The DNA here is from genome assembly GCF_055271655.1 of Haloarcula sp. HT12. Taxonomy (NCBI): domain Archaea; kingdom Methanobacteriati; phylum Methanobacteriota; class Halobacteria; order Halobacteriales; family Haloarculaceae; genus Haloarcula; species Haloarcula sp. HT12. The sequence continues at coordinate 129,176 of NZ_JBUXKW010000002.1, forward strand.
GCGATGAACACGAACGACAGCACCAGCAGCGTGATGTCGCCTTTGAACTCCTCGATGTCCTCCTCGTAGGGATGGTCGACGTTACCCAGCGCCATCCCCGCCGTCGCGGCGGCGGCGACGCCGGCTTCGGTCGCTATCGTGTTCGCGCCAGCGTAGGCGATGAGCGCTCCGGCGAGCACGAGTAGTCGGGAGTTCCGCGGTGCGTCGCCGGGCGAGAGGTCGACGTACTGGAGGAGGTAGTACACTACGCCAGCGACGAGGAGACCAACGAGTAGCCCCGTCCCCAGTCGAAGCGCGAACGACCGCAACAACCCCTCGCTCGACGCCGCAGGGTTGACCGTCTCGAAGATGACGACGGCGATGATGGCCGCGGTCACGTCGTTGACGATACCCTCCGTCTCCAGTGCGGCGGCGACGCGGTCCCGAACCGGAACGACGTTGAGAATCGGCGTGATGACCGTCGGTCCGGTTGCGACCAGCAGTGCCCCGATCAGGAACGCGAGGTTCCAGGAGACGGCCGCGGAGTTGAACGCGAACTTGACGGCGATGGCAGTGCCCACGAGCGCGATAGCCGCACCGACGGTCACGAGCCGGAACGTCGCGGCCGGGGCCTCCCGCAAACGGTCGAACCGGAGGTGGTAGGCCCCCTCGAAGACGATGATTGCGACCGCCAGGCCGACAATTGCCGACAGCGCCCCGCCGAAGGTCCCGTCACCGATGATGCCCAGTCCGGGCTGGCCGATGATGACACCGACCAGCAAGTAGAAGATGATACTGGGCACGCGCAGGCGCGCTGCGAGGACCTGTGCAAGGACGCCAAGTCCGATGATGCCAGCGACGAGCGGAATCAGTATTCCCGAACTACCAGCCACAGTTGGCCTCCATCTGTCCAGCCTAACGCATCGCCTTCGTAAAAACGCACTCACTGTCGCCTGCAATCGCTCGTCCACGGTCGGTCGCTACCCGGCCGTCGGCGATACAGCTGCTCGGTTGCGAACCGCCTCAGTACCGATAGCGGGGACCGAACTAATTAGGGGATTGCACTGGCGAGATAGGTATGGACGAACTGATGCCGGATGCGACAGAGGCGGTTGCCACCTCGTCGACGCCGGCCGCGGAGTTCGAATCGCTGTCGCGGAGCCAGCAGCGCAGGGTGTTCTTCCAGCTCCCGGAGACAACCCAGGCGTCGCTGGTCGCGGAGCTGGACCGCGAGCAGCTACAGGGGTTCGTCCGGCGGCTAGACCCCGACGAGGTAGCGGACGTGCTCGGGTTGGCCGACGAGGAGACCCGCGAGCGCGTGCTGCAGCGACTCGACGAGGACCGCAGGGAAAAGGCCGAGTTCCTGCTGGAGTTCAGCCCCGAGAGCGCGGCCGGGCTGATGCACCTCGATTACGTCACCGTCGACGTCGACCGCAGTCTGGCCGACGTCGCCCGCCGTGTCGAGCGACACGAGGAAAGAACCGGTCGGTTCCCGACCATCTTCGTCACCGACGGCGACGACTTGCTCGGCGAACTCCCCGGACAGACGCTGGCGATGACGGACGAGGAATCGGTCGATCTCAGGGAGCACGTCCGCGAGACGCCGGCAGTCGACTTCGACAGTCCGGACACCGACGTGGTCGACGTGTTCCGGGCGAACCCGGAGAGTTCCGTCGCCGTACTGAACGACGACGGGAGCATCCTCGGGGTCATTTACGCGGAGGATCTCCTGCGGGTCATCGAGGAGGAAGCCGGCGAGACGCTGTACGAGTTCACGGGCGTCCGCGAGGAGGAGAGCGTCCTCGACGGGCCGCTGTCGAAGGTCCGCTACCGGTACAAGTGGCTCATCATCAACCTCGGAACGGCGTTTCTGGCGGCCGGCGCGGTCGGTTTCTTCGAGGACACCATCGCGGCGTTCACCCTGCTTGCGGTGTACATGCCGGTCGTCGCCGGGATGGGCGGCAACGCCGGCACGCAGTCGATGGCCGTTACGGTTCGGGGCCTCGCGTTCGGCCAGATTTCGCTGTCGACTGGTAGCAGAGCGATCATCAACGAGGTCATCGCCGGCGCTATCAACGGCGCGATTACCGGCGTCCTCGTCGCGATAATCGCATCCGTATTCAATCAGAGCCCGCTGCTTGGACTGGTGCTCGGCGTGTCGATGGTGCTGAACCTCGTCATCGCGGGCTTTTTCGGGACCATCATTCCGCTGGTGCTGGACAAAGTCGGAAAGGACCCGGCCACGTCCGCGACCATCTTCATCACGACCGCGACGGACGTGCTGGGCTTTTTCATCTTCCTCGGGCTGGCCCAGAGCGTCCTCTAAGGCCGCTTGTCCGCTGTTTCGACAGCGGATTGCCCTCACCGGTTCCGGCTCACCGGGAACTTCACCCGATCCGGGTGTTCGTTGAACCGTTCGAGGATGTCCGCGTACAGCGCGTTCCGCATCCGAGTGCCGCGCCGGGGATGGACGAGATACCGGAGTCGGAGCTCGACCCACGACTCCCCCTGTGTGATGTTGACCGTCGGCTGTTCGTTCACGTCGAGTTCGACCGGTGTCTCGGCGAGGCGGTCGCGGTACTCGCGGACCTGTTCGGCCATCTCGTCACCGAGATGGTCGGTCGCCACGTCGACCATCACCTCGGACGCGAACGCCAGGTCGGTCTCGTAGGCGACCTGTATCGAGAGTTCGTTCCAGACGTACTGGACGCCCTCGCCGTAGAAGTTGACGACCCGAGAAGACAGCACCGTGCTGTTCGGGACGGTCACGATGCGGCCCGACGGCTGGTTCGAGGAGACGAGGTCGCCGTCGATCTCCCACACCTCCGTGACGAAGAAATCGACCGCGACCACGTCGCCGCGCATCTCCTCGATAGCGATGCGGTCGCCCACCTGATAGGGCCGCTTCGTCATGATGTACAGCCAGCCGATGAGCGAGAACAACGGCTGCTGGAGCGCGAACGTGACCGCGAACCCGAGCACGCCGAGCGAGAACAGGACGCTCACCCACTCCCGGGTGATGACGCCGAACACCGCGATCATCCCGAGGATGCCGAAGGTCAGTCGGAGGACGTTCCGCACGTCGTGCTGGCGGCGCTTGTTCTGGGTGTGGTCCATGAGGTACGTCCGGGTGACGATATACCCGCCGTACATGGCAAGCAGAATCGACGCCAGAGTGAGCGCCAGCAGCGTCAGCGGTTCGAGTTCCACGCCGGGAATCTGCTCGTCGATGCCGAACCGGCTCACGAACCGCGAGCCCGCGTACAGGACAAGCGCACAGAGCAACGAGAGGTAGCCAGTTCGGCGCATACCACGACACTGTGGCCCGGCCTTGAGAAAGGCGGGTATTCGTGATGGGAACGGAGATACGGGCCGCTGTCGGGTGAGTGTCACAAAAACGGATCGACCGCCGCACCGAGCCGTTACTCCGAGACGCCGCTGAGACTGGTCATCGGCGATGCGCCGGCAACGATAGCTCCAGTGGCCAGGATAGCGGCCGAAAGTACCACGAAGTCCCCCGTCGGTGAAAACCCAGCCAGGCCGGCCCCCATCTGGACGATGAACACCGTCACGAAGAAACTGAGAATCGCGAACACCAGCATCACAATCGCCGCGATGATACTACTCACAAGTGCGCCAAACGAATCAAGGAATCCCATACAGTAGTGCCTCGTCCGGTACAGTCACCGGAACGGTTTAATGATGTGGTGTATGGGTTTCGCTACAAATAGCGGCTGTGTCCGGCGGTATTGTGTTTCCAAACACGATAGTGAGAATTATCTGAGGGGGAGGGACTGAACGCTCATTTCTCGCGGTTATCCAGCGAAATGAGGACGCCGCGGACGTTCAGGCGCATCTCGGCGCGGCCCTTGCGCTCGCCCCAGGTTTCCAGGTCGGCCCGTTCGAGGAAGTAGTCGATGACCGCCTCGTCGTCGGCGAGTTCTTCACGCTTTCGCTCGACCTCCGCGACCCATTCAGGGAGTATCTCGGTGTACGTCTCCAGTTTGTCGCCGGTCGCTGCGGGACCGAAGTGGCCGAACATGAGGATGTCCGGGTCGAGGTCCTGTATCATCGCCACGTCGTCGAGCGCCTGGTCGAGCGTGAAGTTGACCGGCGGCGTCGTGACGTGCATCTCGTCGGTCGTCGGATTGTAGATGCCGGCGGCGTCGGCGGTGAACACGCCGTCGATGGCGGGGTCGTAGAAGACGACCTGGTGCGGAGCGTGACCCGGCGCATAGAGGACATCGAGCGAGTGGTCCCCCAGGTCGATTTCGTCGCCGTCGGTCAGCGTCTCGATGCGGTCATCGGCGACCGGTATCGGCTTGCCGTAGTACTCGATCTGGTCGCCGACGGCGTGTTTGGTCCCCTCCCAGAGCCGCTGGGGGTCGACGAGGTGGCGCTTGCCGGCTTCGTGGACGTGCACCGTCGCGTTCGGACAGTCCTCGATGAGGTAGCCGGCCCCGCCAGCGTGGTCCAGGTGGACGTGGGTCGCTGCGATGACTTCCAGATCCTCGGGCGCGATACCGACCGACTCCATCGCCGAGAGGATGGTCTCGTGTCGCGCGCCGGTGCCGGTGTCGACCAGCGCCGGTCGCTCGGCGTCGATGATGTAGACGGACCCGTACTCGGCTACGTCGTACATCCCGGTGTCGACGTAGTGGACGTCTGTGCAGTCCCCGACCGTCACCTCGTAAACGTCACCGATTCCCATACACTCTCTCCGAACCGGCGGGGGCAAAACCGTTGTGCTGCGACTGTCGTGACAGTCAGATGTCTCGAAGGGCAAAGCCATTTACCCGGACTGGGAAACACCACTGTATGTACGACGCTGTACTCGTTCCGACCGACGGCTCCGAGGGGTCCGCCACCGCAGCCGAACACGCCATCGACCTCGCACAGCGCCACGACGCGAGTCTGCACGCGCTGCACGTCCTCGAAACCGAGCAGGTCGTCGAGCAGATTCCCGATTTCGAGGACAGCAGCATCTTCGACCGCCTCGCGGACGCCGGCCAGCAGGCCGTCGACGAGATACGCGCACAGGCGGAAAGCGCTGATATCGACACCGTGACCACGGCAGTCGAGCAAGGCGTCCCACACGAGGAGGTCGTCGATTACATCGAGCGCCACGACATCGACGTCGTGGTGATGGCGACGGAGGGGCGGACCGGGCCGTCCCGGGAACTCATCGGCAGCGTCACCGAATCGGTCGTTCGGGCCTCACCGGTTCCGGTGCTGGCGGTCAAGGTCGGCGGCGAATCGTAGCGAGGGATCGACGGTCGGGGGCAGCCCCACCGCGGGACCGACACGCCTAATTTCTGCCGTCGAGAACCGTCGCCCATGTTATCGAGACAGTTCGTCCGGGAGAACCCCGAGACGGTGCGTGACGCCATCGAGCGGAAGGGCGTCACGGGCGTAGACCTCGACGAAATCCTCGAAATCGACGAGGAGTGGCGGGAACTGAAGGCCGAAGGCGACGGCCTCCGACAGGAACGCAACGAGGTGTCGAGCAAGATCGGCCAGCTGAAACAGGAGGGCAAAGAGGAAGAAGCACAGGAAGCCATCGACCGCTCGCAGGAACTCAAAGACGAACTGCAAGAGGTCGAGGAGCGCGCCGACGAACTGGAGTCCCAACTGGAAGACGCCCTGCTTGAACTGCCGAACATCCCCCACGAGTCTGTCCCGACCGGCGAGGACGAGGCCGACAACGTCGAGCGCTACCGCGAGGGGTTCGAGGACCTGCGGGACCTGCCCGAGGAAGTGGTGCCTCACTACGACCTCGGCGAGGACCTGGACCTGCTCGACTTCGAGCGCGGTGCGAAGGTGGCCGGCGGCGGCTACCAGTTCATCAAGGGCGAGGGCGCACGCTTGGAACACGCCCTCATCCAGTTCATGCTCGACATCCACCGCGAGCAGGAGTACGTCGACGTGCTCCCGCCGATCCCGGTCAACTCCGACTCGATGGAGGGGACCGGCCAGCTCCCCAAATTCGCCGAAGACGCCTACCGCGTCGGGGCCAGACAGGACGACGACTACGACAGCGACGACCTGTGGCTGCTCCCGACGGCGGAGGTGCCGGTCACCAACATGTACCGCGACGAGATCCTGCTTGACGACGACCTGCCGGTCAAACACCAGGCGTTCTCGCCGAACTTCCGCCGCGAGGCCGGCGAACACGGGACCGAGACGCGGGGGTACGTCCGCGTCCATCAGTTCCACAAGGTCGAACTCGTCAATTTCGTCCGGCCGGAGAACAGCTACGACCGGCTTGAAGGGCTGCTCGACGAGGCCGCCGAAGTACTCGACCGCCTCGAACTCCCCTACCGCGTGCTCGACATGTGTACCGGCGACATGGGCTTTACCCAGGCCAAGAAGTACGACATCGAGGTGTGGGCCCCCGGCGACGACATGGACGCGGGCCCCGACCGCGGCGGCCGCTGGCTCGAAGTCTCCTCGGTGTCGAACTTCGAGGACTTCCAGGCCCGCCGGGCCGGCCTGCGCTACCGCCCCGAACGGCACGAATCGGCCGACTACCTCCACACGCTGAACGGCTCCGGACTGGCCGTCCCGCGCGTGCTGGTCGCGATCATGGAGTACTACCAGAACGACGACGGCACGATCACCGTGCCCGAACCGCTCCGCCCGTACATGGGCGGGCAAGAAGTCATCGAGGGCTCCGAGAAGATCGGCGAGAGCGCCGTCGGTGCCGGCGAGAAAGAGTAGGCCACCACGGTCCGAGCCACCGCGGCCACTGCGCTCAGCCAGCGCTCCGATTGTCTGTATGCGGTACGGTACACGAAACCACACTTCAGTACACTATTATATCAGTCCGTCAGCACCGTCGAGGTATGCCCGACGACGCCTTCGGCCGGATGGTGCTTGATTTCCACCGCGACGCCCTCGCGGAGCAGCCCCGCTACCGTCGCGATGACGACGACCTGAGCGAAGCACACCTGTCGGGCTACTTCGAGCCGCCAGCCGCGTGGCATCCTATCGAGCGGCGGTTGCTCTCGACGGTGACGGGACGGGTCCTCGACGCCGGCTGTGGCGTCGGCCGGCACGCGCTCGTCCTGCAGGAGCGGGACCACGACGTGCTTGCGGGCGACCGGAGTCCAGGGGCCGTCGCGGTCGCCCGCGAGCGCGGTGTGGTCCATCCTGTAGTCGGTGACCTCCGGCGGCCGCCGGGCGACGGGTTCGATACCGTCGTGGCCCTGGGAAAGCAGCTCGGCCTCGGGACCTCGCTGGCAGATCTCCGGACAACACTCACCGAGTTGGCGACGGTGACGCGGCCCGGCGGCCGTCTCGTCGCCGACATGGACACGCTCGACCGGGCAGACCCCGAAACCGAGGCCGCCCACGCCGTCCGGCCCGGCGTCGCCTACCGGACCTTCCGCGTCGAGTACGACGGCTTGACCGGGCCATGGACCGACTTGCTACTGGTCACACCGTCACGGTTCCGCGATGCGGTCAGCGAGACGCCCTGGACCGTGGACGCGCTCGTGGGGACGGACAACGAGGAGTCGATGTACGGCGTTCGGCTGTCGCTGCCCGGACAGTGAAACAGCGGGTACTCGGGCCGCACCTCAGCGCGTGTACGTCTCGATGTGCTCGATGACATCCCCGTCGAAAGTGAACACGTCCACGAAGCCGACGATGCGCTGGCCGTCGGCATCCAGCAGGCGGCCGCGGGCGACGACCTCCGCCGTCGCCGTGGCTTCACCGTCGGTCGGTTCCGGCTCACTGTCTGTCTGGCGGCAGTAGAGGCCGTCCAGCGGATGGGTGGTGTTCGTCTGCGGGCGCTCCTCGCGCATGAACCGCACGAACCGTTCCCGGCCCTCGATGGTCCGGTCGGGGCGGTCGTGGACGAACGACGGGGCGAGCAGCGAGGCCAACTGGTCGTAGTCGTCGCCGTCGATGGCGTCGTAGTAGGCCCGTGCGCGCTGAACGAGAGCGGGTCGCGTCACGTGTCCGATTCGGGGCCGCCGGACGTGTCTCTGTCGCTCTCCACATCGGCTGTCTCGTCAGCCGTGTCCGAACCCACGCCATCGTTCGACCCGGAATCGGCCGTGGAATCCCCTGTATCGCCGTCAGCAGCCCTCGGATCAGCCAGATCCAGTTCGACCGACTCGTCAGTTTCCGAGCCAGACGCGGGGTCAGCATCCGACGGCCGGTCGGCAGTCGGTTGTTCGCCGTCCGGTGGGTCTTGCGCCGACGAGTCGTCGTCCGCACCGCCGACCGTGTCGGGCGGCGCCTCGACCATCGCGGTCGGGGTCTCCAGCGAGTCCGCCGACTCGTTTTCGGCCTCGCTAGCGGCGATTTCGGCCTGTATCTCCTCGATATCCGTGTCGTCGACCGCCGATATCTCGCCCGCTCCATCGGTTTCTTCCGCTGTCGCGTGATCCGCGGAGGCGGTCGAAGCCGCCGGGTTCGCCGGCTGTTCGGCCGTCGCTGGCGCCGTCTCGTCGGCCGGTTCTGTCGTCGTCCCGTCGGCCGCGTCGGCGGCTTCGGGCGACGGCGTCGAATCCAGCGCCGACGACGCCGTCTCCGACAGTTCGCTGTCTGTCCGTTCGACCGCCTCGTCGAGATCCACGTCGAGTGACGTATCCACAGCCGACTCGTCCTGTGTGAGGAAAGCCGGCCGGTCGTCGTCCCCGTCCGTTTCGAGCGTCGCCACGTCCGGCGGCCACGGACCGTCGGGGTCGGGCGGCTCCTCGTAACCACGGGCCGTTTCTAGCGGTCGCTCGGCATCGTCCCGGAGTTGTTGACCCTCCGCTCCGTCCCCGCTGGAGTAGGCGCGGGCGGCCTGGGCGAGCCAGTCGCTGGCCTGCCACAGCGTGTTCGCCTTGGTCTTTGCGTCCTCGTAGATCGGTTTCAGGGACTCGTCGTCGACGAACCGAACCGCGGTGTCGAAGTGGTCCTCGGCGGCGTCGAACTCTTCGCGGGCCTGCTGGAAGTCGCCCTGGGCGACCATCCACTCCGAGTCGCGGAACCCGTCCATCGCCGCAGTAAAGGCCCGCCGACCCTCCGTGTAGTGGGCGTGGCCGACGCGGTAGCGAGCGAAGGCGGTGTCGTCGCCGCCAGTGTCCGCGATGGCGTCCTTTATTTCGCCCACGTGGGGGAGCTGTTGGAGGTCGTCGGTACTCCAGGCGTACTGCACGTCGCCGTCGTGGTCGATGACGACGACGGCGCGTTCGATGAGTTGCTGGCCGATGTCGTCCACGAAGTCGATGCCGTACTCGCGGGCGACATCGTGGTCGGTGTCGGACAAAAGCGGGATTTTCAGGTCGTAGCGGTCGGCGAAGGCCCGGTGGCTGTACACGGAATCCGGGCTGATGCCGAGAATGGTCACGTCCTTCTGCATCGTAAAGAGATCGAGTTCGTCTAAGTCACAGGACGTTTCGTCACAGGCCGGGTTGAAATCCGCCGGGTAGAACGCGAGGATGACCACGTCCTCGCCGAGATACTCTGACAGTCCGACCCGCTTTCGCTCGCCGTCGACTAGCGCCGGCAGTTCGAACCGCGGTGCCGCCGTCCCCTCTGAAAGCACACGTTGTACAACCGAGGCCGGCTATAACAGTGTTTGCACGCTATCACGGAGCGAGTCGCTTTTATCCGCCACGGTGATAGCTCTCGTGTGGAACTGCACGTCCGGTACGAGGGCGACGACGACCCCGACAAATGTAGCGCGCGGAAACTGGCCCGCATGGACGAGGCCGAACTCCACCGCGCGACGCGGTCGACGCCGCCCGGCATCGTGCTCAACCCCTTCGCCGAGCAGGCGCTGTCTCCGGCGGATCGACCGACCGTCGGCGACGGCGCTCGCCACAGCCGCCTGGTCGCGCTCGATTGCTCCTGGGAAACCGCCGAGCGAGAGGCGTTCGACCTCGAAGGGATTCACCGGTCGCTCCCCTTTCTCGTCGCCGGCAATCCGGTCAACTACGGAACGGCGTTCCAGCTCAACACCGTCGAAGCCTTCGCCGGCGCGCTCGTCATTCTGGGCGAGCGCGACCACGCCGAGCGAATCCTCTCGACGTTCTCCTGGGGCCACACCTTTCTGGAACTGAACGAGGAACCGCTGGAACGGTACGCGAACTGCGAGGATTCGAGCGACGTCATCGACGTACAGGACGACTACCTCGCCGAGGAGTAGTCACCGGGGCGCTGCTGGCTTCTCGTGGAGCGGCGCATCACAGTGTGGACAGGCCCGCCGCGCGTGTGCCTCTAACACGTCGTCGATGCGTTCTCCGCAGGCTTGGCACCGCATACTACTAGTTAGTATTCGAACAATATTGTAGGTTTGCCTTCACTTCTAAGGGTGCCTACGAAAAGCCCGTTCCGATGCCGCTCGGGGCCGCTGGCGGGGTCAACGGACTCGTCGGCAGGTCCATGTCCGGCTCGGGGTCGTTGTAGCCGCCGGGCGCAACGTCGTTCGGACCGTCGGGGTAGCACAGCGACGCCAGTGCTTGAATGTGGTCGCGGCCGACGCCGAGTTCGAACTGGCCGCCACCGTAGAGGTCGATGTCGTGTTCCTCGCAATAGTCAATAGTTGCCAGGACCGACTCGACAGTCCCACACCGCGAGGGTTTCATGTTGAGCCAGGCCGGTTCGAACGGTAGCGCCTCGATGCTCTCCACGCCGGTAATGGGCACGTCCCACGTGACGCGTTCCTCCTGCCCGTCGAACACCGACCGCGTCGCGTCGGTCAGGTCGGGGTCCTCGACCAGCGCGTCCGGGAGTCCGTCGACGACGCGGCGGTAGAACTCTGGGTCAGCCTCCACATCGACATCGGTCCCCTCGTATAGTCCCTTCAGGTCCAGCACGCGAACGTCATAGTCGGTCAGGTCGTCGACGAGCGCATCGTTCCAGGACGGCGTGGGATCGAGCTTGAACGCCAGGTCGCCGTAGCGCTCACACAGTCTCGCCAGCCGGTCCGCTGTCGGCGGCGCGTCGTCGTCCGGGTTCGACAGCCGCGTCGAGACGACGAAGTTCACCGGGTCGTACTGTCGGCCGAGCGCCGTCCCGAGGTCCGTGTCGGCCTGTTTCAGCGCCAGGTCTAGCGCCGCGCTTTCGAACCCCCAGCGGCGGTAGTGACGGAACCGGTCCTCCTCTGGAGGGTCCGGCCACAGGTCGGCCGCCTCCAGCGCCGTCGAAAACGAGTCGAGCGTGTATTCACCGGCCAGCGGCGGGTTCTCACCCTGCAACGAGTCGGCGTCCTGCAGCGCGTCGTGGGCTTCGGTCGTGTACGTCACGTCCTCGCCGCGTCCGGTTTCGTCCGCCCCCGAGAGGTGGATAACGGTCGTTACCCGGTCGAACCCGCTGGAGGTGGCCCGTTCTCGGCGTTCGAACTCGCACCGCTGGACGGTGACCGACAGGTCTGCGACTTGCTCGTACATACGCTATCCTCGCGCTTCGAACGTCTAAAGCCAGCGACGGTTGGTGCTGGATTCGAAACTCAAAGCTTAAACGCGCGCACCGGGAACAACCGCGCATGGCTAGCTTCGAGACTGCGTCCGACCGACTCCTCAACAAGCAGATCTGCATGCGGTGTAACGCTCGGAACCCACAGCGCGCCCAGCAGTGCCGGAAATGCGGCTACGGCAACCTGCGCCCGAAGGCGAAAGAGACCCGCAGCGCCTGATTTTCGGGGCCGTTTCGCGGATCGACCACCGGTTACCGGTGGCAGTTCGTCGCCACTCCGCTACCGGTTGGTGTAGTCCTCGTCGACCGAACGGCGGTCGAGCGTCGCCAGGCGGACCGACGCGTGCGAGACGATGAGTTCCAGCAGCTTTTGATCTTCTTTGCCGACAGTCGTGTCCGCCGTCGTCACCGAGACAACGACCGTCGTCGCGCCGTCGTCGTCCAGAACCACTGCCGACACGCAGTCGGTGACGGCCTCGGAGAGAGCAACGGGGAACGGCCGGTCGTGAACAGTAACCTCGCCGGCTTGCCGTGTTCGGACTGTTTGTGCGAACGAGCCGACGACATCGACCGGCACGGTTCGAATTGTGTTGGCGAGCACCACCGGGTCGCCGTCGCTGAGCCGGACGACAGCCGTCTCCTCCATGCCGGTCATCGTGCTAACGGCCTCGACGACGTAGGCGGCGACGCCGTCGGCGCTGGGCGCGCTGGCGATGGCTCGCCCGTAGTTGTTCACGTCCGCGGCCTTCCCGGCGAAGGCTTCGATGCGGTCGCGCTCGGCTTCCAGTTCGCGGAGCCGGCTCCGGCTCCGGGCGTCGTACAGCCCGACGAGAACGCCCGCCAGCGCGCCGACGGTGACGAGGTCCACGGTCAGAAACGATGCCCGGGCGAGGGAGCCGGTCGTCACACGCTGACTGAACAACAGCAGCGCCGCCACGGCGGCGAAGGCCACCGTCCCGCCGGCGGCCCACGCGGCCACGCGGGACGCGGCTTCCTCCTCCGTCGTGTCCCGAGCGAGCCAGACGCCCGCGTACGCTATCGCGAGCGCCATCGCCACGAAGGGGAGCGCATCGACCGCGACCGCCACCGGAATCCGGGTCTGCTGGACCGCGTGCAGAACCTGAATACCGGCCAGCACGACGCCGGACAGCGCCAGCGCCGCCCCGGTCACGAGTCGTTGGTTCATGCGCTCGAATATTGCCCCGAGAAGTAGAGCGTTACGCCGCGCTGGGCGCTCACTCGTCTGGGTACTTCGGCTCGCGGCGCTCGGCCCGTTCGAGGGCGCGTTCGACGACCTCGCGAACGTCGCCGTGGAAGACGCCGCCGTGACCCGAGTACATGTGTTCGACGCCATCGGGCATGCGGGCGAGGATATCTTCGATGCTCTCGATGAGGCGCTCACGGGACTGGCCGGGGCGGTCGGTGCGGCCGAAGGAGCCGTCGTCGAACGCGCCGTCGTCGTGGACGACTACGTCGCCGGAGAACAGCGACGCCTCGGAGACCAGCGAGACGTGGTCGTCGGCGTGGCCGGGCGTGTAGACGACCTCGCATTCCTCGTCGCCGACCAGAAGGGTGTCGCCATCGGCGAGTTCGTGATCCCGGCGTGGATGGGTCCCGTAGGCGTACAGCGGCGCGTCGAAGGCGTCGAGAACGGCGTCGAGTTGCTGGACGTGGTCGCCGTGCTGGTGGGTCAACACGACGGCATCGAGCGCGTCGGCGTGCTCGCGGATCACGTCGACGACGCCGCGCATCGCGCCAGCGTCGACCAGCGTCGTCTGTTCGCCGGTCGCGAGGTAGGCGTTGCAGGTGAACGTCTCGGCCTCGGCAGTGACGTTGTGAACGTCCATACACGACCTCTGTGGCGCGGCCCGCTTGAGTGTACTGTCCGGCTATCGGAACGGGCAGACAACCGGGAAACAGGGCGTTCTGTCGTCTAATAAACACAGGAGGGGTGCCGAGTGATTTTTCAATCGGAACGTCATAGTTGTACACGTACCATGGGGTTCGGGAGCTACGACGAATCGGAACAAGACAATCAGGAGTACGACACAGACTTCGAGGACGAGGACGGCCTCGATGCTGAAGAAAACGCCCACGAGGGCGACATCGAATACGAGTTCACCGCGTCGAACGACGAACTACTCGACAGACTGGAAGACATCAAAGACAACCAGAACACGTGAAATCCGGGGCACGGGCCCTTGGCGTCGCGGAGTCGTATCGGGGAGCAACCAGTCAGTTCGCCGGCGCTGTCGTTCGCGCCAGTAGAGTGGCCGACGGCTTTGTTTTTACTACTGCCACGGTCGGCGGGAGCGACGCGACCGAGACGGTGTGTGGGATGGTCGACCGACTGGACCGCGAGGACATCCGCTACCTGCTGGTGGCGGGTATCGCGCCGGCGTGGTTCAACGTCCTCGACCTCCGGCGGATTCACGAACACACCGACCTGCCGGTCATCTCGGTCACCTTCGATTCCTCGCCGGGGCTTGCGGGGGCCATCCGCGAGGCGTTCGACGACCCCGATGTCGTGCAGGACCGGCTGGCGACCTACCGCGCCCAACCGGAGCGGCGACCAGTGACGGTGAACGAGGAGTCGGTGTACGTCCGGAGCGTCGGCCTCGACGACAGCGCCGCCGCGGACGTCGTTCGTGCGTTCACGCCGGAGGGCGGCCGTCCGGAACCACTCCGTGTCGCCAGACTGGCGGCGCGAGGGCTGGTCGAGATGGAGTGACTCGAACGGTAGGGTCAGCCGGATATGGTGTGACAGTGACCGCAGAGCAACGATTCAGCTCGGATTCACGTATTTTAGCTTCCGCTTCGACAGGTGGTCTATAGCCAAAATATGATTAGAATTCCTAGACCGACTGAAAGGCATCAATAGCATTTTCCCGCCAGTGGTTAGCAATAGCTAAAGATAGTCTGATTGCCCGACACTGTGTTTGTAGAGATACAATGGCAGAAAGCAGAACACAGACGAGGAATGCTGTAGAGCCCGCAGAAACGAACGAGCAGACGAACATCAACAGTAGCGTCACCCGGTACGAGGGCGATCAGCCGACAGAACACAGCGTGTACGGTACGCGCCAGCAGGACAGCCAGCTCGTGTTCTTCGACGGGCAGGTCCCCGACGTGGAAACGGTCCGGAGCGGCGGCGTCCGGGAGCAGACGCTGGCCGCGCTTGACCAGATCCGTGCGATGGCTGCCGAATCCGGTCTCGAATCGCGTGATCTGATGCGGACGACGGTGTATCTCACAGAGATGGATCAGCTGACAGCGGTCAAGCAAGCATACGCGGCGTTTTTCGACGGGCAGCGACCGTCACGGACCGTCGTCGGCGTGACAAGCCTGCCGAACGACGCGGCCGTACAGATCGAAGCGACGGGTGTAAAGCGGTAATCGCTGTCGACTCCGGACGGCCGTTCTCGCTGAGACGGACGGAACCGTGTGCCGCGCAAAACTCCGGCGGCGGACCGCTGCGTTTGAGAGCCCCCGGTACGAACGGCGGGGCATGGAGCAGATGGACGGCCTCGACGTCGTCGGCTGTGAGCGCTGTGATGAGCTCTGTCGCTCGCGCTCGCGAATCGTCAACGGCGTCGGCCCCGCGGACGCGGACCTGCTGTTCGTCGGGGAGGCCCCCGGCGCGAACGAGGACGAACAGGGCGAGCCGTTCGTCGGCCGGAGCGGCGACGTGCTCGACGAGGCGCTGCGCGAGGCCGGCCTCGACCGGGGCGACGTGCGCATCACCAACTGCGTGCGCTGTCGTCCGCCGGACAACCGTGACCCGCGACAAGGCGAACTCGCGAACTGTCGGGACTATCTGGAGACGGAGATCGACCGCGTCGACCCCGAAGTCGTGGTGACGCTCGGAAAAGTCCCGGCCGAACACTTGCTGGAGCGCGACGTGGCGGTCACCGGCGAAGCGGGCGACGTGTTCGACGTGGCTATCGCCGGCCAGCCGCGCCGCGTGCTCGTTTCGGTCCACCCGGCGGCGACGCTGTACGACCCGAGCCAGAAAGAGACGTTCGAGTCGGCGCTGACGAGTGCCGCGGAGTTTACCGACGCCCAGAGCGGACAGTCGCGACTCGGCGAATTTTAAAACGTCGGGGAGTGCGGCGCGGAACCGCTACTTCGCTGCGATATCCATCGCCGCTGCCTTCGTGTCGACGAGCGAAATATCAACGTCCGGGATCTCGCCGACCTGGCTCTTGAGCGCCATCTTCTTGATCCCCTCGGAGACGATGATCCAGTCCGTGATACCGAACTCCTTGCCCGCTTCGGCGGCCTCCTGGGCCCGTGAGAACACGTCGTTGTTCAGCGACCCCTCCATCTGGAGATTCGAGATATGTGTGTCGACCGCCGACTGTGAGGCGAGTTCCTCGAACCGCTCGTTGACTTTCGCGAACGTCTCGTCCGTCATCTCCATCTCTTCAGGGAATTCAGCGATGAGAACGTTACCGTCGACATACAAGATCTCTGTAATATCAACCATCAACGGCCGTATGCGGTAGGTGAATAAAACTGGGCTAGCTTATTTTCATAGTTGATATCCTCATCGGGGCCGAATAGATGGTCGTAGTCGGTATCTCCCGCCGGGCAGTGGTTGTGCCGAAGGCTTGTTCGAACAGGAAGTCACTTAGCCCCTGTGCGTCTACAGGAGCGTATGAGTGTGAGACAGACGACCGCCGACGTGGTCGTCGTCGATTACGGACTGGGGAACCTCCGGAGCGTCACGCGCGGGCTCGAACGCGCCGGCGCGGACGTCACCCTCTCGGAGGACCCCGCGGAGTTCGACGCGGCCGACGGCATCGTCCTGCCCGGCGTCGGGGCCTTCTCCGAGGGGATGGACAACGCCGGCCCGTTCCGCGAGGCGCTGGTCGAACAGGCCGAGGCCGGCACGCCGCTGTTCGGTATCTGCCTCGGGATGCAGATGCTCCTGACGACGAGCGAGGAGGCCGACCACGCCGGCCAAGGCGATGCCGAAGGGCTGGACCTCATTCCCGGGAAGAACGTCCGGTTCAGCCGCGACCAGACCGTGCCACACATGGGCTGGAACGAACTCGACGTGACGCGGGACCACCCGCTCGTCGAGGGCGTGGACGGCGAATACGCCTACTTCGTCCACTCCTACTACGCCGTCCCCGACGACGAGCGCGCGACGGTGGCGACGACGGACTACGGGACGGACTTCGCCTCGATTGTCGCCAACGACGCCGGCAACGTCTTCGGCACGCAGTTCCACCCGGAGAAATCGGGCGAGACGGGGCTGCGTATCCTCCGGAACTACGTCGACTACTGCCTCGACCACTGAGTTCCGGCACGGGGGTATTTCATGTCGACAGGAGATTCTGTGGTCCTGCTCACCGGCGCAGCGTCGGGCATCGGTGCGGCGACGGCGCGGGCATTCGCCGACGAGGGCTGGACCGTCTACGCGACGGACATCGAGAGCGAGTTTCCGGACGACATCCGCGAGCGCTGTCGCTGTCTCGAACTCGACGTGACCGACGACGCACAGATCGAGGCCGTCGTCGACCGAATCATCGCCGAGACCGGCCGGCTTGACTGCCTGGTGAACAACGCGGGCTACGGGGTTGCCGGTCCAATCGAGGACGTATCCAGCGACGACGTTCGCGAGCAGTTCGACGTGCTGGTCCACGGGCCACACCGGCTCGTCCAGGCAGTTTTACCCCAGATGCGCGAGCACGGCGGGCGCATCATCACCGTCTCCAGCGTGCTGGGCCACACCGCGTCGCCCGGACTCGGCGCGTATTCGGCCGGCAAGGCCGCCGTCGAGTCCCTGACTGACGCGCTGCGGATCGAAGTCACCGGAGCGGACGATATCCACGTCTCGCTCGTCGAACCGGCGTGGGTCGACACCGGGTTCGCCGACAGCGCGCTGGAAGGCCTGACCGACGAGGACCGAACACCGACCTACGAGCGGACGTACGACGCGCTCGAAACCGGCTGGGTTCTCACCGGCGGCCCGCTGGCGACGACACCAGAAGCCATCGCCGCGACGGTCCTCTTGGCGGCGACCGACGACCCGCCGAAGGCCCGCTACCCCGTCGGCGCCTTCGCCACGTTCGTCCGGTGGACCCACTGGCTGCCGGCGCGACTCCAGGACCCGATTCACCGCGGGTTCGGTCGAGCGAGCGCGTTTCTGGGGCGGTGGCTGGGATGACGCAACTGACCGATGGCGACCGGGTTCGGCTGTCGACCGGCCACGAGGTGACGCTGCCGTTGGTCACTGAGGCGACGGTCGCCGGAGCAGTGCTCCCAGCGCGCTACGACGTTGCCGAGTCGCTGCTGCCCGCTGGACTCACACCGGTCCGAACGACGGCCCGGCGAGCCGCGGTCGTGCTCCTCTGTGTCGAGTACCATCGTATCGGCGACGACGCGATGGCACCCTACGACGAGTTCGCGGTGATGATCGTAGCGACGCCGGAGGGATGGCAGCCGCCGCTGGTTCCGCTGCTGACCCGCACGGCTGGGAGCTACGTCTGGTCGCTCCCGGTGACGACCGAGCCTGCTCGCGCCCTCGGCGAGGAAATCTGGGGCTATCCGAAGACGGTCGCCGACATCACCCACCGCGACGACGCGACCCGCCGCGAGACGACAGTTGTCGAGGACGGCGACCGCGTGGCGACCGTCAGTATCGACTGGCCCCGGACCTGGGAGCGTCGAGACCGAACCGAGAGCTACGCAGTTCGGGCGGGCCGACTCGAACGGACCCCTATCGAGTTCCGGGGGAAACTGGGGGCCGCACCGCTGAGCGGTCGCGTCGACGTGGACCCGGGCGACCACGAGCGAGCCGATACGCTCCGTTCGCTCGAACTCGGCTCCCGCTCCGTCCTTCGGCTCTCGCTGGAGGGGCGAATTGCGTACGGCGCTGGGCGGCCGGTGGAGCGGTAGCGGGGCAGAGCGGTGCAGTCGTTGTAGCGAAGCAGTGCAATCGCTGTAGCGGGGCTAAGAAGTACGGAACCCGTCCCAGCATACCGCGCCTGCGGCGCGGTTTCACTCCGAGCGCGGCCGCAGGCCGCGACTCGGAGGTCGTTTTTAGCGTAGATTTTTGCAAGGAGTGGTGCCCGCAGCGCGCTCGAAGAGCGCGCGAGGACACCCGACGCAGTAAAAAGGTACTAGAGGAACTCCCGGACCTCAGAGTACCACATATCGTGCTCGTCGACGGCGTCGATAGCCTCGGCGACGCGGACGGCGATGGCGTGCCAACAGAGCTGGTCGGGGTCGTCGGCGTCGAGGTTGTACTCGCTGTCGGCGCAGGTACAGCCGCCGTCCTCGACGATGTACTCGTCGTCGTGGCCGACGACGACGGTGAAATCGCGGTACTGCTTGACGCGGCTCTCGCCGACAGCCTCGATGGCCTGGTGGCCGCGGTCACCGTGGATATCGACGATAGCCGACACTGCGTCGGGGGTCAACTCCCCGGCGGCTTCGAGGTCGGCCACCCACTCCTCGACTGCGGTCACATCCATGCTACGGAAAGGGGTGACAAAACGGCGTCGGCTTCAGCAGCCGAATTCCGTCGGAGGCAGGGGAGTTATCAATGCTTGTACTGTGCCCAGAAGGATAAACACGGAATAGGGATTTCTTCCGGCATGGACCTCCCGTGGCTGGCGCTGGGCTCGTTCGCTTCGGGACTCGGCTCGCTGTATCTGCTGGCCCAGCTCCGGGCGCACTGGGACAAGCCCGGCGCGCGGTGGTTCGTCGCGACCATCGTCACGCAGACGATCTGGTGTTTCAGCTACGGCGTGGCGCTGCTGATGTTCGACCGGACACTGCGCCTCGCCCTGGAGATGGTGTCCTGGCTGGGAATCATCTGGATCGGGTTCTGTTTCCTCTCCTTTGCGCTTGGATACACCGGCCGGACGAACGTCCTCGAAAGTGGCTGGTACC
Organism: Haloarcula sp. HT12; assembly: GCF_055271655.1. Classification (NCBI taxonomy): domain Archaea; kingdom Methanobacteriati; phylum Methanobacteriota; class Halobacteria; order Halobacteriales; family Haloarculaceae; genus Haloarcula; species Haloarcula sp. HT12. The sequence goes on from NZ_JBUXKW010000002.1 coordinate 148,478, forward strand.
GGGGTGTGGCGGTGCTCCCGCTCGCTGGAACGGCCCTCGTCGTCACGAACCCGCTCCACACAGTCGTCTGGGAGGGGTTCCGGGTCGTGCCGACCGTCGGCAGCGCGGGAGCCGACTACGCCGTCTTGCCGACGGGGCTGCTCACGATCATCGTCGCGATGTTGTTCGTCAGTTTCGGGACGTTGCTGGTGTTCGATACGGTCGTCAGCTACGGCCCGCTGTACCGGCGTGAGGCGCTGGCGGTCGGACTGAGCCCGATACCGCCCGGTGCCGCGGTGTTGGTGTGGGCCGGCGGCATCGGGCCGGTTCCGACAGTCAATCTGACACCGCTCCTGTTCCTGCCCCACGTCGCGCTTGACCTGTACGCGTTCGTCCGGAGCGACATGTTCGAGTTCCACCCGGCGACCCGACGGGCCGGCGAGCGGGCGGCAATCCACGACATCGCCACCCCGGTCGCCATCGTCGACGAGCAAGGGCGGGTCGTGAACCTCAACCCCGCCGCCGAACGGATGCTCGCCGTCGGCAAACACGAAGCGCTGACAAGGCCACTGAACGACTTTCTGACGGGCGATTCCATCGAAACCGATGGCGAGAGTTCGCGGGTGTCCATCGAGACCAGGGGCCGACACCGCGAGTTCAAAGTCCGACAGACGGCGCTCCGTGACGAGGCGGGCACACAACTGGGGTACACGGTCGTCTTTCAGGACATCACCGACGAGATCCGTCGGGAGCGCCGCCTCGAAGTTCTCAATCGCTTCCTCAGGCACAACGTCCGCAACGAGAGCGTCGTCATTCAGGCCCGGGCGGAACTGCTGGCGGGGGAGCTCGGCGGCGAGCAGGCCGACCACGCGGCGACCATCGAGCGGTCGGTCAGTCGCCTGGTCGACTCCGGCCAGAAGGCCCGGACCCTCGCCGAAGCGGGCGGGGGTGACACGACCCTCGAATCCGTCGTACTGTCCGACCTCGCCGGCGAGATCGTGGGAGCCGCCCGCGACGAGTACGGCGGGATCGTGACAGCCGAGATACCCGATGGCCTCCGGCTGACGACCCAACCCGCCTTGCTTGAGATTCTGCTGACGAACCTCGTCGAGAACGCGCTCCAGCACGTCCCGGACGCCGTCGTTACCGTCGGCGCAACAGTCGATGGCGACGACGTTGTGCTGACGGTCACCGACAACGGCCCGGGCATCCCGGAGCACGAACTCGGCGTGCTGGAGCGGGGCCGCGAGACGGACCTGAACCACGGCAGCGGTATCGGTCTCTGGCTCGTCCGCTGGACCACGACGACGCTGGAGGGGGACCTCGCGTTCGACACGAGCGACGGGACGACGGTGACTGTTCGACTGCCCCGAGAGCGGACGGCCGCCGAAGCGGTGTGAGTGGTACTCGCGGAGATGGTCCGCTGACCGTGCTAAGTGCGATTGCACAGCCGGCAGTCCCAGTGCGATGACACGATCAACATCGGGTGGGACTGAAAGGGGCCAGCCGCTCGATGTGCGAGACGGCGTAAGCACTGGAACGAGCGTAGCGAGTGAAGGGCGCAACGAGTCGTAGTAGTCGAGCGGTCGGGGGCTTTCGGGCAGGTCACGCCAACACTGAGTACAGAAACATCGACAGGCAGGTTCGAACGACTTAACGGCGCAGACACGGACCGGGGAGTATGCGCGTCAGTGAGGGCCGAGTGACGGTCACGGTGCCGGAACAGCCGGAGGCGGGGAAGGGCGCGGACGTGTTCTTCAACCCCGTCCAGGAGCTGAACCGCGACATCACCGTGGCGGCGCTGCGGGCCTACCGAGAGCGAACCCCCCGCGTGTCGACGTATCTGGACGCCACCGCCGCCAGTGGCATCCGGGGCGTCCGCGCCGCGGCCAACGACTGGGAGACGACGCTGTGTGACATCGACGACGACGCGACGGCGCTGTGTGAGCAGAACCTCGAACGCAACGACCTCGCCGCTTCGGTCCGGCGGTCGGACGCGAACGTACTCATGCACTCCGAGGCCTTCGACGTGGTGGACGTGGACCCGTTTGGCACCCCGATTCCCTTCGCCGACGCGGCTATCCAGGGGACCAAACACCTCCTCTGTGTGACAGCCACCGACACGGCACCCCTATGCGGGGCGCACTTCGAGAGCGGGGTCAGGTCCTACGGCGCGGTCCCGCGCAACACCGAGTTCCACGCCGAGATGGGGATGCGCGTCCTCCTGTCGGCGATGGTCCGCACCGCGGCCCGCTACGACATCGCCGCCCGGCCGATCCTCAGCCACGCGACGAAACACTACGCCCGGACCTACCTGGAGTTCGACCACGGCGCGAAAGTCGCCAACGACTGTATCGACGAACTGGGCTACGTCCACCACTGCCAGCACTGCCTCTGGCGCGACCACGACTACGGCCTCATCGCCGACCCGCCGGAGGAGTGTCCGGTCTGTGACGAGCACCTCCAGACGGCCGGTCCCATCTGGCTGGGCCGGACTTGCGACCCCGAATTCGTCGACGCCGTTTCCGAGCACGTGACCGAGGAGATGGGCACCGCCGAGGAAGCGACAGAACTGCTGGCGACGCTCAGAGAAGAGATCGACACGCCGACCCACTACGACCAGCACCGGCTCTGCAAGCGCTGGGGGCGCGGCGCGGAAGCCATGGACGAGTTCATCGGAAAGCTCCGCGACGCTGGTTACGAGGCCTCTCGTACGCACTACGGCGGGACGACGTTCAAGACGAACGCCGACGTGGTGGAGATCCGCGAGGCGACGGCACACTGACAACGCCGAATGTTCGCGACTACTCGCGGCTGCCGACGTACCCGCGCCGCTGGGAATGCAACATGTTGCTGTAAGCGTCAGTGTACTGCATCCGTTCTGTCTACACATGGAACGGACCGACCACCGTTCGAACAGTAGCGTAGCACGTATGCGTAGCGTTCCGAGACAGGTATACCTCGTCGTGCTCGTGCCGACGCTGTTCGGAATGGTACATCACGTCGACCACATCGTCCGGGGCAACCACGTGGGCTGGCCGCTGACGCCAGAGGTGAACGCGTTCACGCTCAGTCTCGCCGTCTACCCACTGCTGGCGTTCGGTCTCGTCCTCACGGTAACCGGTCGGGTGGGCCTGCGGTACTGGCTCGGGTTTCTGACGGCAAACAGCGTGCTGCTCGCGGCCGTCCACCTCGGTCCCTGGGCTATCGAACCGCCGTCGGACATCATCGCGCCGTACAGCGACCCGATGCTCGGATACGGGGCCTTCGGCGTCCTGCTCGCGCTCATCGCCGCCGTCGCCATCGGGGCAGCGTACACCGCGGTGCTCTCCATCCGAGGTGGACAATGAGCGCGACCCTATCCCACTCGATCCGTCCCGATCCCCTGAGTGCGGTCGTCTCAGCAGTCGTAACGGCGGTCACGCTGGGCGTCGCGTTCGGGCTGCTGGCGCTGGACGTGGACTGGTTCTGGCTGGCGTTCGTCGTCGGCTTCGGCGTGGTGCTCCCGGCGGCAGTGGGGCTGGTAGAGTACGACCGGCGCAGCGACAGTCGCCCGGCGACCACCGACCGGGACGGCGAGACCGAAGCCGCACTGGCCACGCTCCACCAGCGGTACGCGCAGGGAGAGCTCTCTGACGTCGAGTTCGAGCGGCGGCTCGAACGGCTCCTCGAAACAGGGTCCGTGTCATCGGCAGATACGCGTGAGACGGGACGCCCGGCCGATGAGAACGGCAGTGGAGCGCCGCCTAGACTGGGGGACCAGTAGTCGCGGCGCACGGTCAGCGGCGCTCCGGCGACTGCGAGATCGCCGTCGTGAGAAACCACTTGACAATTCGCGTCTGGCCGCGTCTGAGGACGCGGCTCGCGGTCGATTTGTCGATATCGAGCGCGGCTGCCAGGTCAGCGAGCGTACACTCACGCGGCAGTTCGAAGTAGCCCGCTCGGAGCGCAGCCGTGAGGACGTCCCGCTGACGGTCTGTCAGGAGCCCGGCCGGGTCGGTACTGTGGACGAGCGACAGCAGTTCGTACTGCCTGCCCGCGTCCTCAATGGCCGCCTGGAAGCGGTCGAACTCCGCGCGCGACCCGGTGAGGTCGAACTCGTACCAGCCGTTCTCGGCGGTGACCGGGTACTCGATCGGGAGCCCCGACTCGGCGACGAACTCGTATAGTGCCGTATCTGTCGTCTCGTACTTCGCGAGCACGCGGTCGGCAGTGCGTTCCAACTCCTCGTATGCGGTGACTGACGGGTGGGTCGCGATAGCGTCCCCGGCGGTCGCGGGGTCGTCCGTCGTTACCTCGCCGAGTTCGACCGCCGTCGCGCCTGCCCGAATCCCGGAGAGCAGCCTGAACGTGGCCTGTGGGTTCGCCTGTGAGACATCGGCGATCCAGATGTCGTCGGGAAGGCGAATCCGGAGCCGGGCAGCGATCACACCGACCGCCTCCGACGGCGTGGGGGCTGTGGCCACAGCATAGTGCGACGAGTGATATCACATATCGCGAACGGGTAAATCCCGCGCCGGAGTTCGTTTGTCAGCGCCCGGCGGTGGCCGCCGTGTCACCGGCCGTTCGCCCGACCGATGCTCTCCCGAACAGCAGCGGCGAGGTCGTAGCCCAGCAGATACACCGGCCGCAGGAAGTAGTTCGCCATCCCCGCGAGGCCGAGCAGCCCGCCGATGGCCTGCATCTCGCCGGGCGTGGCCGACAGGCGGACGAGCAGCGGCAGGGCCGTAACGAGCGGCGCGACCCACAGCGACTGGACGATGCCGTCCGCGTCGACACCGGCGACGGAACCGAACCGACCGTCGTCCGGACGGCCGGCGTACAGAACAGCCGTCAGTACCAGCAGGCCCACGACAATCGGCAGGGACGCGCCGAGGCCGGCGACGCCGAGGCCGATAGCCAGTGCGGCCGCGACGAGCAACAGGACCGTCACCCGCATCGTCCCGTGCCGGATGGCCGCTTCCGTATCCATATCCGGTCGTTGCGGCGATGCTGTATAAAGCCTGTGAGGGCGGCGCCGCTTTCTTAACCCCTTTTTGCCTCGGCCGCAAAGCGGTGGCGAACACGTGCCCTCCACGTACAATCCGGTCCGTGGCGTCCTGCTGTTCATCGGCAGCCTGCTCGCGCGGTTCGGCCTCGTCGAGCGCGAGCGGGTCCGCCGAGCGACGGATCTCTCCTGGCCCCGCATCGTCACCGGGGTCGCTCGGATGTCGAAGTCGACGGTCGACGTGGCGATGGTCGGACTGGCGCTCGGGCCGACCGCCATCGCCGGCGTCGGCTTCGCCGCCCCGTTCTGGGAACTCGTGTTCGCGCTGGGCGGCGGGGTCGCCGGGGGGACAATCGGCATGGTGTCCCAGCGCTACGGGGCCGACGCCGACGAGGAACTGGCGGTCACCGTCACGACCAGCGCCGCCGTCGTGCTGGGGCTGACGCTCCCGCTGATGGCGGCGTACTGGATCGTCCCCGGGCTGCTCGTCGATCTCGTCGGAACGGGGTCGGAGGCCGTCGACTACGGGACGCGATACCTGCGCGTCGCCGCGCTCGGCGTCCCCTTCGCCGCACTGAACCTCATCGGGAGTCGGACGCTCGTGGGAGCCGACGACGCCTGGACGCCGATGCTGTTGCGGGCCGGCGGTGCGGTCGTCAACATCGCGTTGAACGCCGTCTTCATCTTCGGGTTCGGCCTCGGCGTCGTCGGTGCGGCCCTGGGGACGGTCATTGCGAACGTCCTGGTCACGGCCGGATTCGCCGTCGGGCTAGCTCGCGGTGGCTTGCCGATCATCGGTACGTTCCCGGTCCGGGTGCCGGTGTCGCGGCCGTTCCTCGACCGGGGGCTGGGGCGGGACCTCGCAGAGACCGGGGCACCGCTAGTGGGGGCCAACCTCGCGCGGACCGGGGCGCAGTTTCCCCGGTTGTTCATCGTCGGGCTGTTCGGGCCGGGCGTCGTGTCGGCCTACGTCGTGGCGCTTCGGGTCCGGGCGCTGCTTGACACGCCGAACTGGGGGCTGAGCCTGGCGTCGAGCAGCCTCGTCGGGCAGGCGCTGGGCGACGACGACGAGGCCGAGGCGACCGTCTGGGCGCAGACGGTGCTCCGACTGAGCATCGGCGTGTACCTCGTCGTCGCGGCGACGCTGCTTCCGTTCTCGCGGGGCATCGCCCGCCTGTTCGTCTCGGATCCCACAGTGCTCCCGCTGGTGACGGTGTTCGTCGCCGTCGCGTGTGCAAGCGTCGTGTTCCGTGGCGTCGACGGCGGCTCGACGGGGCCGCTCCGTGCCAGCGGCGACACGCGCTGGCCGTTTTACTCCCAACTGGCCGGGATGTACCTGTTCGCCCTCCCGCTTGCGTATCTCGGCTACGTCACGCCGCTGGGCGAACTCGCGCTATATGCCTCGCTAGTGGTCGAGACCGCGGTTCCCGCGGCGGTGACCTACTATCGCTTCCGCTCGGGGACGTGGCGAGTCGTCAGTCGGTCCTACCGGCCCGACGCGGCGCTGGACGATTGACGCGTGGCGTCGACGGGGGGTGACATCAGCCAGTCGACAGTATATTTGTGACGCCACTCTGATGTGCTCGCGTGGATCGCACACGCGCTGTCTCCGTCGGTCGGGATGTCGTCCGCACTGTCCGAGAGGAGGAGGTCTCCTTTCTCGCGGCCGGCATCGCCTACTACATGTTCGTCTCGCTCCTGCCGCTGTTGTTGCTGACGCTGGTCGTCGGGACACTGGCGGGCGGGGAGGCCTTTGCCGAGCGAATCGTGGCGGCTGCGGGGGACGTGCTCTCGCCGACCGCATCGACACTGCTCGAAGACGCGCTGACCAGCGGGGCCGGCCGCGGCGGCGCGACCGTCCTCGGTGTCGGCGTCACGCTGTGGAGCGCGCTCAAGGTGTTCCGCGGGCTGGATACGGCCTTCAGTCGCGTCTACGGAACCGATGGCCCCGATTCGATACTCGGGGAACTCGTCGATGGGCTGGCCGCGCTGGGCGGGATCAGTATCGCACTGGTCGGGCTCGGCGTCATCGGGGCGCTCGGAACGGTGCTCGGCGTGCAGGTCGCGCTCGGTGGCCTCGCGCTCGTTCCCGTGCTGGCGGTCGCCTTCCTCCCGCTGTACTATCTGTTCCCCGACCAGGAGATGACGATACGGGAAGCCGTCCCCGGCGCGGTGTTCGCCGGCCTCGGGTGGACGCTGCTCGGGACAGGGTTCAACGTGTACGCCTCGCAGGCCGACAGTTACCAGGTGTACGGCGTCATCGGCGGGGTCCTCCTGCTCGTGACGTGGTTCTACTTCGCCGGACAGGTGCTGCTCGTGGGCGCAGCGGTCAACGCGGCGCTCGCGGACCGGCAACTACAACAGGTACCGCGCCGACGGTCCGGCAAAGCGATGAGTGAGGACGCTGACGAAACCGACACGCCGCCACCAGCCGGCGCTGACACGTCACGGACACCCGACGACCTGACAGACGAGGAACTCAGGGAGCTCCGCGAGGAGTTCGAGTCGTTCCGCGAGGAGATCGAGGGCCGGACGCTGCACCGCGACGAAGTGAAATCGGACCTCAAGCAGTACGTCCGCCGCCGGATGCGCCGCGGCCACGCCCGACAGTGGGGCCCCTACATCGTCTTGCTGTACGGCACGATCATGACCCTCGGTGCGTTCTACTATCTGAAGGGGATCTACGCCGTCCTGGCGATGCTGGTCATCTGGCTGTCGGTGCTGGGCCTTTACACGATCATGATTGCGGTCGGTGTGACCCTGACTGCGACCGGCATGCCCGGACGGCTCATCGACCGCGTGCGCGACTGGCGACAGTGATACGGACTATCGGGGTCACTGAGGTCCTGTCAGCGCTGCCCGGCGCAATCGTCGTACTGTTCGCCCTCATCACCCAACTGGGCGATTTCTGGTTTACCTTTCTGGCCTGTGGCCTGCTGTACTGGCTGGGTCCCTGGACGCCGACGCTCGGCCGTGGCCTCACTCGGGACCGGACGGCGATGCTGGTGGCGCTGCTCGCCGTCGGCGTTGCCCTCGTCGTCTCACTGAAAGGGGTGTTCGTCCTGCCCCGGCCGCCGGGTGCTGGGACGGCCACCCACGCCGGACTGCTGCCGTCGCCAGTCCGGGGCATCTACGAGTCGATGGCCACCGGCGAGGGCTTTGGCTTCCCCAGCGGCCACGCCACGCTCTCCCTGCTTGTCTGGGGCGGTATCGCCTGGGCGCTCCGGGTCGGCACGCGTCGGCAACGGGCTGCCGTCGCCGGCACCGTCATCGCCCTCGTCGGCCTCTCCAGACTGGTGCTTGGCGTCCACTACCTCGTCGACATTCTTGCGGGCTTCGCCATCGCCGGCGCAGCGCTCGCGCTGGCGCTTGGCGTGCTCAGGACGCCCGAGCGGGTGTTCGGACTGGCCGCCGGCATCGCCCTGGCGGGGCTGCTCGTCGCCGACGTTTCCCGGGATACGGCCGGCGCGCTGGGAATCGCAGTCGCGGGCGGTGTTGTCTGGTCGCTGCTGGGTGGGTCGGTTCCGGAGCCGACCCGGACCGGCGTCACGGTCACGGCACTGCTTGGCGTGGGCTCGGTTGGCCTCCTTCTCGGGGTGACGTTCGGCCTGCACCCGACGCCGGCCGTGGTCACGCTGCTTGCGGCACTCGGGACGGGACTGTTGCTGGTGCTGCCGCTGGCCGGTGAGCGCCTCGCAGAAAAATACTGAGACGGACGCCGCTTAGAACTTCTCGAGGTAGCGGTCGAGTTCCCACTGGGAGACGTCGACCAGGTACTCCTTGTGTTCCTGGCGCTTGGCCTCGACGAAGTTCTCGTAGACGTGCTCGCCGAGGGCGTCGCTGATGACCTCGTCCTGTTCGAGTTCGTCGACGGCTTCGCCGAGGTTCTCCGGCAGCGTGGTGATGCCGTACTCCTCGCGTTTGGCCTCGTCGAACTCGTAGATGTTCTCGCGGACCGGGTCGTCGCATTCGAGGTCGCGCTCGACACCGTCGAGACCGGCGTGGATGAGCGCGGCGAAGGCGAGGTACGGGTTACACGACGGGTCGGGGAAGCGAGCCTCGATCCGGCTTGCGGCCGGCGTGCGGGCGGCCGGCTTGCGGATGAGTGCCGAGCGGTTGCGGTCGGACCAGGCGACGTAGACGGGGGCCTCGTAGCCCGGGACCAGACGCTTGTAGGAATTGACGGTCGGGTTCGCCACGGCCGCAATGGCCGGTGCGTGTTCGAGGATCCCAGCGGTGAAGCTCTTTGCCGTCTCGGAGAGGTTGAACTCGTCGTCCTCGTCGTGGAACGCGTTCTCGCCGTCCTCGGTGAACAGCGAGAGGTGCGTGTGCATCCCGGAGCCGTTGATCTTCGGGATCGGCTTCGGCATGAACGTCGCGTGCAGGTCGTGTTCGGCCGCGATGGCGCGGACGACAGAGCGGAAGGTGGCGACGTTGTCAGCCGTCGAGAGCGCGTCGTCGTAGGTGAAGTTGATCTCGTGCTGGCCCTGGGCGACCTCGTGGTGGGAGGCTTCGATGTCGAAGCCCATGTCTTCGAGGCCGTAGATGATGTCACGGCGCACGTCGGAGGCGAGGTCCTTCGGCGCGAGGTCGAAGTAGCCGCCGGCGTCGTTGGTCTTGGTCGTCGCACGGCCCTCTTCGTCTTCCTCGAACAGGAAGAACTCGGGCTCGGGTGCGGCGTTGACCGTATAGCCCATGTCGTTTGCGCGCTTGATCGCACGCTTCAGAACGCCGCGTGGGTCGCCAGCGAACGGTTCGCCGGTCGAGGTGTCGATGACGTCACAGATGAGGCGGGCGCTGGAGCCGCCTTCTACGTTCTCTCTCCACGGAAGCACGGAGAACGTCGAGGGGTCCGGGTCCAGGCGCATGTCGGACTCCTGAATCCGGACGAAGCCGTTGATCGAGGACCCGTCGAAGTAGATGCCCTCTGTGAACGCTTTCTCCGCCTGATCGGCTGTGATCGAGACGTTTTTGATTGTGCCGAGGATGTCGGTAAACTGGAGTCGCAGGAAGTCGACGTTCTTCTCTTCGATCTCCTCAAGTACCTCCTCTGCCGCCTCTGAAAGTTCGCTTGTCATCTTTGGACACCAGATAGGAACGGTGCTACTACTAAAACCCTGCTGATTTGCGCAAAGGTTTCGACGCTTTCGCTTACATTTGGACATTCGTAAAATTCTAATCCCTGGGGGGCGTCCCCCAATGTAATGACGTACGAAAATCTCGACCGTGAGTTAGTGAATGCCCTGCTGGGGGATGGCCGCGCCAGCCTCCGAAGCCTCGGAGAAGACCTCGACGTGTCGGTAACGACCGTCTCGAACCACCTCTCCGATCTGGAGGACGAGGGGATCATCAACGGGTACACGCCCAAAGTCGACTACGACAAGCTCGGCTACGACGTGACGGCCATTATCCAGCTCAAGGTGGAGGGGTCGTCGCTGCCGGCGGTCACGGAGGACCTCAGAGAGCACAAGCAGATGATCTCGGTGTACGAGGTCACCGGCGACTACGACATCATCGCGGTCGGGAAGTTCACCGACACCGACGGCATGAACGCCCAGATCAAGGAGCTGCTCACGGATCCTGACATCAGGGAGTCGAACACCTCCGTCGTGCTCAACGCAGCCAGCGAACACGAGCAGTTCGACCTCGACCTGAAGGAGTAGCGGCCGCCCTTCTGCAGTCGTTCCGACCGCTCCCGGACCGGCAGGTCTCGGGGTGGCGGAAGCCAGTACCGACGCATACTTGACTGACCAGTCAGTTAGTTACACGTAATGAACGACGGCGACACGGCCGACGATATTATGGATGCGACCTACCGTGCGCTGTGTACGCACGGCTACGCGGACCTGACGATGCAGGATATCGCTGACGAGTCGGACAAGAGCAAAGCCTCCCTCCACTACCACTACGACAGCAAGCACGACCTTCTCTGTGCGTTCCTCGAATACCTCTATGACGGGTTCGTCGACCGGACCGAAGACCCCGACGGCGAGACCCCACACGAGCGGCTGCTGGCGCTCATCGACTCGGTGCTGGACAAACCGGACGACGGGAGCGAGGAGTTCGGGACCGCGATTCTCGAAATCCGCGCCCACGCGCCCTACGAACCCGGCTTTCGCGAGCGGCTCACGAAGTTCGACGACTATCTCGTCGACGAGCTCGAAGTGATCCTCGAAGACGGCATCGCCGACGGGACGTTCAAATCCGACCTCGACGCCGAGGAGACCGCCCGGTTCATCGTCACCGTGCTGACCGGGGCCGCGACCGAGCGCGTCACGACCGGCCGCCCGGTCGAATGCACCCGGAAAATGCTCGCCGAGTACGTTGAAACACATCTCCTGGACGGACAGGAGGAGGTCACAGCGTGAGCGTCCGGCAGAAACTGGGCCGTCTCGGTGCGCGGCTCGGCGGGCTATTCAAGGGCCAGGAGGAGCTGGACCTGACCAGCGGCGACATCGGCAAGCCGCTTCTCTTTCTCTCCTTCCCCATCGTCATCACGAACCTGCTACAGGTGGCGTACAACCTGGCCGATACGTTCTGGCTGGGCCAGTACTCCACGACGGCGCTTGCGGCCATCTCCTTTGCCTTCCCGATGATCTTCCTGCTCATCTCGCTCGGGATGGGGCTGTCCGTGGCGGGAAGCGTGCTGGTCGCCCAGCACACGGGTGCCGAAGAGCTCCGCGAGGCCGAGTACGCTGCCTCCCAGACCGTGACGTTCGCGCTGCTGGCCTCCGTGCTGCTCGGCGTGACCGGCTACTTCTTCGTCGAGGACTTCCTGTCACTGTTGGGTGCCTCCAGCGAGGTGCTGCCGGGCGCGACGGGGTACCTGCAGGTCGTCTCGCTCGGGCTGACGGCGATGTTCGGCTTCTTCGTGTTCATCTCGCTGATGCGCGGGGCCGGGGACACCATCACGCCGATGCTGGTGATGTTCGGGACCGTCGTGCTGAACATCGTCATCGATCCGTTCCTCATCTTCGGCTGGTGGGTGTTCCCCGAGATGGGCGTCGTCGGCGCGGCCGTCGCGACCATCTTCTCCCGGGGTGTGGCGTTAGTCGTCGGTATCGGTATCCTGCTGTCGGGCCGGCGGGGCGTGCGGATTCACCTCGGTGACATGGCACCGGACCTGGAGTACCTCCGGAAACTGCTCAGGCTGGGCGTCCCGGCCTCCGTCGAGGGGACCGGGCGGGCGCTGTCGGTCAACGCCATGCTGTTCATCGTCGGGACGTTTTCCGTTACTGTCGTGGCGGCCTTCGGCGTCGGCATCCGCGTGTTCTCGCTGGTGTTCATGCCGGCCATCGCGATGGATCGGGGCGTCGAGACGATGACCGGCCAGAACCTCGGCGCGGAGCGGCCGGACCGCGCGGCGACGGCCAACCACTTCGCCGCGAAAGTCTCGTTCGCCATCCTCACCGTCCTCGGTGCGATTACTATCTTCGCCGCACCAACGGTCGTCAGCGTGTTCAGCGACGACCCCGAGGTCGTCCGTATCGGGGCGGAGTTCCTCCAGTGGGTCGCCCCGACCTTCGGGTTCATCGGCATCGTGCGGGCCTACTCCGGCGGGTTCCGCGGGGCCGGCAAGACGCTCACCTCGGCGGCGCTGGCGGTCACCATGCTGGGAATCATCCGCCTGCCGGTCGCCTGGGTCGCCTCCCGCCCGGTTGCGGTCCCGGCCTGGCTCGGTCCGCAGGTCGTCGACCTCTTCGCGTACTCGCTGGCCGAACAAGGCATCTGGCTGGCCTTCGCCGTCTCGAACGTTCTCGCGGCCGGCCTCGCAGCGGCCTGGTTCCTCCGGGGAACGTGGCGCGAGGCCGATCCGCGGACCGGTAGCGATCCGGCTGTCGCGGACGACTGACGGCGCTGGTTGCTGAGAAAGAACCGCAAAACGCTCTGATGGCGCGTGTCAGCGCCGTTCGGCCCGCTCGAAGCGCTCGTCGGTGAGATACACGTCGCCGTCCCTGGTTTCGACCTCGATACCGTCCAGCACGTCGCCGGCACAGGGGCCGTGCGTGCAGACGCCGTCCTCGCGTTCGAACTGCGCGCCGTGCTTGTGACACACCAGCCGGTCGCCCCGCACAATCGCGCCCCGGCCCGGATCGAGGGGGACTTCGGGCTGGTGGGGACAGGAGTTGCGCCAGGCGACGACGGCGTCGCCCGCGCGGTGCAAGATACAGTTGACACCGCGTCGGCCGTCACGAGCCTCGAACACGAGCGTGCTGTCGGTGGGCACCGAATCGAGTTCGACGATGTGGCGCGGATCGTCGCCGGTCGGCTGTCCGTCGTTGCCGTCAGTCGGCGCTTCGTCGTCAGCCGCCCGGTCGTCGCCAGTGCCGGAAAAACTGAACCGGACGGTCGTGTCGCCGGCTTCGACTTCGCCGTCGTCGTCGTGGATGCGAACCGATTCCGACTCGTCGTCGGTGTCGACGGTCACGTCCACGGGATCACTCATAGCAACTGGTCGTCGGTTGACACACATAGCGATGTCGAAGTCGTCCGCGACATGCCGGTTGCAAAACGGAGTTATGTCAGCCCTGCGGAACGTCGGTATGGACCGAGAAGACGTTTCCGTCGAAGTGGAGGTCGAGGTCGAGGTAGACACAGCGGAACTGGAAGCCGAAGTCGAGGATATGGCGGAGTTCGAAGCGGAACTGGAAGGGAAGGGTATCGAAATCGAACTAGAAGCGGAGGTCGAGTTCGCCGAGCACGACGACGAAGACGAGGCTGCCGAGGAAGAGATGGACGAAGCGGACGCCGAGACCGACGAGGAAGCGGAAGCTGAAGACAGCGACGAGAGCGAGGAGTAACGGGCCCACAGCGTCCGATTGTACACATCTGCCGGACATGGTCAGCAGCGGCTCCGGTAACGGCCGCCGCCCCGTCAGAGATTAGGTGAAACCGAGTTCACAATCACAGGTGTTCGTCGGTATCGGCCGGTCGTCGCTCCAGCGCAGTGACTGACAGGGTTCCGTCGATGGTCGCTCGGAGCCGCTCGGAAGCTGTCGCCACCGTCACGGCGATCTCCCACGGGTCCCGGCGTCGCACTGTCGTCCGTGACGGGTTGACGACGAAATCGAGTTCCCAGGCGCGGGTCGTCCGGGGGTCGACGCCGTGGTCGTACAGCCAGCCGGTTACCGCGGGGTGATAGAGCGCAACGACCGCGGCGGGCGGGTAGTTGTAGAAGCTACACTGCTGACAGTCGATATCGAGCATCACCGGGTGATCGGTCGCGTAGTGGGAGTCCAGTTCCGGCCCGGTTTCCGTCGTTACCCCCGCGCTGATGGCGCCCGCACAGACCGGACAGACGCCGGCGACGGCGAACCGCCAGAACAGTCGGGTTCGCCGGTCGAACGCCGCGGCGACCGCTTCGTCGGTACGACCGCTGACGCCACCGGGGTCGAACGGGAACGCCATGACGGTGTCGTCACAGGCCAGACAGCCGACGTGGCCGATGTACTCGTCCAGCGTGAACGTCAGCGCGGTCCCGCAGTGGCGACAGTCGGCGTCGAGCGACACCGGATCCACGCCGCCGGTCTGATGGAGGACGCCGCTGTGTATCGCATCGAGGACGCGATGGCCCGGATACAGCAGTTCGTACGCCTCGCCGTCCTTCCCGACGAACTGCCCGACCAGCTGCGAGAGGTGGTAGTTGAACTTCCCGCTGTCGCGCTCGCCGACCCGCCGCTTGAGCTCCGCGTACGGGAGGGCGTGCCGGTCAGCGGCCCAGAGGGCGTCTAAAATCGCCACACGGAGGTCGTGGCTGAACAGCGCGAACGCGTCGGCGGGCGTCCGCTGGGTGTCCGCGTCACTGTCGGTATCGCCGGGCATAGCGGCTGTTTCGGCAGGTCGATACAAAACGTCTAGCCGTCCACGTATCAAACCACCTGTCAGAATATATACTGAAACAGAGTTCTCAGAATACTTACTAATCAACGGCGGCTACGAACAGGTACACGATGCACGACACGCCACACGTTATCGGTATCAGCGGAAGTCTGCGTGACGACAGCGGAACCAGGATCGCCGTCCAGCGTGCCCTCGATGCGGCAGCGGGGGCTGGCGCGACGACTGAGCACATCGACCTCCGGGCGTGGGATCTCCCGCTGTTCGACCCCGATGCAGCTGACACGCAGGCGGGAGACGGCCCGGAACTGGCCGCCCGAGTCCGGGCGGCCGACGCCCTCGTTCTCGGGACCCCGATGTACCACGGCACCATCGCCTCGCCGCTGAAGACGGCCCTCGACTACTGCAGTATCGACGACGTCGAGGGGATGACCGTCGGCCTCCTCGCAGTGGCCGGCGGCGGGTTCCCCACGCCGGCGCTCCGGCACCTCCGGGCATCAGTGCTGGAACTGAAGGGATGGCCGCTCCCCGACGACGTCGCCATCCCCGACTCGTGGGCCGCCTTCGAGGACGGACACATCGCCGACGAGGACATCGCCGAACGCGTCGAAAAGTTGGGAATGGACGTCGTCGCGTACGCAGGCGTCGCGGACCGGCCCGGCGCGACGACCCAACCGGAACCGACGACGACTGGCTGAGTTTACTCGAACCAGTCGACGAAACTGCCGTCCAGCAGCGTCTCCTCCTGGTGGCGAATGTAGGTGGCCTGCATCCCCCAGATCGCTTCGGCAAGCGGGACGTTCTCCTCGACGCGGCGGCGGACGTAGTCGTGTTTCCAGCGCGCGGGCGTCAGCCGGCGGTCGACGCGCTCGCGCAGCGGTCGGATGTAGCTGTGGGCCTCCTCCGCCGAGAGGCCACGCTGTTCGAGGCCCTCCCGGGCGTGCTCGAACAGTTCGCCGTATATCTCCTCGGTGCTGGTCGTCGTCGCCCCGTCGGCGGTGATCCACTCGATTTTCGCTCGGAGGCCGTTCCGCGCGGCGGTGTAGAAGTTCCGCTCTGCCGTCTCCCAGTCCAGCGACCGGATGGGGTGTTCGAGCTGTGGCAGGCTCTCCATCAGCCCGGCGAAGACGGCCGCGAAGCCGATGGCGTCGTCGACGGTCGGCTGTGCGGCCAGCGGGCGGAACTCGATGCGGGCGTTGGCCGCCGACCGCGTCGCCCCCTCGAACACCGGCCTGATCCACCGCCAGTACGAGCCGTGTTTGTGCCGGAAGTGAACGAAGTCGTCGTCGAAACGGGTCCCTGGCTGCAGATCGACCGGGACGATAGTGTCGTCCGCAACGATGTCGTCGATAGCCTCCTCGACGGTGTCGAAATCCGGTGGGAAGCAGACTTTCGGCGGCGTCGGGTCGCCGTCGGGCGGATTGAGCACCGACTCGAAGACGCCGATGCGGTTCTCCATGTGCGCCCCGGCGACGATCTCCGGGTCGGGCGCATCGTCGTACAGGTCCGGCGGGAAAAACGGGGAGTTGACGCCAAGCGCTAGCAACGGCGCGGCGATACGGAGCGCGTAGCTGAAATACTCCGGCAGGTCTGGCGCGTGAGGGATCTGGTAGTGGGGCTGAATCGAGGTGATGAGCGACTCCGGCATCACCGTCTCGGCCTGCAGCGAGGCGTGTGGCGCGTCGATTTCGAACGCCGAGGGGTAGTCCGTGTTGGCCATCGTGTGATAGCGGACGGAGTCCGACATGTTCGTCCCGATGCGGACGCCGCTCTGTTCGACGCAGTCACAGAGGTACTCCCGGGCCGTCTCGCCCGCGGGTGGAACAGTCCACATCCCGTCGGAGACGAGGCGGATACCCTCGTTGCGCACCCGTTGCTGGGCCGGCATCAGCGACGCCTTCAGCTCGTTGCGCTGGGCCGCCAGCCCGTGGGTGTTCAGCGGCTGCGGGCTCGTCTGCATCTCCGCGTTGTGCAGCCCGAGTTCCTTCTCGAATCCGATGAGTTCGAGCAACTGGCGGGGGACCCGCTGGAGCGCGTCAGTCTGGTCGTCGACGGCATACAGCTCCAGTTCCATGCCGACGATGGCTTCCGTGTTGTCGAAGGTGCCGTCACGAACCGCGGACTTGAGCGCTTCGGCCTCCTCGCGAGCCCTGTCGTTGAACGCCTCGGTGTCCACCGTGAGCGCCTCGGCCACCCGGTCTGCCAGTTCCGAAGCCGACATATCACCGGGTTTGCAGTCACGGGTGTTAAGCGTGCCCCAGAGAGGCCGGGCCCGAGGTCTGCCCACTCACGGCAGCTTGCCGACGTCGTTACCCCACTTCGCCGAGAGAACAGCGAACGAAGTCTAATGCGGAAGGCGTCGAGAGTAAGCCATATATTTTGGCTGAAGAAAGGAATATGTGTGTCCGATTCGTTGATAGAGATATGGCAGACGGTGCTCACCGTGACGGCCCGCCGCCGTTCGATAGACCCTTCCAAGACGAAGACACGAAGCAACGGGTCTACAGCGCGGTGCTACACGCCCGACAGCCGATGACGGTCGCCGAAATCGCCACGCGAGCGGACTGCTCCGAAGAGTCCGCGCGGTCACACCTCTCATTCTATGCCGAGCTGGGAATCGTCATCCGGCACGACGGTCGCCCGGTCAGATACGAGCGAAACGACGACTACTTCGAATGGCGGCGGACGAACGAACTGGCACAGGAAAACACTGTCGACGAATTACAGGCCCGCGTCTCAGAGCTAACGGACAGGATCGAGCGCTACCGTGATGAGTACGGTCGCGACTCGCCCGCTGCAGTCAATGTCCTCGAATTCGATGCGGAGCAGGTCGACGACGTGTACGTCGATCTCGGTGACTGGGCCACTGCTATCGAGGAACGCCGTCTTTACGAGCGCGCCCGGCAGAAAGCAACCGGCTCAGCGGCCCCGTCACACGGCTGACGATGGTCCCCGTAGACGACGGCGCAAGCCCCGCGCCAATCGACCGCTCGGTGTTGGATCAAATGCGGTCTCGGTTCGTCGGGCGCCGGATGTTCGATTCAGCGGAGATCATCACGGAAGAGAAACTGTGTCTCCGCGTCGAACTCTCCAGCGACTATTACCCGGCGGAAACGTCGACTCGGCTGGAGATTCGCTGGTACCGCAACGACGACTTCAACGTTCACTATCAGGAAGCGCGGCGAGAAAGTGTCTGGAAGTGTCGGTGGGATCGACATCCGAACAGCCACAACTCACGCGGACACTTTCATCCGCCGCCGGATGCCAGTCGTACAACCGCAGAGGATGCGCAGTGGCCGGACGATCATCGAGACGTGTGTCGCCTCGTCATTGATTACGTTGTGGACCGCATCGAGACACTGTGGGAGCGACGGTAAGTAGACGAATTCGGTCACTCGCTCCCGCCCTCGCCGAGAGAACAGTGAGCAAATACTCACAGCAGCTCACCCACGTCGCTCACTCCCGCCCTCGCCGAGAGAACAGTGAGCAGATACTCACAGCAGCTCGTCGACGTCGCTCACTCCCGCCCTCGCCGAGAGAGCGATTCGCACACCGCTCACAGCAGCTCGCCGACATCGCTCATCGTCTCCCCTAACGGGTCCCGTTCCTCGGTCGTAAGCGCCCCCTCCACCGCATCGCGGGCCGCCGGCAGCGGCTCGTGGGTCTCGATGTACGCCGCCAGGGCAAACTCCTGCTCGGTCACGCCGGCCAGTGCGATAGCGTCGCTGCGGGAGAGCTCCCCGGCAAGCCAATCGGCGACCAGCTCACGGCCCTGCGGACCGACCGGCGACACGTGCTCGCCGACGAGATGGAGCGTCTTGGCGGCGGTCACGGGCGCAATCCCGGCAGCGCGGCCCGCGTCGCCGACGCTCCTGCCGGCCGCGTAGGCCTCGACGACGGTCGCCGCCGTCGCCGCCGAACACGGGAGCTCGTCGGCGACCGGAGCCAGCCGCTCCGAGAGGGACGCGTCCGTCTCGTCGACAGCGGCGACGCCGCGGTCACGCTGGCGGGTCGTGACCTCGACACCGGCAGCGATATCCGACAATGCCATTAAAATATTCTTTCCGTATCTGGAATTTAATACTGTCGGTATCTCGATACGCACCATGGTCTGATCGAACCGTAACCTACCGATAACCGGTAGGTGAATTCGCCGGAAATCGCCCGTAAACCCGGCTCTGCATCGTCTTTTTAACCCTCCGTCCGGGCGTAGGTCGAAACATGAGCACGACGGTGACGCAATGTCCGGAGTGTAACGGGTCGATCAAACAGCAGGGCGTCGAATCGGTCTGTGGCAACTGTGGGCTGGTCGTCGGCGAGGACGCCATCGACCCCGGCCCGGAGTGGCGGTCGTTCGACGACGAAGACAACAATCGAGCACGCACCGGCGCGCCGTTGACGCGGTCGCGTCACGACCGCGGTCTCTCGACGAAGATCGGTCGATCGACGCGGCTGAAAGGGCGCAAGCGCCGACAGTTCGCCCGCCTCCGCCGCGAGCACAACCGCGCACAGATCAGCTCGAAACGCGAGCGAAACAAGGTGTACGCCTTCACCGAGATCCGGCGTATCATCAGTTCGATGGCGCTCTCGGACGCCATCCGGGACCGAGCGTGCGTGCTGTTCGAATCCGCACAGAACGAGGACCTGCTGCAGGGACGAACGCTGGAGGGGTTCGCGGCCGCAGCCATCTACGCGACCTGCCGGACCGAAGGCGTCGCCCGAACCGTCGACGAACTCTGTACCGTCGCCAAAGCGAATCAGTCGGAGCTTCGCGCGGCCTACGACGCCCTGAACAGGGAACTCGGGCTGCCGACCGGTCCGATAGATCCGCGGGAGTACGTGCCCCGGTTCGCGACGACGCTCGATCTGCCGACCGCGGTCCGCCAGCGCGCAGAGCGACTCGTCGACGAGGCACAGGACCGTGGCCTGGTCAGTGGACGCAATCCGGCCGGCGTCGCGGCAGCGTGTCTGTACACCGCGGCCCAGGAACAGGACGTCGCGCTCACGCAGGCCGAAGCGGCGGAGACGGCGGACGTGACGCCGGTCACGCTCCGCGGGACCTACACCGAGCTACAGGAGTAAACGGCGTCGGCGAGCGATTCGAGCGAGTGCCGCGCTGACACGTTCGGTGCTGTTTCTCGAAGCGGTTGTCCGTGCGCCTGTGCCGTCGCCAGCGGTTCGCTCTCCGGGACAGCGACGGCTGGCGCCCCGAACCGGTCCGCGACGGCCCCTGTCGCGGGGTTCGGACCAGCGCGGTTGAGGACGACCCGACAGAGGCCGGCGTCGAGTTCACGGGCCAGTGCCCGGACCCGGAGCGCGTCGGCGAGGGCTGCGCTCTCCGGCGTCGTCACGAGTATCGCGGCGTCGGCGGCCGAGAGGGGCAGACCGACATCGGCGTGCAGGCCGGCCGGCGAGTCGACGATGACCCAGCGATAGGTCCGCTCCAGCGCGGCGAACACGTCCGTGAGGCCCTGCAAGTCGGCGCTGCGAGCGCCGGCCAGCGTGCGCCCGCAGGGAACGACCGTCACGGGGCCGTCTTCGCGGATCGCTTCGTGCGGGTCGGCACGGTCGGCGAGAACGTCGTGCAGATCGGGGCCGCGGCTGGACGGGAGGTCCGCCATCCCGAGGTCGCCGTCGACGACGACGCTCCCAGCGTTCACTTTCGAGCGCGGGGCCTCGCTGTCGGGCCGTTCGCGCGCGTCGAGTTCCGCCGCGAGATTGTACGCGATGGTCGACTTGCCGACGCCGCCCTTGCCACCGGTGACTGCCAGAATCATGCGAGGCGGGACAGCGTCTCGGTCGGCACCGTGGCGGCCGCCCGTCGGTCAGCGAGCCGCTCGGCCCGCCGTGCCAGCGCCCGAAGCATCTGTTCGTCCGCATCGCCGCGTGCGGCGACCCGCCGGACCCCCGTCAAGCCGTCCGTCGCGCGAACCGCAGCCGTTGCCGCCGACAGCGAATCCGCCTCGGCCAGCCGCTCGGCACGGTCGACGCGCCGAGCAACCGCTTCGAGCCACTGCGAGACAGTATCGGGGAGTTGCTGGG
Source organism: Haloarcula sp. HT12 (assembly GCF_055271655.1). NCBI lineage: Archaea > Methanobacteriati > Methanobacteriota > Halobacteria > Halobacteriales > Haloarculaceae > Haloarcula > Haloarcula sp. HT12. The sequence goes on from NZ_JBUXKW010000002.1 coordinate 169,323, forward strand.
CCGACCGCTGCCCTGACCTGATTCGCGACTCGGCTGGCGATTGGACAGCGGGTCTCCGTGGTTCCGTCCCCTGTTCGACCGCGGATGCGCCCGACCGGCGGCTCGGAGAATCGGCCGCCCGTGCCGGTTCGGGTGTCGGCACGGCGTCAGCAGGCGGCGACGGGTCGCCGAGTTCTCGGAGCACAGCGTCGGCAGAGTCGAACCGCTCGTCCGCTACGGTACTATCCGCGGGCTCGGCACTCACCAGCTCTGCCGGCTTGTCGCCCGGTGCAGCCGGCGTCGCGTAACCGAGCGCGTGTACACCCGGGCCGACAACGCCCTCGAACCCGTCCTCGGTCCAGCCGGCCTCGGGAACACCCTGCCGTCTCGGCGGCCAGAGGGGGCCATCGAGACAGTTCCGGACGGTGATCCGAGTCGGTTCGGCGATGTCGCCGACGGTCGCCGTGACGAGGGTCACGTCGTCGACTCGCTCGGCGCGACAGTCGAAGCTAACCATAGGAGTGGTGGCCCGGCCTTCCGATTTAAAACTCAGTAGCGGACGACTGGCGCATCGAGCCAGTCCGCGGCAGCCGCTGGCGTCCCGAACCGATTCGTTCCGAGGACGACCGGTGCGGGCGTTCGAGCTATCCGAAGCACGGCCAGGGCGGCTGTCACGGGATCGGCGTCGAACGGGTCGTCGGGAACCGGCCCCGGAGCCGCTTCGACCGCCCGAGCGAACGCACCGGAGAGCCGGTCGACGAGGGTTGCCCGAGCGCGCCGCCGGCGGTTCGCCAGTTCGTCGGCAAGCCGTCGCTGTTCCTCCAGCGTGTCCCGGTAGGCGCGTGCCCGCTCCCGGCGGAGTTCGCGGGTCTCTCTGGCGGCAGTCCGGCGCGTCTCCCGTTCGCTCAGTTCCGCCGCCGCATCCCGGAGCTCGGTTCGTACTGCTCCGTCGTCCGCACCGACCGCCTGTCGAGCGGTGAGCCGGCCGCGATGGGTGGCTACCGTTTCCTGCAGGCCGTCGATAGTCGCATCCGGGACCGGATCCACAGGCTCCGGGAGGTCCGGCGGCGGGCAGTCAAGTTCGGACAGTCGCTCCCGACAGTCGGCGATAGCCCCGTCCTGGGGCGTCGCGTGGCCCTGTGATCGGGCGGCGGCCGCGAGCGCAGTCCGCGTTCGCAACCCCATCGACGGGTGGACGTGTCCGGCGTAGGCGTACACGGACGACGGCTCCGGACAGGAAACGGCCGGGAGACATCGCTGGCCGCGGATGCTCTCGGCGAGAGCCCTGCCGCCGATATCTCTCGCCCTGAGGTCGACGACCGCACCCGTGTACGTGGTTCCAGCGACGCGGAGCTTCACAGGTCGACGCCTCGGAGTTGGTCCGGGTCCGGGAGGTCACGGCCCGACGCGAACCGCTCGTAGGGCGTCGCCGGTTCCTCGCGTGCCTCGTACCGTTTGGCTGCCTCGCGGACGTGATCGGGGACATCCGCCGGCTCGAACGGCTCGACGTGCTCGATCTGAACGTCAAGCCCGTGTTTCTCGTGGAGCCGGAGCGCCTGGAAGGCCCCGAACTCGGTTCCGGAGACCAGCGCTGCTCTCCCGAACTGTCGAACGACGCAGTCTTCGTGGGCACGACAGACGTTCCGCAGGTCTCTGCGTGCCGCCCGGGAGTAGGTGACGACGAGTAGCACTGGCTGGACATTGGTATTATTACTATAAAATTTTACTGAATTGAATTTTATCTGGCATGAATATATACAGTAATGCAGGCGGAAAATAGCGGCAACGGCCGGACACGAGACTCGCCACTGCAGACACGTGTCGGAGCGGGAACCGAGAACAACTACCGATGCTGGAAAGACCTATTCGACGGGTGAGACGGTGAATTCGCCAGCGTCCGAGACGAGATCCCGCACCCGGTCGCGGGCCGCCGTTTCGGACGGCGCGAGGACGACGAGGCCATCCACGGCAGCCCCGCCGCTGGCCCGATAGGCCTGCAGGTCGCCCTCGAACTCGGTCGCGTAGGTCCGGAGCGTCCCGCGGACGTCCCGTTCGAGATCAGCCAGCGACCGCGACCCGGCCTCGAACTCGGCCAGCGCTTCCTCGATGTTGCGCAGTGCGGAGATCCGATCCATATCAGGTCGTTCGGAGGTGATCGGTACGGGGCTCGTACACCTCGCCTTTCTGTTTCAGCTTGTCGATCTCGTGTTCGGCCTTGGACTCGTCGATGCCGACCTCCTCGGCGCGTTCGATGACCACGTCGGCGGGCGCGCCCTCGTCGTACTCGTCCTCGATGTCCGAGATTATGCCCTTGATGTTCTGGATGCGGTCGCGCTGGGTCTTCGACTGCCCCGTCTCGACCACGTCGGCGTCGAACTCGCCGGTCTCGGGGTCGACACCGATCTCCTTCAGGCAGTAGTGCGCGATGTCGACCGCGCGGTCGGCGTCGGCCTCGTCGACGGTGTCCGAGAGGCGAATCCGGGCGGACGCCTCGGCCAGCCTGACCAGCGCCTCCAGCTTTCGGGCCGTGACGGGTACCGGCGCGTCCTCGTCCTGTCCTTTCATCCGCAGGTCGACGTAGAAGTCCTCGATGCGACTTTTCGCTTCCTCGGTCATCGTCGGGAAGCAGTTTCGCTTGGCGTAGGCGACGTACTTCCGGAGGAGGTCCGGCTCGATGGTCGGTGCGACCTCCTCGGTGACCGTGCCGACCTCCTCCTCGCTGAAGTTCGAAGTGGGGTTCTCCGTCCGGTGGGTGTGGAGCTCGCCGGCGTAGTTGGTCTGGATGATGTGCTCGGCGAGGTTGCGGTCTTTCTCCTCGTCGGGCTTGTCCGTCACGGTGAAGATGAGGTCAAAGCGGGAGATGAGCGCCGGTTCGAGGTCGATCTGCTCCCCGATAGGCTCGTACTGGTCGAAGCGCCCGTACTTGGGGTTGGCCGCGCCCAGCAGCGAACAGCGGGATTTGAGTGTTGCGTTGATTCCCGCCTTGGAAACGCTGATACGCTGCTGTTCCAGCGCCTCGTGCATCGCGGAGCGGTCTTCCGGGCTCATCTTGTCCAGTTCGTCGATGGCGGCGATGCCCTGGTCCGCGAGCACGAGCGCGCCCGCCTCCAGCGTCCACTGCTGGCCGTCGCCGAAGTCGTCGCGAACGGCGGCCGCTGTAAGCCCCGCGCTCGAAGACCCCTTCCCGGAGGTGTAGACAGAGCGTGGTGCGATATTCTCGATATATGATAACATCTGAGATTTCCCGGTTCCCGGGTCCCCTATCAGCAACATATGGAGGTCACCACGTATTCGCGATCCGTCAGGAAGCTCCTTGGTCACCCCCGAGAAGAGCTGGAGCATCATCGCGAGCTTCTCCTTCTCGTAGCCGTAGATAGAGGGCGCAATAGCGCCGACCATCTTGTCGTAGATGTCGGCTTCGTTGGAGAGTTCGACGATCTCCTTCTTGTCGGCGTCGGTGATCTCCATGTCCTCGAACTGCTCGTCCTCGATTTCGACGCTGACGCCCTCCATGTAGATGTCGAACATCGGGGACTTCTCGTTGTCGTTGCCCCGCTGGTCGAGTTTGAGGATCCCGGTCACGCGGACGTGGTCGCCGGCAGTGACGTGGCCCGTGATATCGTCCTCGATGTTGATGTCGATGGACTGGGGCGTCTCCCCGCCACGCAGCCCCTCGGGGGACTCCTGCACCCGGAGCTTCTGGGCGTCGATGAACTGGGACTGGTCGGTGTTGAGCCGGAACGGCCCCTGCCGTTCACAGCCCTGGCAGTCGTGGGGTTCCTGGAAATCGCCGGCGGTCTGGGGGATGCGCGTGAGCGTCCCACAGCGCTGGCACTCGAAGGCCGCCTCGATAACCTTCGGGCGCACGTCGGTCGCCTTCCGGATTATGCCTCTGACGGCAACGAGGTTCCCGTGGTGTTCGTGTCGCAGGTCACGGATGTCCTCCGAGTCAGGGAGGTTCCGGACGCGGACGTGGGCCTGTCCGAGCGAGACATCGACCGGGAGGTCGTACAGCCGAAGGGCCTCCTCGGCGTACTCCTGAATCTGTTCGGGCTTCGTGCGGTAGTCGTCGGCCAGATCCGGGTCGAAGCGATAGAGGTCGTCCCAGTCGATGTACAGCGACTTCTGGTCGTTGGGGTATTTCTGGGCGAGCTCACCGATCTCGTTGCGATAGTAGTTACGGTAGAACTCCTCGAAGCGGTCGATGAGTTCGGTGTTCTCGGCGGTCGCCATTTGAGTGGACAGTGGTTATGCCCACTGGCCTAAGAAGGTTCGCAAACCGGGGTGGAACTGAAACGATGCGCTCGGGGGCTGCCCCCTCGCTGGTGTCTCCTCCGGCACACCCCTATCCCGCCGCCGAGTCGTCGAGCCCAGCCACCTCGGGACGACGGCGGGACAATGTTTTCGTGTCCACTCCGCGTCTGTCGAACCAATGCCACACGGAACACCCAACCTGTCACCACGTCAGCGGCTCGTCGCACGGGGCTGGCATTACCTCGGGTACACCGTCTTCTTCCTCCTGCTGTACGGTGGTATCCGTGTCTCACTCGGGCGGTTCCCGGAGTGGCTGCTGTTCGGCGTGCTTGTTGTATCACTGCTCAAAGACGTGTACGACGAATTCCGACTCAGACGGGGGCGCCAGCCGTTCGCCTACGCCGGTATCGAACACGCCCCGTCGAACGCGGTTCTCATCGGCTTCCTCCTGTCGGGATTCGTTGACCCCACTGGCACCGTGCTGGGTGTCCCGGCCCGAGAGGTGGCGCTGTGGCTGGCCGTCGTTGACCTGGTTTTCGACCTCTCGCAGGACATGCGGGCCTGATAGTGATTATTGCGAGTCAGTACCACATCGACCGCACGACAGCGTGCGGTCGGAGCGGCAAACAATCGCAATAATCACTATGATATACACCGGGTGCGGACCGCCTGCCGACCCTCGTTCCCGCGGGCGCGTCGGCTCGCGGAGACTTTCCGGAAGGAGATCGACGGCAGAAGCGGGAAAAGGCCGCTTCCAGTGTCGCGGGTATGGGATCGCCCAGATTTGAACTAGGGGCGCGGGCACCCAAGGCCCGAAGGTTACCAAGCTACCCCACGATCCCGTACCCACCAATCGACCCGACAGCGAGTAAAGGGTTTCGTTGCGAGACGGCCGTGTCACGCGGGAGCGAGGCCCCAGAAGTACGCGATGCCGAGCGTCGTCACGACGGCGAAGACGGCCTGTAGCGGCGCACCGACCTTCAGGTAGTCAGTGAAGCGGTAGCCGCCGGGACCGTAGACGAGGAGGTTCGTCTGGTAGCCGACCGGCGTCATGAACGCCGTCGAGGCGGCGAAGGTGACGGCGAGGACGAACGCGAATGGATTGGCGTTCAGTTGCTGGGCGGTCTCGATGGCGACGGGGATCATCAGGACGACGGAGGCGTTGTTCGAGATGATGTTCGTCAGCAGCGCTGTCACGAGATACATCAGCCCGAGAACCACTGCGAGGCCGCCCCCGGCGGTGAGGACGCTGCCGGCACCCATGACGAACAGTTCCGCGAGCAGATCAGCGCCGCCGGTCTCCTGGAGCGCGATGCCAAGCGGGATGACGCCCGCAAGCAGGAAAATGACGTCCCACTGGACCGCGTCGTACAGTTCCTGCGGGCGGAGACAGCCGGTGAGGACCATCGCGAGCGCGCCGCCCAGCGCCGAGATGACGATGTGGATCGGGGTCAACGCCGCGACGCCGACGACGGCAGCGACGACACCAACCGCGACGGGGATCTTCGACCGGCGGAAATCCGGCCGCTGAACCTCTTGGGCGACGATGAAGTCGTTGTTGAGGTTGAGCCGCTCGATGCTCTCGGGGGTGGCCTGCACCAGGAGCGTATCGCCGATGCGGAGTTTGACGTGGTCCATCCGCTGGCGGTACAGTTCCTGGCCGTGGCGAAGCGCCAGCACGGTCGCGTCGTAGCGCTGGCGGAAGTTCGAGGAGACGAGCGTCTCGCCGATGAGCGAGGACCCTGGAGCGACGACGACCTCGACCAGGTTCTTTCGCTCACTGGCAGTTTCGAGTTCGGCCTCGTCGACCTCGACCTCCGGGATCATATCGAGTCCTTCGGCGTCGAGGAGGTCGACGAGCGTGTCACGGTCCGTCCGAACGGCGAAGACGTCGCCACCCTGAATGGCCTTCTGGCCGAGCGGTTCGAGGAAGGTCCGCCCGCCCCGAACCAGTTGAACGACATCGACGTCGAACTCGGAGGTCGAGAGGGCACCCCCGACCGTCCGACCGATAAGCGGGGAGTCCTCCCGGACGACGACTTCGGTGAGGTACTCACCCATCTCGAATTCCTCAGTGAGGTCCTCTTCGGCCGGGATACGCGACGGAACCAGATAGCGACCGACGGTGAGGAGATAGATCGTCCCGACGATGGTGACGATGATCCCGAGTTGGGTGAACTCGAACATGCTGAACGGGCGGCCGATCAGTTCGGCCGAGAGCTGCGAGGCGAGGATGTTCGTCGAGGTACCAATGAGCGTCAGCATCCCGCCGAACATCGAGGCGTAGGACAGCGGCAGGAGGAGTTTCGACGGCGAGAGCTTGCCCTTGTGCGCGATGTCGGTGACCATCGGCAGGAGAATGGCGACGGCGGCGGTGTTGTTGATGAACCCGGAGATGGGCGCGACCAGTCCGACGGTCGCACTGAGCTGTTTCGTTTCGCTGTCCCCAGTCAGCGAGGCGATTTTCGCGCCGAGAATCTGGACGATGCCGGTCCGCTGGACGCCGTCCGAGAGGATGAACATCGCAAGCACCGTGATCGTCGCCGTCGAGGCGAAGCCCGAGAGCCCGCGATCCAGCGGCGAAATCCCGTCGCCAGCCTGGTGTAACACGTACACCGGCTCGGCGAGCAGGCCGACATCGGCCGCGAGCGTCGTCACCGGTTCGGCCAGCATCAGCGCGACCATGACGCCGATAGCGGTCACGTCAACGGGCAGCGCCTCCGTCGCAAACAGCACCAGCGCGGCGACGATGACGGCGAACACGAACAACATCCCCGGCGTGACAGGTGGCAGCGACACGTCTGGCACCTGCGCAGCCAGTGACAAAAGGATGTGTCGTTTGCGAGCGGGGGCGTCCCGGACGGCCGAACCGGCGGCCGACGTTTATCCCTGTCCGGGCCGAACGAACAGCAATGAGCCTTTTCAACGATCTCGGTCGAAAAGTCGAGGAGCTGAAACAGGAGGTCGGGAACGCGACCGACGACGAAGCGACCCACCGGTGCATCGAGTGTGACACGCTCCTCTACACGGACCACGACGAGTGTCCCGAATGTGAGAGCACGTCAGTCATACCCATCTCTGACTAGCAACAGCGAGAAACCACCTGGCCTGAGTAACGTCGCTACCGCGTCGGCCCGTCACGGCCGAGATCTTCGAGCAGGGCGTCGTAGCTCCGGCCGAACACCGCCTGTTTTCTGAGCGACGTCATCGCGACCTCGAAGACGGGGACGGCGAACTGCCCGCCCGGACCGCCGACGACGACGGCCGCTTCGTGGGCCGTCTCGTCGGTCCACTCGCCGTCAAGTCGTCGGACCAGCACCTCGCCGAAGTAGCCGCCGAGTTCCCGCACGACGCTGGTGAACGCGCGGTCGTCGAAGGACGCGTCGCTCCCGAACGTCGTCTCGGCGAAGCGCTCGTCGTCCCACTCTGCATCGACGAGGCCGTCGAGGCGCGAAAGCGAGGCCGGCGAGAAATCGAGGTCGTGCTCGCCCCAGAAGTCGGCGAACTCGACGGCGGTCTCGGCGTGGTCCGCGCGGACCGTTCCGGCGTCCCACGAGTGATCCATCGCGTCAGCGGCCGAACCCTGTGACGGTGCATCATCAGTGGCACCGGACGCCTCGACATCCTCGGCAGGGGCCGATGTGTCGGGGCCGTCATCGGGCAGGTCCCCAGCATCGGATTCCGCAACGGCCGTCGGCGTGTCATCGGCCCCCGCGGCGTCAGCGGTGTCCGCAGGCGACTCGTCACCCGTCGTTTCGGAAACCGCCTCCGCGTCTGTAGCGGCGTCTGCTGGCGTATCCGGCGAGCTATCGAGGGCCGGTTCGTCGTCTATCGATGCCCCGGCCGCTCCGTCGTCGGCTGTGTCGGTCGCCGGTTCGCCGTCAGACGTGTCAGTGACACCCCCCGCGGGCGCGGTGTCAACAGTCCGGTCCTCGTCGTGAGCGTCGGCAGTCGAGTCTTCGGGAGGTGTCTCGGAGGCCGGCGCTTCGTCCAAGGGGTCCGCTGTAGCACTGTCAGACGCCGGCTCCGCTTCGTCGATGTAGGTGGCCGCTTCGTCGGTCGTGACCGTATCATCGGCCGTCGTCTCGACAGCATCAGTCGTGTCGACAGACCGTTCATCCGCAGAGGCGTCAAGGGCTGATTCCGCTGGTGGTGTCTCGGCCGTTGGTTGCTCGTCGGCGGTGCCATCCACCGACTGCTCGGCGGCGGTGTCGGTGGCCGGCCCCGCGTCGAGTGAGTCGTCAGTCGATCCCTCGCCGACGGTTTCAGCGGCCGACGGCTCGCTGCCGGCATCGTCCGGCGCTGAATCGGTCGTATCGGGGTCTGCATCCCCGCTACTATTGGAGGGCAGGCTATCGGTTTCGTCGTCCAGTGGTGCCTCGTTCGCTGGCTCGTCAGCGACCCGACTGACGACGGGCGTCGGGTCGGTGTCGTCGGACCGGTCGTCGCCCTCCGACTCTGATTCGACTGGCCGGACGACGCGGGTCGGCTCCGTCTCGATGGCCTGGGACGAATCGGGATCAGCGGTATCGCCGGTAGTTGCCTCACCTCGCTCGTCCGTCGGCGTCGATTCAGGTGGTTCGTCGCGCTCGTCCGCCTGGCCGTCGTCGACGCGGCTAACGATCCGTGTCGGTTCCGAACCGACGCCGTCGGCGTCGGGTTCGTCCGCATCCGCTGCCCCCCCGTCGTCGTCAGTTCCCTGTGGGGTATCGAGTGCCAGTTCGGATTCCAGACGGGTCACGACGGCCGCGAACACTGGCTCGTCGCCGAAGGAACGGGCGGCCACGTCGAACACCGCGACGGCCACCTCGTCGTCCGGGCCGGCGACGGTAACGCCCCAGCGGCCGTCGGACTGGACCCACTCGCCGTCGTACGCCCGTACGAGAAGTTCGCCGAGATAGCTCCCGAACCGCACCGTGTTCTCGGTGTACGTCGTCGTGCCCGCGGCGTCGCCGACAGTCTCGCCGCCGTAGCTCTCTTCGATAGCCGTATCGAGGCGCGCGAGCGCAGCGGGGTCGAACGCCAGCGGGTCCGCGCCGTCGACGACGCGCTCGGCGTACTCGCGAAAGGCTGGCGGGTCGAGCGTCGCCGTGTCCAGCAGTTCCGGCCCGTCGTCGGACGCCCGGTCGGTTCCGGCCGTCGTCTCGTCCCCGTCGGTCGACGAATCGCCGCCGCCGACGGCGCGACGGATGGTATCGAACAGGCCCATGGACACCGGAAGAACGTGCCGCTACAAGAATGTACGCCGAAAGGATACTCGGCCGACAGGTCCGGGCGGGCGCGGGCCGCTCAGTGCTCGTCGCGCAGTTCCATGTCGGCGACGATCTCGTAGGGATGCTGCCCCTTCCGGATGCCGTCGAGCAACTGGAACGCCTCGTCAGGCGCGAGGAAGTGCCGGGTCACGGCCCGACCGAGCGGCGTCGGCGAGAGGCCGTCGATGAACTCGTACTCCAGTAGCTTCCCCAGTGCGTGCTTGGTCGGCACTTCGCCGACCATCCGGTCGTTGAGCCGCTTGGCCTCCTTGCCGGCGACGGTGACGTTCGCCAGCGTCTCCTCGACGGCCGCGCCCTCGTCGTAGCGGGTGATGACCGGCTCCATCTCGCCTTTCAGGAGCTTGAAGGCCACCTCGTCCTCGGTCATCTCCATGCTGTTGTGGTACGTGCAATCGGGTTCGACCAGCATGTAGACGGTGCCCTTGTCGTGGTAGTCCGGACGGCCGGCCCGGCCGAGCATCTGGCTGAACTCCTGGACGGTGAGCCACTCGATACCCATCGCCAGCGAGTCGAAGATGACCTGTGAGGCCGGGAAGTCGACCCCGGCGGCCAGCGCCGCCGTCGTCACGACCGCCGCGAGGTCCTGATCGGCGAACTGCCGCTCGACCCGCTGGCGCTTCCGGTTGTCCAGGCCGGCGTGGTACGGCGCGGAACTGTACTCCAGTTTCCGCGAGATCTGGTGACAGCGCCGTCGGGAGTTCGTGAAGATGATGGTCTGGCCGCGGTAGCCCTTGCTGGACTTGTTGTCGAAGGCCCGCTTGACGAGCTTCTTTTCGGTCTCGATCTTCTCGCGGCCGTCGGCGAACGTGACGTGGCGCTCGATGGGGACCGGCCGCTCCTCGAACTCGATGAGCGTCGCCCGGAGCTGGTCGGCCAGCTGGCCCGGATTACCGACCGTCGCCGAGAGGTAGATCCACTGCGTGTCGCCGCTGTCGGGTGCGCCGCCGGATTCACAGTAATACTTCAGCCGCGAAATCAGCCCGTCGAGCCGGTGACCCCGCTCGTCCTCGCCGAGCGTGTGCACCTCGTCGATGACGACGGTGCCGACGGTGCCGAGGTCCTTGCCGGTCCGGAGCGCGTGGTCGATCCCCTCGTAGGTCCCGACGATGACGTCGGCTTCGGGGTCGAAGCGACCGCCCTCGTCGGCGATCCGGCTCGCACCCACGCGCAGGGACACGTCGACCATGTCGCCGTAGCGGTCCTGGAACTGCTCGTATTTCTGGTTCGCCAGCGCGACCAGCGGGACGAGAAACAGCATCGTGCCCTTGTTGTTCAGGACGCGGTCGATGCCGGCCATCTCGCCGATGAGCGTCTTCCCCGTCGCCGTCGCGCTCACGACCAGCTGGTCGCGGCCCTCCGTGGCCCCGTGCTCGACGGCGAGGCTCTGGACCGGTAGCAGGGTGTCGAATCGGGATTCGAGGTGCTCCTGCATCCCCGGATGGAGGTCCAGCGAGTCGACGCGGACCGGGTCGACCTCGTCGACGGTCGCCGAAATCTCGTCGAACTTCGTCAGGTCCGGGTCCAGCTGCCCCGACAGGAGGTTCGTCACCCGGTCGAGGTCCTGCACTTCGAGCAGCAGCTCTTCGAGTCGGTCGCGCGCGTCGCTGCCGATGCTCCCCTTGAACGCGAGTTCGCGGTCGAGCTGTTGGCGAGCGCACTCCGGACAGATAGTCTCGTCGTCAGTTTCGATGGCCGTCTCGCTCGTAATCGGCGAATAGCGGCCGTCGGAGGCACACAGCCGACAGGTCCGGACGACCTTGGCCTCGATCTGGTACGCGTCGAGCATCTCGCGGATGCGCTCGCGTGCGAGCGGGGCGGTCTGCTCGGAGATACGAATGCGGGCCGCACGGCGGGCGAGGTCGACGAACTGGTCGGGCGAGCGAAGCTCCTCGCTGGTCCCGTCTTTCACCCGGAGGCGACGCGGGCGGGGGCCGGCATCGGTCTCCTTGAGTTCGAGGATGCCGTGGAAGAGCCGCTCGCCGTCCCGGTGGGCGGCGACGCGGAACTCCTCGCCGTGTTCGTGGAGGAACAGCGTCTCTACCTGTGCGGCCTGCTGTGACACAGTCGTCTAGAGGCGACTGCGCTACTTGAGCGGTTCGGACTAGATGTAGGGGTCTCTACTGTTGGTGCCGGTGAGTTGAACAGCCAGAAAGCCCCCTCGCGGACGACTCGTCTGACTCCGTGCGCTCCTCGCTTCGCTGCGGTGCTACAGTCGTCAGACTCGCCCTCCGTTCACGGGTCACTTCGTTCTCCGTTCACGCGACGCGAGGGCTCACTGTGTTCGCCCTCGCAGCGCTCGGCCCCTTTCAGTCCCACCCACCGTGGAATATCTAGCCAGCTTCAGGTTGTGCGTTCTGGCGCTCAGGCGTTGCTGTTCCTGTATAACTGATGATGGCAGTCACTCCTGTAGTTTGATTTCGTCGTCGCCGGCGGGAACCGCACAGAGGAACGCACCCGGTTCGTCACCGTCGTTACGGTACCAGTGGACAGCGCCGGCGGGGATGTGGAGGCTGTCGCCGGCTTCGACCTCGAACTCTTCGCCATCGATGCCGACGGTGTAGCGGCCCGAAAGGACGTACTGCTCATGTTCGATATCGTTGGTGTGTTTCGGCACGCTGCCGCCGGAGGCAAGCGTGAACCGGCGGATCGCGAGATTGCCCCCGCCCTGTTCCGCGCCGATGAGGACGCCCTTCTCCAGCCCGTCGGCTGCGTCGACGGCATCGTACTCGATATCCGCGGCCCGGCGAATCAGTGGCTCGCTCATGGTCGCTCTATCGCGGGCTCGGCGCAAAGGCGTACCGGCGACACTGTCCGCACCACTCCAGCCAAGGGGGCTTAAGACCGTCCCCCGACAAGCGACGGGTATGCGCCGGTTTCGCATCGGAAGCGCGTTCGGAATCCCCATACAGCTGGATCTGACGTTTCTCCTCGTGCTCCCCTTGTTCGCCTGGATTATCGGGACACAGATCGAACAGACGACCGAGCTGTTGAACGGGACGCTGAACGCCGGATTGGACGCGGCTGTCCTTACCGACGGCGCGCTCGTGTGGGTGCTCGGTATCGGTGCGGCGGTCGGCCTGTTCACCGGCGTCGTCCTCCACGAACTCGGCCACTCCCTCGTGGCGATCCGCTATGGCTTCCCCATCGACTCCATCACGCTCTGGCTGTTCGGCGGCATCGCCCAGCTCAGCGAGATGCCCGAAGACTGGAAGCAGGAACTTGTCATCGCCATCGCCGGCCCCATCGTCAGCATCGCCGTCGGCGCCGTCTGTTTCGTCGCGTTCCAGATTCTCCCGAGCGGCGCGGCGACCCCTATCGAGTCAGCGCGGTTCATCCTCGGCTATCTCGCGCTGATGAACATCGCGCTGGCGGCGTTCAACATGCTCCCGGGCTTCCCGATGGACGGCGGCCGCGTCCTGCGGGCACTGTTAGCCCGCCGTCGGTCCTACGCCAGGGCCACCACCATCGCCGCCGAGGTCGGGAAGATATTCGCCGTCTTCCTCGGCCTCTTTGGCATCTTCGTCCTCGGAAACATCTTCCTCGCCGGCCTGGCCTTCTTCATCTACATCGGTGCGGCGGGCGAGTCCCGCCAGACCTCGATGCGGGCCGCCTTCGAGGGCGTCACCGTCGCTGACGTGATGACGCCGGCCGACCACGTGACGACGGTCCCCGAAGACATGTCCGTCCGGGAGCTCATCCAGACGATGTTCAGGGAGCGCCACACCGGCTACCCGGTGGAGCGGGGCGGCGAAGTCGTCGGCCTCGTGACGCTCGAAGACGCCCGCGCCGTCCAGGAGGTCGAGCGCGAGGCGTACACCGTCGGCGACGTGATGACGACGGAAATCATCACGATCAGCCCGGACACTGACGTGATGGATGCGCTGACTTCCCTCCAGCAGAACTCCGTCGGTCGCCTGCTCGTCACTGCCGAGGACGACTCATTCGAGGGGTTGCTCACCCGGTCTGACATCATGACGGCGCTCTCGATTATCAAATCGAGCAGCGACTACACCGTCATCGGCGAGTCGGAAACCGAGACCGTCCGGCCGGAGTCCAGAATCGAGCGGTAGCGTCATTCGTCGGCGAGATACGACATCGCTTCCGCATCCGAGACCTGTTCGAACTGCTCGTAGTACTGGCCGACGGCCCGGAAATCCGACGGCATCTCCAGACAGACGACCTCGTCGACCAGTGCTTCGAGCTCCGAAATCGCCGACGGCGAGCCGACCGGCACCGCGAGCACGAGTCGCTCGGGGTCCGCCTGTCGGATCTGTTCGATGCAGGCCCGCACCGTCGCGCCCGTCGCCACGCCGTCGTCGACGAGACACACCCGCTTGCCTGCGAGCGCCGGCGACGACTCTGAGTCGCGGTAGCGCTGGGCTTTCTGTCGGGCGGCGTCGGCCATCTCCGCTCGCGTTCTCGCAACGTAGTCGCGGGGGATCTCCCGGTGTTCGATGACATCGGTGTTGAGCCAGACCGACCCATCGGCGGCGACCGCGCCGATGGCGAACTCGGGGTTGCTCGGTGCGCCGATCTTCTTTGCGACCGCGATGTCCAGCGGCGCGTCGAGCGCGTCGGCGACGGGACGCGCCACCGGCAGTCCGCCGCGCGGTATCGCGAGGACGATGTCGGCAGCGATGTCCCGCTCGCGCAACGCCTCGCCGAGCCGTCGACCGGCGGCGCGCCTGTTCTCGAACGGCGGGGAGCGGTTGCGTACCATACTAGTTAGTTCGCTGTCGGGACGCAAATAGCTCCGCATGCTGGCGGGCGTCAGGTAACCCCGTGGACCAGTACCAGCGAAGGACTCCCGCTACTCGTCGGCCAGCGCCGCGGCAATCGCTTCGAGTTCTCCCTTCCGAAACGGAGACCCCGTCTCCGCCGGGTCGTCGTCGTCCCGCTCCCCAATCCTCCAGAGAATGCCCGCTCGCATCTGTGGCTTCGACGGCAGCCGATCCGTGTCGATGTCGTACCCCACAGCCTCACAGATTGCGGCCAGCGCTTCCTTGGTGAAGGCAGTCGAGACCGGGCGTTCGTACCGCCCGACGGCCTGCCGTATTTCGTTCCGCAACTCGTCGACGGTCGGTGACATACGCGTACTGGCGGCGGGACCGGTTGTGTAGATTCCGGTCCGGTTACGCCGTCGCGGCGCGGGCAGCAGGCGCATCCAACCGCCGAATACCGGCCCGCCAGCGCAGTTCCGCACGCGAAACGCGACCGAACTCCACCTCACGATGGCAACTCGGACACAGGGAGACGACGTTGTCCAACGTGTGTGCGTCCCGGACGGCAAGCGCCGGCAGCGCGGCAAACAGCCGGACCGGCACGATGTGGTGTACGTCCGGGTTCCGCCCCAACTCGTCGGCAGCAGTGCCACACAGCACGCAGGCGCGGCCGTCCCGCTCTAAGGCCTGCTCGCGTACTGCCCGCCAGCCCGGCCCGTAGTCGCCGACGCCACCGCCGCGCCAGTTCGGATGTCCGTCGCCGGTGAACGTCTCCGAGAGCCACTCGGCGTGGCAGTCCCGACTGCAGAGGACGACTTCGCCGGTCACGTCGCTCGGATACCGCTCAACGGAGCTCTCACAGATAGAACAGTCAAATCGTAGTTTCCCGCCGTTCCAGTTTGGGTTGTCACCTCCGGAAATCCGTCGTGTGTGTCGCCATTCGGCAGTTTCGACGCATTCCGAGCAGTAACACCCCTCTTTCTCCGACGGGTAGTACTTGAAAGTCGTACCGCAGTTGTCACAGGTCGTCTCCTCCTTCGCATTGGAGTAGTTCGGGTTGTCGGCCCCCGAGAATGACACTGCGACGTCACGGCATTCGTCGGAGCAGTAGCGCTTCTCGTATTCGGAATAAAACCGGTCCGAGCATTTGTCACATTCCCGGTTCGGCAGCCGTTTGCCGTGGGCACTGCTGTGATGAACGCCAAGTCCTCGTCGAGAGTCAAACGTTCGGCCACAGGACGGGCAGTCGTGATTTACCATGTGAAAATGTGTCCTGTTGATACATCATAAATCGATGGAATCGGTGGTAGAAATAAGGGTGTCAATATACCAAAACTGTCGAAATTAGCAGGTAGAAAGTCTAAGTCCGGGCGCGGGAATTGAACCCGCCTCTTAGCCACCACAAGGCTAAAGGATGCCACTACCCCAGCCCGGACACGCTCGCTGAAGCATTCATAGATATTCCGCTGGAACAGAAATACGTTACGAATCTGGGAACCAGTGGGCCGTGAGAGCGCGTGACAGCGGTGGCCCCTCGGGGTGGAACGACATTCATCAGTCCACCAATTGCTTCGAGACGCTTTTACACGGCCGACGCGTACAGACTGGTACGCGTGGCCATCACGGACAAAATATACGTCAAAAACCACCAGCAACTCGCCTCCCAGCTAGAGACGAGCTTTCCGAAGGGGGCGTTCAAGGGTGCGACGCTGGACATCCTCTTTCAGGGGGAGGGGTTGGCAAAGCTCGATGAAGCCTCCAGAGAGCGAGTGCTGGATTTTGCCGAAGACTTCCTGGACTGTGACTGTGAGGCCAACCCCCACTGTGGCTGTGCCGAGCGGAAGTTCATCTCGTATCTGCTGGAACTGCGCGAGCAGGGGATGGGGCCGGACGCCATCGTCGATGTGATGAGCGACGACTACATGCTGTACGCGTATCCGGGCGACGTGCTCTCCTTCCTCGATAACTCCGTCAGAACATTAGAAGCCGTGGAAACGCTGGCCGATGTCGATGGGCGCGACGACGTGGCCGAGGACGTACAGCGGAAACGCCAGCGGTTACTCTAGGTCGTCGAAGCTGCCGATCCGGTAGGAGGCGTCTTCCTCTTCGCCCTGGTCTAAGTCTTCGAGGTGGATGACCTCGTCCTGGTCCATCTCGTCGAGTTGCTGGCGGAGCTTCGTGACGTAGCGTTTGTGTTCTTCCAGTTGTTCGCGGAGGTGCTCGGCTTCGAGTTCGAGCCGTTCGTGCTCCCGGACGAAGCTCTTCGGGACCTCGACTTTCGGTGGGAAGCTCTCGGTGCTGGTCTCGGTTGCGTCGTCCTCGAACTCGTGTTCCGGGGCGACCTTCACCTGGCCGTCGTGGGAAACGAGCGTGTCGACGTAGTCCCGGAAAACCGCGGACAGCGAGATATCGCGCTCCTCGGCGATTTCGCGCAGGGTTTCGAATTTGTCCTCGCTGACGCGAAAGGAGATGGTCTTGTTTTTGTTGCCCATAGTTATGTACTGTTTTAGTAGCAACGTATTTAATCGTTTGTCAGACGCTACCGCGTCTGGCGGTCGGGCAGCCATCTCTAACGATGGGCGAACCGCTGTGATTTAACAGCCGGCCGTCCCCGGTTGCGGACAGCGATGGAAACAGACTTCGACGCAACCGCTCACCACTTCGGTATCATCGTCAGTGACCTGGACCGCGCCGTCGAGTTCTACCGCGACGTGCTGGGACTCGACGTACTCACGCGCTTTTCGGTCGGCGACGAGGCCTTTGGCACCGCCGTCGACATCGAGGGAGCCAGCGCCGAGCTGGTCCACCTCGACGCCGGCGGCGCGCGACTGGAGCTGGCCACCTACGAGCCGGAAGGCGAAGAGATGCCGGACCCGGAGCTCAATCGTCCGGGGTCGACCCACCCTGGGCTGGAGGTCGACAACCTGGAGGCCGTGGCCGACCGACTCCCCGACGATGTCGAAACACTCAGCAGTCCGAAGACGACCGAGAGCGGGACGACAATCATGTTTGTCGTCGATCCCGAGGGGAACCGAATCGAGCTACTGGAGCCGTAGCGCCGGCAAACTTGCCAGCAGCAAAAAATTCGAAGACGCGCCGCGGTCAGTCCGCGCTGGCTTCGGCCTGTTCGTCCTGTAAGCTTTCAAGCGCGCCGACGACCGACTGCCGGTAGTTCTCGATTGACAGTTGCTCGTACTCCTCGTCGGCCATCGCGATGTACTCGTCGGTGGCCGGGTCCTCGAGGTCAGCCTCCTTGTACCGCTTGACCCGGTCGAGGGTGCGCTCCGCCGTCTCGACGACCCAGCGGTCCCGGGTCGCTTCGTCGACCTCCGAGATGGATTCGGGGCGAATCGAGACGTTCACCTCGCCCTCGTCGGTCTCGTAGGTGCGGGGCTTGCCAACGACGGCGACGTAGGCCGGCGGTTCTAGTTCGCGCAGCATCGACGCCGCGTCGGGCTGGTACTGCCCGGCATACATGAAGAACGTGTCGCCGTTAGGGTCGACGACCCGGCCCTGCCAGTACTCGCTGTCCTCACCGACGTCCTCGGTCTCGGTGAGGGTGCCGACCAGGAACACGCGGTTGGCTCGCTGGCCAGTCGGCAGGAGGACGTACACCGGCGCGCGGTCGTCGTCGGATTCCTTGAACGTGTAGCTCGCGTCGTTGAACTCGCGTGCGAAGACGCGCCGTGCGACCTCGCGGGTGGGTGTGCTCGCCATTTAGATCGACCTCGCTTTGATGAGAATCTCGTCTGCATCCACGGCCCCGGTCAGTCGCTCCTGCTCGTCGGCGAGCAAGTAGCGGCCGAACGTCGGCCCCTGGACGCGGTAGTACCGGCCGAGGATCTTCTGTCGCATCTCGTCGGCGACGACAGTCGTATCGAGCGCGTCCATCGCCATCTCTTTCGCTTCTTCGAGGGCGATGCCGGTCAGCTCCTCTGTCGCTTCCTCGTCGAAGATGACCTCGGTGACCTCTTCGCCGTCGTCGAGGACACCCTTGATCCGGAGGTCGAACTCGCCTTCGACCTCGCCGTGTTCGCTACAGCGGCCGTTCTGGAGGACGCGCGTGCAGTCGTCCTCGGGACAGCGCTTGATCAGCCCGGATCCCGACTGGATGTCGACCAGCGCGCCCTCGGCCTCGACGCTGTCGTCGCCGACCTCGAGGTCCTCGTCCAGTTCCTCGATGGTGGTCGTCCGGTTGAGCTTCACGGAGAAGCGGCCCTGGTACTCGTCGGTAACGACATTGCGCAGGGCGTAGGATTTGCCCTCCTCCAGGGAGGGCAGGTCGGACTTCGACCACTTCGTGAACTTGATCGTGCCCGTCTCGTCGCCCAGCAGGCCGACCTGGGCCACAGCGTCGGCGCGCGGGTCCCAGAGTTCGACGACTTTGGCGCGAATGTCGACCCACTCCTCGGGGGCGTCGACGTCGGCGACGTTGACCTGTTCGTTGCCGCCGCCGTCGCCGCCGCCCAGCTGGTCGCGGTCCATGCCGGCCTCGTCGAGGTACGTGTTGACGACGCTTCGACGGGCCTCGCTGATGGGGACCTGGTAGTCGTTCACCAGCGTATCGAGCCGCTCGACGACGTCGTCGACCTCGATCTCTAGCTGGTCGGAAAACTGCTCGTGTATCTCTGTCGCGTGGGTACGCAAATCTGACTCAGTCATTGGCTTTCACTGTCTCCGCCTGGTTTTCGTTGGGAGACAATCGACAGTTGGTCGCCTTCGGTTATAAACACTCGCCCAGCGGAGTGAAAGTGAAACTGCGTGGGGACATCGCGGCCCCGAATTTCGTTGTGAGAGCCACGCGAGAAGATTGATTTGTCGGCGGGCACAACGGTCGGTATGGCCGACGACGAGCGACTCGCGCGGTTCATCCGGGAGACCCTGCGGTCGGCCGAGCAGCAACTCTCCGACGCGAAGAAGGCCTACCAGAACGGAAAGCGGTCCGCGGAGGCTGGCCTACCCAGGGACGAGGAGGGGCGGGCCCGCATCGTCTGTCGCCGCCACGCTGAGTACCGCGCGGTGTCGATGGACGAACAGCGGCGGCCGGTCTGTTACGACGGGGAGAACCCGGACTGCCAGGGCTGTGTCGAGGACATCAGGGACGGGACGATAGAGACGTGGTAAGCGGCTGCGGGCAGCGGATTCGACCGTTCTGCAACGCGCTCGCCGGTACAACACTTTAGCACCGGCCGGGTGAAGCCGAGGTATGGAACGACCGCTCGTCGCACTCGTCCTGGCCGGTGGAACCGGAAAGCGCCTGTATCCGGCGAGTCGGAGCGACCGGCCCAAACAGTTTCTCTCGTTCGGGGACGGCGAGTCCCTACTTGCTGAGACTGTCAGCCGCGTCGGATTCGCGGACGAGACCTACGTGTTGACCCGGGAGTCGTTCGCCGACGGGGTGCGAGAGCGCGCCCCGAACGCGGCGGTGCTGACCGAACCGGAGCCGAAAGACACCGGGCCGGCGCTGGCGTACGCGGCCCACCGCATCCGCGAGCAGGTCGGGGACTGTGTCCTGCTGTGTCTACCGAGCGATCACCGGATTTCGGGGCCGTTCGCGGAAGTCGCACGCACGGCAGCGCGGGTCGCAGTGGAAACCGAGGGGCTCGTCACCGTCGGCATCGAGCCGGACCGGCCGGCGACCGGCTACGGCTATATCAAGCCCGGAGCGTCCGAGAACGGCTTCGCGCCGGTCGAGACGTTCCACGAGAAACCTGACCGGGAGACCGCAGAGCGGTACGTCCGGGAGGGGTTCTTCTGGAACGCCGGGCTGTTCGCGTGGACGCCGACGGCGCTCCTGTCTGCCGCAGAGTCCTCGCCACTTGCACCCATGATCGACCGCCTGGACACAGACCCTGATGCGGCGTTCGACGCCGTCGACCCGGTGAGTATCGACTACGCGGTGCTCGAACGGGCCGACAACGCCTTCGTCGTCCCGGCGGCGCTGGAGTGGGACGACCTGGGCTCGTGGGACGCCTTCGAGCGCGTCCTCGACAGCCAGGACGGGAACGCGGTGCTGGGCGAGGCATTCACCATCGACGCCGACGGGAACGTGCTGGCGAGCGACGGCCACGTCAGCGCCGTCGGCGTGTCCGACCTCGTGGTGGCGTCCTTCGACGACCGGACGCTGGTCGTCCCGAAAGACGAGGCCCAGCGCGTCCGTGAAGTGGTCGCAGAACTGCGGGACGACGGACGGTTCTGATCGGGCTGGTGGCCAGGACTGTTAGCTCCGCATCGATCCGCCGTCGACTGGTAGGGCGGTCCCAGTGACGTAGGAGGACCGGGCCGACGAGAGGAAGGCGACGACGTCCCCGAGTTCTTCGGGCTGGCCGACGCGCCCCAGTGGTGCGGTGCACCACGACTCGATACCCTCTTCGTACGAGTTGTACTCGCCGCTCTCGACACCTGCCTCAATGAGTTCCTCGATTCTGGGCGTCTCGTGTTCACCGGGCAAGACAGCGTTCACGCGGACCTCCGGCGCGAACTCGCGGGCCTGGGTCTTCATCAGGCCGATAACGGCCCGGCGGACAGCGTTCGAGAGCACCAGGTCGTCGATGACCTCCCGCACCGACCGAGAGGTGATGTTGACGATAGTGCCGGCTTCGGAGTCCCGGAGGTAGGGGTAGGCGGTCTGGGTCGTCCAGACGACGCTCATCACCAGCAGGTCGTAGGCGCTGTACCAGTCCCGCTCAGTCGTCTCCATGAACGGGCCGGGGGCCGGGCCGCCGGCGCTGGTGACGACGTGGTCGAGGCCGCCGAAGCTGTCGACGGTCTCTTCGACGAGCGCTTCAATCTGGTCCGGATCGGTGATGTCAGCCTGGACGGCCAGCACGTCGCCGTCACCGACCGATTCGAGCCGCTGGCGAGCTTCGTCGACGTGGGCCGGCGTCCGACCACAGACTGCGACGTTCGCGCCCTCGGCGGCGAGCGCTTCAGCGCTCGCGAGGCCGAGTCCGCTGGTCGCGGCTGTACACAGGGCTGCGTTACCTTCGAGTTCGAGATCCATGTCCGGAAGAAGTACCGACTGTCCCAAAGAAGTCCCGCTCGCAAACTGTCCTGTGGACGGTTACTCGCGGACTGTCCTAGCTGCCCCAGAAGTTGTCCCGACTGCCCAGACGCCGGCCGTCGTCGTCCGCGTCGTCGCCCGTCTCGTCGGCGTCGGTGTCGCCCTCGTCGGTTTCGGCTTCCGAGAGCTCCTCGTCCATCTCCAGTCGCTCGATCTCCTCGGCCCGGGCGTGGTTCGAGTGGACGTTCGTCACCCTGACCAGCGAGCGGGCCGGCGGGAGCACGCCGTCGACCATGATGATGAAGCCGTCCTCGGTCCGCCCGACACCGGCACCGCTCTCGTGGATGTCCTCGACGTCGACGGTGACTTCCTCGCCCATCTTGACCGGCTGGCTCTTGAGTTCCGAGATCGGCTGGTTGTAGTGATTGCACCACTCGGCACCGCCGCGGTCGCCGTAGTGGGTACAGCCCATCCCCTGGATTCGTTCGGTGAATTTGGGACAGTCGTCTGCGAGCGGACAGTCGGCCATATCAGGGGATAGCGCGGCCGCTGGCAAAACGCTTGCGACCCCACTCTAACCCCACACAGCCTGTTATTACGTTTGAGATTTTCACCGGCACGCATTTTACCGCTACTCGCTGGTTGTCGCGTAGCATTCGGCAGCACCCAAAGCTATGAGAACGCAGATGTCGGCAGGGCTGGTTTGCTTCCTTTTGATCTGTACGTCTCCGGCGGCCCTCGGCGTTGAGTCGGGGCCGCCGGAACAGGTCGGCGCTGTCGGCGACAGCTCGATTAATGTCCGGTACACGGTCGAGAGGGAACCGAACGTGACCGGTCGAGTACGCGTAACCGCGACGATTCAGCGACCACAGCACGTCACTGGACTGTCGGTACGGACGCCGGCGGCGACGACAGTGCATCGAGCCGACGGGCTCCAGCCCGACGGTGACCGCTGGCGTGTCAGCGATGAGACCGGGACGCCACAGCTGACCTACACGGTGCCTGTCGGGCTCTCGACGACGTTCGGCCAGCGGACCGCCGACACCCACAACGGAACGCTGCTTGCCAGACAGGAAGTGTCGCTGCGTGCCCGCTGGCGCTGGCACGTCGGACCGCGGCCAGCCTGGAACGAGTCGCTGGCACTCGCGCCCGGCCAGGACGGTGTCGCCGGGACCACAGCCGCCTACATCGGCCCCCACGAGACAGCGACCAGAACGGTCGACGGCGACCGCATCACCGTGATCGTCCCGGCGGATGCGGAGCTACGACCCAACCGAACTGCCGTCTTCGATTCCATCAGCCATGCGAAGCGCGCCTCGACCGCCGGAACGGATCACGACCACATCCGCGTGTTCGTCGCGCCGAACAGCCTCGCAGCGGGTGGATACACCCCGTCGAACGGCGAGTCGGACGTCATCGTCAACGCCGGCGAACCCGTCCGATCCCCGGTCAACGTCTGGGTCCACGAGTACCGCCACACCCGACAGACCTTCGAGACAGCGCCGGCGATGGACTGGCTCAGCGAAGGGAGCGCGGACTACCACACCGCAGCACTCACCTACAGCGCGGGTGAGATCGACGGAGACCAGTTCCGGGACAGGGTTACGACCGAGCGCCACGAAACTGCCGACCTGACACGGCCCGATAGCTGGCACGGGCCGGGCGCACAGTACCACAAGGGAACGCGCGTCGTCGCGGCCATCGATGCCCGTCTCCGGCAGGCGACTGACGGCAGCCGAACGTTCGAGGCGGTCCTCGACAGACTGACCCGGCAGGACGAACGAATCACGCTCGAACTGTTCGCGGAAGCGGTGTCAGCCGTCGCCGGGGACGACCTCGATGGGTTCGTCCGACAGGCCGTCACCGGCCCCGCGCCGTTGGTCCCAGTCGACGCGCTCACCGAGCACGATTCGCGGCGACGCGGCGCGGCAGATACGACCGGTCGGCGGACGAATTTCGCGCCGGCGGCCGATAACAGCGTGACCACAGCGACCAGTGCCGGCGACGAGACCACGCACAGTGGCGCTACCGCACGGCCGGTCACCGACCGCCACGGGGAGTGGACCGTGCTCGGGACGCTCGGCATGCTGTCAGTGTTACTGGTCCGTCGGCAGCGACGGTGCGAGCGGCCGTAGCGATCACGGGCCCCGTCATCTGGGAGGGTGCCCCACAGCCCTAGGCCGCGTCCAGGCACCGTCGCGGGGTTCCGAGCCGAAGGCGTATTTCCACAACTGTCATGCCGACCGCTTACTTGCCATCCGACAATGGCATCACAATCCATCTTCGAGCGGATCGGTGGGCGCGACGCGGTCGAAGCGGTCGTCTCGGATTTCTACGACCGGGTGCTCGACGATCCGGTGCTCGAACCGTACTTCGAGGAGACCGACATGGACCAGCTCCGCAGTCACCAGACTCAGTTCATCAGCGTCGTCACCGGCGGGCCAGTGGACTACGACGGCGACGACATGCAAACCGCCCACGAGGGACTGGGCATCACCGAGGACGCGTTCGCCAAGGTCGCAGCCCACCTCGAAGCCGCGCTCCGGGCGAACGGCGTGCCCGACGATGACGTCGAAGCGATTCTCGCGGAGGTCGCCGCCATGGAAGACGACATCGTGGAGGGGTAGCCGGCCGCCGGGGTGCATTCGGATCACTGTCGCAATGTCTCAGCGTCCGCCGACCCCAGGTCGGCGTACTCCGGAACTAACCGATAACGATCCGTGTCAGGCATGTACTCAGCAACAGCATCGAAGCCGTCCGGAGACCGAAACAGACTGTGCAGCGGCGGCGAGCGCGTTGTCTTCCCGACCCCACAAACAGGGATCAACGCGCCAACCGCAGTACCGGTGGTTCACCCATGTTTTCAAAACAATAGTCGGGTGTCAAAATGTCGTTGTTTCATACGTTTTGCGGGAAAAGCCCGGCGTGTGAAGGGGACGAAACCGGTACCATCCCCCCAAGTCGGGTTGCTGTGCCGCTGACAACCGTACAAACCGACTCGGTATCCGGCAGTAGTGACCCTTCACTGTGATACTCCGAGACGCATTGCTGGGAGGACTCCTCCGTGGCGGCAGACTTTTTCCGAGCGGATAACCGACAGCGAACCTGCGAAGGAGAACACGGGAGTGGCCGGGTGGGACCGATGGATCGCTCGCTTTGACGTATCGCTACGCTTCGGGATAGCGTTGCTGTCTACATTACTAGCACGCAGATAACGGGCACGGTGGGATTCTCGCTCGATGGCGAGACTCGCTTCGCTGGTCTCGCGTAGTTCGAATCGCCTGCGTGCTGCGGTCCAGCACGCCTCGTATCGCTCGGCGGCTTCACGGGCACGGTGGGATTCGAACCCACGACCGTCGGATGGCTTCCCCCGGTGGCACAGCCAGCGGAGATAGAAGTCCGACGCTCTATCCGGACTGAGCTACGTGCCCTCGCTGTCCTATACTTCCGGCGGTGACAAAAGAAATGCGAAACACGGTCGCCGGTCAGTCACCGTGGTCGAGGTCCTCTTCGACGTCATCGGCGGTCGTGATGGCGTTTACATTACCGGTCTGGACCGCCGTCAGCCCGTCCAGGTCACAGAGGGCGTCGATTCGGTCCTGTGTCGTCGAGACCAGCAGGTCGTCGAACTGGAGGTGTCGCTCGACGGTGGCGCCGGCGGCCTCCGCGGCGGCGGCAACAGGCTCGGGGTCAACGCCGGGGGCCGTTTCGAGAACCAGGTCGACGGGTTCGCCCTCGATCGGGTCCGCACGGAGACTCTCGACGGCACGGGAGACGTACATCACTCGGATGAGGGGCCGCCGGGGTCTTGATTGTGCTGTTCGGGGCGGTCGAAGCGGGCCTCCGCGACGGCGAACGCCAGCGTACTGACCAGGCCGAGCAGCGTCCCGCCGGTGAGCATCACGGCGAGGTATTGGAGGTCCTGAATGCCGAGGAAGAAGGCGCTGACGGCGTGTAACACGACGGCAATCGACAGGACGTAGAAGGGGGCGTTCAGATATCGCCAGCGGAAGGTCCCGTCGAGGTACTCGTCGGTCACGCGGCCGAGACTGGAGGTGATGCCGGCGGCGGCGAACCACTGGATCGCGCCTGAAACCAGCGACGCGATGACTTCGAGGGCGTCAGGGTCGGTCTGTCGGTCGAGTTCCTGGACGCCGCTGACGCCGCCGATGGCGAGCAGTGCGGCCGCGACGACGTAGGTGATAATCGTCACGCGGCCGGCGTACAGTCCGGACCGCGTTCGCTCGACCGCGTCGTCCAGTATCTTCTCAGCGCCGAGGCCGCGTGCGAGGATGTAGAGGCCCAGCAGGCCGGAGATGACGCCCAGCGCGGAGCCGGGATACCCCAGCGCTTCGACGGCGATTGTCAGCGGATAGATGAGCAAGAGGATACCGAGCGGGACCAAAATCGTGCCGCGGGTCTCCGGGTCATCGAGCACCTGTTTGATGGTGTAGTACATCGATTCGAGGTTCTGGGCCTGACGGACGACGACGCGGCGGACGCCGTCGATGCGGACCCGCGAGCGGATGACGGGGACGACGGATTCGTCCTGTGCGCCGTCGGTGACAATGAGCGCCCGCACGTCCTCGCTGGCGGCCAGCGACGCGAGGACGGTATCGACCTCCTCGCCGACGGCCCGGTTGGCGGCGACGTCGCTCCCGTCGACACCGGTGACAGCCGCGACTTCGACCGGTTCGTCGGTGATGTCGTCGTAGATGTGAACGCCCTCGAAGAGAACGTTCACGTCGGAGTCCTCCGGGTCGTTCGAGGCCAGCGCCACCGCTGCGTCCACGACGGCATCGCGCCCGATGACTGGCGTGTCGATGCCGGTCTTGCGGCCGAGGTCGTCGTCGAGGTCGATACACAGCACCAGCAGCATCTACCGGCGCTACGCCGTCTGTGTTTAACTTCTTTCGGGACCGTCACATGGTACTGTTTAGTTCAGCAGTTGCGGAGAGCCAGAAAGCCCCCGTGCTCTCGGCTCCCGCGGCTCGCTGCGCTCCCGTGGGTGCTTGCGTCGCCGAGGTTCGCCGAGAGCACGGCCCCTTTCAGTCCCGCCCGTAGCCGGTTGGTCAGCCGGCATGGGTTGGACTGAAAGGGGGCGTTGTCGGCGCTGTGCGCCGACTGCTCGGGAGACCAAGGGTCTCCCGGTGGCTGGCTGCACGACGTTCGCAAGAGCGAAGCTCTTGCGCAGCCCATCAGAAATCTTCGATTTCTGAGGACGGCGGACGACGAAAGGACCGCAACGCAGTGAGTAGCGAGGGACCGACGGTCCCTCGGACCATACAAACGGCGTTCGCGCCGTGAGCAGAGACCGAAGCGAGTCCCCCGAGTGCAGCCAGTCGGGGCTTTCTGGTTGTTTACTTCCTGATTTCGTCTAAATACCGCCAGCCTTACCCGGATTCCGGCAGCGTCCCACGCGTTCGCCGTTCGACGAGCAACAGTGCGGCAAGGCCCAGAATGATGAGCGTGTACGCCGCTGCGGCGGTGAGCGCGGCCTGTTCGGAGCTGTACTCGCCGGTGCGGAAGATGATAGCCTTCCGGACCATCGCGATGACGCCGGTATAGATCACCAGACGGACGATGCGCCGGGTTTCGCTCTCCTGCGTGTACGCGACGACGGTCTGGTACACCTCGACGATGATAAAGAGGAGGAGGGCGGTGTCGATGAAGCCGACGACGACCAGCGGGTCGGTGATGTCGCCACGGACCGCACTCTGGAATATCTGCAGCCCAAGGTCGAACACGCCGATTGCAAAGAGGAGAACGAGGACCAGCGCCGCGACGACTTCGACGTACCGGATAGCCGTCTCGCTGAATCCCAGCACCCTGTCGTCGAGCGTCTCTGCCACCGGCAGCGCTCCGCCGACCGGGTCTTCCTCCTCGTCGTCCATACACGAGACACGGCTTCCAGCCAATTCAAAGCGGTCCCTATCTGGCGTGGCCCGGGTCCGCCGGCCGCGGCTCGTAGGTGTCCGGCGTTCCCAGTCCGGCGACGAGCCACAGCACCGGGAGTAGCAGGACGCTGCCGACGACGAACGGCGACCAGTAACCGACGGCGAAGTACAGCCCGCCCATGACCGGCGGGCCGACCGTCCGGGCCAAACTGCCAGCACCCTGTGTGATGCCGAAGGCACTCCCCTGGACGGCTGCGCTGGCCCGCTGGGAGACGAGCGCCGTCAGCGTCACCGAGAGGACGCCGTTGCCGAGCGGCAGCAGCGTCAACACGAGCAAGAGGCCGAGCAGGTCAGCAGTGAGAAACGGGGTGAGTGCGGTCAGGTCAGGAAGCACCGATCCGATGGCCCGCGAAGCCGGAATCGCACCGACGCCGACGACGAGCAGTCCGGTCCCGAACAGCGAGAGCCGGACCGGGCTGTAGCGGGCCGAGAGCCGGCCGACGAGGACGCCCTGCGTGATGACCGCGACGACACCGATGTAGGTCAACAGGAGCGCGCTCTGGGCGGCCGTGTAGCCGTATATGTCGGCGACGTAGGGGACAAACATCACCTGCACGCCGGAGAAGGCGAAGGAAACGAGGAAGAAGGCCGCGAGCAGCGGCCGGAGCCCAGGGGTCGCCACCGCCGCCCGGAGTTGGGAAATCGACGACGTGCGTGCTGTCGCGGTCGCGCCCGCGGACTCGGAGACGCTTCTGGATTCGGGAAGAAAGAACAGGGCGACGACGACACCAGCCAGACTTGCGGCCGCGGCGGCGAAGCTCGGGAGCGAGAACCGGGTAATCGGCACGGCCGCCGGCAGGAACCCGTCGACGGCGGCGACCGTGGCGTCGAAGCTCAACACCGCACCGATGCCGGGCCCGAAGATGAACCCGAGGCCGAACGCGGCCCCGATGAAGCCGAGCGCGGCGGCCCGGCGCTCCGGCGGCGTCACGTCGGCGACGTAGGCCTGGGCCGTCGAGAGGTTCCCGCCCATCGCGCCGGCCAGCAGTCGGGACAGGAACAGGAGCCACAGCGCGTCGGCCAGCCCGAACACCGTCCACGCGACGACGGAGCCACACAGCGATACCACCAGCACCGGCCGGCGGCCGACGCGGTCCGACAGCGACCCCAGTAGCGGCGCGAAGACGAACTGCATCGCGGAGTACGATGCCGCGAGCAGCCCGATGACGAACTCCGTTCCGCCCGGAAACGTGCGCGTGTAGTACGGCAGAATGGGGATGATGATGCCGAACCCCAGCAGGTCCAGAAAGACGACGAAGAAGACGACCGCGAGGCCACGACGGCGGCGGGACCCGGTGATTCCGGTCCCGGTGTCTGTCATACCACCGTCTGCGTCGGGAAGTGGGATAAGCACCACGGGAATCCGGAGTGCCCAGGGAGCCGACCCATGCCGTCACGTCCCACGCTGGACCCGATGCGCACGCTTTTTCCCGCTGGGAGCGGTGGCTAGATACAATGATTTCCGAGGGCTGCGAACAGTGCGCCAAAGGCGGCAAGATGGTGCTGTTCGTCTACGGCTACTGCGACCAGCGAGACTGCTTCTACTGTCCCCTCGGGGAAAACCGCAAGAACGTCACCCAGATGTACGCCAACGAGCGCCCCATCGAGGACGACTCGGACGTCATCGAGGAGGCCAAGCGCATGAGCGCGCTCGGCACGTCGATTACGGGTGGCGAACCCCAGGAAGTACTCGACCGGACCTGCCACTACCTGGAGCTGCTGAAAGACGAATTCGGCGAGGACCACCACACCCACCTCTACACCGGCATCCCTGGCGGCCGCGAAAACATGCGCCGCCTCTCCGAGGCGGGGCTTGACGAAATCCGCTTCCACCCGCCCTTAGAGCAGTGGGGCGACCTCCACGGCACCGAGTGGGAGGACATCCTCTACATCGCCCGCGAGGAGGGGCTGACCCCCGCCTTCGAGATTCCCGGCATCCGCGCCGAGGAGGAGTTCCTCGAATTCTTAGACGAGGGCGCGGCCGACTTCTGTAACATCAACGAGTTCGAGATGTCCGACGGGAACTACCGCCGGATGCAGGAGGAGGGCTTCGAACTGAAAGAGGACCACATGAGCGCCGTCGAGGGGTCCCACGACATCCTGGAGAAGATGGGCGACCACGAGAAGGTGTACTTCTGTACGAGCGTGTTCAAAGACGCCGCCCAGCACCGCTCGCGGCTCAAGCGGATGGCCCGCAACATCCGCCGCCCGTTCGACGACGTGACCGACGACGGGACCCTCGTCTACGGGAAGGCGTGGACCACGGAATCTCGCCTCGAAGCCCTTGGCGTTCCCGAGGAGTACTACACCGTCAAATCCGACCACGTCGAACTGGCCTGGTGGCTGCTCGAAGAGATGGTCGAGGAGGGTGATGTCGAGAAGGGTGAAATCGTCGAGCAGTACCCGACCTACGACGGGACTGTGGTCGAGCGGACGCCGCTGTCGGCTTCGAATTCACAGTCGGAGCAGTCGGCTGTAGGGGACTGATCTGTCCCGGACGCGAACGAGCGAAGCAGTTGGGACGTCTGGTTTTTTTAACGTAGATTTTTGAGGCGTAGTTCCCGTAGTGAGCGAAGCGAGCGCACGAGGACAGGCGACGC
Organism: Haloarcula sp. HT12; assembly: GCF_055271655.1. NCBI lineage: Archaea > Methanobacteriati > Methanobacteriota > Halobacteria > Halobacteriales > Haloarculaceae > Haloarcula > Haloarcula sp. HT12. The sequence continues at coordinate 199,110 of NZ_JBUXKW010000002.1, forward strand.
AAAAAAGGTGGGGCGGAATTTTATTTATCAGCTAAGAGAAATGCCGGTGACCCTCCATGCGCTTGGCTATTGACAGCGGCAAACTCCTGTATGTACTCGGTGTCCTGTTCGCCACGGCGGCGCTCCTGTATTTCGTTCGGGACGTCGTGTTCAATCTCTCGATAACGGTGAAAGCGGCGCTGCTGTTGCTTGGCTTCGTCGCGTTTTTCGTCGCGGGCGTGGCACTCGAACGAGACGTACTGGACGTCGTGGCCTTCGCCCTCAGCGGGGTGACCTACGTCGTATTCGTCGGCTACGTCGTCGTTCGGTATTCGCCGGGCGAAACGGGAACGTTCCTGTTGCTCGCCGCGTCGGCGGGGCTGTTCGTCGGCCTCGGCTACGCGCTTCGGGCAGGGATTCCGACGCCGTCGCGTCGCACCGCCGGGTACGCGCTCGGGGGCCTCCTCGTCGTGAGCGTCCTGCTCGTGGGAGGCGATGCGCTCAGCGGCGGCGTGACCTACGATGTGCAGACGAACGAATCGGTCACCGTGTCGGTCCCGGAAACGGAGCAAGGGGCGGGCGGGTACCCGCCCGTCAACAAGCAGATCGGAACAATCACGGCTTCGAACCCGTCGCCGTTCCTGCGAGCGCTCGATCTGCCGTCCCTCTCCGGCTGTCTGGTCGGGCCTGCGGACAACCCCCGGGAGGACATGTGGGTGAACGTCGAACGGGACTGGGACGAAGACACGATTGCCGGATCAACCACGAAATCGTACGCGATTACGGGAGAGTTCCGACTAGACACGAACCGGACAGAGCAGGTTACGTTTGCCGTCGAGCGAGACGCCGACTGCAGCGCCGTGCGGTCCGAGCCGACGATAGCGATTCAGGTCGACGAAAACGGCGACTTCGATTGATTAGTCGTCCAGTTCCGTGAGACACTCCTGGCAGTAGGTGGCGTTTCGCATGTTCGGCGTGCCACAGGTGCCACAGGTCACGACCGACAGGTTGGTCTCCGACAGCGGCGACACCGCCTCGTCGGCGAGTACATCGACCGGCCAGTCAGCGTCAGTCGGCGACCGGTCCCGCATCTCGGCGCGCTGGTGGGCCTGTTGGATGAGTTCGTCGTCACGCATCGCTTCGAGGCCGCGCCACAGTCCCAGAAACAGCAGTGTCGGCGCAACAATGACGAACAGGCCTGCGATGACGCGCAACGCCAGTTCCACCTGGCCGAGTGGCATACAGTCACAAGGTGCTGGAGCGTGGAGTATCCTTCGCCCCGTCCGTCGGCTCGCGGGCCGTCAGGCCGCGTCGACGCCTTCTTTCCCCACCTTGCCGAAGACAGGCTATGAGTGGCCCTATCGTGGCAGTCGGTGGCGGACTCGCTGTGGCCTTGCTTCTCGGGTTGAGCGCGTTCTTCTCGAGCTCGGAGATAGCAGTGTTCTCGCTCCAGAAAGAGTGGATAACACAGGAGGCGGCGACGGGCGACCGACGGGCCCAGGTGCTGCAGGAACTGTACGACAACCCACACCGGCTGCTGGTGACGCTGCTTGTCGGCAACAACATCGTCAACATCGCGATTTCGAGCATCATCACCGTCCTCGTCGCCAGCTACCTCTCGCCGGGGCCGGCGGTCGTCGCGACTACGGTCGTCACCAGCTTCCTCATCCTGATCTTCGGCGAAATCGTGCCGAAGGCGTTCGGCCTCGGCAACGCCGAGGCGTGGGCGCTGACCGTCGCAACGCCGGTCCGGATCGTCGAGCGCGTCCTCTCGCCACTTATCACGCTGTTCGACGGCATCACCAGTCGCATCAATGCCCTCATTCCAGTCGAGACGGACATCGAGAAGCCGTACATGGATTGACCTACTGACCGAGATCGTCCGTCAGTACTGGTACAGCGAAACGACGAACGGGAGCTTGTTGTACATCCAGATCGCCAGCGGGAGACCGACGATTGTCACGGACAGCGCGTACGCAACGCCGGTCCAGACGCCGCTGGCCCACCAGCCGACGAAGACGAACCACACCGCGCGGACGAGCAGCGAGTGTTGCGATCCCCCGTTGTTCCCTGTGACGAGCCGGTCCCGCCGCTTGAGCGTCAGGACCAGCGGCACCTTGTTAATCATCTTGATACCTAACGGGATGCCGATGATGGTGACGTTCAGGAACCACGCGACCGAGAGCCAGATGCCGGTCGCCCACCAGCCGACGAAGACGAACCACACCGCACGGACGAGCAGGGACCGTTGATCGCTCATAGCTGATCTACCTCACCTGACGGCATAAGTCCTGCCTGTGCTGACGACAGGACGGCCTGCCGTTAGAACGGCTATAGTGAATATAGAGCGGTATGTACAGGAAATATCAGGGTAAAAATACAGCGGTGGCCACAGTCCGGACGATGGACTGGTCGCATCGGGTTCGTGGGGTGACGAACAGTTACGGTCGTAAGTTCGCCGCGCTCCTCATGCTTGTCATGGTAGTGAGCGGTGGGGTCGGCTACTCGATACACGCGACTGTCGACACACAGATAACCGAAGAGACCCAGCGGCATCTGACGGCGACCGCCACGAGCGACGCCGACCGACTCCACAGCTGGCTCGCGTTGACAAACCAGCAACTGGGTTCGGTAACAAAGACCTCGGCCGTCCGGAGCGGCGACGCCTACGCGGCGGGGGACTTGCTGGTTCGGATTGCGAACCGAGACGCGATAACGGGGACGTATCTCGCCAACGCAACCGCGGGGACAGCCGCCGTCAGCACTGGCGACCGGAAGGCCGTAGACGGCGACAAGTTACGACCGAACGTCGCCACGAAGCTGCACCGAACAGTCCACGGCACGGCCGGACGCGCTGTGTACTCAGAGCCGTTTCGACTGGAAGACGGGACGCCCGTGATGCTCGTGGCGGTCGGAACACCGACCAACGACGGGCGGGCCGTCTTCAGCGTTGTCGACCTGCGCGACCTCTCAGAGCAGGTGGCAAGGTCAGACCGAGCGGCCGCAGATAGCGCGACCGTCGCGGTCATCAACGAGAGCGGGACAGTCGTGCTCGCGAGCGATCCCGACAGAATACTCACGTCGAACCCGAGCGCAGAGCACATCGGGAACAGTACCGGGTTCGTCGAACAAACGAACGACGGTCTCGCAGTGGCCTACGCGGCCGTCCCGGACACGCGCTGGGTCGTAACCAACAGTGAACCGACCGCAGAGGCCTACGCGCTCCGGGACACGGTTTCCGAACAGATACTCCAGTTGCTCGGGGTGTTGCTCGTGGGCCTCGCCGCCATCGGCGTGACGATCGGTCGGAACACCGTCCGCTCCGTCAACAGCCTCGTGTCGAAGGCAGAACGGCTCCGGGATGGGGACCTCGAAGCGAGTATCGAAAGTTCGCGAAACGACGAGATCGGCCGCCTGTTCAACGCCTTCGATGAGATGCGCCGGTCGCTCCGGGACCAGATTGCCGACGCTGAACGGGCCAGAGAGAACGCAGAGGCCGCGAGGAGCGAAGCGGAATCGGCCAAGCGGGAGGCCGAAACCGCCCGCGAGGACGCACTGGAACTAAGCGAGCAACTCCAGGCTCGGGCTACAGCCTACAGCGAGGTCATGAACGCCTGTGCCGACGGTGACCTGACGGCGCGGATGGCGACAGACGCGGAGAACGAGTCGATGGCCCACATCGCGACGGCGTACAACGCGATGCTCGACGAGTGGGAGGACACCATCCGCGAGGTCCGGACGTTCAGTGAGTCGGTCCAGGCCGCCAGCGGGACCGTCTCCGAGAACGTCACCGCGGTCCACGACCGCAGCGCCGGCGTGAAAGCGTCGGCGACGGAGATGGCCGACGGCGCAGCAGCCCAGTCGGCGAAGCTCGAGACCGTCTTAGGGGAGTTAGAAGACCTCTCCGCCACCGTCGAGGAGGTTTCGACCGCCGCCGATACCGTCAGAGACCGCGCCGACGAGGCGCTCGACCGGTCTCGGGACGGCCGGACAGCAGCCCAGCGCGCGGCGACGGCCCTCGACGAAATCGAGACCTCGACCGGACAGACCGTCACGCAGGTCGAAGCGCTCGACGGGCTGATGAGCGAGGTCGAGGCCGTGACAGACCTCATCACGGACATCGCGGACCAGACGACGATGCTCGCACTGAACGCCAACATCGAGGCCGCCCGCGCCGGCAGCGGTGGCGAGGGCGACGGGTTCGCCGTCGTCGCCGACGAGGTGAAGATCCTCGCAGATGAGACGGTCGCGGCGACCGAAGACATCGAGACTGCCATCGGCGAGATGCGCGAACAGGTCGAACGCACCGTCGAGGAGATGCACGCAACCCAGTCGAAGGTCGCCACCGGGACCGAGACCGTCGGCGAGGCGCTGTCGGCGTTCGACGGCATTGTCGACGATATCGAGGACGCGACAACCGGGATGCGGGAGATCGATAGCGCGACCGACGAGCAGGCGGCGTCCACGCAGGAGGTTGTCTCGATGGTCGAGGAGGTCGGCGAGATCGGCGACGCGACGGCAGCCGAGGCAACCGCCGTCGCCGACGCGGCGACCGAGCAAGTCGGGGCCGTCGATAGCGTTGAAACTGCCGTTGCACAGCTCTCCGACCGCGCCGACGACCTCGGGGCAGTACTCGAAACGTTCGCTGTCGAGGAAGACGGCACAGTTCACGATGACACGGACGTGTTCGACGCGACAACCGAGGACCGCGGGGGCGCGGAGACGGCGAACGACGACTGACTTCCCGTCCCCAGCCGACCGCCCGCGCCATCCGCAGTCGGTACAGAATCCCCAGACAGAGCCGCACCGCTGTCAGTCTCAGCTCTCGAACCCGTCCTCGAAGACGAACGTCCCGTCCCGCTGGACGACCTGCACCGACCTTTTTCATCGTCGGGTCACCTTCGGCGACCACCCCTCGAAAAACGTCGATGAAAAAGCCGACCGCTCGCTCCGCTCGCGCTCGGTACAGAACCTCCAGACAGAGCCGCACCGCTAGCAACCTCAGCTCTCGAATCCGTCCTCGAAGACGAACGTCCCGTTCCGCTGGACGACTTCGCCGTCGACCTCGATAAAGGAGTCCTCGCTCATGTCGACGATCATGTCGACGTGGACTGCCGACTCGTTCTGTTCGTTGTCCGCGCCGACAGTCTCTTCGTAGGCTCTCCCTACCGCCATGTGAACGGTGTCGCCCATCTTTTCATCGAACAGCATGTTGTAGGAGAACTGGTCGATGTCGCGGTTCATCCCGATGCCGAGTTCGCCCAGCCGGTTCGCGCCGTCGTCGGTCGACAGCACCTCAGACAAGAGGTCCTCGTTCTTGCCGGCGCTGTGTTCGACGACCTCGCCGTCCTCGAACCGGAGGCTGACGTCGGTCACCTCACGGCCCTGGTGGTACAGCGGCTTGTCGAACAGGACCTCGCCCTCGACGCTGTCGGGGACCGGCGCGGTGAACACCTCGCCGCCGGGGAGGTTCTTCTCGCCGTAATCGTTAAGCGTCTCATTACCGGCGATAGACATCGTCACGTCCGTCGTGTCGCCGGAGACGATGCGGACCTCGTCGGCGGGGTCTAAGATCTCGACCATCTGTGCCTGGTGCTCGCGGACGGCGTCCCAGTCCTTGAGGACGGCGTCCCAGACGAAGTTCTCGTACCCCTCAGTGGAGGTCTGGGCGAGCTGGGCGTTGGCGGGCGCGGGGTACTGCGTGAGACACCAGGTCTTCGAGAGCCGTTCGTTCAGCAGCGGCTGCTGGGACTGCTGGTAGGCGGCCGTCGTTTCGGGATCCACGTCGCTCGTTTCGGTGACGTTGTCGCTGCCCTTGATAGCGATATACGCGTCCATCTCCTCGTACAGCGCCTCGACGTGGCTCGGCGTCTCGAACTCGTCCCGGTTGCGGAGATAGGCGCGGCGGAACCGCTCGCCGAGGCGGTCCTGCACGACCAGCGGGTTCGCGCCGCGGTCGGCGGCGAACTCGTGGAGCGCGACGACGAGGTTCTCGGCCTGCGGGTGGGCGTCGATAACGAGGTTATCGCCTTCGCTCAGGTCGATAGAGTGGTCGACGATGACCTCCGCGTGTTCGCGGATGCGTGGGTCCATACAGATAGGCACCGCCGGCGGCCCCTAACCGTTGCCCTCCCGGCTACTTCTTCTTGCTCTGCTGGAACCCTTCTTTGAATCCCTGGAACGTCCGCCGGAGCATCAGGTACATGAAGAAGAAAAACAGGAGGACGGCAGCGAGGAGTGCGTACGTGAGCGTGTCAGCCATATCGACGATTGTCCAGCCGACAAGAAAATCCTTTCGGGAGCCCCGTCCTCGGGCGCCTACCGGACGATTTTGAAGGGTAAAATACGGGTTTGACCGATAGCTACAACGAGTACTGAACTTTGGCAAAGACTCATAATCCCATAGAACATACGGACAATCATGTCGTTGCTGCCTTCTCGGGACCCGGCGACCCCGGACGCCGAACCCCGAGTCATCGGTGTCGACAGTGATGATGCGGACGACGTGCTGTCGGCACTCTCGGCAGAGACAGCGCGAAACTTACTGTCGGAACTGAACAAGGAGCCAGCGCCGCCGTCAGAGTTGGCCGACCGGGTAGATACGTCGCTGCAGAACGCGCAGTACCACCTGAAGAAACTCAAAAACGCCGGTGCGGTCGAGGTGGTCGATACGGCCTACTCCGAGAAGGGCCGTGAGATGGACGTGTTCGCACCAGCCAACCAGCCACTCGTCATCTGTGCCGGTGACGAACAGGAGACGTCGGGGTTGCGGGCGGCACTGGCAAACATTATCGGCGGTCTCGCCGTCATCGGCTTCGCGAGCCTGCTGGTCCAGCAGGTGTTCGGGAGCGGGTTCGGGTCGCTGTTTGGCGGCCCAGCAGTGTCATCCGGGAGTGCGGACACAGGCACGCGGGACCCCAGTTTCTACGCCGAGAACGCGACCGTGACCGACGGGGGCTTCGAGGCGACCGCTGGCGCGCTCGATACGGCCGCACAGGGCGGTGCCGAGGCCGCCGCCGCTGCGATCCCACCGGGGCTGGCGTTTTTCGCCGGCGGCGCGTTCGTCATCGCGGGGATGGCGGCGCTGTGGTACATGCGACAGTAGCTGCCTGGGATTACATTTGCTCCAAGATACATAGAACCGCCCAGAAACCTCTCTGCGGTACACTCACCGTTCAACGATAGTCGTCGAAATCGGCGTGCCGTCCGGAGAGCGGAGGCGGACGCGAACGTCCCCGGCCACGACGTCCAGTTCCGCGTGGGCCGGCTGATAGCGCCGCGGGTCGGCGTAACTGCCCGGGTTGACCAGCGTCCAGCCGCCGAAATCAGTCAGTGTGGGTCTGTGTGAGTGACCGACGACGACGACATCGGCGTTTTCCTGTCGGGCTAGCATCCCGAGCGCGGTTTCGGTGTGTTCGTGGCCGTGAACGACGACAATAGTGAGCCCCTCCCAGGAGACGGTCGCAACGTCGGGCAGTCGGGCACGGACCGCCGGCCGGTCGTTGTTCCCGACGACGCCGGTCAGTTCGTCGCATTCGGCGTCTATGGCATCGAGAACCTGTTCGGTCATGAAATCGCCCGCGTGGAGGACCTGATCGGCCTCACGGACGGCGTCGAGCGTTCGACCTGTCAGTCGATGGTCGTCGGTCCCGTGGGTATCGGAGATGACGGCGAGCATACCGGCGGTAGTGGAGCCAAGTATAAATCCAGAAGCATTTTGCGTCACGGTCGTGACGGAAAAATAATGGCAGGGAGCAAATCAGTCGTCATGGCCGCACTGGTCGCCAACGGCGCAATTGCGATCCTGAAGTTCTTCGGCTTCCTTCTCACCGGGAGTGCGGCGATGCTGTCGGAGACGTACCACAGCATTTCGGACACCGGAAACCAGGTCTTTCTACTCATCGGGATTCGATTCAGCGAGCGCAAGCGGGACCGTCGTCACCCGTTTGGGTACGGGAAAGCACAGTTCTTCTATAGCTTTCTCGTCTCCGTCTTCCTGTTCGGCATCGCCGGCTGGGAGAGCGCGAAACACGGCTACGACCAACTGACTTCGGGGGGCCACGGCGGCGAGCAACACGCCGGCGAGGCGGTCGAGTTCCTGTTTTTCACCTACCAGCCGCCGGCGTGGCTGGACCCGCTGTGGGTCAACTACACCGTCCTGCTCGGCGCGTTCGTCTTCGAGACGTGGGCTCTGTACAAGGCGCGAGCGGAGATGAAACGCCAGATCGACCGGAACGACTGGTCGGGCTACCGCGAGGCGTTCCGCAAGACCAGCGACGTGACGACGCTGACCGCGCTGACCGAGGACGCCATCGCGCTCGCGGGCATCGTCATCGCGCTGGTCGGCCTGTTCCTCGAACAGCAGACCGGCAACCCGTTTTTCGACCGGATCTCCGCGCTGCTTATCGGGATTATGCTGATGGGTTTCGCCCTGGCGCTGGCCTGGGAGAACAAGCGGCTGCTGCTGGGGGAGAGCCTCCCGCCGGACGAGGAACAGCGGCTTCGCGATGTCATCACGGCGAACGAGCACGTGGACGAAATCATCGGCTTCCGGACGGTGTACTTCGGCCCGAAAGAGGTCATCGTCTTCGCTGACCTGCGGTTCGACCCGACTCTCGACACGGAGTCGATGGACGACGAGATAACGGCCCTCGAATCGGCGATGCAGGACGCCAACGACGACATCAGGAAAGTCTACATCGAGCCGGAGCTGTAGGGATCGTTCTCTTCGAGCCACCACGGGATCGGGACGCGCTCGGTGTCGGTCGCGACCGTCATCGTCGTGTCGATGTCCGGCCGGTCCGGTCGTCGCTCGGTGTGTTCGACGTATCTGATTATCCCCTGTCGGTCCACGTACACGCGTGACCGCCCGATTTCGGACCTGTTCTCGGCAGTCGGTGTCACCGTGTCCGCCGTGGCCAGAACGGCGACCGGCCGCCCGTTCCACCGGAAGGCGTCGACCTGCCGGTACTGGGTATTCGACAGGAGCTGTCGAAGCAGGTCAACGCCGGCCGGCGAGGCGATCAGCGACGTATTCGGCGTCGCGGGCGTGGCCGAGTACGGCGTATCGGGATCGTCTCGGACGTTCGTGTACACTGTCTCGTTGGCGAGAACCACGTCGTCGGATATCGGGCCGAACCGCCGCCGGACACGCCGGACCTCCCGCTCCCGGTCGATCCAAACGTCGAGCGTGTTCTGTGGGCCCGCTTGTTCGACGTGACGGTGGAAACTCCGGGTCGAAAGCGCCCGCTCGTGGCGGTCGAGCAGTCGAGCCACGTCGACCGCCCCGTCGCTGGTCGGCACTGTCACCGTCACGTCCGGCGAACTAGTGGGGACTGGGGCAGGCGTCACCGAATCGCCGTCGCCCGCCGTCGGGCCGGCCGGAAGAAAGCCCGAGCACCCCGCGAGAAGCGCAACGGCGACGGTAAGCGCGACGCGCCACATATCCTACGGGAGGGGCGCTCCCGGCAAGTAGCTGTGGGGGCGAACCCTTTTGCCGGTGAACGGCCAATCGGGGCACGTGGCAACGACGGACGACGGCTACATGCGGTTTTTCCCCTTCGAGGAGCCGTACGACCATCAACAGGAGGCGATGGGTACGATATACGACGCGCTCGAGGAGGGCCGTGACGTGCTGTTCGAAGGGGCCTGCGGGACCGGCAAGACGCTCGCGTCGCTGGTCCCCGCGCTGGAACACGCCCGCGAGACGGGCAAGACCGTCGTCATCACGACGAACGTCCACCAGCAGATGCGCCAGTTCGTCGAGGACGCCAGAGCGATAACCGACCAGGAACGCCTGCGAGCGGTCGTCTTCCGCGGCAAGGGGTCGATGTGTCACATCGACGTAGACTACGAGGAGTGCCAGGCGCTTCGGGACACGACCCGTGACCTCGTCGAGGTCGAGAGCGACATCGCCGAACTCGAACAGCGCGAGGGGGAACTCCTCTCGGACGGGCAGGCCGGCAGCAGCGAGGCGATGGAGGCCCGCAACGCCGTCGTCGAGGAACTCCGGGATCTCCAGGACGAGCGCGAGGAGATCGAGACCGAGCGGTCGACGTGTGACCACTACTACCGGAACCTCACTGTCGACACCAGCGAGTTCTACGCGTGGCTGTTCGACGACGTGCGGACGCCCGACGACGTGTACGAGTACGCCCACCAGCAGGGGTTGTGTGGCTACGAACTGCTAAAGGAGGGAATGGACGGCGTCGACCTCGTGGTGTGTAACTACCACCACCTGCTGGACCCGACCATCCGCGAGCAGTTCTTCAACTGGATCGGCCGTGACCCCGAGGACATCATCGCCGTCTTCGACGAAGCCCACAACGTCGAATCGGCCGCCCGCGACCACGCCCGGCGGACACTCACCGAAAACACGCTCGACCAGGCCATAGAGGAACTCGACGGCGAGGAAGACGCCCGGACCGACGCCGCGGCTAACGTCATCGAGACGTTCCGGGACGCGCTCATCGAGGCCTACGAGGACGCCTTCGAGTTCGGCGCACGGGCGACCGTCGACGAGCACTGGGACGACATCACCATCGCCAACGACGACCGGAAAGACGATCTGACGCTTGCGTTCCTCCAGGGGTACACCGGCCCCGGCTTCCACGAGGAACTGGACCGGGCGCTGGAACTCGGTCGTGATCTGGACGCACGGTACCAGGAGGCGTTCAAGAAAGGGGAGCTGGACACCAGAAAGGAGTGCCAGACCCTGCAAGCTGCCGGCTTCATCGCCGACTGGCTCGACGAATCCGACGAGACCGGCCAGTATCCCGTGGTCAGCGTCCGCCGCGACGAGTCGACCGACGAGGTGTACGGCCGCGCGGAACTGTACACCTGCATCCCCGAAGAGGTCACCCGCGACCTGTTCGAGGACCTGCACGCGGCGGTGCTGATGAGCGCCACGCTGCGGCCCTTCGACGTGACCGAAAACGTGGTCGGCGTCGAGAATCCGGTGACGATGGCCTACGGCGCACAGTTCCCGGAGGAGCGTCGCCGAACCTACGCCGTCGACGGCCCGGCGCTGTTTTCGAGCGAGCGGGACGACCCCCAGACGCAGCAGCGTATCGCGCGCACCCTCGAAGACATCGTTCGGTTCACGCCCGGCAACACGCTCGTGTTCTGTCCCTCCTACAGTGAGGCCGAGCGCTACCACGATATGACCGCCGTGAGCGCAACCCGGTATCTGGACGAACCGGGAACCCAGGCGCGTGACCTGCGGCAGGCCTTTACCGACGGCGACGACGGCGTCCTCTACACCTCGCTGTGGGGGACGCTAGGCGAGGGGGTGAGCTACGACGGCGACGACGCCCGGACCGTCGTGGTCGTCGGCGTCCCCTACCCCCACCTCGACGACCGGATGGACGCCGTCCAGGACGCCTACGACGTGGCCTTCGGCGACGACGAGGACGACGCGGGCTGGCGCTACGCCGTCGAAATCCCAACAGTCCGCAAGACCAGGCAGGCCCTCGGCCGCGTGGTCCGCTCGCCCGAGGACTTCGGGGCGCGCATCCTGCTGGACAAGCGCTACACCGAGGCCGCCGAGATGGAGATGCACGACTACGCCGTCCGCGGGACCTTCCCGCCGGAGGAACGACGGGAGATGGTCGACATCGGCCCCGAGAAGCTCAAGTTCGCGATGCTGAACTTCTACCAGGACATGGACGCCTATGACGGGCCGCCGCCGAAGCCCTAAATCAATGACCCTGTGTTCGAACGGAGTGAGAACACACCCTTTTTTCGCCCAGGGTTTTCGAGGAGTCGTCCCGCAACGAGCGGAGCGAGTGAGGAACGGCGACGCTGAAAAAGGTGGATACCGGGGCGTACGACGGGCCGCCGCCGAAGCCATAGGGAGCGACCGACCGGAAACCGGATAGTTTGAAACCCTCCACGCGAAACGGGCGGGTAATGCTAGTCGCCTTCGACTTCGACGGGACGCTCTCCGACTCGGAGATGACGGTCCTGCTCGGGAACCAGAACGGGACGGCCGAGGACATGGCCGATATCACCGAACGCGCGATGAACGACGAGATCGAGTACGCCGAGAGCCTCCGCCAGCGGTGTGCGCTGCTGGAGGGCCTCCCCGACGAGAAAGCCCGGGCCGCCTTCGACGAGGTCGCCCTGCGGCCCGGCGCGGCCGAAGTCATCGCGGCGCTGCGGGACGCCGGCGTCTACGTCGCCATCCTCACCGGCGGGTTCGAGCGCGGGGTCGCGGCTGCACTCGAAACGGAGGGGGTCGAGGTCGACGCCATCGTCGCCAACCGTCTGTTGGTCGAGGACGGCAAACTAACTGGCGAGGTCCGTGGCCCGCTCATCTCCGGGACGAAAGACGACGCGATGGAGGTCGTGACTGCCGTTACCGGGGAAGACCGGGACACGACAGTCGCCGTCGGGGACGGCGCCAACGACCTGCCGATGCTCGAAGTCGCGAACCTCGCTATCGGCTTCGACCCGAAGCCGGCCGTCGCGCCGTCGTGTGACACGTCAGTCGAAACGATGGACGAACTGTCCGAGCTGCTGAAAGCCGAAGGAATCCTGTAGCGCAGTCGCGTTTTCGCCACGCTCCGTACCGTACACTGTGGGTCAATACCAAAAACAGGGAGTGGCACGCTCCCCACGGATGCGAGCAGTCGTTGTCGGACCAATGACAGAGTATGGTTGAGCATGAACCGACGCGTGCTCGCTACCGGCGACGGTTCATTGAATACATTGTTCTCTCCCGTAATAAACCTAGTGAATAGGTGAATTATTGCATAGCTTTGGTACGAGTGTCCAGATATATCCAGTAGAAAACCGTATCTTTAGTTATTTGGTTGCCTGGCCGATAGCCTGATCGAGGTCGGCTTTGATATCCTCGACGGACTCGGTGCCGACGGAGAGGCGGACCATGTCGTCGGTGACGCCGGCGGCGGCCTTTTCGTCGTCGGTGAGTTGCTGATGGGTGGTCGAAGCCGGGTGGATGATGAGCGTCTTCGCGTCGCCGACGTTCGCCAGCAGGGAGGCGATCTCCGTCGATTCGACGGTCGTTCGGGCGGCGTCGTATCCCGCTTCGAGGCCGAACGTTATCATGCCGCCGTAGCCGCCGTCGAGGTACTCGCTGGCGGTGTCGTGGGTCTCGTGGTCTTCGAGGCCGGGGTAGGTGACCCAGGAGACTTCGGGGTGGTCGGCGAGGAACTCGGCGACGCCCATGGCGTTGTCGCAGTGGCGGTCCATCCGGGCAGGCAGCGTTTCCAGGCCCTGCATCGTCTGCCATGCGTCGAAAGGCGACTGCTGGCAGCCCAGGTCGCGGAGCCCGCGGGCGATGGCGGCGTAGGTGAAGGCCGCGTCCTCGAATCGCTCCCGGAAGTTGACGCCATGGTACGCGGGGTTGTCGCCGGCGATTTCGGGGTACTTGTCGGCGTGCTCCTCCCACGGGAACGAGCCGCCGTCGACGAGAACGCCGCCGACGGTGGTGCCGTGGCCGTGGATCCACTTCGTCGTGGAGTTCCAGACGAGGTCGGCCCCGTGCTCGATTGGGTTACAGAGGTACGGCGTCGCGAAGGTGTTGTCGACGAAGAAGGGGACGCCGTGGTCGTGGGCGATTTCGGCGAGGCGTTCGAAATCGGGCGTCACGAGCGCCGGGTTGCCGATAGTCTCGCAGTGGACGTAGGCCGTGTTCTCGTCGATAGCGTCGGCGTAGGCGTCGTAGTCGAGCGTGTCGACGAATCGGGTCTCGACGCCGTTACGGGGCGCGGTGTGGGTGTAGTAGGTGTAGGTCCCGCCGTACAGCGACGACGCCGTGACGACGTTGTCGCCGACGTCCGCGAGCAGGAAGGTGGCGAGGTTCAGCGACGCCATTCCCGAAGCGGTGGCGACCGCGCCGACACCGCCCTCCAGCGCCGCCAGCCGCTCCTGTAGCATCCCGACGGTGGGGTTCATCAGGCGCGAGTAGATGTGGCCCGGCTTCTCCAGCGCAAACTGCTTTGCGGCGTCCTCGGCGTCCTCGAAGACGTAGGAGGTGGTCTGGTACAGCGGGGGCGCGCGGGAGCGCGTCTCGGCGTCTGGCTCTTCCTGGCCGACGTGCAAGGCGTCGGTTTCGAATCCGTGGTCTCGGTCGTCGCTCATACACTCCGCTTTCACCTGATGGGTCTTAATAACAGCCACACCGGTCAGCCCCGCCACTGCTACGAGATAGCGGTGATTCTTCGCACTAATACCGAATACATTCGTCCATGGGTAGTCAGGGGACAGGTCGATGGAATGCTGTCAGACAACGCGCAAACACGCGGACGGCCGGGAGCGAGTGGTGCGACGACTGTCGCACCCGAAGCGACCCGGGGAAGGGCAGGGTTGCATCAGTGATCTCCAGACGCAACTGACAAGCATACCGCGCGCCAGCGGCGCGCGGTTTCCCCGGTCGCTAACGCAGTGAGCGACCGGCCTTTTTTGCCCACGTTTTTGCAAGGGGGGTGCCCGCAGGCCGCTCCGCGGCCGAGGACACCCCTCGCAGCAAAAAGGTGGGTTAGGAGAACTTCCGAACCGTCATCGAAAGCGTATCCAGGTCCAGAATCGGCGCGAAGCCGGCGTCGGGGTCGATGTTGACGCTCTTCTGGAACTCGGTCTGGGCCTGCCAGCACCCGGAGTTCAACGCCACGACGTTGTGGTACTCGCCCCAGCCGAGTTTGTGGACGTGGCCGGTGTGGAACACGTCGGGGACCTCCTCCATCACGAGGTAGTCGCGGTCCTCGGGGGCCAGGCGGGTGTGGCCGCCGTACTGGGGCGCGACGTGGCGCTTTTTCAAGAGCTGGTACATCGCCTTGTGGGGTTCCTCGTAGCTCGCTTCCTCGTCGGGGAGTTCGGCGATGACCTCGTCCAGCGAGACGCCGTGGTACAGCAGCACCGTGACGCCCTCGACAGTGACCAGCGACGGATTGGAGTGGACTTGGGCGTCGTGGGCGGTCATGATGTCCCGCAGTTCCTCGTCGAACCCGGGCTGGGGCTCGGCCAGCCGAACGGCGTCGTGGTTACCCGGGATCATCCGGATCTCCATGTCGCCCGGGACCTCCTTGAGGTACTCCGAGAAGGCGCGATACTGGTCGTAGATGTCGATGATGTCCAGCTCCTCGTCCTGCTCGGGGTAGATGCCGACGCCCTCGACCATGTCGCCGGCGATGAGCAGGTACTCGACGGTTTCGGCTTCGGGCGTGTGAAGCCAGTCGGTAAAGCGGTGCCAGGCGTCCTCCATGAACTCCTGGCTGCCCACGTGAACGTCGGAGATGAGCGCCGCCTGGACGTGCCGGTCAGCGGTCGACGGGCTGTGTGTTCGGGGCACGTCCGGGAAATACAGCGAGTCCACGAACAGGATGCCGGCGTCGTCGGCCAGCGTCCCCTCGACGGCGATGACCTCGTCCATGAGCAACTGCTGGACGAGGTCGGCGATGGGGCGGTCTTTCATCACGAGGCAGGGGAAGGTCCCGTTCGTGTCTTCCAGTTCGACCAGCCAGTGCCCGCTGGCGGTCGAGCGGATATCCGAGACCATGCCGATCAGCGCGGCGTCGCTGCCGCCGCCCATGTTCTCGATGGCGTCGGTCGGGCGGTGGTTCACTCGGCCCCGGAGTTTGCCCGCCAGTTTCTCGTAGCGGTCCCGAAACACCGCGACGAAGTCCGAGTACTCGCCGGTTCCGGTGGACTGGCCGGTCATGTCGTTCGAGACCTCGATAGCTCGGAGGGATGTGTCAACGTCCCGTGACCCCTCCGTTTCAGGTGGAACGTGCGTACTCGGTTCGGTCGACGCGGCTGCGTTCGTTCCAGTTGAAACAGAGGGGTGTGATTGGCTCTGGGCGTTGGCAGTTTCGTCGCCGGGGTCGGGTTCGGTGTTCGGCGGGCTATCGCTGTTTTCTGTCGCTTCAATCACAGAATCGACGTGGTCGGTTGTCAGCTTCAGCGCCTCGTCGGGGAGGGTTTCGAGTGCGCGTTCCAGTGTCGTCGATGGGTCCGGCGTGTCGGCGATCAGGGTCACTGCCTCGCGCTCCGCGTTGTAGCCGCGGCTCGCGAGTTCGCTGACGATGCGTGCCGGCGTCTCCAGAGGCACGTTCCACACTCAGTGTCTGCGGGCAAAAGGATAGCGGACCGACAGCCGTCACAAGATTGATACGCCGTTGTCGGCAATCCGAGATAGGATGGGCCGGGACGAATCGACCAACAGCACGCCGGACGGTACAGATGCGTCTGTTGACCCAACCCCGAGGTTTCGTTTCGGCCTGTACCTCCGTGACATCGGAGCGAGCATCGGGGGGGTCCTGCTCGTCGGCGCGTTCCTGTTTGCCGTCAGTGGCGTGTGGCCACCGCTCGTCGCCATCGAAAGCGGGAGCATGGAACCGCACATCGACACCGGCGACATGGTGTTTCTCATGGACGCGGATCGCTTCCCGGGCCAGGACGCCCGCCACGGGGTCGTCACTGCGGCCGCCGGTACGGAGTCCGGGTATCGGACCTTCCAGGGACACGGGGACGTCATCGTCTTCGAACCCAACGGTAACGAGCAGCGAACGCCGGTCATCCACCGGGCGATGCTGTGGGTCGAGGAAGGCGAGAACTGGTACGACCGCGCGAACCCGGAGTACGTCGGCAGCGCGGACAGTTGCGAGGACCTCCGGCACTGCCCGGCACCGCATGCCGGGTTCATCACGAAAGGCGACAACGAGATCTCCAACAGTAGATACGATCAGGTGAGCGGAGCAAGCACCGTCGTCCGCCCGCAGTGGGTCGTCGGAACCGGCGTCTTTCGGATCCCGCGGCTCGGCTACGTCCGGGTACAGCCGTCCCAGCTATGGCGACCATCAGCGCCGATGCCGGCCGCAGGGAGTTCAGCACCGGCGGCCTGACCAAACCGGAACACAGCGTTCGGTCGGACAACAGAAAGTTGATTGGTCGCCTCCGAGTATTCGTGGTACGAATGGCCGGGCCAGACCGTCGGTCGTCGGACAGCGACACGGGACCGGGTGGTATGATGTACGTGACCGATATCGTCAGTAGCGCCGGCTCAGTCCTGCTCGTTGGGGTGTTGCTGTTCGCCGTCAGCGGGGTCTGGCCCCCGCTCGTCGCCATCGAAAGCCCGAGCATGGACCCCCATATCAAGGAAGGCGACCTGGTGTTCGTGATGGAGGAGGAGCGGTTCTCCGGCCCGGGCGACCGTTCCGGCGTCGTCACGGCCGCGAGTGACGACAGCTATCGGAAGTTCCAGCAACCGGGCGACGTTATCGTGTACGAACCCGACGGCAACAGCCGGCAAACGCCGATTATCCATCGGGCGATGCTGTGGGTCGAGGAAGGCGAGAACTGGTACGACCGCGCGAACAAGAACTACATCGGTAGTGCGGACAATTGCGAGGAACTCACCTCCTGTCCGGCCGACCACGCCGGGTTCATCACCAAGGGCGACAACAACGGCCGCTACGATCAGGTCGGCTCCACCCCCATCAGCGAACCGGTCAAAGCCAGCTGGGTCGTCGGCACCGCGGAGCTACGGGTTCCGTTCCTGGGCCAGGTTCGCCTCCAGTGGAACCAGGCCGGCGCGGCTGACACAGTAACGAACGGAACGGGACCGGCGGTAACGAACAAAACAGGACCCGCAGCCGTGGACGCGACCGCGGCCGGATAGCTCGTATCACCCCGAGAGGGGACTGTTTCACCTGGAACAGGGATACTTTCGAGCGCCGATACAGTTCACAGGTCAGTTGTCGAACCGGGCCTGGACGAACGGTTGGACGTCGTCGATATCGCCGAGCCGTGAATCCGACAGGAGTACCGCCTCCGTCTCTTCGGTCGGAACCGACAGCGAGATCTCTTTGGTCCGGCCGTAGCGACCCTTCGAGACGACGACGGCGTTGACGATGCCGAGCATGTCCAGTTCCGAGATGAGATCGGTGACGCGGCGCTGTGTCAGGATGTCGGCGTCGATCTCCTCACAGAGGTTCTTGTAGATGTTGAACACCTCACCGGTGTTGATGTTGTGGACGCCGTTTTTCTCCAGCAGAATGATGGCAAAGAGGACGATCTTCGACTGCGTGGGAAGGGTCCTGACCACCTCGACGACGCGGTCGAGTTCGATCTTCTCCTGGGCCTGCCGGACGTGGTCTTCGAGGACGTTGTCCGTCTGGTCGCGCTCGGCGAGTTCGCCGGCCGTCCGGAGCAGATCAAGCGCGCGCCGGGCGTCCCCGTGTTCCTGTGCAGCGAAAGCCGCACACAGCGGGATGACGTCCTCGGTGAGCGCGTCGCCTTTGAACGCCACGTCCGAGCGCGCCTGCAGGATGTCCCGGAGTTGGTTCGCATCGTAAGGCGGGAAGACGATCTCCTCCTCGCCGAGGCTGGACTTGACCCGGGGATCGAGGAAGTCGGTGAACTTTAGATCGTTCGAGATGCCCATGATCGAGACGCGGGAGTTCTCTAGTTCGGAGTTCATCCGGGAGAGGTTGTACAGCGTGTCGTCGCCGCTTTTCTCGACGAGTTTGTCGATCTCGTCGAGCATGATGACGACCACGCGTTCGTGGTAGTCGACGGCGTCGAAAAAGGAACTGTACACCCGGTCCGTCGGCCACCCAGTCATCGGGACCTCCTCGAACTCCGCCTTGTCCGCTTCCAGCGATTCGATTTCGGTTTCGATGTTGTCGAGCGAGTCGAAGGCCGTCTCTTCGAGTGCAGCCGTGTCCTCGCGTGCGCGTGACCGAAGATCTTCGAGTTCGGCGATGCGGTCGTCGATGAGCTGGACGTTCTTGTCGATGAACTTGTTCGCGAGCTGGGCCAGCACGCGGTACTGGGTGTCGGTCACCTCGCAGTTGATGTACTCGACCTCACAGGGGACCTCGTACTTCTGTGAGGTCGTTTCGAGTTCCTCACTTACGAACTTCGCGGACGCGGTTTTCCCCGTCCCCGTCTTCCCGTAGATGAGAATGTTCGACGGCGTGTCACCGCGCAGCGCCGTGACGAGAATCGTCGCCATGTTGTTGATCTGCTCCTCGCGGTGGGGGAGTTTGTGCGGGGTATACGAGGGGCGAAGCACCTCCTTGTTCTCGAAGATCGGCTCCCCTTCGAGGAGGTCATCGAACAGGCCGCGGGACGCTTCGTCGGAGGGATCGTCGGAGCCGGCATCGAGATTGTCGAGGATGACGTCATCGAGATCTGAGGGTCCTGTCGAGGCCTCGGCGTCCGTTTCGACGTCGATCTGCCCGTCGGACCCGTCGACGTCGTTCGACGTCTCTGTCATCGATGGATCGGATTCCGGGGGCGAGTTGTCGCCTTCGTCAGTCATAGTCGAGAGGATCCCCTTCGTTTCGTGTGGAGAGAGTTGGAGACACCGGAACAGAGGGAGCGAGGAGTGCGTCAGGACCGTCGTTAGTGAGCATCAACGCTCTCCGGTGCGTCCAGTTGAACCACATGAACCGTACCGTGAGTGGATATTAAATATTTCGGTACACCACCCATGAAAGATATATGTTGTTATACTGATGTTTCCAGACGAATGAGTGTTGTTGGCATAAGTAGGGCTTCAGTGTACGGGGACAGGCTGGACATGATGTAAAAACGGGAACGGGTGGAAACAGATGTGACGGAACAGGTTTTGTAACGGCTTTATTCGAGAAATAGAGGACCCAGAAAGGACCGGAACCGGAAGGGCGAATCCACTGAAACACGGGAACCCCCCCCCCACCCCTTCGTTTCCGGTGGAACGGGAAACAGGCCCGGGGGTGGGGGGGAGGGGATGCAGACGTTACTCTCTAGCAAGAGGAAAGATTTAATAGAGTGTCTTATAAACCAAAGCCGCACTAGATAAAACAAATAGCTAGAAGGGATCTATATTCGTTTTTCTAGTGTCTAGGCGGCTCTAGCTAGTGTAATCACGGCTCGCGGTAATCTGAACAGCTGGTCCGTTCCCGGCTCGATCGAGGATTTCCCCACCCCTCCCCACGGGGCTGGGTCGTTCCACTTGAAACGAAGGGGTGGGGGGCTAGGACCCTCATCGACGATCCGACTCAATAGATCGGGAGATCGGGTTCCACCCGACCAGCCCCTCCAACTGCACTCGTCCCAACGTTCACACGTTCGTCCACGCTATTCGATGCGCTTCCATATTATATCAATAATAATACTGATGTCTGACGTAGGCTTAAGTGAATTCGCCTATCTTTTACGGGCAGAGCCGCCATACCGGACGACTCCGGGCGGCGGGAGGATAGGATGGGATTGTTAACAAACCTCAAAGATAGCATCTCACGCGCGGCATCGACGCTGTTCTCCGAAGAGGATCCGAAACGTATCGGAATCTACGGGCCACCGAACGCCGGCAAGACGACGCTGGCGAACCGTATCGCACGGGACTGGACCGGCGACGCCGTCGGGCCGGAGAGTCACGTCCCCCACGAGACGCGTCGTGCGCGCCGAAAGGAGAACGTCGAGATCGAACGGGACGGGAAGAAAGTGACAATCGACATCGTCGACACGCCGGGCGTGACGACGAAAGTCGATTACACCGAGTTTCTCGAACACGACATGGAGAAAGACGACGCCGTCCGCCGCTCCCGCGAAGCGACGGAGGGTGTCGCCGAAGCGATGCACTGGCTCCGGGAGGACGTCGACGGCGTCATCTACGTGTTGGACTCCGCGACCGACCCGTTCACGCAGGTCAACACCATGCTCATCGGTATCATCGAGAGCCAGGACCTCCCGGTGTTGATTCTCGCCAACAAGATCGATCTGGAGGAGTCCTCCGTCCAGCGTATCCGAAACGCCTACCCCCAGCACGAGACGATCCCGCTGTCGGCGCTCGAGGGAGACAACATGGACGAGGTCTACGACAAGATCGCGGAGTACTTCGGGTGATATAATGGCAGAAGTCAAAGACCCAGACGACGGCGTCCAGATCGACCTCATCAGCGGCGAACGCATGGCCGGGCTTGCCTCGATGGAGAAGATCCGGATGATTCTCGACGGCGTTCGCGACGGCAACATCGTCATCCTCGAAGAGGGACTCTCGCCGGACGAGGAGTCCCGACTCATCGAAGTGACGATGACCGAAATCAGCCCCGACGAGTTCAACGGCATCGAGATCGAGACCTACCCCAAGTCCGAGGCCGCCGACGCCAGCATCCTCGACCGGCTGATGGGCAAGCAGTCGACCCAGAAGCTGACGGTCATCGGACCGGCGAACCAGATAGAGACGCTCCACAAGGACGAAACGCTCATCAGCGCCCTCGTCTCCCGGAAATAATGCCACACCAGTGTACGGACTGTGGCCGTGGCTTCGACGACGGGTCGAAAGAGATGCTCTCGGGCTGTCCCAACTGCGGCGGGAACAAGTTCCAGTACCAGCCCGAGGGTGCCGACATCTCCGAGACGCCGGACGCGGAGCCACCAGAACCACCGGGACCCGACAGCACTGTCGCCCGGACCGTCGGGAAGACCGCCGCATCGGTGCGTGACTTCGTCAGCGGCTCCGCCGCGGACGGGGACCACTCCGCTGAGCAGTCACGCCTCGACGCCGAGCCGTCGGCCGAGTCACAGCCAAGTGACCCATCCCACTCTCCCGACTCGCCGTCGACCGAACCAGACCGCACGTCGGCGACTGAAGATTCGGCACAGGCCAGTGCCCGCGGCGACATCGTCGAGCCAGACGAACTCCCGTCCGACGTGCCGTCGGATTCTGAATCCGAACACCAGTTCCGCCCCGTCGGTGCGGATCCTGACCCACCGTCGGAACCGGACCAGGAGGACCGCCCCGACCTGGAGGAACTGCGTGCGGAACTCAACGACCAGTTCGAGTCCATCAAGGTGCTGGAACCCGGTCAGTACGAACTGAACCTGATGGAACTGTACGACCGCGAGGAGTACATCATCGCGCTGCAGGAGGACGGGCACTACTCGATTCAGGTCCCGGAAACCATCCGGTCCGAGTGACCGGCACGGCCTTCTCACCGTCCGCTCGTCCCGAATTACGCCGTAGAACCGCTGCACACACCATTGTGTATCAACGCGGGCACAACCATTATATAATATGCCGTGGATGCTTCGGATAACGCCATGAGCCACCGAGAACGCTCGACATCGGACTCACACCTCGAAGAGTGGGCGTCACTCCTCGGTGCTGATATCGACGACGATGGGCGCGACAGCGAACTGCTTGACGACCAGGACGACCCCGCGTAACAGTCACGCCTCGTCGGGTAGCACCACTCGCAGTTACGGTCGCGTCTCTCACACTGTTTGCAACGGGAAAAAATAGCTCGGGAGAGCGACGTTCCGAAACCCGCCGGTCGCAACCGTTACGAGATCTCGTCGTACTGGTCGGAGAGCTTCTCGGCGGCGTCGGCCATCAGGTCCTGCTCGTAGTCGTCGAGGTCCCACTCGACGATCTCCTCGATGCCGTTGCTCCCCAGGCGGACCGGAACACCGAAGGCGGTGTCCTCGTGGCCGAACTCGCCCTCTAGCTTGACCGAGGCCGGCAGCACTTCGCCGGTGTCGCGGAGGATGGCTTCGACCATGTGTGCAACGCCGCGGGCCGGCCCCCACTCGGTCGCGCCCTTGCGCTCGATGACGTCCATCGCGGACTCCTGCAGGTCACCCAGCAGTTGCTCCTTCTCGTCGTCGCTGAACTCGGGGTCGGTGCCGTCGACGCGGACCTTCGAGAACACGGGGACCTGTGCGTCGCCGTGCTCGCCGAGAATCGTCCCCTCGACGTTCTGGACCGGTGCGTCGAACTCCTCGCTCAGGACGTAGCGGAACCGCGCGGAGTCCAGGCGGCCCCCGAAGCCGATGACCTGCTCGCGCGAGCGGTCGCCGGCCTCGTAGAGGTGGCGGTTGAGCAGGTCGACCGGGTTGGAGGTGGTCAGCGAGATGTAGTCGTCGTTGTGCTCGTCCAGCGAGGACTGGATGTCCTCCATGATCGGCGCGTTGTCGCCGGCGAGATCGATACGGGTCTGCCCGGGCTGGCGCGGGATCCCAGCTGTGATGACTACCACGTCCGAGCCGGCGGTGTCCTCGTAGCCGCCCTGGCGGACGCGCGTGTTCGAGTCGTAGGCGATACCGTGGTTCGTATCGGCGGCCTGCCCGACCGTGTCGTCTTCCTTGTCCGGGATGTCCACGAAAACGACTTCGTCAGCGATGTCACGGAGCGCGATGTTGTACCCTGCGGCTGCGCCGACCGTTCCGGCTGCGCCGACTACGCTTACCTTTGTCATACCATTCGCAAAAGCTCGGGCGCGAACGTTAAACGTGTCGAAACCCCGATTCCACCGGGTATCGTTCAGGCAGTATCACCTGTCGTGTACCCGTAAACTGTTTTCAGCCCCGTGGCGTTGTGACACGTATGAGCGACTTCGACAAGGAAGCCGAACGCGAGAAACTCCGCGAGAAGTTCGAGAACGAGAAGGACAACCGGGCGGCGACCGAACAGATGAGTGAACTCCTGTTGAAGGGCGCGACGATGACCAACGCCCACTGCAGCGAGTGTGGCGACCCCATCTTCCGCTACGACGGCCAGGAGTTCTGTCCCACCTGTCAGAAGCCGGTCGCTCGCGACACGCAGGAAAACGGCGCGGATGCGTCGGACGCTGACGAGGGGGGCCAGGCCGACGACGGGGACGGGATCGAAGTCGCCGATCCCAGCAACGAGGCTCGCGTGCAGTTCGGCGACGCCGACGAGGCGACGGCCGGGAGCGGGCCGGACGCGGTGGACGAACCCACCCAGCAGGAGGCGACGGCCGCCCAGGCCGAATCCGCTCCGCAGTCGTCATCCGAAACGGAATCCGCAACGACACCGGCGACGAACGATCCGGCCGCTCCACCCGAAGCGGGGGGTGCCGGGTCGACCCAGCAGTCCGACCGCTCGGAGCCAGCGCCACAGACTGCTGGAACAGCCACTTCCTCGGAACCTGACCCCCAGACCCCGAACGAACAGGCGTCTGGGACAGCGACACAGAACCCCCCTGTTTCCGCTCGACAGACAGCCCCGTCCGGCAGTAGTACCGACGACATCGCGGCAAATCTGGACGCGGCGTCGGCGCTGCTGGCCGAGACCGTCCACCGCTTCGCCGAGCGCGCCGCCGCGACCGAGAACCCACGCGAGGCTCGCGAACATCTGCAGGCAGCCCGAGAAGCGGCGGAAGCGCTGGACGCGACGCGGTTCTGAACGGAACGCTACGGCGCGTAGTCGCTGGCGATGACTTCCCGGATCCGGTCGGCGGTCACGTCGCCGATACCGGACACGTCCAGCAGGTCGTCTTTTTCGGCGGTCATCACCGCTTCGACGCTCCCGAAGTGTTCCAGCAGCGTGCGCGCGGTCACCGGCCCGACTTCGGCGATGGAGGCGACGACGTACTCCTGTTGCTCTGACAGGGTCTTGGACTGTTTCTCGCCGTGGACGCTCACCTCGCGGTCGGCCGTCTCCTGCTCGCGTCCGGCGATGACTTCCAGCAAGTCGGCGGTCTCGTCCTCGTCGCTGGTCCGCAGCACGCTCGCACCGAAATCGACCGCCAGCGACGCGAGCGCGCCCTGAATCGCCTTGTGGTGGACGTTGCGCGCGCCGAACAGGTCCTCGCCCTCGATGATGACGACCGGGCGGGCGTAGTGGCGGGTGGCGTCGCCGACCTGCTCGAACATCGACCGGTCGCCGCCCGTCAGCGTGTCCATGAAGTCAGCGACGGTCTTGCGCTCGACGACGACGCGGTCCGAGAGGACGTAGTCCCCGACGGCCAGCGTTTCGAGTCGGGTCTCGATACCGTCCCGCGTCGAGAGGTCCCGAGCGATGTTCGAATCGAGTTCGCGCTGGTCGGCGACGATTTCGACGGGGTCGTCCTCGTCGTCGCGTCCGGCGGTGGCGACCGTCGCATCGTCCGGCGTCTCGCTACTTCCCTCCTCTCCTGCTCTCTCGTCGCTGTCGGCGGCCTCCGACGGGTCCTCTGCGAAGGCGTCCAGCCCGGCCTGGCCGTCGCCGCCGTCGTTCTCATCGATTGACTTGTTAGCTGTGCTACCCCTCCCGTTTCCAGTGGAATCACCGCGTTGTGTGGTGGTTTCATCTCCGCTGGTTCCACTCGAAGCGGTCCCCTCGGCGTCGGATGCGCCGTCGCCGCCCCCTCCTTCGTACTCGTCGAGCCCGGTCTGGTCGAGGCGGGCCTCCAGTTCGCCGGCGACGCTTTTCAGCTCGTTCAGCTCGCGTTTCATCCGCTTCTGGTCGTTGCGGGCCTTCCAGAAGTACGCCTCGTCGCGGGTGTCCTCGGCCAGCAGGACGACGACCCGGCCCTCGGCCTGCCGGCCGGTCCGGCCCTTCCGCTGGATGGCCCGAATGGCGGTCGGCACCGGTTCGTAGAACAGCACCAGGTCGACTTCCGGCACGTCCAGGCCCTCCTCGGCGACGGAGGTAGAGACCAGTACCTCGAACTCGCCGTTGCGGAACCGGTCAAGCGTCTCCTGTTGCTGGCTCTGTGTCATCCCCTCGCTGCCGTCGGTGTCGCTCTGGCCGACGAACTTCTGGGTCGTGAAGTGATCCGAGAGGAAGTCCACGAGCGTCTCGGCGGTGTCCCGCGATTCGGTGAAGACGATGACGCGCTCGCCGTTCTCGATGCCCAGCGTCTCGGCGAGCAACATCCGGGTCTGGCGGAACTTCGGATGGAGGTCGTCGTAGCTGTTGGCTTTCCGTATCGCCTCGCGGACTTTCGGCTCGCTGACGAGGCGCTGGTCGGCCTTCGACGCCCCGGAAGAGCGGGCGGCCTCCTTCAGCCGCTCGAAGTACCGCCGCAGGGACTCGACGCTCTGGGTCTCGACGTACGTGACGGCGGTCCGGAGCTTGCGGATCTCCGCGAGGAGGCTCATCCCCTGGTAGCCCTCGCTCTGGTCGTTGTTCATCAGGTCACGCAACTGGCCCTGAATCTGCTGGATCTCGCGCTCGGAGATATCCGCCGAGGACTTGTTCGTCACGCCGAGTTCCTTCAACTGCGACAGGCGGTCCGTGATGACCTCGTTGATGGCGTCGCGGATTTCCACGACGACTTCGGGTAACTCGATGCGGTTCCAGTCGACGCTGGTGTCGTGGGTGAACTCGGCCACGTCGGCGTCGTCCTCGGTCATCACCGCGACCTCGTTCAGCCCGAGGTTCTCACACACTTCGAGTATCGCCTCCTCGTCGTCGCCGGGGGAGGCGCTCATCCCCGTCACCAGCGGGTTCTCGGCGTCGGCGTGGTAGCGGTCGGCGATGTAGTTGTAGGCGTAGTCGCCGGTCGCCCGGTGGCACTCGTCGAAGGTACAGTGGGTCACGTCGGCAAGGGAGATGCGGTTGCCCACGAGGTCGTTCTCGACGACCTGCGGCGTCGCGATGACGATGCGGGCGTCGTCCCAGAGCGCGGCGCGGTCGTCGGGGCGGACCTCGCCGGTGAACACGACGACGTCATCGTCGTCCAGTTCCAGCGCTTCGCGGTAGAACTCGGCGTGTTGCTGGACCAGCGGCTTCGTCGGGGCCAGCATGAGTGCTTTCCCGCCGACGGCGTTCAGTCGGTCGGCGGTCACCAGCAGCGAGACGGTCGTCTTGCCCAGCCCGGTCGGGAGACAGACGAGCGTGTGGCCGTCGCTCGCCGTCGCCGCCAGTTCGGTCTGGTAGCGGCGGTTCTCCAGAAACTCGGGCGTTACCAGCGGGCGCTCGACGTACTCGCCACCGGCGTCGGTGGTCGCCATTACCCACGCGTTCGGCCCCGCGGTGGTTAAGGGTTCAGATACCGGGGTGAAAGTGAACGGACGGCCTCAGAGGCCGAAACCGGGCAGGTACTGGACGCCGGCCCACATCGCCAGCGCGCCAAGCACCGGAATCGAGAAGTTGTCGTCGATGACGTAGCCGGCGATACGTGGTTTGACGCCGTCGGCGAACGTCGCCGCGACCCCGCCGAGCACGGCTGCCGCGGGGGGGACGAACGGAGCCGCAAGCAGCGTGCAGACGCCGAACATCACCAGCAGCACCCAGGCCTGCTTGACGTTACTGGCGTCGGTCGAGCCAAGCAGGCCGCTGATGGGGTCGCCGATGGCGAGCATCAACATTGCGGGGACGGCGATGTCGGTGGTCAGGCCCGGGAGTCCCACGGCGAAGGCGACGATGGCGATCCCGACGATATACAGCGCGTAGCCGGCGGGGTTGTCCTGCTCGTACTCGCGGGTGAGCCGGTCGTACACCACCCAGTCCAGCCCGGTCGTCAGCCGCACTGCTTCGAGAATGCACACGACGACCAGCGCCACGGCCAGGAACCCCTGTACGACGCGCCACGTAATCAGGTCCGGCCGGAGCAGGTGTGCGAGCGGCACCGCCGACCCGGTGACGTGGACCAGCCGGCGGGAGACCTCGTCGGCCATCTACAGGTCGTCGAAGGTGCGGTCGCCGTTCGCGAGCTGTTCGAGCCGGTTGGCAAGGCCGTCGATGGAGAGGCGTTTCTGCTCGGTCGTGTCCCGCTCCCGGACTGTTACTTTATCGTCTTCAAGGCTCTCGTAGTCGACGGTGACACAGTAGGGCGTCCCCACTTCGTCCTGTCGGCGATAGCGCCGCCCGATGGCCCCGGAGTCGTCGTAGGTGACCGAGAGGCCGGCGGCCCGGAGGTCCTCGGCGATGTCGGTCGCGAGGTCGGCCATCCCGTCCTTATCCATCAGCGGGAAGACGCCGACCGTCGTCGGGGCCTGCTCCGGCGGGAGGTCGAGGTACGTCCGTTCCTCGCCGTCGACCTCGTCGGTCTCGTACGCGTGTGCGAGGACCGTGTAGATGATCCGGCCCACGCCGAAGGAGGGTTCGACGACGTGTGGCCGGATGTGTTCCCCGTTCTCGGTGACCTCGTCGACGCTGAAGTTCGTCTGTTCGACGGGGATGGTGTGGGACTCGCCGTCGACCTCGACGGTGACCTCGTCGCCGTCGAAGGCGTCCGGATTCCGCTTGGCCAGCGCTTCGAGCGCGTCGGCGACCGCGCCGGCGTCGCCGCCGAACTCCGGCCCGAGATAGCTCATGTCGGGGTCGACAGTCGCCCGTTCGACGGTGATTGGCTCGTCGTACTGCTTGAAGACGGTGTAGTCCTCGCCGGAGTGTTCGGCGTGTTTCGAGAGGTCGTAGTCGCCCCGGTAGGCGAAGCCGGTGATCTCGATCCAGTCGCCGTCGACCTCGCTCTCGGCGTCCCAGCAGTCCGAGGCGTAGTGGGCGCGCTCGCCGGCGAGATGCTGGCGATACCGGAAGCGATCCATATCCACGCCGATGCGCTCGTACCACTCCTTGGAGACGCCCAGATAGTAGGCGACCCACTCGCTTGCGACGACGCCCTGGTCGACGGCCTCGCGAACGGTGAGTTCCTGCATGCCGCCGTCCTCGGCCTGTTGCTCGGCGGCGGAGTACAGCGGCAGCGTCACGTCCGCCACCTCGGCCAGCGGCGGTTCGTCCTCCTCGGGGTCGATGAAGTGTTCGAGTTCGGCCTGGGTGAACTCCCGGACGCGGACCAGCGACTTCCGCGGGGAAATTTCGTTCCGGTAGGCCTTCCCGATCTGGGCGACGCCGAAGGGAAGCTGATTGCGGGCGTACTCCGAGAGTTGCGGGAACTCCACGAAGATGCCCTGTGCGGTCTCCGGGCGGAGATACCCCGGCGACGACGACCCCGGCCCGATGTTCGTCTCGAACATCAGGTTGAAGTTGTCGACCGGCTGGTCGGCCAGCGAGGTGTGACAGGAGGGACACTCGATGCCGTGGTCGGCGATGAGGTCCATCACCTCCTCGTTGGGGAGCGATTCGGCCTCCTCGATGTCCGTGTTGTCCTCGACGAGGTGGTCCGCGCGGTGGGTCGCGCCGCACTCGCCGCACTCGACGATCATGTCATCGAAGCCATCGAGGTGGCCCGAGGCCTCGAAGACGGGTTCGGGCATCACGTCGGGGGCGGAGATCTCCTGATGACCTTCCTTGACGACGTAGCGGTCCCGCCAGGCGTCCTCGATGTTCGATTTCAGCGCAGCGCCCTGTGGCCCGTAGGTCCAGAAGCCCGCCGCGCCGCCGTAGGCGCTCGAGGACGGGAAGTAGAAGCCGCGGCGCTTGGCCAGTTCGGTGAGGCGCTCACCCTCGCTCATAGGCCTCGCAGCAGGTCGATGTCCCGGACGATGCCGGTGAGTTCGTCACCCGACAGCAGCGGGATCTGTTCGATGTCGTGCTCGATCATCAGCTGGGCCGCCTCCTGTGCGGTGCGGCGCTTGTTCACCGTCACGACGTCGTCGGTCATGAACTCCCGGACGGGCTCGACCGGGAGTTCGACGTTGCGGGTGGGCATGTACCGACCGCCGACCGCCTTGATACCTTCCCAGGCCCAGTCGTCGTCCTGGTTCGCGATGGAGTCGCCGGTGTCGTCCTCGCCCTCGACGACGCGGGCGACCGCGATGATGTCGACCTCGGTGAGCATCCCCGACATGTCGCCGTCGTCGCCGAGCACAACGCCGTAGGGGACGTTCGCGTGGGAGAGCTCTCGTTCGGCGACGGTCAGCGGCGTGTCCTCGTACACGCAGTTGATGTCGCGGTTGGCGAGTTCGCCGACGACCGCGTCGCCGTCGACGTCGCCGTTGGCGATGGACCGGATCACGTCGGTCACTGTGATGATACCGTTGAGCTGGCCGTCGACGATGGGCAGGCGTCGTTCGCCGTCCTCGACCATCACCCGTGCGGCAGCCTCGATAGACGTGTCCCCGCTGATCGTCGGCACTTCCTCGACGAGAATGGCGAGCTGGTCTTCGTCCGGACTCTCGATGAGCGCATCGCGTGAAATAATCCCTCTGAACTCCTCGCCCTCGTCGGTCTCCTTGATGACCGGAACCGACGAGAAGGCCTGCTCCTGGAGGTACTCCAGTGCGTCGTCACGGGTCCCGGGTATGGTGACCGTGACGACCTCCGAGCGTGGCGTCATAGCGTCTGCGACGTTCATACTGCCAGAACTTCCTCCCCGCATCTACTAAGTCCTTAACATCCGTCGGTTTTCCGCACCCGGGCCACAGGCCGGGCGGGCATCGGTCGTTGCCGGAGACCGTGCTGGCGCTCTCCGGGAAGCCGATGGACGGTGACGTTTCGAAAACAAATACGTCTGCTGCCATATTAATCCACGATATTCGGACCTGAGCGAAATTACCGATTCGAAGTCTGATGGTTGAGATATAAGGCTTTAACCATGCTAGCCCACGGACCAGTCTGTGGCTATCCTGACAGGACTCGAACTATTGTCAGACCGTTGGCCGGGACTCGGAGCCCTCCCTTCTACGGGTTTCGCTAAATTTTTATAGGGTTGTTACATATTATCATGCATGGAGTCGGATACTGTCGCTCCGATTGAGATGGCCGCGGACGGAGAAATCATGGCGTCCGTCGAAGAGGGTCCAACGGACCAGTTCATCGTCGCTGACGTGACCCGAGACGACGCCTATCTCACAACCCCGCTCGCGGACGCTGCCTCGCTCCCGGCCTGGCGGTAGGGCGGCCGACCGAGTCTCAGATTTTTGCTGGCCGATTTATCCCCCGAATAGCGGCCGCTATGCCGTGAACCCCTTTGTCGCTAGCTCGGGCCAGACGCGGACTCGCAGCGAGTTAGTTTAAGCCGCTGTGTCGCATGTGCCTATGAGTGTCACAGGACGAGTACGAAACAGAACTAACAGGCAATCGTGCGGACATCGCGGCAGCAATACACGGTGTGGCAGACGGCGTGCTCGCGGGCGCTATCCGCCTCGGTGACGACGCGGACTCTGTCACCGTCGAGACGCCGGAATCGCTCTCGCTCGAAATCGAACTCGAATCGGACGACAACGAGGTGAGCCTGGAACTCGAACTGGAGTGGGGCGCTGGTGCGGTGGACGCCGCCGAGGCTGGGTCGGACGAGGAGTCGCCAGACACCGAGACAGCCCTGACAGATACGGCTGAGGAGCGGCCGGACGGGGAGGTAGAGGCGGAAATCGACCGCTCGCACGACTCTGACGACAGGCTTCCGGAGGCCAGCACCATCCCGGCAGCCGCGGCCGACGCGTCACAGTCGCTCGCTCAGTTCGAGGTGTTCCGAGACAGGCGCGAGGAGTGGCGCTGGCGGCTTCGCCACCGAAACGGCAACGTCATCGCGACCAGCGGCGAGGGGTACACCCGCAAACACAACGCCTCGAAGGGACTGCGAAGCGTGATGGCGAACTCGCCGAAGGCGGCTGTCGTCGAAGAATCCACGGAGTAGACACGACGGCGCACAGAGGTTTTGCGGTCTCTCGGCCGGTCACCAGTACTGACGCCGTTCCGCCCGGACGGAGAAAACAAGCGTTATGCCGCCCCAGTAAGTTCGATTCGGTATGAAGGTACTCGTTACGGATCCTATCGCTGACGCCGGTCTCACGCGGCTCCGTGAGGCGGGTCACGACGTCGAAACAGCCTACGAGGTCGAGGGCGACGCACTCCTCGATGCGGTGGCCGACGCGAACGCGCTCATCGTCCGCTCGGGCACCGAGGTCACTGAAGAAGTGTTCGCGGCCGCGTCCGACCTCATCATCGTCGGCCGGGCCGGCATCGGCGTGGACAACATCGACATCGACGCCGCGACCGACCACGGTGTCATCGTCGCCAACGCCCCCGAGGGCAACGTCCGCGCCGCCGCGGAACACTCCGTCGCGATGGCGTTTGCCACCGCTCGCTCCATCCCGCAGGCCCACGACCGCCTGAAAAGCGGCGAGTGGGCCAAAGGCGAGTTCCTCGGCACGGAAGTCAACAACAAGACGCTGGGTGTCGTCGGCTTCGGCCGCGTCGGCCAGCAGGTCGCCAAGCGGCTGGGCAGCCTCGGCATGGACATCGTCACGTTCGACCCGTACATCAGCCAGGAGCGCGCCGACCAGTTCGGCGCGGAACTCGTCGACGATCTCGACGACTGTCTCGCCAAGTCCGACTTCATCACGATCCACACGCCGCTGACGCCCGAGACCGAGAACATGATCGGCGAGGAAGAGCTCGCCGAACTCGAAGGCGGCTACGTCGTCAACTGCGCCCGCGGCGGTATCATCGACGAGCCGGCGCTTGCTGAGGCCGTCGAGGACGGCGTCCTGAAGGGCGCAGCGCTCGACGTCTTCGGCGAGGAACCCCTGCCCGAGGACAGCCCGCTGCTCGATGTCGAGGACATCATCGTCACGCCCCACCTGGGCGCATCGACCGAGGCCGCCCAGGAGAACGTCGCTACCTCCACGGCCGACCAGATTATCGCCGCGGCCAACGGCCAGCCGGTCGCCAACGCTCTGAACGCGCCGTCGCTGGACGAGGCGACGTTCAAGCAGGTCGGCCCGTATCTGGACCTCGCCGACACCGCCGGCCGCATCGCCGTCCAGTTGTTCGGCGGTCACATGTCCGAAGTCGAGGTCACCTACGCGGGCGACATCGCCGAGGAGGACGTGGAGTACGTCACCGCCAGCGCACTGAAGGGCGTGTTCGCGCCCTCTGATCTCCAGGTGAACGCCGTCAACGCCCCGCAGATTGCTCAAGACCGGGGCATCGACGTGACCGAATCCAAGACCCGGACCTCCGAGGACTACCAGAGCCTCATCACCGTCACCGTCTCCGACGGTGCGGAATCGGTGTCGGTCTGTGGGACCCAGTTCGGCGGCGAGGAGCCGCGCATCGTCCGCATCGACGACCACCGCATCGAAGCCGTCCCCCACGGCCACATGCTGGTCGTCCGCAACCGCGACGAGCCGGGCACTATCGGTTTCATCGGGACCGTGCTGGGTGATGCCGACATCAACATCGCGGGGATGTTCAACGGCCGCGAAACCATTGGCGGGGAGGCCCTGTCCGTTTACAACCTCGACGAGCAGCCCCCGAAGGACATCATCGAGCGGCTAAACGGTGACAGCCGCATCATCGAGACGACGTACGTCGAACTCGGCGACGAGTAACGCAGAGCGGAGTTTTTTCTGAAAGCCAGTCGCGGTTACTCGCCGTCGAGAAGGCGCTCGTACCGGTCGACGACGGCCTGCCGGTGCTCGCGTTCCCGTTCGAGCGCGGTTTCCAGTGTCGCCACCTGCGAACGGAGTAACGCGATCTGTATCTGATAGAGCGTGCTGGGCGTCCGTCGGGGCGGTGGTAACGGGGAACCCGACCGGTCCCCGGAGTCGAACGGCGGCGCTGAATCGCGGGACGAGGCCATACCCGTGACAGGATCGCCACGTGCAAAAACACCCGTCGGACGGCTGTCACGCGCCCGTCAGTCGCCCTGAGAGATCCGGCCCTCCCGCTCCCTACCGACAGCGAACTCCGTTGCGAGTGGGACCCGAAGCGTGAGCGTTGTTCGCCCGTCGCGCCGGTCGTAGGAGAGTCCCCCGCCGTGACAGTCAAGGATCCACTTGGTCAGCCACAGCCCCAGCCCGGTGCTGTGTCTGAGTTGCGTTATCGGTTCGTCACCGAACAGCACCGCCCGCTCGTTCTCCGGCAGTCCCGGGCCGTCGTCGCTGATCTCGACCACCGCGTCCGCCCGTTCGCGCCGCACCGTAACCGACAGCTCCCCGTCCGTGTGTTTGACCCCGTTCTCGACGAGCTGTGCCAGCGCGATATTCAGTCGGTCGTCGGCAGCGACGACCATCGCTTCGGACGCCTCGACGGCAAGGTCAACTGTCGCGGTGTCGTGCTCTCCGAGGACCGACCGGACGCTCTCGACCAGGTCAGTCCGTGACTCCGTCGTCGCCGCGGAGTCCATCACGTACTCCATCTTGCCGGCCATCTCGCTCAGTTCGGCCAGTTCGTCCGCCGCCATCGCCATCAGGGACGCCTGCTCGCCGAGGTCGCCTGAGAGCTCCGCCGACAGCGTCTCCGTGCCGTCGAGCAAGGGCACGAGCTTGTTTCTGAGGTTGTGCCGCAGGACGCGGTGGAGCACCTGGTGGTGCTGCTCTCGCCGCTGTCTGTCGGTCAGATCGGTGTATATCGCCAGTGCCCGGCCCGCTGTCGTCTGGACGACCCGACAGGTCAACTGCCGGGCACCCGTGACTGTCTGTCCCGTGACGGGCCCCTGCCGCAGTTGGGCACTGTCCGACCCGTGGTCGGACCATCCCGAGTCGTCCCGGCGTTCGATTGCCGGGACGTACTCGCTCAGTGGCTCCCCGCGTACCCGTTCGCCGTCGACACCGAACAGCTCGGCGAACGCCGGATTCACCGCTCGGATGATGGGCGTGCCGTCGACGAACTCCACCTCGGCGACAGCGTCGCCGGTGTGTTCAAACAGCGCCTCGAAGCGCGTGCCGTCTGTTTCACTCATCCCTGTACTGGTTGGCAGCGACGAACTCGAAACGGGCACCGCCCGTTTCGCTCTCGGTGACAGACACGGCCAAGTCGTGCGCGTGTGCGATCTCCTCGACGATTGTCAGGCCGAGCCCCGTCCCGTCGTCGCTCGTCGTGTAGCCGTTGTCGAAGACCCCGTCCCGGTCCGCCGGGGGGATACCGACCCCGTCATCGGCGACGTAGAACCCGTTGTCGAGCGCCCCGACCCAGACGGTGGATGCCTCGCCGTGCGTGACGGCGTTCCGGAACAGGTTCTCGAAGAGGTGCTTGAGACGGGTGTCGTCCCCCGAGACGACGAGGCTGTCTTCCTCGACGACCAGCTCGGTCTCACAGGAACTGACGTGAGCCCAGCAGGCACGCGCGACCGCACTGAGGTCGACCGGCGTCGGGTCTTCGACGCGGTCCCCCTGTCTGGTCAGGGTCAACACGCCCTCGATGACTTCCTCCATCCGCTCGTGGGACTGGCGTATCCGGTCGAGGCCGGCGGGACACTCCTCAAGCTGGCTCAGCGTCCCCTTGGCGACCTGCAGCGGGTTCCGCAGGTCGTGTGAGACGGTGCTGGCGAACTGTTCGAGCCGCTCGTTCTCCCGCTGTAGCTCCCGCTCTTTGCGGAGCCGCTGCAGGGCGATTTCGGCGTTGCTGGCGATGATCTGGACGAGGTTCAGGTCGGTCTCGTCGAACGCGTCCGGCTCCGTCTGTCCCACGCTGATGATGCCGTAATCACTGATCGGGACGTACAGCCACGAGACGACTGGTTCGAGCTCACTGCCCCCGTCGTGATCACGGATATCCGTGTAGACCCTCGCTTGCTGCTCTTCGAAGGCCTCGCCGGGGAACCCCTCGCCGACAGCGTACGTCGGCCGCTCCGACAGCAACTCCTCGGCCTTGTCGTTGACGTGAACCGGCTGGAGTTCCCCGTCCCGAAGGACCCGGATCACATTGATGCGGAACTCCAGGATGGATTCGATGGCCGCGCCGACTTCGGCGGCAACCGCTGACGGGCTGTCAGCACTGAGCAGGTCCCGTGTGGCCTCGTGCAGCGCCTTTATTTTCTCCTCACGCCGCCGCTTTTCGGTGATGTCCGTGTTGATAGCGACGTAGCCACGCGGCGTGCCGCCGCGTGGAAGCGGCGCGATCGTCTGTTCGATGACGTACCGCTCACCGTCGGGGCGCTCGTTGACCAGTTCGCCCCGCCACACGTCGCCGGCGTCGATGGTATTCCACAGGTTCTCGTAGAAGGCGTCGTCGTGTTCACCCGACTTGAGGACCCGCGGCGTGTGGCCGATGACCTCGGACGCGGCGTACCCGGTCAACTCCTCGAACGCCGGATTGACGTACTCGATGACGCCGTCACGGTCGGTGAACACGACGGCATGGCCCGCGCTCTCGACGGCCTCCCGGAACTTCCACGGGCTGATATCAGCGTTCGCTACGCGGCTGCCGCCGTCGGCCCGCGGTGCCTGTCGCTCGTCAGTGAGTCCTCGTATCAGGTCGAGGTGGACGGAGAGGATATCGGCGTCGATCCGTTCGATCTCACACAGGACGTCCGGCCTCGCGAGTTCGCGGAGTCGCCGACGCGCGTCATTGACCGCCGGGCTCTGTTCGCTGCCAGACCGGGCCGCGTCAAGCACCTCCACTTTTCGGGTTAGCGACACCGCTTCCCGGGAATCGCCGTTCCCGAGCGCCATCGCTCGGTCGACTGCCTGCCCGAGCGTCGCCGCGTCGATCGGTTTGCGGAGATACTCGTCACACGCGAGCGACAGGAGTTCCGGCGTCGGCTCTGCCCCAGTCACGACAATCACGTAGGCCGACACACCGGTGGTCTGTACCGTCTCTTTCAGTTCTCGAAACGCCATCCCCGGCTGTCCGTGGTCGTAGACGACGATATCCGACCGAGCAAACGAGGGCCTGATCTCGTCCGTTGTCTCGGCCAGCGTGTAGCTGTATGACGGGTCGAGGCCTGTCTCGTACACCCGGTGATCGACTGCATCGTCGATGACCAGCACGTCTCGGTCCATTCCTTGGCCCCTCTCTATCAGTATTCATCATATATCTCGCTGGGATTATGAGCAGCTGAGAACACGAACCAGTTTTAAATGGAGTCCCGAACACGTACTCCTGCGCCCGCCGACCCGCCTTACATGAAGTCCGCGATGCCTGACTGCTTGTTGTGGTCGTTCTCGAACACCGACTCGATTTTCCGCTCTAAGATCTTGAGCCGCTGTTTCGTGTAGTCGCGGGCCCCGAACTCGTCGGCGACCCGAATTGCCGTGTCGATGTACTTGTTGACCGACCCCTCGTGGACAGTGAGGTTGACCCGGCCGCCACATTCCCGGCAGTCGCCGGTCAGGGGCGCGCGCCGGAACGATTCGCCACAGTCCAGACACCGCATCTCCTGTCTGGAGAAGGCCCGGAGGTTCCCGATGAGGTCCGGCAGGAAGTGGTACTCGATGATGCGCTCGGCCACGTCGCTCTCGACGACGGCCCGGAGTTTGCGGGAAATCTCCAGTTGGGCGTCCATCTTGTCCTCCATCGAACCGAGCGTCTTGTACGCCGAGAGGTCCGGCCCGGCGGCGATGTTCGTCGTGTCGTGAGTGTGGCGGAACTCGGTGTACTCGCGGTCGGTCCCCAGTGTCTCCTCGGCGATCTTCATGATGTCCTCGACCTCGGTCGGGTCTTTCATCTCGCGGGTAGCCTCGTAGAACTCGCGAGGATAGGTCTCCATGATGTCCATGTTGTGGGCCTCGTCGTCGATCTCGCTGGGGTCGATCCGCGAGGACATCACCAGCGGGGCGTCCATCTGGCCCCCTCGCTGGTTCGGGAGGTACGACTTCGAGAAGTTCAGCAGGCCGTCCATCAGGAGCATCACGCAGTCTTCGTCGCCGTCACACTGGCCGACGTAGGTTCCCTCGACGGCCACGCGGTGGGTGTCGGCGACCGTGAGACAGTAGACGTGGTCCACGTCGCTCTCGACGTACTCGACGGCGGCGACGGTGTCAGTCGGGACCGCCCCGTCAGCGGCTGCCGTCGATTCTGCATCGCGTGCCGTCATCGTCGTCGTCTCGCCGCCGTCGTAGGCGGGGAGTTCGTCGCCGGCGATCAGGTCGCTGGCCGGGATCTCTTCGATACCGTCCGGGCCGGCCCGGAGCATCGTGTGGTCGGGCGTGACCCGGAGTGTCCGGTCACCCACGTCGATGCGGACGAGGTGGTCCGGCGCGGGGTGTTTCGAGACGGCGTCGACCGGCTTGCGACAGGGGCCGTCGGCACCAAGCGACGACACGGTGAGGTCGCCGTCGAGTTCCTGTACGAGCGTCCCGAAGTCGTCTTCTTCGGGGTCATCCAGGCGCTCCTCGACCAGTTCCTCGATGGTGCCGTACTCCCAGTCGCCGCCCTCGCCCTCGTACCACAGTCGGGTCTCCGGGTGGAAGCAGTTCCGGCGCTTGGCGGCGTGGAAGTACGGATGCGCGTAGCCGACGGCGGCGGAGGTGAAGCCGACGACGCGGCCGACCGTCGCCGCGCTGGTGTGGGGAGCCATGCCGAAAACGAGCTCGCCGACGAGGTCCTCGCGGTCGTCGAACTCGTAGAACCGCTCCAGGCCGTAGTACTGCTCCAGGAGGTCGTCGACGAAGCGGGCGGTCTGGAGCATGTGCTCGGCCGCGCCGTCCGAGAGCACGATATCCTGGACCTTCAGTTCGACCAGCTGGTCGTCGTGGGTGAGCGGGTCGCCGTGGATGTCCTCCGTATAGCCCAGCCCACGGAGTCGCTCGGCGGAGACGTCCAGTTCCGCGGCTCGGACCGCCGTCACCGGCAGGTCCGTCATGTCGTAGCGGACCGTCCCGTCCTTGAACGCCGAGACGTCGTGTTTCGCCCGGAGGATGCCCTTCTCCATCGGCTCCGGGACCTTCTCCTCGGAGGTGAGCCCCTTGACGGCTTTCAGCTGCTCGAAGGCCGTCTCGCGCTCGCCGACGTTCTGTAGCGCCTCCCGATACGCTTCCTGCAGGTCGAGCACCTTGTACTGGGTCGGCGAAGCGAGCGTCTCACACCGCGAGCACTCCGCGCGGCCGGACTCGTCGCGCTCGACCTCGGCCTCGCAGTCGGGACAGACGTACACCGGCTCGGTGGTCCCGCCGCACTCGGGACAGCCCGCGTTGTGGGTCTCGGTTCCGCAGTCGGGACAGCGACGGCGGGCGATTTCGACCTCGACGCGGCCGGGCGTGTCGCTCATCCCCTCGGCGTGTTTCGTCGCCTTGGCCACGTCCCGCTGTGCGCCGCCGGCCTCGCCGATGGGGCTGAGCGTGTGGACGGCCGGCGAGAGGTCCCGGCGCTCGGATTTCTCGGGACGACCCATCCGGTTGCCGATGCGGGTCGGCGCGCGCTCTCGGACCTGGAACGGGGCGATTTCGTTGACTGCCACAATAGCGTTCTGACCGTCTTCGCGCTCGGCGTCCTCGGCGACGCCGATTGCGTCGAGCGATTCGCTGTCGCCGTAGGTCCGGGCGCGCTCCGAGAGGTCCGACGGCACCCAGTCGCGCTCCAGCGACCGGGAGAAGCCGAGCGTCCGCACCAGCGGCACCCAGTCGGTGACGGTAATCGTGTCGTCGTCTTGAGTGTGCTCGACGAGCAGGTGCTCCAGCGTCTGCTGGACGGTGTCGGTCCGGGGCAAGACGAGCGCGCCGTCGTCGCTGTACGTCTCGCCCGCTGTGCCGTCAACTTCCGGGTCGGCGTACGCGCCGTCTGTCTGTGCGACTCGGCCGTCCTCGACAGCGTCGGCGAGCGCACACACCCCGTCGACACTCACGTCGTGCCAGAGGTAGGTGTATTTCGGGTGCAACGGGGCGTCGTAGTCGGTCGCCCACTCGATGGCTTCCTCGGCGCTGGGGTCAGCGAGGTCGATGTGTGGCGAGTCCCGCATCGCCTGTACGTCCGCGCCCCCGGCGTCGAGGTCCTGCTCCCACCACTCGACGGTGTAGGAGGCCGGCGCGAGCGGGTGGTTGTTCTCGACGAACTCGCCGTAGTTGACCAGATACTCGCCCAGGTCGAGTATCTTCTCGACGCCGTTGCGGACTTCCAGCGCCTCCTCGGCGTCGTCGATGCGTCGCACGTCGCCGTTGGCCAACCGCACGGTCGGCCCCTCGATGGTGTCGACCGGCACGACGCCGGCGGCTTTCCCCGGCCGTTCGGTCTTGATCTGCGTGCCGGTCGCGAGGAAGTCGTCGACCAGATGCATCGTCGCCGGGTGGACGCCCGCCGTGGCGAAGCCGTGGTTCCGGGACCGCCCGTACCGAAGCCGGAACCCGCCCGCCTTCGACGGATGGGAAAACACCGGCCGGCCGGCGATGAGGTCCCGGAGGTATTTGTCGGCGGGCTCGACGCGCGGCGGGCCAGCCTGCTCGGAAGAGCCGTCCTCGCCGTCGTCGTCATCACCCTCGCTCGTGTCGTCGCCGCTCTCGTCTTCCGAGCCGTCTCCCTGGTCGGCCTCGTCCTTGCCGATGGTCCCGTCGATGAGGTCCTGCAGCCACGGCCAGTCGATCTCGTCTAAGTTCCGGGTGTAGCGCTGTATTTTCGGCGCTTTCAGTGCGATTCCCTCAGCCAGCACCAGACACATCCCGCCGCGGGGGGAGTTCGAGTCGACGCGTTCGAGGTCCCGGTAGCCAGATACCTCCTCGTCGCCGGTCGCCTCGCCGTCGAGCATGATCGGCATGTGCTCGGCGATGAATTTCGTCTCCTTTTCCTTGGGCGAGTACTGCAGCCCGGTGTCCTTGTCGTAGAGGTCGATCTCCTCGGCGTAGCGCCCGATCTCCTCCTCGCGGGCCTTGTACTGGTCGATGCCAAGCAGCGCGCGGGCGTAGTCGGCGACCAGCACGGAGAGCGCCTGTGCCGTCCCGCCGGCCGACCGGATCGGGCCGGCGTAGTAGACGTTGATGAACTCAGTCCCGTCGTCGTTTTCCAGCAGTTCAACGCGGTCAATTCCCTCGATGGGGGCGGCGACGACACCCTCGGTCAGCAGGGCGACGGCGGTCCGGACCGCGCCCTCGACTTTCCCTTCGCGGCTGTCGTAGTCGCCGACGGTCCCCTCGACGAAATCATCGACCAGTTCCAGCGCGGCCTCCTCGCGGGACATCTCGCCCTCTAACTCGCGGACCCGCTCGGCGACGCCGTCGATGCCGAGGATGTTCTCGACGCGGTCGGCCATGTCCCGCGCTGTCGGGATCTCGACCTCCGGCTTCGGGTCGCCGCCGCGCTCTTTGGCCCGTTCGGCAACGTCGAAAGCGGATTCGAGCTGGGTTTCGAGCGTTTCGAAGTACTGTTCGTCGGCCTCCCGCATCTTAGATGTTCCAGAGGTCCAGATCGGTCGGCTCGTCGTGTTCCCGCCGGAGTTCCGTGTCGAACCCCCGGACGTACAGTTCACCCGCCCAGACGGTGCCGGCGTTTAGGTGGCCGGCGACCGCCTCGCCGTCGGGCCGCGAGAGGACGGCGTGGGTGTGGGCGAATCGCTCCCCGTCCAGATGCGAGATGTTGCCCATGCAGGCGGCGACCTCGAGCGGTTCGTCGAACGCCAGCGAGTCGTATTCGGTTCGGTCCTGATCGTAGAACATGAGTTCCGCGTCCTGGACCGCCCCGAGTCCGTAGAAGAAACCGGCGTCGATGCCCTGTTCGTCCGCGAAGGCCTCGATCTCGGCGCGCCAGTCCGCACCGTGCTCCAGTCGGCAGACGAACTCGGACGTACTGTCGACTTCGCGGTAATCCATATCTGTAGTGGATGACAGGCCGCTCCAAAAGCGTTGCTTTCGACCCAACCGTTTATATCCGAAGCCGGGGCCACCGCCGCTGTGACGTAGTCACCGCCCGGCGCGTTCAGCGATTGCGCGGCACACCGCGCCAGGACCGACTTGTGCCGCCTGTTCGCTACTGCGCTGGGAACGCTGCCAGACAGGCCCTATGCCGGCAGCGACACCCGACTGACCGGCTGGTTTCGGTCGGCGTCGTAGAAGGAGAGCTCGTCGACGGTCCACCGGACCGGCTCGATGTCCCGTTCGACCAGCCGCGCGGCCGCGTCGCGGTCCCCGCCGCGGGCGACGGTCACGTGCGGGACGTACTCGTCACCCTCCATGTTGTCGACGGGGTCGAACCGCTCGCAGAGCCGTTCGTGCAGGGCGACCAGTCCGGGACTCTCGACGGCGAGATACACCACCGGTGACGGACCGGTCACGGCCGTCTCGAACTGCTCGACGCCCGAAACTCGCGCTTCGAACGCCGGCTGGCCGCGAAGCGCCTCGCGCCCTTGCGCTTCCAGCCGCGCGTAAGCCGTGTGGTTGCCGTCGCCCAACCGCTTGGCGACCAGCGTGTGCTCGCCCCGCCCCCGCCGCTGTGCGAGCGGCAGGTCGGCCGCGAGGTCGGCCGCCAGCGACGTGACTGCCGACGGGAGCGGGACGTTGATGCTGTACACAACGCGTGAGTCGCCTGCTGCGAACAAAAAGAGCGCGGTCCTACAGCCGGTCGAGCAGCCACAGGACGATGAGAACGACCAGAATCACGCCGAGGAACGGCTGTAGTATACCGAGCAGACCGGTCAACAGCCCGAGGGCCGTATCGAGCACCTCGAGCACCAACCAGACCACAATGAGGACGAGGACGATCTTCAGCAGGGAATCCACGTCGAGTTTGGCTCTGTCCATGCTCGATAGCTCTACCTCGCGGGGCAAACCCCTTGTGGCCGTGGGGGCTGGCGGTTGGGATTCGGGCACGGACACGGCCTGGAATGTAAGGCCGCCGACTATCAGTTCGCACAATCGGCAATAAACGATATACCTGCCGAGGGGATAGCCGCGGTAGGATGGGCCGGACCGCTGGAACGCTGGTAGTCGTCATCGTCGCGATAGCACTGCTTGTACCGACAGCGACCGGGGTTGGTTTCGGCGGCCTCGAACAGCAGTCAGTCGACCCAGACGTGGTCGTGATGACCGCTGACGTGGGCTCGGATGGGAGCGCCGACTGGACGGTCGCCTACCGAATCCGGCTGGACGACGACAACGCCACGCAAGCGTTCGAGGATTTGCAGGCGGAC
The DNA here is from genome assembly GCF_055271655.1 of Haloarcula sp. HT12. Classification (NCBI taxonomy): domain Archaea; kingdom Methanobacteriati; phylum Methanobacteriota; class Halobacteria; order Halobacteriales; family Haloarculaceae; genus Haloarcula; species Haloarcula sp. HT12. The sequence goes on from NZ_JBUXKW010000002.1 coordinate 241,448, forward strand.
ATTCAGGCCAACCCGTCGGCATATACGGACCGCTTCGAGAGTCGGATGCAACGTACCGCCGGGGCAGCGGAAAACACGACCGGCCGCGAGATGGCTATCGAGAACGTCACCGTGAGCACTCGCGAGGAGACGTTCGGCCAGACGTACGGCGTCGTCACCTACCGGTTCCAGTGGACGAACTTCGCCGCCGTTTCCGGTGATCGACTCGAAATCGGTGACGCGCTCTCGGGGCTGTTTCTGGACAGCGAGACCTCGCTGACCGTGCGCTGGCCGGCGGACTACCAGGCCGCCTCCGTCGCACCGGAGGCCGATGAACGGGGGAATGCCTCCGTCACCTGGCGCGGCCAACAGGAGTTCGGGACAGACGAGCCACGAGTAATCGTCAGTCCAGCGGACGCTGCCGGCGGGGACGGTGGTAATGGACCGCTCATCGCCGGTCTCCTCGCGCTAATCGCCATCGCCGCTGCAGCGTACGCGCTTCAGCGGTACGGTGTGTTCGGCGGCGGTGAACCGGCAGAGCCGCCGGCGTCGATGACCGAATCCGACGATTCCGACGTGGTACCCGCCGCCGGCACGGACGCCGACGCCGGCGCACCGCCGGCCGAACTCCTGAGCAACGAGGAGCAGGTCCTGCAACTGCTCGAATCGAACGGCGGGCGACTCAAACAGCAGCAGGTGGCCGGCGACCTCGACTGGACCGACGCCAAGACGAGCCAGGTCATCGGCGGTCTCCGCGAGGAGGACAAGGTCGAGACGTTCCGCATCGGCCGGGAGAACGTTGTGACGCTCCCCGATACTGACGTGACCGGTGGGAACAGCGACGAAGGCGACGGGGCCGACAGCGGCGACGACACTCAGTAATAAAGCTGTCGACGGTTTATCGGGATCTGTTTGCTATCTCCACCGACGTACTGCGGTTTTAATCCGGCTTAACCGACGCTAATCCGGGATCACTGACGCCTATTTATAGGGTGTTCGGGGGCCAAGCAACTGGTGTAATGAGACGAGTGACCCCGCTGTTGGTGGTGCTGGTGCTCGTAATGAGCACGCTTGCTGCGGTGCCAGCCGCAACGATGGCACAGGAAAGTGAAACGGTGACGGACCAGGCCGACGCGAACGCGACGCCCCCCGGCGCACAGCTGGCGGGCGTCGTCAGCGTCCAAGGGGCTGAAATAGACGGCGAGGTCCAGTCCCGGACGTTCGGGGTTCGTATCACACAGGCGAACACCGACGACGCCAAAGCCACCGTCGTCGCCGACCAGCTGAACGACTCCGAAGCGCGGCTCACAGCCCTCCAGCAGCGCAAACAGGCGCTCGACGAGGCCCGCGAGAACGGGTCGATGAGCGAGGGCGAGTACCGCGCGAAGGTGGCACAGCTCCACGCCGAGACGCGCAACGTCCAGCGGCTGGCGAACGAGACGAACGAGACAGCCAGCCGGCTCCCGGCCGAAGCCCTAGAGAAGAAGGGGATCAACGCAGCGGCGATCCAGACCCTCTCACAGCGTGCGAGCGAACTGAGCGGGCCGGAAGTCGCCGCTATCGCACAGGGTATCGCCGGCCCGAACGTCGGTCAGCAGGCCCGGCCTGACGTCGCCGGCGACCGCGGCGGCGATGCGGCGGACCGAACCGAAACGGACGACCGCCCCGGGACCGAGCGGGAGCGAACCCCGGCTACTGAACGGACCACCGATACCGACGCCACACCGACCAACGAGACGGCGACTGACGCAGGGGAAACCGAACCGCCGACAAACGGCGACGGGTCCGACAGCACCGACGCTGGCCGCTAGCGTGAGATAGCGATTCCTTGATGGCCGTCACACGCCCTCCCGTGTGTCGCTACTGGCCGTAATGGGCGGTACTGGTACCGCCGAACCATGTGTCTGTGGCCCATACCCACGCCACTGCTAACACGGAAACTATTAGTACTCGAATCACACAGCAGCAAGTACATGACGCGGACCCCTTCGACTACGATGCTCGCTGCGGATAGCGAGGGGTCCCTCCGTTTCTCCCCACGGCGACGACGACCGGGCCGTTTCTAGGCCCACTACTACTCACTCTTCATTTGACAGGTTCGCTTCGTCGCTAGACGCCGTCGTCGTCGGTTCGACGGGATTCTCGGTCCGTTGTCTGACCGGAAACCGACAGGCACACCACGGAACCAATCCAGAACACACCCATGCCAGAAGGAAACGGAACCGTCGCGCTCGCGTTCTCGGGCGGGCTCGACACGACAGTCTGCGTATCGCTGCTGAAAGAGGAGTACGGCTATGACGAGGTCATCGGCGTCACCGTCGACGTTGGCCAGCCCGACTACGAGTTCGAGGAGGCCGAGGAGACCGCCGAGGCGCTGGGCGTCGAACAGCACGTCGTCGACGCCAAAGCGGAGTTCGCGGATCTCTGTATGGAGGCCGTCAAGGCCAACGCCGACTACCAGGGCTACCCGCTCGGGACCGCCCTCGCGCGCCCGGTCATCGCCAAGGCAATTCTCTCGGTCGCCGAGGAAGAGGGCTGTTCGGCCGTCGCGCACGGCTGTACCGGCAAGGGCAACGACCAACTGCGCTTCGAGGCGGTCTGGCGCGACTCCGACCTCGACGTCATCGCGCCGGTGCGCGAACTCGGCCTCACCCGCGAGTGGGAGAACGAGTACGCAGCGGAGAAGGGCCTGCCCGTCGAGGGCGGCGACGGCGGCCGTTACTCCATCGACACGAACCTCTGGAGTCGCTCCATCGAGGGCTCCGAACTCGAAGACCCCAGCACCATCCCGTCCGACGACATCTACAAGTGGACTGACAACCCCTCGGGGAAAGAAGCCGAACTCGTCGAAGTCGAGTTCGAAGCGGGCATCCCGGTCGCCGTCGACGGCGACGAACTCGGTGGCGTCGAACTCATCGAGCAACTCAACGAGCAGGCGGGTGCCCACGGCATCGGCCGCACGGACATGATGGAAGACCGTATGCTCGGGCTGAAAGTCCGCGAGAACTACGAACACCCCGCGGCCACCGTCCTGTTGACCGCTCACGAGGCGCTGGAGGGCCTCGTCCTCACGCAGGAGGAGCGCCAGTTCAAGGCCCAGGTCGACCAGGAGTGGTCCCAGAAGGCCTACCAGGGTCTCGTCGACGCGCCGCTGACGGGCGCGCTCGAAGCGTTCATCGACGATACGAACGAGCGGGTCACCGGTACTGTGACGGTGAAACTCGAAGGCGGTCACTGCCGTGCGGTCTCGCGTGAGTCCGACTACGCCGTCTACAGCGAGTCCGCGGCCTCGTTCAACGAGGAGGACGTCTCCGGCGGGATCACCCAGCAGGACGCCACCGGCGTCGCGAAGTACCACGGCTTCCAGTCCCGCCTCGCGAACAAGATCCTGGCCGACGCGAAGAAGGGCGCCGCCGTGACGGACGGCAGCGGCGACAGCGAGGACACGGAGGAGTAACGCAATGAGCGACGGCGGGGATCACGAGACGGTGGACGATGGCGACCACGACGAGACGGTCGTCCGCCGCGACCGCTTCGCGGGCGGGCCGGCCCGGTCGTTCCTCTCCTCGCTGTCCGACGACGAGCGCATCTTTGCGGCCGACCTGGCCGTCGACCGCGCCCACGTCGTCATGCTGGCCGAACGGGAGATCATCGACCGCGAGACGGCCGGCGAGGTGCTGGCCGCGCTGGCGGCCGTCGAGGACGCGGGCCACGGTGCGCTCCCCGACGGGGAAGACGTCCACGAGGCCATCGAGAGCGCCGTCATCGAGCGTGTCGGCCCCGCCGGCGGGAAGATGCACACCGCCCGCTCGCGCAACGACGAGGTGGCGGCCTGCATCCGCTATCGCCTGCGCGAGGATATTCTGAACCTCGTCGAGACCGTCGTCGGAGCCCGCGAGCAACTCATCGAGGTCGCTCGTGCCGAGGACGGGACGGTGATGCCCGGCTACACGCATCTCCAGCCCGCACAGCCGACGACGGTCGCCCACTGGGTGCTGTCCTACGAGCAGGCACTCCAGCGCGACACCGCGCGCCTGCTGGACGCCTACGAACGCGTCAATCAGAACCCCCTCGGGTCCGCCGCGTTCGCGGGCACGCCCTTTGACGTGGACCGCGAGCGCACAGCTGAACTGCTCGGGTTCGCGGGCGTCGTCGAGAACTCGATGGACGCCTCGGCGACGCGTGACTTCCTCGTCGAGACGACCAGCGCCGTCGCCACGCTGGCGACGACCCTGTCGGGGCTGGCCGAGGACGTGGTCGTGATGGCGAGCAAGGGTCACGTCGATCTCGACGACGACTACGCCTCGACCTCGTCGATCATGCCCCAGAAGAAGAACCCGGATACGCTGGAGCTTGTTCGCGGGCGCACGGGCGATGCTGTCGGGGGGCTGAACGGCCTGCTGACCAACCTGAAGGGCCAGCCCCGGGCGTACAACCGCGACCTGCAGCGCGCCGGTCGCCACGCCTGGGACGCCATCGACAGCGTCACCGAGAGCGTCGCGGTCGCGGCCGGCGCGGTCGCGACCGCAGACTGGCCCGCCGAGACGCTGGAAGCGGCGGCCACTGACGGGTTCTCGACGGCGACCGGCGTGGCCGACCTGCTGGCGATGGCCGGCGTCCCGTTCCGGACGGCCCACGAGGTCGTGGCGGAGGGCGCCGCCGGTCTGGGGCCCGAGGAAGACGCGCCCGACTACGCGGCGCTGTCGGCCGTCGCCGAGGACGTGCTGGGCGAGCCCCTGGCGGCCTACGTCGACCGCGAGGCCCTGGAGGCCGCGCTCGACCCGGCCGAAAGTGTCGCCATGCGGGACTCTCGCGGTGGCCCGGCCCCCGGCGCTGTCGCCGAGCAGGTATCGACAGCCGAGGACGTGCTCGCGGCCGACGACGAGGAACTTGCCGACTGCCGGCACGCGGTTTCACAGGCGGCCGACCGCCGCCGGACGGAGGTGGACCGATATGTCTGAGCGACCACCGTCCCCTCGTGGGACAATTATACCATAATTCTGATACACGACTCAGAAACGTAGCGGATTCGGGCTTTTCACACCATTAGAGTACAGTCTGTGTAGTAAATTTATTCTGATATGTTCGAAGGCTTTAAGTGGATCCCTATCACAGGATGAACTACAATGGCAGAATGCATCGAGTGCGGGGCGGACGTGTCCCTGCACGACGACCTCGAAGTCGGAGAGATCGTTGACTGTACCACCTGCGGTGCCGAACTCGAAGTCGTCGGCGCCGACCCCGTCGAGCTCGACAGCGCACCCGAGCTCGAAGAGGACTGGGGTGAGTGAGGTGTTCGCGGTCCCGCGGCGCTCGACGCCGTACGTACCCGTGGCGCGTGACGCCGCGAGCCGCGAACGCACGGAGGACCCAGTATGAAAGTCGGACTCCTCTACTCGCGCATCCGCCGGGACGAGAAGCTCCTGCTGTCGGAACTGCGCGAGCGCGACCACGAGATCGAGAAGATAGACGTTCGCAAACAGCAGTTCAACATCCACGAGGCCCCCGAAGCCTTCGAGGACCTCGACATCGTCGTCGACCGCTGTCTGGCGACCAGCCGCAGCGTGTACGCGACGAAGTTCGCAGAGGCCTACGGCGTCCCCGTGGTCAACGGCCCCGAGGTCGCAAACACTTGCGCGGACAAGGTCAACAATAGCCTCGCACTTGAGGCGGCGGGCGTGCCGACGCCGAACACCGACGTGGCGTTCACGAAGGACGCGGCGCTCGAATCAATCGAGAAGTTCGGCTACCCCTGCGTCCTCAAGCCGGTCGTCGGCTCCTGGGGCCGCCTGATGGCGAAGATCGACTCCCGCTCGGCCGCCGAGGCCATCCTCGAACATAAGGAGACGCTCGGCCACTACGAGCACAAGATCTTCTACGTCCAGGAGTTCGTCGACAAGCCCGGCCGCGACATGCGCGTGCTGGCCGTCGACGGCGAGCCCATCGCGGCGATGGTCCGCTCCTCGGACCACTGGCTCACCAACGCCGCGAAGGGTGCCGAAACCGCCGAGTTCGAACTGGACGACCGCGCGCTGGAACTGGTTGAGAAGGCCTCCGACGCGGTCGGCGGCGGGCTGCTGGGTATCGACCTGATGGAAGTCGGCATCGACGAGGACACCGGTGAGTTCGATGATTACACCGTCCACGAGGTCAACCACACCGTCGAGTTCAAAGCGCTGAACGAGGTCACCGACGTCGACGTGCCCGCGAAGGTCGTCGACTGGCTCGAACAGAAGGCGGCGACGGAGGCCGACGCCGAGGTGACAGCATGACGTACACGGCAAGCGTCGTCGGCGGTTCCGGTTTCACCGGCGGTGAACTGCTTCGCATCCTCGACGGCCACCCCGAGTTCGAACTCGAACAGGCCACCAGCCGCTCGAAGGAGAACAAGACCATCGGGCACTCCCATCCCAACCTCCGGCATTCGGACCTGCGCTTCTCCTCGCCGGCGGACCTGGAGTCGGTCGACGTGCTGTTCGCCGCGACGCCCCACGGCGTCTCGATGGAACAGATCGACGCCTTCCAGGAGGCCGCCGGGACCGTCGTCGACCTCTCGGCGGACTTCCGCCTCGATTCGGAGGCCCAGTACGACGATTGGTACGACGGCCACACGCGCCCGGAACTGCTCGAACAGAGCGAGTACGCGCTGCCGGAACTCAACCGCGACAACCTCGAAGGGGCTGACCTCATCGCCTCCGGCGGCTGTAACGCCACGGCGACGATTCTGGGCCTGCTCCCGCTGTTCGAGGCCGACATCCTTTCGGGCGACGAGCAGGTCGTCGTCGACGTGAAGGTCGGCTCCAGCGAGGGCGGGGCCGGCGGCGGCGAGGCCTCCTCGCATCCAGAGCGCTCGGGCGTCGTCCGCCCGTACGCGCCCACGGGCCACCGCCACGAGGCCGAGATCCAGCAGTTCCTCGGTATCGACGTGTCCTTCACCGTCCACGCGGTGGACATGATCCGCGGCGCGAGCGCGACCTGTCACGTCTTCCCCGAGGGCCCGGTCTCGAAGGGTGACCTCTGGGGAGCCTACCGCGGGCAGTACGAGGACGAACCCTTCGTCGAACTCGTCGCCGGCGGCGGTGGCGTCTACCGCTACCCCGAACCGAAGTCGGTCGCGGGCACGAACCGCGCCGAGGTCGGCTTCGAACTCGACCCCGGCAACAAGCGACTGGTCGTGTTCTCGGCCATCGACAACATGATGAAGGGGTCGGCGGGCCAGGCGGTCCACGCCGCCAACGTCGCCCTCGGCATCGAAGAGACGGCGGGCCTGGAGTTCCAGGGGCTCCACCCCGTCGGTGCACCGTAACCCCTGACCTGAGTTCTTATGACAGTCGTTATCAAAGTCGGTGGCGCTCGCGCGGTCGACCCCGCGGGGGCGCTTGCGGACGTGGCATCGCTCGTGGCCGATGGTGAACAGGTCGTCGTGGTTCACGGCGGCTCCACCAAAGTCGACGAGACGCTCGAACGGCTCGGCGTCGAACCGGAGTACGTCGAGACGCCGTCGGGCGTCGTCGGCCGGTTCACGGACGAGACCACGATGGAGGTGTTCGAGATGGCCTTCGGCCACCTCAACACCCAGCTCGTCGCCGGTCTCCAGAGCGAGGGCGTCGACGCGGTCGGGCTCAACGGCGTCGACGGCAAACTGCTCTACGGACCGCGGAAGTCCGCAGTGCGGGTCGTCGAGGACGGCAAGAAGAAGATCCGACGTGGCGACCACTCGGGCACGATCAAGCAGGTCAACGGCGACCTGCTGGAGTCGCTGCTCGACGATGGTTACACACCTGTCGCCGCACCGCCGATGGCCGGGGACGATGACGGCGAAATCATTCCCGTTAACACGGACGCCGACCGCTCGGCCGCGGCGATTGCCGGCGAACTCGACGCGCAGTTGGTCCTCCTGACCGATGTCGAGGGCGTCTACGCGGACCCCGATGACCCGTCGACGCTCATCGAATCGGTCGAGACGGCGGCCGACTGGGACGCTCTCGAAGCCGCCGCGGAAGGCTTCATGGGCCGGAAAATCATGGCCGCCGAGGAGGCGCTCGACGGCGGCGCACCCGAGGTCGTGGTGGCCGACGCCAACGCCGAGTCGCCGATTCTGTCGGCGCTCGACGGCGGCGGGACCCACGTGTACGCGAGCGCACTCGAACAGGACACAGACCAGACAGCGACGGAGGAACAATGAGCGGATTCGTCTTCAACGAGAAACCCATCCAGATCGAACGTGGCGACGGTGCCTACGTCTACGACGACAGCGGCACAGAGTACCTGGACATGGGCGCATCCTACGCCTGTGTCCCGTTGGGTCACGGCCACCCGGCAGTCCAGAGCGCCGTCAGCGAGCAGCTAGAGAAGATCACGTACGTCCAGGCGTCGTACCCCAACGCCGAGCGGACGGCCCTGTACGAACTGCTCGCCGACACTGCCCCGGACCCGATTGACAAGACCTGGCTCTGTAACTCCGGGACCGAGGCCAACGAGGCCGCGCTGAAGTTCGCCCGCTCGGCGACGGGCAACTCCAAAATCGTCGCGACGATGCAGGGCTTCCACGGCCGGACGATGGGTGCGCTCGCGACAACGTGGAAGAACAAGTACAAGAAGCCCTACGAGCCGCTCATCGGCGACGTGGAGTTCGTCCCCTACGACGACAGCGAGGCGCTTGAGGAGGCTATCGACGAGGACACGGCCGCGTTCATCGTCGAACCCGTCCAGGGCGAGGGCGGCATCAACCCGGCTTCGGACGGCTACCTCGAAGCCGCGCGGGAGATTACCGAAGACGCCGGGGCGGCGCTCATCTTCGACGAGGTCCAGACCGGGATGGGTCGGACCGGTGCGCTGTGGAACTCCCAGCGGGCCGATGTTGCCCCCGATATGATAACCGCGGCGAAGGGGCTGGGCAATGGCCTCCCCGTCGGCGCGACGCTCTGCCGTGACTGGATCGCCGAAGACTACGGCTCCCACGCCTCGACGTTCTCCGGCGGGCCGGTCATCTCCGCGGCCGCCGGCGCGACGGTTTCGACCGTCGTCGAGGACGACGTTCCCGAAAACGCCGCTGCGATGGGCGACTACCTCCAGACGGAACTTGAGGCGGCCATCGGCGACGAGGTGCGGGACATCCGCGGCGAGGGCCTGATGATCGGCGTCGAGGTTGGCCGCGGCGCGAACGCGGCGCTGAAGGAACTCGCGTTGAACCACCAGGTGCTCGCACTGCCGGCCGGCCGGACCGTCGTCCGGCTGCTCCCGCCGCTGACCATCGACGAGACCCACGCCGACGCTGTCGTCGAGGCGATGGCGGAGGTGGTCGAATGAGCGAAGCCGCGAGCCGGGAGGCCGACACCGAGGCACGGGACCTGCTGGAAGCGGTCGTCCGCATCCCGTCGGTCTCGCGCAACGAGGGCGAGGCGGCCCAACGGATGGTCGAGTTCTTCGAGGCCCACGGCCGCGAGGCGTGGCTTGACGAGGTCGGCAACGTCCGCGCGCCCGCAGATGACGGCGTTTTGCTCACCTCGCACATCGACACGGTTCCGGGGGACATTCCGGTCCGTGTCGAGGAGACCGACGAGGGCGACGTGCTGTGGGGCCGCGGGAGCGTCGACGCGAAAGGACCGCTGTGTGCGATGGCCGTCGCCGCGGTCCGCACCGGGGCCTCGTTCGTCGGCGTCGTCGGCGAGGAAGTCGACTCGAAGGGTGCCCGGTTCCTCGTGGAGGACCGCGACACCGCACCCGACGCAGTCATCAACGGCGAACCCTCCGGCTGGGAGGGCATCACGCTGGGCTACCGCGGCCTGCTGGCGGGCACCTACGTCGCGACCAGCGAATCCGGCCACTCATCGCGCCCGGAGAACAACGCGATTCAGGACGCCATCGACTGGTGGTCGGCGGTCGACGACGAGTTCGACGACGACGAGTGGCATCCGGTGTTCGAGCAGGTCACCTGCAAGCCCGTCGAGTTCGAGGGTGGCCCCTCCACCGACGGGCTGAGTGTCGAGGCGACGATGGACGTGCAACTGCGGGTGCCGCCGGAGTACACCACTGACGAGATTCGAGAGATAGCTGACGGCTACCTGACCAACGGGACCGTCAACTGGAACGATAGAGTCGAACCGGTGATGCAGAGCCCCCGGACCAGCGCCGCCAGAGCGTTCCGGGCTGCGATTCGACAACAGGGCGGCGAGCCGACGCTGCTTCGCAAGACCGGCACCAGCGACATGAACGTCTTCGCGAAAGCGTGGGACTGCCCGATGGTGACCTACGGTCCCGGCGACTCCGATCTCGATCATGCACCGAACGAGCACCTCCCGCTCGGCGAATACGACCGCGCCGTTGCGGTGCTTGAAACCGCCACCGAACGCCTGCTGGAGGACTGACATGGACGTACTCGATGTCGACGACCTCACGACCGACGAACTGACGACCGTCCTCGACCGCGCCGCGGCGATCAAGGCCGACCACGGCGAGGGGAGTCCGAGCGACCTGCTGGACCAGCAGACACTGGGGATGATCTTCGAGAAACCCTCGACGCGGACCCGGGTCTCCTTCGAGACGGGGATGACCCAGTTAGGTGGGCACGCTGTCTTCCTCGGCCCCGACGACATCCATCTGGGTCACGGCGAACCAGTCAGGGACACCGCCCGCGCGCTCGGCCGCTACGTCGATTTCATCATGGCGCGCGTGTTCGACCACGCCGATGCCGAGGAACTGGCCGAATACGCCGAAGTCCCGGTCATCAACGGCCTGACCGACGACGCCCACCCCTGCCAGACGCTGGCCGACCTGCTGACCATTCGCGAGCGGTTTGGCGACTTCGAGGACGTCTCCGTGGCGTGGGTCGGTGACGGCAACAACGTTTGCCAGTCCTTCGTCATTGGCGCGGCGATGGTCGGTCTCGACCTCACTGTCGCCACCCCGGCGGGCTACGGCATCTCTGACGATGTCGCCGACCGCGCCGCTGCCTTCGGCAACGCGCCGGAGACGACCCACGACCCCGGGACCGCCGTCGCCGACGCCGACGTGGTGTACTCCGACGTGTGGGTCAGCATGGGCCAGGAGGACAAGCGCGGCCAGAAGCTCGAAGATTTCGAGGGCTTCCAGATCACGACGGAACTGCTCGGAGACCGGCCGTTCATGCACTGCCTCCCCGCCCACCGCGGCGAGGAGGTCACCGACGACGCCATCGAGTCGGAGAACGCCGTCGTCTGGGATCAGGCGGAGAACCGCCTGCACGCCCAGAAGGGGCTGCTCGCGTGGCTGGCCGAGCAAAAATAAAACGGGCTGTACGAGACTATCCGCGGCCGAAGGCCGCGGTTCACGGAATCGCCGCTCGCGGCGATTCCGCCTTTTTCGCCCACGTTTTTCGAGGAGGGTTCCCACAGCGGCGCTTCGCGCCGCGAGGAAACCCGACGATGAAAAAGGTGGTTGTCTAGAAGTGGCTAAACTTGTCCCGCCGGAACACGTCGATGCTGTTGATCGTCGTCGGCGGGTCCTGCCCCATGGCGAAGGCGATGGCGTCGGCCACCTCCCCGGGTTCGGTCACCTCGCCCGGTTCGAACCGTTCCTCGAAGGGGGTCCCTTCCGCGGAGCCGAACTCCGACCGGACTTCCGAGGGATTGACGACGGTGACGCCGATGTCGTCGTCGCCGACCTGGCCCGCGAGGCTGTGGGCGAAGCCGCGAAGCCACCACTTCGTGGCGGCGTAGACGGGGTTGAACGGTCGCGGATACTGACCGGCGAAGCTGCCGACGAACACGAGCGAGCCAGCGGTCGCCCGGAGATGGGGCAGTGACTCGCGGGCGGTGTAGAACGCGCCGTCGACGTTGACGCCCATCATCGTCCGGTACTGCTCGTCGGACAGCGTCTCCACGTCCGAACCGCGACCGACGCCGGCGTTGACGACGACGCCGTCGAGCGACCCGAGCGTTTCGACGGTCGATTCGACGGCGGCCGCGACCTGTGCCCGGTCGCTCACGTCGGCCGGCACGACGTGGGCGTCGACGTCGTGATCGGCGGTGATTTCGTCGGCCAGTTCAGCGAGGCGGTCCTCCCGGCGGGCGACCAGCGCCACGTCCGCCCCGTCGCGTGCCAACTTTCGGACGGTCGCCGCGCCGATTCCCGAACTCGCGCCGGTGACGAGTGCAGTCGTCCCGGATAGTGGTCCCGAAGCCATGGTCTGACCCACGGGCGTCTCGGGGTTAGCGTTTGGGCCCGGCGATTCACGACGCGGCGACGGCCGACCGCCGCGAGTCAGAGAAAGACCGACGAGGCCCGCTTGACGAAGTCGACGGGATCGGACCGGAGCTGTTCGACGTATCTGAGCGGGTCGGATTTGACGGCCTCGATAGACAGCCGGCCGTTTCTGGCGACGCGGTTCAGGTACCCCTGCTGGAGCATGCGGTTTTGCTCCTTGCTGTAGACGGGTTTGCTCGTCTGCATGGCAATCGTCCGCGCCTGGGAGTGGGAACTCTCGATGAATAGCTTTGCGTCCGAGGACTGGTACACCTCGGCCTTGTACTCGCCGTGGTTGCCCGCGGCCATTCGTGTTTCCTTGTCCGGATACTGCATCATCACCAGCTCGTCGTACTCGATCCCGTGTTCGTCGAGCCAGGCGGCGGTTTCGCTGCGGTACTTCTCCAGCCGACAGGTGACGATCTTCCCGATTGTCACCGAGGGCACGCAGATCGGGTCGACAGTCGCGATGAACTCCCGGTATTTCGCCCCGTCGTCGTTCTCTTCCGGCGTGGGGTCACGGCAGAGGACGCCGTCCAGGTCGACGCAGGACTGCGTGAGGAAGTCGTGGTGCATCATGTTCCACTCGAACACCCGGGGGAATTCGAGGGTCTGTGCGTACGTATCGACGAACCGCTCGGAACCGTTATCGACGTACACAGCGCCGTAATACACGTCAGCGGACAGCTGAAACCCGTTAATCGTCGACTGTGCGTCGGTCATTGCGTTCCCGGTGTAGACAGTGTCGTCGACGACCAGTATCTTCGAGAACGCCGAGATGTCGAACTCACCGTCGTATCGCTCTCCCGTCTGGAGGAGTCGCCCCTCCCGGAGGCCGTCGATATCTGTCATCGGGAGGTTGAGATATAGCGAGAGTAAATTCGACACTAACATCCCGCTTCTGGGTATCCCAACAATCAGATCTAGATCGTCTGGTAAGTCAACGATCCACTCCTGCGTATCGGCACTGAGATGGGCGAAACTCCTGTAATTCATTGGTTTTCAAGGATTAGGAAGTATTAGCATCCTCGCCGTAGCTCGAAATCCACGAAGAGAAATGCGCTTACCTCTCTCTCAAATGACATTAGTGGGTGAGTATTAATGCTTTTGATTTTGAAATTATTCACAACAGTCAGATCGACCTGACCGCCAGGCCGTGTCCCCTAATCCGTATCAGGGTACTTCTCCACCCGAAACAGCACCCTTTTCGATGAGTTTGTCAACATCTCTCACAGTAATCGCTGTTGCTGTGGCCCCGACAGCCGGCGGTTCCAGTTGAAACGGTCGCACTTTTGCTATTATTGGTAACTGTTTGCACGGTAGCTCTCCCGACCGGTCGGAACTGCATGGGTGCGGAAAGAGTGGGATCCGAAGCGGTGAGGTTGAGGTAACGACCCAGTTTATGCGGGTCGGAACAATACAGGTGGGTATGTCTGTCAACCCGTCTCCGGACCAGTTTCACGAACTCATGGTCGACGACGAACCGGCGCTCTCTGACGTGATGGCCTGCGTGTTCGGCGTGCAGGAACACGAGGTACGGACGTACCAGACGCTGCTTGAGACACCTGCAAGCACCGTTGAGGAACTCGCTGACGAACTTGGACGGGACCGCTCGAACGTCAACCGGTCGCTGTCGACGCTCCGCGAGAAGGGGCTCGCGACGCGGAAACGGCGGTTGCTCGACGGCGGCGGCCACGTGTACCAGTACACCGCGACACCGCTGTCGGAGGCCCGCGAACTGATGCACGAGACACTCGACGAGTGGACCGCCGCGGTCCATCACCGCATCGACGAGTTCGACGCCAGTCCCAGCGAGTGACACGCCGTGAGCGCCGGCGGTGTGGCTGGCAACCGTCCGACTTTTGCCCACTGGGGGCATGGTCCCGACAATGGCTGACCTACAACTCACCGACGACGTGCCGCCGGTTGCCGACGACGGCGTCTGGCTGGCCTGTATCGAGTGTGGTGAGACGTTCGCTCCCTTCGACGCGATCCGCTACACCTGCGACGACTGCGACGGCCTGCTTGAGGTCCGCTACGATGACTTGCCGACCTTCGAGGAATTCGATGGGTCGGGCGTTTGGCGGTACAACGCCGCCCTGCCCTTCGAGGAGGGCGTCACGCTCCCCGAGGGTGACACGCCGCTGCACGAGATGCCGCGCCTGAAAGACGACATCGGCGTCGACGCGCTCCGCGTGAAACACGAGGGGATGAACCCCACCGGCTCGTTCAAGGACCGCGGCATGACCGTCGGCGTCCGAGTCGCCCAGGAGGTCGGCGTCGACCGACTGGCCTGTGCCTCGACGGGCAACACCTCCGCCGCGCTGGCGGCCTACGGCGCTCGCGGCGGCATGGAGACGCTCGTCCTTCTGCCCGCCGGGAAGGTCGCGGCCGGCAAAATCGCACAGGCGAGCCTCCACCGCGCGCGCATCCTCGAAGTCGACGGCAACTTCGACCAGTGTCTCGACATCGTCCAGGATCTGGCGGCCCGCGGCGAGGCCTACCTGCTGAACTCGCTGAACCCCTTCCGCCTGGAGGGCCAGAAGACCATCGGGCTGGAGATCATGGAGGAGTTCTACGCCGACCACGGCGAGTACCCGGACCGCATCGTTCTGCCGGTCGGCAACGCCGGCAACACCGCCGCGCTGTACAAGTGCTTCCGCGAACTCGTCAAGGCCGGCGCTATCACCGAAGACCAGGTCCCCAAACTCACCGGCGTCCAGGCGGAGGGTGCCGCCCCGATGGTCGAGGCCATCGAGAACGGCTACGAGGACACCCGCCGCTGGGAGGACGTCGAGACCCGTGCAACCGCCATCCGCATCGGCAACCCCGTCAACGCGCCGAAGGCGCTGCCGGGTATCCGGGAGACCGGCGGCACCGCCGTCGCCGTCTCCGACGAGGAAATCACCGAAGCACAGCGCGACATCGCCGGGGAAGGCGTCGGCGTCGAGCCCGCTTCCGCCGCCTCCGTCGCCGGCCTCCGGAAGCTCCGCCGCGAGGGCGTCGTCGGCGGGGACGAGTCGGTCGTCTGCCTGACGACGGGGCACCTGCTCAAGGATCCCGAAGCGGCCGCCGAGGCCGGGAACGAACCGGAACCGGTCGCCAACAGCACCGAGGCCGTGCTGGAGCTCATCGAGGAACCGGCGTCAGTCGGTGAGACGGTTCGGCGACAGGCGTCGAAGGTCGCCGACTCGCCGCTGCTCCCGGGGCTGGTCGCCGGCGGGCTCGGCCTGGCGTATCTGTATCGCAAACTCCGCTCGAAGGAGTAACCGCGGCGCTCAAGGGTTCTCTACTCGCCGTTTCAGCCCAGCAGACATATCTATCTGGCTCGGGAATGCCGAGGCAATGACCAGACAGAGACCGGTGGTACGTGCGGTGGGGCAGATTCCGGACAGAGGATTCCCGACAGCACCGGCTCAGGTGGCGCTGTGACGGGCGTCTACGAGCGGGCGCTGGGTGAGGCCGCGGCCGAACTCCATCCGAAGGTCCGCGACCGGTACAGCCTCGGGGCGGACGACGGGACGGTCTGTGTCGGCCGCGGCGAGATGGATATCACCCGCGGAACGCTGGTCCTGCCGGCGCTGTACGCGATGACGACCCAGAACATGCTGTTTCCAGAATCCGGGGAGCGCGTGCCGTTCTCCGTGACGACGGTGGCCTACACGACGGCCGGAGGGAACGAGGCCATGACGACTCGCCGCGCGTTCGACTTCGGCGACACCACTCGCCTGTTCGACTCGCTGACCGTCTGGGACGCCGAGGCCGAGCGGCTGCTCGACTTTCTGGGAACCCACGGCCGAATCGCCAGCGAACTCCACCCGCGGGTCGAGGACGGCGCGCTCGTGGTCGCCGGCGGCCGGCAGTGGGCCCGTCTGGGTAACCGGTACGTCCCGCTGCCGGGGCCGCTGGCCGCCGACGTTGAGGTGCGCGACCGCTACGACGAAAGCGACGAGCGGTACCACGTCACTGCGACTGTCGAGAACGGCCTCGTGGGCCACATGCTTGGCTATCACGGGACGTTCACGCAGGAGCAGACCGCCGGCGAGGGCACGCCCGACGAGTTACGTATCGTCCGCGGCCTCGACCAACTGCCGCCGCGATGAGCGACCGTGCCAGCCACCCGTAGCGGTCCCGTCACAATCCTGTCCGCGGCGCTCAGTGTTCCGCGCGCTCGGGCTCTAACCGATAGCGCGTCGTCTCCCGTCCGTCGAACCGCGGGCCGGTTCCGGTGGAGGTGAACCCGACCGCCTCGACGGCGGCCTGGACCTGTGATTCGTCTTCCGGAAGCAGTAGCTCCACAGACATGTGTTCCCGGCGGGCGAACTCGATAGGGTCGGAAAGCAGTTCCTCGCAGGCGTCGCTCGACCCGGCCAGTTGGGTCACGTGGACGGTCCCACGCTCGGCGTCGAAGCTCACGAAGCCCACAATGTCGTCGTCCTCCTCGGCCACGCGGACGGTGCGGTCGTGGACGAGGTTCCGCATCACGTCCGGCGGCCCGTCGGCGAGGGCGGCCAGTCGCTCGGCGTCGTCCTCGACAGCGTCACGGATATTCATGTCTGTGTGTGGGAACCCCACGCAAATAAACCGTGTGTCGGCGGCAGCCGGACGCCCCTGGTTGCGCTCACCTCCGCGAGGATAGGGCTTCACACGACGGAATCGACCGGTCACCGTCGACGGTGTGGTGCGGTCACAGATGAACACAGTTATCCCGAGCGACGGTTAACGCGAGGGCAATGGTTCACATGCACACGGACACGGTGGTAGCATGCGCGTAGTCGCCAAGTTCGGCGGGACGAGTCTCGGCAGCGGCGACCGCATCAACCGGGCCGCGGACTCGATTGCCGCGGCCGTCCAGCAGGGCCACGAGGTCGCGGTCGTCGCCTCGGCGATGGGCAACACGACCGACGAACTGCTCGAAGAGATCAACTACGACGCCGACTCCGCCGACCGCGCGGAGATCGTCTCGATGGGCGAACGGACCTCCGTCCGGATGCTCAAGGGCGCACTCGCCGCCCGCGGCATCGATGCGGTGTTCCTCGAACCCGGCAGCGAGGACTGGCCGATCATCACCGACGAGTACGGCGAGGTCGACGTCGAGGAGACCCAGAAGCGCGCCCACGCGCTGGCCGGCCAGCTCAAGGACGTCGTCCCGGTCATTACCGGCTTCCTGGCCGAGGACCACCAGGGCAACGTGACGACGCTCGGCCGCGGCGGCTCCGACACGAGTGCCGTGATGATGGGCGACTACATGGACGCCGACGAGGTCGTCATCGTCACTGACGTCGAGGGCGTCATGACCGGGGACCCCCGCGTCGTCGAGGGCGCTCGCAACGTCGGCAAGATCTCCGTCGACGAACTCCGTTCGCTGTCGTTCCGCGGGGCCGAGGTGGTCGCGCCGTCGGCGCTGTCGTACAAGACCGGCGACCTCGGGGTTCGCGTCGTCCACTACCAGCACGGCGATCTGCTCTCCGGTGGCACGTCTATCGAGGGCGAGTTCCAGAACCTCATCGACCTGCAGGAACAGCCCATCGCCTGCGTGACCGTCGCCGGCCGCGCCATCCGGAACAGCCCGGGTATCCTCGCAGACCTCGCCAGCGCCATCGCGGACGAGGAGATCAACATCGAGGCCAACTCCTCGGGGATGGACTCGCTGACGTTCTACGTCGACGAGGACGACGCCGAGGAGGCCGAGGCGCTGCTCCACGCGCGTATCGTCGACGACGAGACGCTCTCGTCGGTCACCGTCGAAGACGAGATCGCCGTCATCCGCGTCACCGGCGGCGACCCGAGCCAGTCGGCGCTGGCCCACCAGGTCGTCGCACCGCTTGCCGACGCCCACATCCACCTCTACGACGTGATTACGTCCGCGACATCGGTCTCCGTGTTCGTCCCGTGGGAGGACCGCGAACAGGCCCTCTCGCTCGTCCAGGACGTGTTCTGAGTTTTTAATCGGTCGAGGAGGCCTGTTCGAACCGGCTCGCGGGCAGCAGGAGTTCGCTGACTTCGGGGAGGTGTTTGAGATTGTAGACGATCTTCGCGTCGGCAGAGATCGGTGCGGCGATACAGGACAGCCGAATCCCCTTCTCGGTGAGGTCCGGCGGGAGGATGTGACTCGCCGGCGACGGCATCTCGCCCTCGACCACCGCGACCGCGCAGTTCGTACACGCGCCGCCGCGGCAGGCGAAGGGCCACGCGAAGCCGTTCTTCTCGGCCGCCTCCAGCAGCGTGTCGTTCGGGTCGACGTAGAAGCGGCCGAAGTCGGTCGAACGCAGGCCCGCATCGGCGGCTTTCTCGAACAGGTCCTCGTCGCCGAGCGCCCAGCCGTGGTCCTCAAGCACCTCGAAGTTGAGAAACTCCACCAGTGGATCGTCCGGTTCCGGTGGAGCCTCCTCGGCCTCGGGCTCGGATTCGGGCGTCTCGTCCGGCAGCGGGTCGCCGGGCTCGTAGCCGTTCTGCAGCCGCTCGTAGGCCGTTTTCACCGCCTGGAACTCGGCCGTCGAACCGCCCTGGTCCGGATGGGCCTCCTTCACCCGCTCGCGGTACGCGTCGACGATCTCCCCGTCGTCGGCGTCCGGCGTGATTCCGAGGACCTCGAATGGGGAATCCACACGCTATAGTAGCGGTCACGGACATAAATTCCCTCGTCCCGCTG
The DNA here is from genome assembly GCF_055271655.1 of Haloarcula sp. HT12. Taxonomy (NCBI): domain Archaea; kingdom Methanobacteriati; phylum Methanobacteriota; class Halobacteria; order Halobacteriales; family Haloarculaceae; genus Haloarcula; species Haloarcula sp. HT12. The sequence continues at coordinate 260,301 of NZ_JBUXKW010000002.1, forward strand.
CAGTATCTGCAGGCTGCCGGCGCGGGCGACCTGCGACCTGTGTCATTACCGGCCCTGCGTCAGCCGAAAACCGATTTCCCGCGGGAGGCCGGCGTCCTCAACCGCGTCGATCACCGCGCTCGTGTCGTATTCCACGCGGTGCTCCTCGACAGCCAGGTCAGCGAGGTCGAGCACGGCGTAGGCGGCCCGGTGGTCCCTGTCGCGGGGCTGGCCCACGCTGCCGGGGTTCATCACGATCCCGTCGTCGTACACCTCGTGGTGTTGCTGGTGTGTGTGGCCCATCACCAACACGTCCTCCTCGCCCAGCAGGCCCGGGCCGAACTCCTCGGGGAACGTGTAGTGGTCCGGGTCGTCCGGATGGCCGTGGACAACTTTCACCCGGCCGTCACACACGCGGCGCTCGTCGGGCAGCGCCGCCAGCCACGCCATCTGTTCGCCGGATAACTGTTCTGTGGCGTGTTCGACGCCGGCCTGGGCCATTCCGTTGAACGCGAACGGCGTCTCGACAGCGACGGCTCTGTCGTGGTTGCCCATCACCGTCGGGACTTCCTCGGTCGGCCAGGGAACGTCGTCCGGGAGCGCGTCGGCGTGCCCGCGCATCGCGTCGACACAGTCACCGTGCCAGGGGTTGTAGCCGACCACGTCGCCCGCACAGATCAGTCCGTCGACCGCCGGCATGTCCGCTAACACCGCCGCTAACGCCACCCGGTTGCCGTGGATATCAGAGAGTATGCCGAGCCTCATTGCTAGTGTCTACCCCCTGTGGGGTCTTGAGTGTCGGTACTGGCTCAGTATTTGTGTCCGCTGTGTGCTTGCGGCCAGTTGCTCACTCCCCGTTGTACACTGCCACGTCGAACTCGTCCGCCGACCCAGCGACGCCGGCCGAACAGACGGCGTGTTCGTACTCGTGGTCGTACACCTCGCGGGCCGCTTCGCCCGCGTCGGTCGCGGCCAGGTCGAACGCCGTTGGACTGTTCTCCTCGTAGGTCGCCACCAGCGTCGGCTCGGTGACCTCCTCGACGAGCAGCGCGTCCCGGCGGACGGTGCCGATGACTGCACCCGGCCCGTCGGCGTTCGTCGTCGGGTCCGCCGCGTCGACGCCGACGATGCCGGCGACCCGCGGCGTGTCGTAGTCGTCCTTCTCGAAGTCAAGCGACAGGAGCGGCTCGGCGATGGCGTCCCGCGCCGGATAGCCCAGTTCGAGCTTTTCGGCGATGGGATCGACGTGCGAGCCGTTCCCGACGACCGCGCCGCGCTCGGTGACGCGCACGCCGTTGTAGGAGATGTAGGGATTGTCCGTCTCCGGCGCGTCCGGCGTCGGTTCGACGGTGACCGTGCCGTCGCGCTGTACTGCCTGGCGGTTGGGGAACGAGCGCGAGGAGACGCGGTACGCGCCGACCTCGGGACTGACGACGACGAATCGTCCGACGTACATACGCGAGTGTGCACGGCACCACGAAAAAGCGCTGTCGATGTTCGGCGCCGCGTGGTGCCACCTGCTGTGGAATCAGGCCGAGCATTTGAGAGCTGGTGGCACAGGCCATGCGGCGATGAATCGCGCAACGCTTACAAAGGGGCACCCGATACTGTAGAGTGCGCACAGTCCATTGGGGTAGAGGCCAATCCTGAAGCCTTCTGGGGGCTTCGACCCTGGTTCGAATCCAGGATGGACTATTTCTGCGGCGAGCAAACTCGCGAGCCGCGAAATCGTAATTACTGATTCGAACCCCGCCAGTCGCGCGCAGCGAAGCGAGCACGTCTGGCTCCGGTTCGAATCCAGGATGGACTATTTTTGTGGCGAGCAAATCCGTGAGCGAGAGAACCGTGATTACCGATTCCGAGCGCGGTTGCCGGCCGCTTGCCTCGCCACTGGCTACTTATAGTTCCCTTCCAGAGAGAACATATGGCACCGACGCACGTCCTCGTCCCGCTGGACGGGTCACCGCTGGCTGACGAGGCGCTGGCGTACGCGCTGGAGACGTTCGACTGTCGGATTACAGTTCTGAACGTCGTCGCGCCGCTCGATACGGGGATGAGCGAAGGCGGGATGCTCGAACCGGACGCGGACCGCCGGGAGGCGGCCGACGAGCGGGCCGCGAACCTCGTCGATCGGGCATCACGGCAGGCCGACGAGGCCGGCCGACAGGTCGAGACGGCAGTCGAGACCGGTAATCCGGCGGAGACGATTCTGGACTACGTCGCGGAGTCCGACGTCGAGCAGGTGGTGATGGGCGGTCACGGCGGGACACGAAACGAGATCGCCCGGCGGTTGCTGGGGACCGTTGCGACGGCGGTCGTCAGCGAAGCGCCGGTGACAGTGACGGTCGTCCGGTAGCGGCGCGTACGGATTGTCGTAGATTATTTCGGGTTTCCACTGATCCCGAGTGATCAGCGCAACTTCTGAGTACTGGACACCGTAGACAGCCAGAAAGCCCCGCTGGCTCGCGGTCGCTGACCGGGATATCCTCGCTCTGCTCGGATAGTAGCCCGCTCAGTCGACTGTATAAACGCGAGCCAGCGGCCCCTTTCGTTCCCGCCCAACTCGGCTGGCGAATCAAGCCACGTGGGTGCGAATCAAACCGTCGGGGCTTCCAGACTGGGTTCGTCCCCTGCAGCAGGACATTCAAACCCTGTGCAGACCATTCGCGGTCGGTGGAGGCCGGTACATCGCGACACCGCTGCGTATCAGGCCTGGCTGCCGAGGGCGGCCTCCAGCACCTGATACACGCCGTAGCCGATGACGACGCTGGTGACGAGCGTGATGAGCCAGAACCCGACAGTCACGCCTATCTTCCGGCGGGAGACGCCGGCGGAGCCGCCGGCCAGACCGCCGCCGATGACCCCGGAGATGATGATGTTGTTGAACGAGATGGGGATGCCAAGCGCGATGGCGGCCTGCGCGATGATGAAGCCGGGGACCAGCGCCGCGATGGACCGGCGGACGCCGAGTTGCGCGTACTCGCGGGAGGTCGCCTGTAGCAGGCGGGGCGCGCCCATCCACGCACCGCCGAGGATGCCCACCGCCCCGAGGGCCAGCAACACAAACCCGGGCAGGCCCAGTTCGGCGCGGTAGAGGTTCTCCAGTGGCCCGGTCGCGAGGCCGACCTGGCTCCCGCCGCTGGAGAAGGCGACGACGCTGCCGAGAACGACCAGAAAGGTCTTGATGCCCTTGTCGACGGACGCCTGGGTCTGCAGGCGGATGTAGTAGAAGCTCCCGGTGGCGACCAGCAGCGTCGCGGCGACGGCGGCGATATCCGTGCCGGTAACCATCGCGGCGAAGCCGGCCAGCGACCCCTGGTCGGTACCGGCCGGCGACGGGATGATGCTCAACTGGACGTTGGCGACGATCCCGCCGACGACGCCGGCGAGCAGCGGCACCCCGACCGTCTCGGGGATGTCGTCCCGCCGGAGGACCGTCGCAGTCAGGTAGGCCAGGCCACCGGAAACAGGCGGGACGAGCAGCCAGAAGGTGATGATGCGGCGGTAGGTGTCAAAAACCGGCTGGCCGCCCAGCGAGAGACCGACGCCGACCATCGCGCCGGTCGTCGCGAACGCCGCCGGCACGGGGTAGCCGGAGTAGATACCGAAGGCCATGAACCCCGTCGCGGTCAGCAGACCGGCGACGGCCGCGAGCGACGTGATGGCGACGCCGTCGATGAGGCCAGCGCCGACCGTCTCCGAGATGCTCCCGCCCTGGGTCAGCGCGCCCAGCGCGGCGAGGATCCCGATCAGGAAGGCGGCGCGCATCGTCGAGATGGCGTTGGCGCCGATAGCCGGGGCGAACGGCGGTGAGTTGCTGTTCGCACCGAGCGTCCAGGCCGTCACCAGGCCGGTGATCGTCGCGAGGGCGACCAGCGCCCAGAAGACGACGGTGGTCACCGCGTGCTGGGCCCCGCCAGGGCCTGCCAGTTGCTGCTGTGTGAACGCGACCAGACTGTCATTGGCAGCCGTTCACACCCAGTACATAAAATGTCCGCGGCGTCGGTGTCGGAGTCCGGCTGACTCCGCCTTGCCACGGTTTGTCGCCGATGTGGCCGATGTGCGACACCGAAGTCTTTAACGCCTATCGACACCGCTGGTGGGACATGTCACAACGGAGACGCACGTTCATCAGTAGTGTCGGTACCGCAACCGCAATCGGGTTAGCCGGGTGCCTCGGTGGCGACGGCGGTGACGGCAGCGACGGCGACGGTGGAGACACTGACGGCGATGGCGGCGACGGCGGTGACGGCGACAGCGGCGACGGTGACAGCGGCCCGGCCGCTCGTATCGGCATGGTGTACGCGACGGGCGGACTCGGCGACGGGTCGTTCAACGACCAGGCCCAGACCGGCGCTATCCGGGCAGCGGACGAACTGAACATCGAATACGACGAGTCCCAGCCAGAGGCGGTCCAGGACTTCGGTAGCCTCCAGCAGCAGTACGCACAGTCGTCGAACCCGGACTACGATCTGGTCTGTTGTATCGGCTTCCTGCAGGCCGACGCCCTCACGGAGAACGCCGAACAGTACCCGGAGCAGGACTTCATGATCGTCGACTCCGTCGTCGAGGCGGACAACGTCGGTTCGTACGTGTTCGGCGAGCACCAGGGCTCGTTCCTCGTTGGCCTGATGGCTGCTCGGCTGTCCAGCCAGGACTTCTCGGCCGGGGCCGGCTCCACGCAGGGCGACTCCACGAACGTCGGCTTCGTCGGCGGCGTCGAGGGCGACCTCATCGGGCGCTTCGAAGCCGGCTACAAGGCCGGCGTCAAGCACGCGAACGAGGACATCGATATCCAGACGGCCTACGTCGGCGATTTCAACGACCCCTCCGGCGGGCAGGAGGCGGCCCTCTCGATGTACGAATCCGGCGCGGACATCGTCTACCACGCGGCCGGCAACACCGGGACCGGCGTGTTCCGGGCGGCCCAGGAGGCGGGGCGCTTCGCAATCGGCGTCGACCGCGACCAGTCGGTCACGAAAGAGAACTTCAGCGACGTCATCCTCGCGAGCATGGTCAAGCGCGTCGACAACGCTGTCTACACCGCAATCGAGTCTACAACCAACGACAACTTCGAGGGCGGCGCTGTGAACACGCTCGGTCTCGAACAGAACGGTGTCGAAGCGGTGTACGGCCAGCAGCTCGGGTCGGAGATCCCGCAGGACGTCAAAGACGAGGTGTCCGAGGTCCGCCAGAGCATCATCGACGGCGACATCAGCGTGCCGACTGACCCCGACAACGCCTGATACTGTCGGACGGAACCCCTTCGAAAATTCGGCCCCGGGGTAGCGAATATCCGTCTGACGGCACGTCCACCAGGACGGGTCACCGTGTCAGCCACACGCAGTTACCGCATATCTTTGCCAGACGTGTGGAACCGTGAAGTTAAAACTACGGGCAGTTAACCGCTCTGAGTATGGAACAGGCCGTCCACCTCGATGGTATCACGAAGCGGTTCCCGGGGGTCGTCGCGAACGACGATGTTGATCTGGCGGTCGAGAAGGGGACGGTCCACGCACTGCTCGGCGAGAACGGTGCGGGCAAGACCACCCTGATGAACGTCCTCTACGGGCTCTACCAGCCCACCGAGGGGACGGTCAACGTACACGGCGAGGTCCAGCAGTTCGACTCGCCGCGCGACGCTATCGACGAAGGCGTTGGCATGATCCACCAGCACTTCATGCTGGTCGATCCGATGACCGTCACCGAGAACATCACGCTGGGCAACGAGCCCCGGAAGTGGCTCGGGCTCACTGTCGACCGCGAACAGTCCCGGCAACAGGTCCGCGAACTGTCCGAACGGTACGGCTTCGACGTCGACCCCGACGCACGTATCGAAGACGTCGGCGTCGGCGTCCAGCAGCGCGTCGAGATCCTCAAAGCCCTGTATCGCGGCGCGGACGTCCTGATTCTGGACGAACCGACGGCCGTGCTCACGCCACAGGAAGTCGACGACCTCTTTCGAGTCCTCGAAGAGCTGACCGACCAGGGCAAGACGATCATTTTCATCACGCACAAGCTCGGCGAGGCGATGGAAGCCGCCGACGAGATCACCGTCCTGCGCGAGGGGAAAAACGTCGGGACGGTGCCGGCCGACGACATCACCCGCGAGGAACTGGCCGAGATGATGGTCGGCCGTGAGGTGCTGCTGGACGTAGACCGCGAACCGGCCGAACCGGGCCGGCCCGTCCTCGATGTGGAGGACCTCGTTGTGGAGGACGACCGGGGTGTTCGTGCGGTCGATGGCATCTCGCTCGACGTCCGGGCCGGCGAAGTGCTCGGTATCGCCGGCGTCGACGGGAACGGCCAGTCGGAGCTGGTCGAGGCGATCACCGGGCTGCAGATGCCCGACGAGGGGACGATCACGTACGACGGCGTCGACCGGACCACCGACAGCCGCCGGGAACGCATTGAGGCTGGGATGGCCTACATCCCCGAGGACCGACAGGAGCGGGGGCTGGTGATGGACTTCGACCTCGTCGAGAACGGGCTGCTGGGCAGCCAGCACGCGCCCGATTACACCTCGAACGGGCGCATCGACTGGGACCATACGCGCGACCACGCCGAGGAGATCATCGAGGAGTACGACGTCCGACCGCCGGACGCCGACGCCCACGCGAAATCGCTGTCCGGGGGCAACCAACAGAAGTTCGTCGTCGGCCGGGAGTTCGCGCGGGACCCGCGCCTCGTCGTCGCCTCCCACCCCACCCGCGGCGTCGACGTGGGGTCGATGGAATTCATCCACGACCGCATCAACGCGCTCCGCGAGGCGGGCCGGGCCGTGTTGCTCATCTCCTCGAACCTCGATGAGGTCCAGTCGCTCTCGGATCGTCTCGCCGTCATCTACGAGGGCGAGTTCATCGATATCGTCGACCCCGAGCGCGTGACCGAGGAACAGCTCGGCCTGTTGATGGCCGGGCAGCAACCCGACGCCGTCCCGACTATCGCGGCGGACGGGGAGGGCCGCCGATGAGCGACGACAGCCCGTCGCAAAACGGCGACCCGCCGGGAAGCGACGACCCGCCGACGCCGGACCCGGATGACCGCTGGTCACAGTACCGACAGCGACTCATCAGACTGGGGCAGACCTCGGTCGGCGAGCGGATTCTCATCGCCCTCTCGGCGCTGGTACTCTCTATCGTCGTCGGGACGGTCATCGTCACCGTCGCGGGGCTGATGGCGACCTGTCGGTCCCCGGTGCTCACCTTCGGCTCCACGACGCTGTGTTACGACCCCTTTTACGTGTTCAACCGGCTGTTCCTCGGCGCGCTGGGTGACCCCTTCGCCGGCGGCTGGTCGCCGCTAAACGCGCAGTTCGCAGCGACGCTCCGGGAGACGACGATTCTGGTGTTCACCGGCCTGTCGGTGGCCTTAGCGTTCCGCGCGGGTATCTTCAACATCGGGACACAGGGCCAGCTCATCGTCGGTGCGCTGGCCGCCGCACTGACGGTGCTGTGGGCCGGTTCGCTGGTCTCGGGGACGCTCGCGCTCGTCCTGTTTATTCCGCTTGGCCTGCTCGCCGGCGCGGTCGGTGGCGGCTTCTACGGCGCGATTCCCGGCGCGCTGAAGGCGTATGCCGACGCAAACGAGGTCATCACCACCATCATGCTCAACTTCGTCGCCGTGCGGGTGACGCTGTATCTCGTCCGGAACCACTTCGCCGACCCGACGAGCCAGGCGACACAGACCCGCACGCTGCCCATCGAAGGGCAGTTCCCCTCGGTCCTGTTCGACCCGCGGACGGACTTCTCGCTGCTCGCGCTGTTGCTCGCGCTCGTGTTCGTCGGCGGCGTCTACTACCTCCTCGAACACACGGCCTTCGGCTACGACCTCCGGACCGCCGGCATTCAGCCTGCTGCCGCGGAGTACGGCGGCGTCGACTCCGCCTGGACCATCCTGACATCGCTGACGCTGTCGGGCGCGCTCGGCGGCATCGGCGGGGCCGTGTTCGTGATGATGACGCTCGGGAAGTTCCAGACCGGCATCCCGAGCTACGGCTTCGACGGGATCACCGTCTCTATCCTCGCCGGCAACAACCCCATCGGCGCTGTCTTCGCCGCGTTCCTCTTCGGCGTTCTCAAGTCCGGGTCGAACGTGGTGGCGTTCGCCACCGACGTGCCGCCACAGCTCGTCGGCGTCCTCCGGGGGCTCATCATTCTGTTCGTCGCGATGCCGGAGTTCTTCCGCATCATCGGCCGACGGCTCGCAAGGGGACAGAGCGACAGACAGGCCACCGTGACCGCGGGAGGTGGTGCCGATGACTAACGACAGCGCCATGGACCGCCTCCACTCGGCCTCGGGCCGGCTGTTCATCGCCGGCGTGGCAGTCCTCACGCTGGTCGTGTTGGCCGGCTTCGGCCTGCTCGCGCCGGGGTCGACGCCCGGCCAGATCTTCTGGGTGTTGGCCTCGAAGTCCACGCTGTCCTCGACGTTGCGGCTCTCGGTCCCGATCGTACTGGCCGCCCTCGGTGGCATCTTCGCCGAGAAGAGCGGTATCATCAATATCGGGCTCGAAGGCCTGCTCATAATCTCGGCCTTCGCGGCCATCTTCGGGGCTGACGCTACCGGCTCGCTGTGGGCCGGCTTCCTCGTCGGGATCGTCGCCTCGACGCTGCTCGCGGGGGTGTTCGCCGCCGTCTGTATCGAGTTCCGCGCCGACCAGATCATCGCCGGCTTGGCCGTCTGGCTCATCGCGCTCGGCCTCGCACCGTTCGCCTCGCAGGTGTTCTACGGCGGGCCAAACACCAGCAGCGTCGGCACCTTCGACACGATAACGATCCCGGGACTGGCCGACATCCCCTTCTTCGGCGCGCTGTTCGACGCCTCGCCCGCGGTGTACATCATGTTCGCCGCCGTGGCGGCGTCGTGGTACGTGCTGAACCGCACGACCTTCGGCCGCTGGGTCCGGGCCGCCGGTGAGAATCCGAAGGCGCTCGACACCGCCGGTGTCGACGTGTCCCGCGTCCGCTACGCCGCCGTCCTGCTTTCCGGTGTGCTCTCGGGGATGGGCGGCGCCGCGCTGGCGATCAACATCGGCCAGTTCACCGGCAACGGCCCGACGATGGTCAACGGCAAGGGGTTCATCGCCATCGTCGCCTATCTGTTCGGCAACTACAATCCGGTCGGCGCGCTGCTGTCGACCACGCTGTTTGCCGGCCTCGACGCCGTCCAACTGCGCCTCCAGACGGCCGACGTGATCGCCGTCCCGGACTCGCTGGTCCAGACTATCCCGTTCGTCGCCGTCATCGTCGTCCTCGCCCTGGTTGGCAAGACCCGCCTGCCAGAAGCCGCCGGCGAGCACTACGAATCGGGCGAGGAATGAGCGAGGAACTGGTGGCTGTTGTCTGACCGCAGTTTCCATTGACGGTCCGACCAGTCAGAAAGCCCCCGCACTCTCAACTCCCGCGACTCGCTGCGCGCTTCTTCGCTCCCTCTGGTCGCTCATCCAGTGCTTACGTCGTCGAGGTTCGTTGAGAGTGCGGCCCCTTTCAATCCCATCCAATCTGGATTGTCCAACCGGCTTTGGGTGAGACTTTCTGGCGGTACACAAGGGCGCTCCCGTCACGATCAGCTACCTCTCCTAGCCGAACACTCATGTGCGCGGCAGGCACAGGACGAGGTAGCAAATGTCGCGCCGATACGACCACGCGAGGGTCCAGGAGTACTGGCAGCAGGCCTGGGAGCGGGAGGGCGTCTTCGAGTGCCCGACCGACGCCGACGACCCGACGTACGTGCTGGGGATGTTCCCCTACACTTCCGGCTCGTTGCACATGGGACACATCCGGAACTACGCCATCACCGACGCGTACGCCCGGTACCGACGGATGGCCGGCGAGGAGGTACTCCACCCGATGGGGTGGGACGCGTTCGGCCTGCCGGCGGAGAACGCGGCCTACGAACGAGACACCGACCCCGAGTCCTGGACCCGGACGTGTATCGACCAGATGCGAGACGACCTCCGGGAGATGGGCTTTGGCTACGACTGGTCCCGGGAGATCACCACCTGCGATCCCGAATACTACCAGTGGAACCAGTGGCTGTTCACCCAGTTCTACGAGGAGGGGCTGGTCGATTACGGCGCGGCGACGGTGAACTGGTGTCCGGACTGTGAGACGGTGCTGGCAGACGCACAGGTCGAAACGCCGCCGGATCTGACGGCGGATGCGGGCGAGACGACCACCGAAGCCGACCACAGCCACACCCACGGTGGCGGCGTCTGCTGGCGTTGCGGGACCGGCGTCGAGCAACGGGACCTCGACCAGTGGTTCTTCGCCATCACCGACTACGCGGAGGAGTTGTATCACGGGCTGGACGACCTGGAGGGGTGGCCCGACGGCGTCCGGGACAGCCAGCGAAACTGGATCGGCCGCCAGGAGGGCGCGCGGGTCACCTTCGAGGTCGACCACGACGGTCACGAAACCGTCGAGGCGTTCACGACGCGACTCGACACGGCCTACGGCGCGACGTATCTGGCGCTGTCGCCGGGACACGACCTCGCCCGAGGACTGGCCGACGAGGACGACGCCGTGGCCGAATACGTAGAGTCGGTAGCGAGCACGGACGACGCCGGGATGAGCGGCGTGGAGACGGGCATCACTGCGACCCACCCCTACACCGGCGAGGCCCTGCCCGTCTACGTCGCGGCGTACGTACTGGACGACGTGGGCACGGGCGCGGTCATGGGCGTGCCGGCCCACAACGAGCAGGACCATGCCTTCGCCGCGGAACAGGACCTCCCCGTCGAGCAAGCCGTCGAACCGGTCGACGGCAGCGGGACGGACCTGCCACACGCGCCCTACACCGACGACGGAATGCTGACGAACAGCGGCGAGTACGACGGCCTCGCCAGCTCCGCTGCCCGCGAGCGCCTGCGCGAGCACGAGGCCGCCGAATCCGCGGTGACCTACCGCCTGCGGGACTGGCTCATCTCCCGGCAGCGCTACTGGGGGACGCCGATCCCCATCGTCCACTGCGACGACTGCGGCCACGTCCCGGTTCCCGAGGAGGACCTGCCGGTGGAACTGCCCGATTACGTCCAGACGACCGGGAACCCACTTGATGCGGCCGAGGAGTGGAAGCAGACGACCTGCCCGGACTGTGGGGCCGACGCGGTGCGGGAGACGGACACGATGGACACGTTCGTCGACTCCTCGTGGTACTTCCTGCGCTATCTGTCGCCACACTTCGAAGACGCACCGTTCGACCAGGAAACGGCCGACGAGTGGCTCCCGGTCGACGTGTACGTCGGCGGCGAGGAACACGCCGTGCTCCACCTCCTCTATATTCGCTTCTTCACTCGTGCCCTGTCGGATATCGGCCTGCTGGACCGCGAGGAACCGGTCGAGCGACTCATCAATCAGGGGACGGTGCTCCACAGCGGCGAGAAGATGTCCAAGTCGAAGGGCAACGACATCGCACCCCACGAGTACGGGGCCGAGACGACGCGGCTGTTCGTTCTCTCGGCGGCCCACCCATCACAGGACTTCGAGTGGACCGTCAAGGACGTCTCGACGGCGTATGAGTTCCAGCAGACGCTGTACCGGCTGGTCACGGAGTACACCGACCGGACCGAGACCCGGACCGAGAGCACCGACCACGACGCCTATCTGGAGCGGGAGATCGACCGGACCATCGCGGCCGTCACCGAGGAGTACAACCGCTTCCGCTTCCACCGCGTCGTCAGCGAACTCCAGCGCTTTGCCCGCCTTCTGGGGCGCTACGCCAGCTACGACGACCCCTACCAGTTCGCCTACGGCCGCGGCCTGCGGGTGCTTGCCGCGCTGGTCGCGCCCATCGCGCCGTTCCTCGCCGAGGAGATGTGGCAGCTACTCGACGAGGGCGGCCTCGTCGCCGAGAGCCGTTGGCCCGAACCGCTGCGGGACGTGGAGGACTACCGCATCGAGCGCCAGGTCGTCCGCCGGACCCTCGACGACGTGCGCGAGATCACGGAGGTCGTCGACATCGAGGCCCCGAACGAGATCGAACTCGTCGTCGCCGCCGACTGGAAGTACCGGGCCTACGAGATCGCCCGCGAGTCCGATCCCGACGACGCCATCGTCGGCGAGATCATGACCGACGAGGAGATCAAACGGCACGGCGACGACGCTGCCGACTTCGCCGACCGACTGGCCGACCGCGGGGCGGGACTCGAACCGATCATCGACGGCACGCGCGAACTCGACACGCTCCGGCAGGCCGCCTGGCTGTTCGAGGACGAGTTCGACTGCGACGTGGTCGTCCGGCGGGCCGCACCTGACGACGATCTGTCGGCTAAAGCGCGGCCGAACAAGCCCGCGATTCACATCTCCTGACTACTCGGTCGCGGCTGCGGATTCGTCTTCTGCGGCCTCGTGGGCGTCGGTCACTGCCTCAAGTAGCCGGTCCCGCTGTTCGTGGTGTATCAGGTGCGAGCGGCAGTCACAGTCAGAACAGCCGAAGTCGTCGACGCGGCCGAATCCCTCAGCTGTCGGTCCGTCGATCCGCCGGGCGACGGCACATTCGATGTCGGCCTCGGTCGTGACGACCCGCTCGACGGTCGTCGCCGCGTCGCCGAGCAGGTAGTCGATGTGCCAGTGGCGGGTGTCGTTGTCGCCGGCGGCGACGGCGCGGTGGCGGTCGATACGGCCGAAGCCGCCGCTACCCAGCGCGCTCCCGGTGTAGGCATACCAGCCTGCCGGGAATTCGAGTTCGCCCAGCGCACCGACCGTAATCGGCCCGCCGGCGTCCCGTTCGAGCACCAGCGTGTAGGTGCCGCCAGGCATGCGCCCGCTCAGGTCCCGATATCGGGGTCGGCCGCGAGGTCGCCGAACCCGTCGATGCGGAACTCCCGGGAATCGGTGCAGTCCTCGTTTTCGGCGGCGAGTTCGCCGACGACCCAGTTGAACCGGCGGTCGAACCCGTCGTAGGGCGCGTCGGCGAGCAGGTCGGTGACGCGGTCGCTCGTCAGGTCCTCGTCGTACTCTTCGGCGAAGGCGGCGATGTTGTCGGCGGCTGTCTGTGCGACCTCCTCGTCGGTCTCGTCGGCGAACGCCGCGGCGAGCGTCTCGCTCAGTTCGGACATACACGAGTGGACGCGACGACGCCACCTATGCGTTCTGAAACGACGTGGGCGTCCGAGCGTTTCTTGTATTGCGGGCGACAATATCGGTCCAATGAAGCCGCTGCGTGAAAGCCCAACCGTGGTCACGCTGGCCGTCATTGTCGGCGTGTTCCTCGCCCAGCAGATCGCTGGCGTGGTGACCGCTCCACGGGGCCTGTTTGCCCTCTCGCCTCCGCTGTTCAGCCGCCCCTGGACGATTGTCACCAGTGTGTACGCCCACGCCGGCCCCTCGCATCTCCTCGCAAACGCCGCCGGGGTGGCCCTCGCTGGCGTCGTTCTCGAACGCCGGACGACGCCGCTCCGGTTTCACGCCTTCTTCGTCTCGACCGGTGCGCTGGCGGGCGTCTCACAGGTTTCCGTAACCAGCATCCTCGGCCCGCTCGTTCCTGGGATGGTCAGCCACGTCTCTGTCCTCGGTGCCAGCGGCGCGGTGTTTGCCCTCTTCGGCTATCTACTCGCCGCCAACCGCCTGACCGATACCGTCATCGGGGGGTTCGAACTCGCCCCGCGCGTCCAGTTGGTACTGGCCGGCATCGTCGCCGCCGCGATCACGCTCGCGACCGCGAATCCCGGCGTCGCGCTCATCGCACACTTCACCGGCCTTCTGGTAGGGTTCCTCTCCGGACGTGTCCACCTGCTGCGGCCGACGAACTCGCCCCAGTCGCCAGAGGCCGCGAACTACTGAACGGCTCCGCTCTACCGGGATAGCTGTGTCATGCGACTCCCGATGGCACGTAGTTGGTAACTGCTACCAAATAACTCGGATGCGTAGGCTAACGGGATGGAACGGAGTCGCGGGCTCGAATCCCTGGTCGTTGCGGCGCTGCTGGTGCTTGCCGGCTGTGGCGGACTCACGGCCAACGGCGTCGACGGTGGTGCGGACATATCGACCGCCACGGAGACGGCGACCCCGCCGGCTGCAACACCGGACGCCGGTTCCTCGGGCGCACCGAACGGCACGCTTGAGGTCCACTTCATCAACGTCGGCCAGTCGGTGGCGACCCTGTTGGTCAGCCCCGACAACCAGACCATGCTCATCGACTCCGGGGACTTCACCGACGACGGCGAGTACGTCCTGCAGTACCTCGACCGACAGGGAATCGACCGTATCGACCACTTCGTCGTCTCGCACAACGACGCCGACCACATCGGCGGTAATGCGGCCGTTATCAGGCACTACGAGACCGAGGAGAACGGCATTGGCGCGGTGTACGACCCCGGAATCGCCGCGAGCACGCAGACCTACGAGCGATACCTGGACGCGGTCGAAGCCCACGACGTGACGCTGTACGAGACTCGCGAGGGTGACCGGATTCAGTTTTCCGGCGTCGAGACGACTGTGCTCGGCCCGCCGGAGCCGTACCTCGAAAACGAGGCCCGAAACGAGAACAGCATCGTGCTCCGGATCGAACACGGCGAGACGAGCTTTCTCTTCACCGGCGACGCGGAGGACGACCAGGAGGCGTACCTCGTCGAGACGTACGGGACGGAACTCAGGTCCACCGTGTTAAAAGCCGGCCACCACGGGAGCGCGTCCAGCACGAGCGGGCCGCTGCTGGACACCGCCGAACCCCGGACCGTCGTGGTGTCGAGCGCCTACGACTCGCGGTACGGCCACCCGAGCAACGAGACGCTCGAACGGCTCACGGCGCGGTCGATTCCGACCTACTGGACCGCCACCCACGGCGACACTGTGCTGATCAGCAACGGGACTGCCGTGACCGTCAGCACGCAACGAGAAGCGCCGACCGAACCGCTGTCACTGCGGTCCGGAGACCCGATCCCGCCGGGCACGACCGACCCGGTCCAGCCGCGAGCGACCTACCTTGCCCGCTCGTCCCCGCGGACCGACACACCGGTCGCAACCGACACGCCGGCAGCGACCGACGGCGGAACGCCCACCGAGAACACGAGCGGCGACCTCGTCATCGACCGGGTCCGCGCCGACGCGGCGGGCGACGACCGGGACAACCTCAACGACGAGTACGTCGTGTTCCGGAACGCGGGCGCGGAGCCGCTGGCGATGGGCGGCTGGACGGTCGCCGACGAAGCCGGTCACAGCTACACCGTCCCCGACGGATTCACGCTCGAACCGGACGCGACCGTGACCCTCCACACCGGGAGCGGCACCGATACGGACACCGACCTTTACTGGGGGTCGGGGCGTCCCATATGGAACAACGGCGGCGACACCGTGACTGTGACCGACGCCGACAACGAGACCGTACTGGAACGGAGTTACTAATGCTAGATGGAACCTACACCGCCGTCGTCGACCGGATCGAGGACGGGACCGCCACGCTGGAAATCGACACCGAAGACGGGCTGTCAGCCCTCGAAATCGAGGCAACTGAACTGCCGGCCGAAGTACGGACGGCCGACACAGTCCTGGAAATCACCGTCGAGGACTCGGCGCTTGTGACTGTCACGCACGACCCCGACGAAACCGCTGACCGGGCGAGTGAGGCGCAGCGCCGGTTCGACCGACTATCGAAGCGGCCGCCGCGGGACGGCGACGACACGTAAGGCTGCCGCCCCATCTCGTAGGAGCCTGGTAACAATATGTACTGGATGCGTAGCCCAGCGCATGTGGGACAGTGACATAGAGACGGCCGACCCACCGCTCGGGAGGTGTCCGGTCTGCGACGTGACGATCCCCGCGGCGAATCTCGTCATCGCGTACGACACGGCCGGCGACTGGCCCCGAATGCTCGCCGAGTGCCCGGACTGTGCGGACGCCGTGAATCCGGTGTGATCGCCCACTGGACAGAGATGACAGTACGCGGGTCCGTGAATACACATAGATCCGTTGATGTGGGCTTCTATATGTGTAGTAACCACCGATTAGGTGCGGTATACCGTTGTTTCGACCAATGATACCGAGGCCAGACAGGGTGAGTGACGGTGGGGTCATCGAGCAGCGATAGCCCGCCGCTACCACACCGGAGCGACACCGACAGCCTGCGACCGACAGACACCGGCCGATACCTTCACGCCCTCGCGTTCGCGGTCCGCGGGCTCTGGACCGTGACACTCGCCGGTATCCGACCGTTCGCGTTCTGGGGAGCGGTACTGCTGCCCCTGCTGTATCTCCCGTCGCTCTACGGCGTCGGAACCGGACAGGACACGGCACTGTTTATGCAACTCCTCGCGTGGCACGTCGTCGCTATCGTCCTCGGGCACGGACATACGCCCTTCTGGAGCCGATAGCCGCCGTTTTCAGCCCCACTGGGATGTGACGGGACTCTGTCACACGGGCCCGCTCCACACGAAACAAAGGGGGTATGCTGACGGTTGCCGCCCTCGAACTCAGCCGACGAAAACACGCTCGTCAAGCCGCTCTGTTGTGGTCTCGGCCAACGCCTTGAGGTTTACCGTGTCCTCGCGGTTGTACGACACCAGCGTTTCGAGTGCGCCGTCGCGGCCCTGCTCGTGTTCCCGCCAGAGCCGCACTGCGTCCCGACCCGAGATGTCCGGTCGGTCCCGTTCGATGCCGATGTCCTTCTCGACCTGTTTGAGGCCGCCGGAGAGCCCGATTTTCTTGCAGGTGTACATCAGGTCCAGATGCGGCCGGTCGAGGTCGACGTCGAAGTTCGCTTCGAGGAACGGCACGTCGAAGCGCTTGCCGTTGAACGTCACTAGCAGGTCCGCGCCGTCGAACGCGGCCCGGAGGTTCTCGGCGGTCAGGTCGTCACCGGCGACGAGCGTCTGTGTCTCCCCGTTCTGATGGAGGCTCACCGTCGTCACCTGATTGCGGTCCTGGTCTAGCCCTGTCGTCTCGATGTCGAAAAAGCAGGCTCGCTCGCGGAAGGTCTCGTACAGCCGCCAGCGTTCGCTGTTCGGGAACGCATGATCGAAGTAGGTGACGTCTGTCTCGGCGACCCGGTCCCGTCCCTCGTCGATGAACTGCTGGATCCGGTCGCCGCGTTGCCCGCCGACGACTGACGGTTCGAACTCGTCCCAGTGGGTCACGCCCTGCTCCCAGATGGACTGCTCGGTCTTCTCTCCGACGCCGTCGGTGCCGATGAAACTGTTCTCGACGCGCACGCTCTCGGGTACTGGCTGGGCTGTATGTAAGCCCGTCGGTGCCGGCGACAGACGGCCGGTGGGTCACGCCCTCCCGTCCTACCGCTTACACATCGGAAGGATGCTGTTGTACACTGAGTGGCTCTCCAGCGACACGACGACCGTGCTGTCGCAGTTGTCACACGCCGTCTGCGACCGGTCGAAGGTCCGCTCGCAGAACGGGCAGACGAACTGGGAGGAGCCGCCGGGGTGCGAACTGGACATACCGACAGGAGGGGATCTGCCGTTGAATGTTCGTCCGCTACGTGCATACGACGGCCGTGGTCCTCCCGCTATCTGTATAGGATGTACCACAAGACGGGGACTGGAAAGTGCGGTTCGCCGTCACTTTGATTAGACGTTCAGCGTGACAGTCGACGTATGTCCAACGGTGACCATTCAGGGCAGCATCCGCGTGCCGGCCGACCTCTGATTGCCAGGCTGGTCGGTCGCTTGACCCTCGACAGCGACGCCTCGAACAGGACACCGACCACCTGGGGACCGCTCGTGTGGTTCGCCGTCGCCGTTATCGCCGTGGAGCTGGTGGGATTGCAGGGGTATCGCCTGCTGACGGGCCAGGTGTTGACCTTCGTCCAGAACCCGCTGTGGCTCATCAGGCCGCTGGTGTTGCTCGGCGCCGCGCTCGGGACTGAATCGCTGTACCGGCGCTACGACAGGGCGCTCACCCGGAGCAATATCGAGGAACGCGTCGAGAACGCGGAACGGTTCGACGGGCTCGTTCCGGACCGGCTCGTCTGGCTGCTGGTCGGGCTCGGCACGGGGTTCACACTGGTCAACGCCGTTGTCATTCTCACGATTCCACAGCTCTATGCCGCCGGCGGCGCGACGCGGGTGTTTCGCTTCCTCGTCGTGACGCCGTTCGGATACGTCCCGGTCCTGGCGACGTTCCTCGCGACGTATGTCGCCGTCGAGGTGGTGCTGCCGCGGCGAATCGCGGCCACGGATGTCGAACTTGACTATCTCGATCCGGAGCAACTCGGCGGAATGCGCCCCATCGGCGAACTGGTCAAACTGGCGTACTACTACTTGATGGTCGGGCTCGTCGCGTACGCGATCGCGACGTACGGGCCGCACATCCTCAGCGGTGCCCTCGGCTACAGCGCGCTGGATGCGCCCGGTCTGGCGGTCAACGCCGCGTTCACAGCTGTCTGGATACTCTCGGTCGGCATCATGGCCTACGGCATCTACGTCCTCCACCAGCACATGGCCCGACAGAAGCGCGAGCGTCTCTACGATCTCGACCGGCGGGCCAGGGAACAGGTCGACGCGCCGTGGGACATCCAGTCGTTCGACGCGTTGAACCCGCCGGCGGAGTACCGCCGCTACCGCAAGCAGGTCGAGTTCGTCACCGGGACGAAGGAGTATCCGGCGACGTTCACGATGTGGACCCAGCTCATCGTCGGCGTCATGATACCCAAGGCCATCCAGCTCTTGCTGGCGGCTGTCTGAGGCGAGCGAAAACCCGAAGCCGGACCGCGCCACACAGTCGCCCATGACGACGTTTCTGCTCGCGACCAGCTCCGTCCACGTCACCGCGGCCGCCGCTGACTACCTGCAGGACCGACTCGATCCGGCAGGCGACGACGATATCGTCGTGGTCGCCGTCCGCGACCCCGAGGCTCCGTCGCGTGACGCAGGTGACGCCGTCAACGTCGCCCGCTCCCGGCTCGCGTCTTTCGTGCCCACAACGGATCTGCGGGAAGGAGAGCCTGTGACCCAGATACAGGCCGCCGTCGACGAGCAAGACCCGGACGAAATCCTCATCGGGCCGCACCGCGGGACCGACGACAGCGACGGCGTCGGGTCGACGGCCCAGGCGATTCTGACCCGAGTCGACCGTCCTGTCGTCGTCCTCCCGCTTCCCTAGCGGGAGAACAGGCCGTCGTCCTCGAAGGTCAGACCGAGGTCGACATCGAGCAAGTCCTCGGCCATCGCGGCGACGGTCGGCGCGACATCGGTATCGGGGGCCGTCGCGAGCGGTCTGGGCTCCCCCGGGCCGATGTGTGGAACCGTGTGTGCCGCGTCGTCGATAGCCTCGCCGTCCTCGCCGTGGACACGCGTCGCGACGACGGCAGAGGCCGGCGCACCGATGTCTCGCAGTCGCCCCTGCTGTCTCGGAAGCAGGTCGCTGCCGCGCTGGCTGGCCGGCACGACGAGCGCCCGCCGCTGTACTGTCGTGGCAGCGGCGACGGCCTGGTTCGCCGCAACCGGCGGCACGTCGAGTAACACGTGGTCGAACCGTCCAGCCACTTCCTCGATGGCCCGTTCGACCGTCTGTGCCGCCTCGGCGGTCTTCGCGCGAGCGAGACGCTCGAACGGCGCGTGGGCCGGACAGAGCGCGACCCGTCCCTCGGCGTCGATGTCCCACTCGAACAGCGCGTCGTCGACCGGCGCGTCGCCGACGGCTACCGCGGTCACGTCGGCGTCGAGTCGGCCCTCTACGTAAGTCGCCAGCCCCTGCGTGCCGAAGGCCGCGTCGACGACAGCGACGGACCGCCCACCTCGGGCCAGCGTCGCCGCCGTCTCGACTGCCAATCTGGTCGTGCCAGCCCCACCGGTACACCCAACGAACGCGAGCGTCGAAACCCCCATGCGTCGCTGTTGGACTATCTTTCGGTAAAAAGATATGGAATATTATTTCTGCTCAGCGACGATGTCCGACTCGATGGCGTCCAGTTCGTCATCAGAGAGCTCGGGGCGGTCAGTGACCAGCGCGTGGATCGGCCGGCCACCGTCGTCATCGAACCGCGGGATGATGTGCCCGTGGACGTGGGGAACCTCCTGGCCGGCCACCTCGCCGTTGTTGAACGCGACCGTGCTGGCGGGGGCGTCGACGGCCGCCTCGACGGCGGGGACGAGTTCGTGCATGGTCGACAGCACCTCCGCGGCCACGTCGGCGGGCGTGTCGTTCAGCCGCTCGTGGTGGGCCTTCGGGATGACGAGCGTGTGGCCCGGCGACAGCGGATTGGCGTCCAGAAACGCCAGCACGGTGTCGTCCTCGTAGACGGTTCGACCGGGGATGTCGCCGGCGACAATGCTACAGAAGATGCAGTCCTCGCTCATAGGCGTCCCTGCGTCCGGTGGTCACAAGAAGGTTCTAGGTGTCACCGACGCCGGCTACCGTCTCGGCGATAGCCGCCACGTACTCGTCGTAGGCGTACCCTAACCGCGAGAGCCAGACTTCCTGATACGACGGGTGGAGCAACGGGACCACGGGCACGGCTAGCGCCTCGCTGCGCCGTGGTTCGAGCACGTTGTCGAGGAAGCCGTCGAGGCTCACATCGTCCAGCGCCAGCACCGTCTTCGTCGCATGCTTGCCGGTGGTCAGCACCGCCGTTGGCGCCACCGTCGTGACCTCTTCGACGAGATACGGGCGACAGTTCGTCAGTTCCGCGTCGGTCGGGTCGCGGTTCCCCGGCGGGTGGCACTTCACGGCGTTGGTGTAGTAGCAGTCCTCGTGACCGAACCCGGCGTCGGCCAGCACCTGCCGGATTTTCCGGCCGGAACGTCGTGAGGTGTAGGCCATACCGGTCAGATTACCCCCTTGCCACTGTTCAGCGTCGGGATCCCCGTCGGCCGGGGCTTCGCCGACCACCACGAGATCGGCCGATAGCGGCCCGTTGCCCCACGAGATACAGGTCCGGCTCTCGGCGAGTACCGGACAGCGCCGACAGTCCGCCGTGAGCGCGTTCCGCTCCGCTCTGTCCGGCAACTCTGGCACATGTGACGTGAGGGCTGTGAGCGGCAAATCGGTGGCGATAGGAGCGCGTTTCAGCCGCCGGGCAGCACAAAACGTTTGTCCGTGGCCGCTGTCATCGCCTGTATGCCCTCCTACGAGTACAAGACGCTCGATGTCGAGACCGGCGTGTTCGGTAGCAGCAGTATTCCGCTGCAGGAACTGAACGATCTCGGTGCTGACGGCTGGGAGATCGCCGCACCGATAACCGAAAACAGCGGGCAGACATCCGGCTTGCTCCTCCAGCGCGAGCGCTGACGGTGCCACGGAGCAGCCGGCCGTGCCGTCTGAACGGTACACACACAATCGATTGTCCTTTATTGCCGGCGGCGGATGGAACGGATATGGAACGTTTCGCCGCTGTCGACGACCAGTACGACCCCGACGCCGTCGAGGAGGGCGTCTTCGAGTACTGGGACGACGTCGACGCCTACGAGCAGACGAAGGCCCACCGGGCCGACGGCGAGGACTACTTCTTCGTCGACGGGCCGCCATACACCTCCGGCGCGGCCCACATGGGGACGACGTGGAACAAGACCCTGAAGGACTGTTACATCCGCTACCTGCGGATGCAGGGCTACGACGTCACCGACCGGCCGGGCTACGACATGCACGGCCTCCCCATCGAGACGAAAGTCGAGGAGCGACTCGACTTCGAGAACAAGAAGGACATCGAGCGCTTCGGCGAGGAGAACTTCATCGAGGAGTGCAAGGACTTCGCCGAGGAGCAACTCGACGGCCTCCAGAGCGACTTCCAGGACTTCGGCGTCTGGATGGACTGGGACGACCCCTACAAGACCGTCAATCCCGAGTACATGGAGGCCGCCTGGTGGGGCTTCCAACAGGCCCACGAGCGCGGCCTTGTCGAGCAGGGCCAGCGCTCCATCAATCAGTGTCCCCGCTGTGAGACCGGCATCGCTAACAACGAGGTCGAGTACCACGACATCGGCAAGCCGTCTATCTACGTGAAATTCGACCTCGCCGACCGCGAGGGCAGTCTGGTCATCTGGACGACGACCCCCTGGACCATCGTCGCCAACACCTTCGTCGCCGTCGACGGCGACCTCGATTACGTGGGCGTCGACGCGGAGAAAGACGGCGACACCGAACGGCTCTACGTCGCCGAGGCCTGCGTCGAGGACGTATTGAAGGCGGGCCGCTACGACGACTACGAGGTCGTCGAGCGACTCACTGGGGAAGAGATGGTCGGCTGGGAATACGACCATCCGCTGGCCGAGGAAGTGCCCGACCACGCCCAGGGCGAGGGCTCCGGGCAGGTGTACACCGCGGACTACGTCGAGGCCGATCGCACCGGGCTGGTCCACTCCGCGCCCGGCCACGGTGAGGAGGACTTCGAACGCGGGCAGGAACTCGACCTCGAAATCTTCTGTCCGGTCGGCTCCGACGGCGTCTACACCGACGCCGCAGGGAAGTACGCCGGGACCTTCGTCCGCGACGCCAACGACGACGTCATCGACGACCTCGACGCCAACGGTCAGCTCCTCTCCAGCGAACAGGGCCACACCGTCCGCGAGGGACAGTGCTGGCGCTGTGACACGGACATCGTCCGAATCGTCACCGACCAGTGGTTCATCACGGTCACCGACATCAAGGATGAACTGCTGGCGAACATCGAGGACAGCGAGTGGTACCCGCAGTGGGCGCGGGACAACCGCTTCCGTGACTTCGTCGAGGACGCGCCGGACTGGAACGTCTCGCGGCAGCGCTACTGGGGTATCCCCATCCCCATCTGGCTGCCGGAAGACTGGAGTGGCGACATGGACGACGCCATCGTCGTCGGCGACCGCGAGGAACTCGCCGAGCGGGTCGACCAGGACATCGACCCCGAGAGCGTCGACCTGCACAAGGGCACGGTCGACGACCTCACCATCACCGAGGACGGCACGACCTACACCCGCGTCGGCGACGTGTTCGACGTGTGGCTCGACTCCTCCGTGGCGACGTGGGGAACCGTCAACTACCCCGAGCAGACCGAGGACTTCGAGGAGCTGTGGCCCGCCGACCTCATCATGGAGGCCCACGACCAGACCCGCGGGTGGTTCTGGTCCCAGCTTGGCATGAGCACCGCCGCGACCGGCGAGATCCCGTACAAGCAGGTGCTGATGCACGGCTACGCCAACATGCCCGACGGCCGCGGCATGTCTAAATCGAAGGGCGTCCTCATCGACCCCCACGAGGTCATCGAGAAGCACGGCCGCGACCCGATGCGGCTGTTCCTCCTGTCGGTGACCGCCCAGGGCGAGGACATGAACTTCTCCTGGGAGGAGACCGCCGAGATGCAGCGCCGTCTCAACATCCTCTGGAACGTCGCGCGCTTCCCGCTGCCGTACATGCGTGCGGATGACTTTGATCCGGAGAGCGTTGCCATCGGGGGGCAACGAGGCGAAGGCGGCGAAGCCGCCGAAGCGACGACGGTCGAGGATGTCCGCGACGACCTCGAACTCGTCGACGAGTGGGTCCTCTCGCGGCTCCAGAGCGTTACCGAGGCGATGACCGAGTCGATGGACGACTTCGAGAACGACAAGGCCGTCGACGAACTGCTCGAATTCGTCGTCGAGGACGTCTCCCGCTTCTACATTCAGGTCGTCCGCGAACGGATGTGGGACGAGGAGGACAGCGCCTCGAAGCAGGCCGCCTACGCCACCCTCTATCGCGTGCTCGAATCCGTGGCGGCGCTGTTTGCACCGTTCACGCCGTTCGTCGCCGAGCAGGTGTACGGCGCGCTCACCGGCGACGCCGGCCACCCGACCGTCCACATGTGCGACTGGCCCGAGGTCGACGCCGACCTCCACGACCCCGCCCTCGAACGCGAAATCGAGGTCGTCCGCGAGGTCGAGGAAGCGGGTTCGAACGCCCGCCAGCAGGCCGAACGCAAGCTCCGCTGGCCCGTCACGCGCGTCGTCGTCGACGTGGACAGCGACGACGTGGCCGACGCCGTCCGCGCACAGGGGGCCATCATCGCCGACCGGCTCAACGCCCGCTCCGTCGAGGTTGTCGGGGCCGATGCCGAGTGGGGCGAACTCCAGTACTCCGCCGAGGCGGACATGAGCGAACTCGGCCCGGCCTTCGGCGACGACGCCGGCCGCGTCATGAACGCGCTCAACGAAGCCCGCGTCGCCGAGCAGTCACTCGATACCCTCGAAGGTACGGTGAGCGGCGCGCTCGGCGAGGACGTCAACCTCACCGAGGAGATGGTCGAGTTCCGCCGCGAGACGCCCGAGGGCGTCACCGGGACGGAGTTCGCGGCGCTGGACGGCGGCGGCGTCGTCTACGTCGACACGACCCTCACTGAGGACATCGAGAGCGAAGGCTACGCTCGCGAGGTCATCCGCCGCGTCCAAGAGATGCGGAAAGACCTGGAACTGGATATCGAGGAACGCATCGTCGTGGACCTCGCTATCGACGACGAGCGCGTGGATTCGCTCGTCCGAGAACACGAGGCGCTCATCAAGGAAGAGGTCCGGGCTGACGAACTCGGTGCGGTTGAGGACGGCCATCGAAAGACGTGGGACGTGGAAGGGATCGAGATGGAGATCGCGATAGCACCGGTCGCTACGGCTGAAGCGTCGGATTAACGCGGCACGCAGCCGCGTTACAACGAGCGGGATTTTTCGGCCTCGTGTTTCAGCACCGGTGTCTACAGCTCTTCGGCGACGACCGGCGCGGCACTGACCTCGCTGACCGCCCGCTCCAGGGTGTCGGTGCCGTAGACCGCTTCGACGCCGGCGCTGTTCAGTTTCGTCAGGGCGTTGCTGGCGAGCATCGGGTGGACGCAACTAACGAAGATTCGCTGGGCGTTCCGCTCGTCGAGGACGCCGACGGACTCGCTCATCGTCGAGCCCGTGGCGATGATGTCGTCGACCAGCACGATGTCCCGTCCCTCGACCGGCGCGTCGCTGGGGCTGATTTCGATGTCGCCGGTGTCGTAGTCCCGCTCCTTCTCGAAGAAGTCCGTCTCGCCGTCGCCGTAGGCGTCCCGGACTGTCTTCGCGAGGCCGATTGCGCCCTCGTCGGGCGAGAGAAACAGGGGGTCTTCCAGGGTCTCCGGCAGCGGATCGGCGAGCACGCTCGCGGCGTCGACGTGGGTGGCCGGCACGTCGAAGAAGCCACAGACGGCCGGTTCGTGGGGGTTCACCGTCAGCACGCGGTCGGTTCCCGTCGAGATCGCACGGGCCATCGCTCGCGAGGACACCGGCTCGCCGGGCTTGAACGCCTCGTCCTGGCGAGCGTAGCCCATGTACGGGATGACAGTGACGACCTCGCTCGCGCCGCTTTCGCGGGCCGCGTCCTGCAACTGGAGCAACTGGAGGTGCGCGTCGCTGTCGACGGTCGAGGCGACGACGACCGCTCGCTCGCCCGACACCGCCTCGGGGACCCGGACGACGTGCTCACCGTCGGGGAACCGTTCGTACTCGACCCGTCCCAGCCGCTCGCCCGTCACGTCGGCGAGGGTCGCCGCGAACGCCTGCGTGTCCGCCCCGGGGATAATCATATCCGGTGGGTGGCTGCCCGGGCTAAACCCTGTTTCGGTTCCGTAAGCGGGTGGGCCGCGTGAGACAGTCACGCGGGCGCTTGGCTCTGCCGGGGCGGGCCGCGCTCGGTCAGGCGACAGCGACGCCGACGACGTCGGGGACGCCCAGCGAGCGCTGTCGCCAGCCGCCCTGTCCGTCGGCAGTCGCCTCGGCCGCGGTCGCAACGAGGAAGGTGCCGTTCTCGGTGATGGCGTAGGTGTCGTCGCCGTAGGTCACGTCGACCACGCGCTCGGTCGCCGGCAACGCACAGGGCTCCCACGCGCCGTCCGTCAGTTCGTACAGGCCGTCCGCCGCGGCGGCGTGGACCCGGTCGCCGTCGCTTGCAACCGCGAGGTGGCGACCCGACCGGACCTCGGTCCACTCGCCGTCGCTGCTCCCCCTCTCGTACCGGTACAGTCCGCTCTCGGTCGCGGCGTAGTCGCCGGCCACGTCGGCCACGTCCACCAGACCGAGCCGGTCGAGGTCGGGCAGGGCGTACACGCCTTCTGCCGCGGCGAGACGGTCGCCGTCGATGGCACGCACGTCGTCGACGTTTCCGAGTTCGGTCCATTCGCCGTCGTCGTATCGAGCGACGCGACCGCTGCCGGCCGCGAGCAGTCCCTCGCCGTCGTAGCCGACGGCAGTGGCCGGTCCGAACCCGGTCGAGACGAAGCCGTCGTCGGTCAACACGAGCACGGTCTCGTCGGTGGCGACCGCGACTTCGCCGCTCGCGCCGGCAACGTCCCGGGCGGTACAGCGCTCACTCAGGCTGAACCGGCCGATCTGGCCGCCGGCCGTTTCGACGCGGGTGACGCCCAGCCCTGACGCGACGTACGCGTGGGTCTCCGGGCGTTTCTCGCCGTACATCCGTTTTTCCGAGAGTGCGATGTCGTCGTCGCTCACCTCATATCGCCTCTTTGTATGCTTCGAGCGCATTCTCTATGTCCTCACCTGTGTGGGCATCACAGATGAACTGTGACTCGAACTGGTTCGCCGTGAGGAACACGCCCTGGTCCTTCATCGCGGGCCAGAACAGTCGCTCCCACCGCTCTGTCTCGGCCTGTGTCACGTCGCCCCCGGTCTTCGGACAGTACTCGAACCGCGGACAGGACTCCCGCTGCCGGCAGCCAGTCTCACAATGTCCCTCGAAGGAATCTGGACCGTCACGGGTGAAGATGACCTTGAACATCGAGTCCCGGCCGACGACGGTGTACTCGGGGGCCTGGTCACGGAGGATGTCCTGCAGGCCCGAGCGGAGTCGGTCGCCCAGTTCGTTGATGTGGTTGTATACATCGTGTTCAGCTGCATACCGCAACGTCTCCAGGCCGGCCGCCATCGTCACGGGGTGGCCCGAGAACGTCCCGGACTGGAACACGTCGCCGGCGGGCGTGAACTGCTCGATGATCTCGCTTTTGCCGCCGATAGCTCCCACAGGAAAACCGCCGCCGACGATCTTTCCGAACGTGGTGATGTCGGGGTCGATGTCGAACGCGCCCTGGGCGCACTGGAGGCCGCCGACGCGGAAGCCGGTGATGACCTCGTCGAAGATGAGCAGGGAGCCGTGGTCGTCACACAGTTCCCGGAGCGTGTCGTGGTAGCCCTCGACCGGGTGGACGATGCCGTAGTTCCCGAGGATGGGTTCGGTGAGGACGGCCGCGATGTCGTCGCCGTGTTCCTCGAACACCTCGTGGGCGGCTTCTTCGTCGTTGAACGGCACGGTCAGCGTGTGTTCGGCGAAGCTCTCGGGGATGCCGGGGCTGGATGGGGCCGTGTGATCCCCCTCGCCTTCGACCAGCGTGGACTCCTGTGCGCCGTGGTAGCCGCTTTGCATCACGACGATCTTGTCCCGGCCGGTGTAGCCACGAGCCAGTCGGACCGCCGAGACCGTCGCTTCGGTCCCGCTGTTGACGAACCGCAGCATCTCGACGCTGGGGACGTGTCGGGTGACGAACTCGGCCAGTTCGACCTCGACCTCGGTGGGTGCGCCGTACATCGGCCCCTCGGCGGCGTGTTGCTGGATGGCCGACTGGACCTGCTCGGGGAGGCTATGGCCGAGCAGTAGCGGCCCGTAGCCCATGACGAAATCGATGTACCGGTTGCCGTCAGCGTCGATGACGTGCCCGCCGTCCCCCTTCTCGACGAAGAACGGGTAGGGCCGTGTGGCTCGCACGGAGGAGTTGACGCCGCCCGACAGCACCGACAGGGCGCGGTCGTACAGCGCTCGTGACTGCTCGTGGTTCATACGCTGCCGTTTGACCGCTGCCAGAAAGAAACTGTTGTTACCCGGCCGCACTATAACCTAGTAGACGGATGTAACACTCTGACGAGAAAAATAAGTATTTCGTAAAGAGTTACTGTTATACGGTGGGTGTTCATCTATATACGCACGATGATAACATCCGAACGTACTGGAATATTATGCAAAATTGGACATATGGGCGTCGGAACGGCGCGTGGGTGGCTGTGAGCGACTGGGTTCCGACGACATGTATGCGGTGTGCTGTGGGCTGTGGCCACATGCATCAGGGCGCTGACGAGGGGTACGGTATCGACGCCGCTCGCGGCGATGCCGCCCATCCGGTCAGCCAGGGACTCGCCTGTGCCCGTGGCCTCAGGGAGAGCAAGGCCCCCGACGGGGAGTGGCTCACCCGGCCGATGGTCCGTAGCGGCGGCGAACTCCGCCAGACCCAGTGGGACGTGGCGCTGGCTCGCGCCGTCGAGGGGCTCCAGGCCGTCCATCAGCAGGACCCCGATTCCGTCGCCGTCCTCGGAAGCGGTCAGCAGACCAACGAGGCCGCCTACGCGCTGGGGAAGGTCGCTCGCGGCGGCTTCGGGACGACGAACTACGACGCCAACACGACGCTGTGTATGGCGAGTGCCGTCACCGCCTACTACCAGGCCTTCGGCAGCGACGCGCCGCCGTGTACCTACGCCGACATCAGCGACGCCGACCGCCACCTCGTCTGGGGGGCGAACCCGGCGGTCGCCCACCCCGTGATGTTCCGCTGGATTCAGCAGTCCGCCGACGAGGAGGGCGTCGAAATCATCGTCGTTGACCCCGTCCGCTCCGAAACCGCGGAGAACTCCGAGCACCACGTCGCACCTGATCCCGGGAAGGACCTCGCGCTGGCCCGGGCCGTGCTCGCCCGCATCGTCGAGACGGGGCGGGTCGACCGCGAGTTCGTCGACGAGGCCACGGAGGGGTTCCAGGACCTGCTTTCGACGCTGCCTGACGCCGACGACGCGGCCGCCGATGCTGGCGTCGAGATGGCCGACGTGGACCTGCTGGCCGACGCGATGGACCAGCAGGCGCTGGTCTACTGGGGCATGGGCATCAATCAGCACGTCCAGGGGACCGAGACCGCCCGGGCGCTCATCGACCTGACGCTGGCGACGGGGAACCTCCGGCCCGGCGGCGGCCCGTTCTCGCTGACCGGCCAGGCCAACTCGATGGGGACCCGCATCTGCTCCTCGAAGGGGTCCTGGCCCGGTCAGCGGGCCTTCGAGGACCCGGACCACCGCCGGCTCGTCGCCGACCACTGGGACGTGCCGGTCGACCGCCTCCCCGACGACACCGGTCCCGGTCCGGTCGGGATGCTCGAAGAAGGCCCCGAGGCCGTCTGGGCCGTCGCAACGAACCCCGTGGCCGGCATGCCCGAGGCCGATTCGGTCCGCGAGACACTCGAAGACGCCTTTGTCGTCGTGCAGGACGCCTTCCACACCGAAACGACGGAAATCGCCGACGTGGTCCTGCCCGCCGCGACGTGGGGGGAAAGCGACGGGACGACAACGAACATGGAGCGGACCATCTCCCGGGTCCGGTCGGCGACCGACGTCCCAAGCGGCGTCCGGTCGGACCTGGACATCATCGCCACTATTGGCTCGCGGCTGTTCCCCGGCCTCTTCGACGGCAAGACCTCTCCAGACCCGTCGGACGTGTTCGACGAGTTCGCCGCGCTCACTGAAGGGACGGTCGCCGACTGCTCGGGCATCACCTACGAGCGGCTGGACGACGTCCACGCGGTCCGGTGGCCGGCACCGGACGAGGCGAGTTCGGGCGGCTACCGCTACTACGACGACGAGTCGTGGTCGTTCCCGACGCCGTCCGGCCGGGCGCAGTTCTCGACCAGTCGTCAGGGGTCGCTCCCGGAGCCGACCGACGACGACTACCCGCTGACGCTCACGACGGCTCGCGAGGCCGACGGGTACAACACCGGCGTCCGGTCCCGCGGCGGGGAGGCCGGCACGCTGGTGGCCCGCATCCACCCCGAGACGGTTGCGGAACACAGCGGGCTCGTCACCGACGAGCAGCTGACCGTCGAGACCCGCCGTGGCTCCGCGACGGTCGCCATCGACCGCGACGAGGGCGTTCCTCGCGGGATGGTCTGGCTCCCGATCCACCACCCGGCGACGAACCGGCTGACGCTCTCGGACCGGGACCCCCAGTCCGACGAACCGAACTTCAAACAGTGTGCCGCCCGTCTCGTGGCGGCCGAGGCCGAACTGCCGCCGGCGACGGCTGACTGAGTCCAGCCACGGCGCAGCCTGCTCGATTCGTCAGCGCACGATTCTCTGGCTGAATGCGACTCACTCCAAATATGTCCAATTATCCCCGCATATGTTGGGCGTTCAATGTCCTTAAAGAGGGGATATTCGATGATATATTTCCCAACCATCCACTCAGTCGGGGTGGAATAGCCGTTATGTAAAGGGATACTGTTATTAAATGGTGGGACTTTCGGACTTCATGTACTGATGTGGTCACACATCCAAAATAAAACCGAATTGGTGGACAAAAATTCGTTAATAACCGTAAATAACCCTCACTCCGTAACTGAGGTGTTGCCATGGGTCTGATCAAGATGACGAAGTACCGGACGCTGCTGCTGGCGACCATCGGATTCAACTTCTCGTTTCTCATCTGGTTCTCGTTTGCGCCGTTTACCGGCCCGATGGCCGAGGAGTTCGGGCTGTCGACCGCGGAGATCGGTATCCTGGCGAGTTCGGCCATCTGGATGGCACCGTTCGGTCGGATGCTCACCGGGTGGCTCTCGGATAAGTTCGGTGCGCCGGCCATCTTCGCCATCGTGCTGGCGTACGTCGGCGTGTTCTCGATCGGGAGCGCCTTCGCACAGAACTACTCCGTGTTCTTCGTGTTGCGACTCATCGTGGCGACGGCCGGCATCACGTTCGTCATCGGTATCCAGCACGTCGCCGAGTGGTTCGAAGAGGAGAACCTCGGCCTGGCGGAGGGCATTTACGCCGGCGTCGGGAACGCCGGTGCCGCCGGCGGGGCGCTCATCCTCCCCCGCGTGTTCGGGACCGGCTGGAACGGGCCGCTGTTCTCGACGAACTGGCGAGCCGCGTTCTTCTACACCGGCATCGTCTCCATCTTCCTCGCCATCGCCTACTACACGCTCGGCGAGGCCGCGAAGACCGAGGAGAAACGCCAGGCGACCAAAGAGAACACCAGCTTCAAAGGCTGGCTGCACACGGCCACGCGGTACGGCACTGTCGTCCTCGCCGCCGCCTACATCATGTCGTTCGGTCTCGAACTGTCGATGAACGGGTGGCTCGCCACCTACTACCGCGAAGCGTTCAACCAGGACAACCTCGTCATCGCGAGCACCTTCGCGGCGACGTTCTCGATTGCCGCGGGGCTGCTCCGGCCGTTCGGTGGCTACGGCAGCGACCTGCTGGCCCGCAAGGAGAAGAACATCCTGCCGTTCTTCGAGGGCCAGTACCGCGGACAGTGGACGTTCCTCGGGCTCTGTTTCATCGTGGTGATGATGTTCGCCATGACGCTGGCCGGCCTCTCCGGAGTCCTGCTGAATGCCGTCGTCATCGGCTTCCTCGTGGGCACGGGCTGTGCCTGGGCTGAGGGCGCGATCTTCGCACAGGTGCCCGCGATGTTTCCCAACGACTCGGGCTCGGTTGCGGGCGTCGTCGGCGGCGTCGGCACCGTCGGCGGCATCGTCTACCCGCTGTTTTACTCCGCGCCGTGGCTGGCGAACCTCCATATCGGGTACTCCGTGGCAGCTCTCACAATGCTCCCCATCGTCGCCCTGTCGGCGTGGGTGTTCCGACCGGAGATCGCGAAAGTCGCTAACACGGCCGGGTTCGTCGGGAGTACGCAGGAAGGTCCCACCGTCGCCTCCGGCGACGACTGACATCCTCACGGCAGCCGTTAGTGGCAGGTGACGGCCACTGCCAGCAGTTTCTCACACTGATTTAGTGTCGAGTTCTGGAACAGACACCGGGGACCGGTTTGTCCCTCGACCCACTCGCACGGCTTTCGACAGTCGATGCCGAGGAGCGGATAGCGCTGACCTGGCGCGCGCAACTGACACCGCACATCTGGGGACACTGACAGGGATCGCCAGATCACGATAACACATCACAACCAGATCGAAGTCCTGTCGTTTTCCGCCTGTCACGTCGCCTACCTGCGGTTTTTCTGCCCTGTTGCTGCGATGTATAACCTCCTTAAACACCTCTCAGACGGTATAATTCTGGACGGCTGTTGTCGAAAGAGATGGAAGTCTTTATTTCTTTAACGAATAGGGTTATAAGGAATCAAGCTCAGTATTCAGACGTGAATTAGCGGACGTTCGAATACATATGAGTGATAAAACAGTACATCCATTAAGAACTGCGGGGGTCGAAGATGGTACATAAGAAAGAGGAGTACAAGGAGGAGCTGTACGGTGACGAAGTCCGAGAGAAGTTAGAGGAGTTCGCCGAGAAGGGGTGGGACTCCATCCCCGAGGACGAACGCGAGAAGTGGTTCTCGCGGTTCAAGTTCTGGGGCGTGTTCCACCACCGCGGCGGGCAGGAGTCGTATTTCATGATGCGGCTGACCAACTGCGGCGGCGTCTTAGAACCCGACCAGCTCCGGGCCATCGGGGAGGTCGCCCGGGACTACGCGAAGGGACCGGCCGAGAACCCCGAGTTCGGGAACGGCTGGATCGACTTCACGACGCGCCAGTCCATCCAACTGCACTGGCTCAAGCTCGAAGACATTCCCGAAATCTGGGAGAAACTCGAAGCCGTCGGCGTCTCCTCTCGCTCGGCCGGCGGGGACACGATGCGGAACATCTCCGGCTGTCCGGTCGCCGGCAAGGCAGCGGAGTACGTCGACTCTCGCGGGATTCTCGACGAGATTCAGGAGACTATCCGGGACGACAACGACCTGTCGAACATGCCCCGGAAGTTCAACATCTCGGTGTCGGGGTGCAAACAGGGGTGTGCCCAGGACAGCATCAACGATATCGGGCTGGAGCCGGCCCACAAGTTCATCGGGGGCGAGGAGGTCGAGGGGTTCAACGTCCGCGTCGGCGGCGGCCTCGGCGGCCGCGAACCCCGCGAGGCCCGCCCGCTCGACCTGTTCATCCGGCCCGAACACGCCGTCGAGACGGTCCGGGCCTTCGTCGAGTACTACCACGAGGCGGGTAACCGGACGAACCGCTCGAAGAACCGCGCGCGGTTCTTCGTCGACGAGCACGGCACCGACGCCATCCGGGAAGAACTCGACGAGCGCCTTGATTTCGAGTTCGAGACCGCCGGCACCGACTTCCGCGGGGAGTACACGTACAACGCCGGCAAGCGGACCGAGTACGGTGCCCACGACCACGTCGGCGTCTACGACCAGAAAGACGGCAGGAACTACGTCGGCCTCTCGGTACCGGTGGGCCGGCTCTCGGCCGAGGACGCCATCGAACTGGCGGATCTCGCCGACGCCTACGGCTCCGGCGAGGTGCGACTGACCCGTCGACAGAACCCTCTCATCATGGACGTGCCAGACGACAAGCTCTCGAACCTCCTCAACGAGCCGCTGCTGGAGAAGCACTCGCCCGAACCGAACCCGTTCGTTCAGGGCGCGATGGCCTGTACGGGTACGGAGTTCTGCTCGCTCGCGCTCACGGAGACGAAGGCGCGCATGGCCCGCCTGCTCCGCTGGCTCGGCGACAACGTCGACGTGCCCGACGACGTGGACCGCATCAAGATGCATTTCTCGGGCTGTACGGCCGACTGCGGCCAGGCGATGACGGCCGACATCGGCCTGCAAGGGATGCGCGCCCGCAAGGACGGCCAGATGGTCGAAGCCGTCGACGTCGGCGTCGGCGGCGGCATCGGCGCGGAGCCGACGTTCATCGAGTGGGTCCGCCAGCGCGTGCCTGCCGACGAAGTGCCGGGCATGATCGCCAACATCGTCGAAGCGTACGCCGCGTTGCGCTCGGAGGGCCAAACGTTCCGGGAGTGGGTCGACGCGACCGGCCACGAGACCATCGTCGAACTGGCCGAGCCAGAGGAGGTCGAGGGGTACACCGACCCGTGCCTGGCCGACGGCAAGCAGTCGTGGTACCCCTTCGACGACGGCGACAGCCCGGCCCCGACCGACGCCGAGGGCCAGCCGATCTCCGCGGACGACTGACCATGACGGACAGTTCGACCGACCACGACGAAGCGCCCGAGCCGTCGGAATCCGCGGTCGAGGGGGTGGCATACGACGCGGCACCGGAGCTCCTGGAGTAACGCGGCCCCGGCTCCGAACAGCCGGCCTCAGCGACGTGACATGTCCGTCTCAGGGCGTGTCCGTCTGCCGCTGACAGACGGGGACTGCTCGTGTCCACGTCCCCGCTCGGTTCTCCGTTTGCCGTATTTTTCCGGTGCTCAGCAGTCGTCGAGTCACAGCCTAGTCGCCGTAGTCTCCGAGTTCGCACTCTGTGGCTGGGCCGCCGTCACAGTCGTAGCCGACCGCTTTGGTCACGCTGAGCAGGTCGTAGAACCGGCCGAGGGACTGCTCGGACTCCGGGAGCCCTTCGACTACCGGCACGCCACGCTGGGCCTGATGGTCACAGCGCCGCATCGTCTGGCTGCCCAGCCCGACCGAGTATTCGTGGTCTTCCAGTTCCCGGATAACCGCCGGCGGGTAGAAGGTTCCGGCCCGCTCGACGGCCGCGGCGTACTGGAGCGTCTGTGCGTAGGCCAGATGGGCCACGCCGGAGGGCCGCTGTGCGTTCCCGTACTCGGCGGTGAAGGCGTTTTTGAACTCATCGGAGAGGTCCGAGGAGATGCTGATGTCCCACGCGACTGTTCCGACGACGCCGTCGAGGGCCTTCGAGGCGTTCTGTGCCACGATACGGTTGTACAGCGGCACCACGATGCCCACCTCGTCCGGGAGAATCTCCTGGGCTTTTATCAGCGAGTTCGCGGCGTCGAGCCCGTAGTGGTCGAGGAAGACGACCTCCGCACCGGCGTCCCGGGCCTGTTTGAGCGGCTCCTCGTAGTCCGTCGTCCCGAGACGCGTCGCGATGCTCGTGAGTTCGATCCAGCCACTCGACGTGAAGAAATCACGGATGGACGACTCCATTGTCTCACCCCAGTTGTAGTCCGCGTAGATCTGGGCGTACTGGACGTCCCGGCCGAACCGTTCCTTGAGCACCGGGAGCAACGCCTGTGCGGTCATGTACGCGTTGAACATCTCCCGGAAACTGTAGCGGACACAGTCCGCACCTGTCGTGTCGTTCGAATGGGTCAGACAGCACATGTACGGGACGTTCTGTGCCTGTGCGACCTCCTGTTGGGCGATGGCGACGGAACTGGACGAGCCGCCGGAGAACATGACGACGTCGTCCTGGTCGATCATCTCCTCGGCGTTGGCCGTCGCGACTTCCGGTTTCGTCTCCGTGTCCCCAGTGACGTACTCGACGGTCTTCCCGAGCACGCCGTCGCCGCTGAGCACGTCGAAGGTGCTCCGGCCGACCCAGCCGCCGCCCTCGTTGAGATGCCTGACAGCGAGCTCATACCCCCGGAGTTCGTCGCGTCCTTCGGCAGCGTAGGTCCCCGACTGTGGCACGTTGAATCCGAGCGTGACCGCGTCGCCCTCGACCGGATAGTTCCCGAGCGGCGGATGCTCCGGCGTGTTTTCGGTCGTCGAACCCCCGCCCTGGCATCCCGCCAGCCCTGCGAGCCCCGCGGCGCCGACCCCACCGGCGGCCTGTAATAGAGACCGTCTGTCAACTGTCTCGCCCCCGCTTTCCAATCGCATACCATTCGCTTTGATGATAAATATATATAATACTTTTTTCAATAGGAATAAGTGAACAATTAGCATAGCTGGCGTCGGTACCAGCCATCGACGGCCCGACGACTGGCCCGTCAGCGAATCAGGACACCGCCGCCGCTTCGTAAACAGGGGCAGGGACAGCGGTCGATATCAGTCCAGAACGTCGCCGGCTTCGGTGTCGACGGCCACGTCGGTGTCGAGATCGATGTCCTGGATGAGCGCGACGAGGTCCGCCAGTTCGGGGAACGTGTACACGGTCATCCCGAGGTCGCCGTCGTCGACGGTGATACGCGAGTCGACGACGAACACCAGGTCAGAGTCCGGCCAGCCGCCCATCTTGTCGACGATGCCGTCAGCCGGTCCGAACACGAAGTTCGGTGTCCCCATGTCGATGGTCGTCTCCAGGACGTTGGCCCACCCGTCGATGAACGCCGAAGTCATGATGTTGCCGATCTCCTGCATCGCCGACCGCTCCATGTCGGAGAACCCGTCCCCCTCGCTCGGTTCCCCCATCCCGCCCATCATCGCTCCGGCCAGCCGCTTGCTGTCGGCCGGTTCGAGCAGAAACAGAACGTAGCCATACGGGGGTTCGTTCAGTTCGACGTAGATGCCGACGCCCTCCTCGTGGCCGATGTGTGTTTTGACGTCCTCGATGTCGAGAAAATTGATCTGTGAGGTCCGAACTGTCGCGTCGAGCCCGGTCAACTGACCGAGGTTCTCGGCGACTGTCCCCGACCCCTCTTTTGCCATCTGGTTGAAAAGATCCAGCTTCCGCACGTCCACTTTCAGGCCCATACCTACTGGAACGTCGCAAGCGGCTTAACGCCACCGCTGGGGCTGTCTGCGTATCTCGCCGGTTCGGGCCGACAGCGAAAAGGGAACTGCAGGCGTTCAGGCGTCAGTCCCGTCGACCGGGAACTGCTCGTGTTCACACACCGTATTCAGCACGACCGACGTCGAGGCGGATCGGATATCCTCGTCGGTCAACAGCGTCTTTATCCGCTCGTTCATCGACTGCGTGTCGGTGAACTTCCCGACGGCCACGATGTCGTGGTCGCCGGTCACCTCATAGACCGCGATCATCTCCTGTCGGTCCCGTAGCTGGTCCACCACCCGTCCGAGCCCGTCGCCCTCGACGGAGAGCTGGAACACGGCGGTCACGTCGTAGCCCAGCGCCCCGTAATCGATGTCGACGGTGTATTCGTCGATCACACCGGTCGCCTCCAGGTCGTCCATCCGACGCGACACCGTGGTCGCCGCGATGCCAGTTGCAGCGGCGACGTCACGGGCGCTCGCCCGGCCGTCCTGGAGCAGTGCGTTCACTACCTGTCTGTCGGTATCATCGACCATTTCGTCCGCTCAGACTGCCTCTGGGCCTTCTTTGCCGGTTCGGACCTGGTAGGCGTTGTCCACGGGGAGGACGAATATCTTGCCGTCACCTTTCTCACCGGTGTGGGCACCGTCGGCGATAGCGTCGACGACATCCTCTGCGGGGATGTCCGCGACGACTGTCTCGACTTTGACCTTCTGGTGCAGGTCGACGACGTACTCCTCACCGCGCCACTGCCCCTTCTTCGCGGGCTGTGAGCCGCGGCCGGAGACGTTCGTCACTGTCAGCGAGGGCGCGCCGACCTCGGCGAGCGCCTTCTTCACGTCGCCGAGTTTGTCCGGTCGAACCATTGCGACTACCATCTTGATTTCGGAGTCGTCGGTTTCGTCAGTCATCTTTGGAACCTCCGTCAGTACGCATGCTCGGGCTCACTTTACCACCATCGGCGACAACGCTTTCGCCACCACCGAACTCGGGGTAGGTCTCGACGCCGTGCTCGCTGACGTCCAGCCCTTCCTGCTCGTGTTCGGGCGTGACCCGCGCCTGGCCGGCCAGTTTGAGCGCGTACCAGACGACCCCGGTTGCGAGGATCGTCCAGCCGGCGATGGCCACGACGCCGATCAGCTGTGCGATGAAAGCGTTGACGACTGATCCGACCGTGCCGGACGTGGCGACGAACGGGAACAGCAGCGTGCCGAGGACGCCGGCGCTGCCGTGGACCGGGAAGACGGCACAGACGTCGTCGATTTTCATCCGGTTCTCGATGAAGCTGAACACGACCGGTAGCTGTCCGCCCGCGAGGCCGCCGACGATGATTGCGCCCCACCACGTCGTGGTGTCGGGAATCGCGGTAATGCCGACCAGCCCGGCGAGCAGTCCGTTTGCCACGTACAGGGTGTCGACCTTGCCGGTTTTCAGCCACGCGACCAGTCCGGCACCCATCGCACCGCAGGCCATCGCGATGGTCGTCGCCATCGCGACACGGCCGACCGTCGCGAACGCCCCCAGCGCAAGCGACCCGTCCTCGACGACGAAGACGGACGCTGCCGTCCCGACGTTGAAGCCGTACCAGCCGAACGCGAGGATGAGCGTTCCCAGCACGGCGAACGTCAGCGAGTGCCCCGGGAT
The DNA here is from genome assembly GCF_055271655.1 of Haloarcula sp. HT12. NCBI lineage: Archaea > Methanobacteriati > Methanobacteriota > Halobacteria > Halobacteriales > Haloarculaceae > Haloarcula > Haloarcula sp. HT12. The sequence continues at coordinate 298,260 of NZ_JBUXKW010000002.1, forward strand.
GACGTTCGCGGAACCGTCCTCGTTGTACCGACCCATGCGTGGACCGAGGACGTACGCCGCCGTGAGGCCCGCGATGCCGCCCATGCCGTGGACGATCATCCCGCCGGCGAAGTCGTGGAACGCCTCGCCGCCGAAGCTGATGTACGCGCCGGCCCACGTGATCCCGGTGACAACGGGGTAGATGACCGCTGCCAGCAGGAAGGTGTACGTGATGTACGCGCGGAGCTTGGCTCGTCCGGCGACCGCGCCGGAGACGATGGTCGCCGCCGTCATCGCGAAGACGGCGCCGAACAGCCAGCCGACGTAGTCGTTTGCGGCCTCAGCGCCGAATGCGGGCGCAAACCCGCTACCGCCGACCAGGGAACTGATCCCTGAGCCGATCAGGAAGAAGATCACGACCCCGACCGACCAGGTCAAGAGGTTCTTCGTTAGCTGGTTCGCCACGTTCTTCGAGCGCACTTGCCCCGCCTCGAGCATGGCGAAGCCTGCGTGCATGAAGAAGATTAGGAACGTTACTGTCAGTACCCACAGAAGGTTGACACCTTCTGCGAGTACGCTCGGATCTACCTGTAGTGCAGTGTAGCTCATTTCTAGTTCACCTGTTTCGTTTTGTTATCGACTGCCGTCTGCATGTCCAACTTTCCCCCATTCTGGCTCAACTTCTTCAACTCTTTCACGAGAAAGGCTCTGGTAACACCACTACATAAGGTTTGCCTTTATGAACACGGAAATTAGAGGGGATATGGTAGACGACCGTCCAGATTATGGTATGATATTATGGATATAAGGTTGTTCTCCGTCAAGAAAGTCCGTATATGCACACTGGAATTTTGGACGTTTGTCGACCCCAGTTCGGGCCGGAGGGGCCCAAATAGGCCGTTTTCCCTTGCGCGCGCAGTCGTCTGGCGGGTGTTGCCAGCGACAACAGGGTTATATCTCGCGACCACAGATTCGGATTTAGTTTAAATGCCCGGGAAACAGTGGAGAGACGTGGCACAAAGCACCGATAAACTGTACAAATTGATCATTCTTCAGGAGGGAGCTAGCTGATTATGGCTTCGGATCACTATCCCTCCGTTCCGGACCAGTCGACGGCCGTGACAGAGGACCGGGCAGTCGCGAACGCACAGGGTGCACTGGATGTCGTCCAGGCGGCGTCGTTGACCGTCGGCGAGCAGCTCGCGGCGATTGACGACCGTGCAACGGCACAGGCGACCGACGCCCAGCGGATCGCCGACGACGTCTCGTCGCTTTCGGCTACGATCGAGGAGATCGCTGCGACCGCGACCGAGGTCAGCGAACAGAGCCAGCGGGCAACGGACGCAGCGAACGACGGTCGGGAGGCCGCGTCCGACGCCATCGAGTCGATGGACGAGGTCCGCGAACTGGGCCAGGCGGTCGCCGAGGAAGTGGCCGCCCTGCAGGACCGGGTCGACAGTATCGCCGATGCACTGGCCGGCATCGACCGCATCGCTGACCAGACGAACATGCTCGCCCTGAACGCCTCGATAGAGGCGGCGCGGGCGGGCGACACCACCGATGCCGACGGGTTTGCCGTCGTCGCAGACGAAATCAAGGGACTCGCCGAAGAGTCCCAGCAACAGGCCGAGGAGATCGAAACGACGCTGGCGGCGGTCCGGGACGCCACAGACGACACCGTTGCACAGCTCAATGAGGCCATCGACGGCATCGACGCCGGGGCCGAGCAGGTCACCACGGCGATGGCTCGGCTCGACGACGTGGCCGACACCGTCGCGGAGACGGCCGACGGCATCGCGTCCGTCTCGGCGGCGACCGACGAGCAGGCAACGACGAGTGAGGCAGTCGCACAGCGGTGTGAAACGGTCTCGGACCGCGCCGCCGCCATCGAAGACGACCTCTCGGAGATACGTGCCGCTCGCTCCGAACAGACCGCGATGCTCGATGAGATCGACGACGTGCTCGCCGCTGCCGAGGCCGATCGGCAGGACCGACTGGCGGACGCCCCGACAGTCCCGACCGGTATCGACGGCCTCGACGGTCTCTGTGGCGGCGGGCTCGTCATGGGTGGACAGGCCGTGCTCCGGCACGCTGACGGGACGCAGGTCGACGGGGCCGTCGCGCAACTGTGTGCGACGGCGGTCGCCGCCGACCGGGCGGTCTCGCTGACACCGCCCCCCTCCCTGGACCGGTCGACGCTGGCCGCCGCGTTCGCGGCGACCGACCGGTCGCTCGAAGACGCACTCGACAGCGACGCCCTGTTCATCCTCGACCCGTTCGGGAACTGGGACGCCCGGTACAACGTGTTCGACCTCGAACGGACCTCACTCGCTGCCGCTAACGAGACGACAGCTACCAGACGGGACGCCCCGCTGGTCATTGTCGGGAACATTCAAGGAGAGATACGGATGATGGGCGAACAGGCCGCCAGAGAAGCCCGGTACGAGAACGACGACGGCGTCTTCGAACCCCGCGACACAGTAGTCAACGTCATCAACGACGACGCGGTCCCGGCCACGCTCGGGGCCTTTTACTCCGGCGCTGCCGACCAGGAACTCACGCTGACGCGGACTGACGGCCGCGTATCCCTGTCGCTCACGGCCTCACCGCGTGGCACTGTGGGTGAGAAACGACCGGTATCACAGCTGTCGAGTCCGCCTTTCCTCCGCGTCCGGGACGACTGATGTTCGGCATCGACGACGCTGGTCGGTTCACGTTCGCGACAGAGGAGTTCGCCACACTGCTCGGCCGAACGCGTGACGAACTTATCGGGACACCTGTCGAGGCGGTCGTCGCAGCCGAAGACCGTAAGGCGCTGGCCACAGCGAGACAGGCCGTCAGTGGCGCATCGGACCGGCTGACCCGCACGTGCGAAGTCACGCTTCCCCAGAGCAGTCTCCCTGGCCCAGTTACGATTGAGCTCACGACAGCCGCCGACGGGGCCGTCGTCGGTTCGCTCTGTCGAACGGCCGAGGCGGCCGACCCGTTCCGGTACCTGTTCGACCTCATTCAGGACGCGGTCGTCGGCTTTGAAATCGTCAACTTCGTCCCCGTCGTGCGAACCGTCAACCCCGCGTTCGTCGAAACTTTCGGATACGACCGGGCGGAGATCGTCGGCGAACCGCTCAACGACTACATCGTCCCCAACGACCGCGTCGAGGAGGCGGTCAGCTACGACCAGCGGACGGCCTCGGGCGAAATCAACTACGCTGTCGTCTCCCGAAAGACGGCTGACGGCTGCCGCGAGTTCATCTATCGCGGCGTCCCGTACGACACGGCCGACGGTCGTCGCTGCGGGTTCGCGATGTACACGGATGTGACTGACAGCCGGCGGCAAAAGCGCCGTCTCCGCGTGCTCCACCGCGTCCTGCGGCACAATCTCCGCAACGAGCTCTCCGTCGTGTTCGGAATGTCCGAATACGTCCGTGCCCACGCAGCCGACTCGTCAGTCTCGCTGGCCGCGTCTCGCGCCCTTGACGCGGCTGACCGGCTCGCCGCTGTCAGCGAGAAGGCCCGTAGCGTCGAGACCGCACTCAACGGGGAAGCCGGCCAGTCGGTCGACGCGGCGGCGCTGGCCCGGGCCGTCGCCGACAGTTACCGTCCCGATACACCGGTCGAAACGGCCCTTCCCGGGACACTCCCGGTCACCGGCGGAACGGCCGTCTACGACGCCGTCGACAATCTCGTCGAGAACGCGGTCAGACACACACCTGCCGGCACAGCCGTCCGAATCACGGCCGAGCGGGCCGGTGGCGACGCTTTCGTCCGCGTCCTCGACGACGGCTCCGGTATCCCAGCCGTCGAGCGGGCCGTCGTGTTCGAGGACGAGGACATCACCAACCTCCAGCACGGGAGCGGCCTCGGCATCTGGCTCGCTCGGTGGGTCGCCGAAGCGGCCGGGGGCGGCATCGAGTACGAACGCGCCGACGGCTGGACGACCGTCTCGCTCAGGCTGCCGCTCTCCGATGCCGATGACGTACTTACGCTGGCCGACACCCCGGAGTCCGAGGCCGAACCGACGCGGGAGTGACCGAAACCGCCCCCGCCCCGCTACCGCCTGAGCGCCGCTGTCAACGCGATTGCACCCAACACGACGCTTGCAAGCGCTAGCGGGGACAGCGGCGGGACGTTCAGCTGAAACAGCAGAGTCGTCACGACGACGCTCCCGCCGACCAGTCCCGTCGTCCCCGCGACGTGCGTGAGTTCGACGGGCGTTCCGGGGGCGGTCCCGAGGTCCGCGTGGATGTCGAGTGCCGCATGGGCGAACGTCCAGGCCAGCACCGTCGCACCGCCGGCGACAAGCACTGTCGTGGTCGTCGCTCCCTGGAGGGCGGCCACTAGCAGCCCAAGGAACAGCGACGCGCTGGCGAGGTCGACCAGCCGGCCGGACTGGATCAGTTGTCCGCCGGCGAGCAGCACCACGCCGACGAGGGCGGCGGCGGTCGAAACCGCGCTGATGCCGGCGGTAAACAGCGTCACGACACTCAGTGCGAGGGCCGCACCGCCACAGACGACCCCGGCTCGCGCTCTCATCGGCCACCCCGCCAGGCCCGTTCGGTCACCTGTGCCAGCGGCTCCGTCCCGTGCCAGTCGTGGACCGATATCCCGGCCGCCCGCAACCGACGGAGCCGCTCGCGGCGTTCGAGCCGCGCCAGCCGGTGTCCCGACGTGTCCGTCGCGGTCGGGTCGGGACTCAGGACCGTCACCGGGTGGCCCTGGGCCGCCAACCGGCGGACCAGCGCCTCGCTGTCGTCGTCACACAGCGGGCCGAGGAAGACCACGTTCGCCGCCGTCGGCAGTTGTGCGATGAGTCTGGTCGTGTTCGGCTCCCGAGTGACTGCTGTCGCGGCGAAGGCGCGGTCGGTCCTGAGCAGGTCACGGGCCCGTTGCTGGTGGGCGGCGCTCGTACCGGGCGCGAGCCACGCCCCTTCAGGCGAGTACGCCGCGATACCGACCTCGTGGCCGTCCTCGGGAAGCCCCTCGACGAGGGCGACGGCGGCCATCGTCGACCGCTCGATGGCCGTCTCGGCGTCCGGTCGTGGAGCCAGCGCGGCCGCTGATCTGGCGTCCACGACGACCACGACCGTCGCGGACTGCTCGCGGCGGAACTCGACGGTCCGCAGGTCGCCGGTCCGGGCGTACTGGTTCCAGTCGACGCGCGAGAGCGGGTCGTTCGAGCGGTGTTCCCTGACCGCGTAGAAGGAGAGGCCCTCGCCGCCCTCGTCGACGGGGACGGTTCCGGGCCGGCGGGCCACCGCCGGAACCAGCGGGAGGAGGGCCGAACTGGCCGGCTGTTCCCAGGTGACCGTATCGGGTTCGGCCGTGACCCGGGTCCGCCGGGCGACGACGCCGACCACGTCACGCACGACAACCGTCGCCGGGTCGAACACGCAGCGGTCGGTCCCGCCGGTGATCTCGTAGGTAATCGTCGTCGACGCGCCGGGCCGCAGCGCCGTCCCGAGCGACGCCGACCCCTCGACCACTCGAACGGAGTCGGGGACCCCGTCTGCGAGCCGGAGGTCCGGAATCGTCCGGGACCCGTCGTTGCGGACGGTCAGCGCGACGGTCACCCGCTCGCCCAGCGCCGGGTCGGTCGGCGTGATGGTCCGCTGTATCGACACGTTCGCCGCCGGCGGGACAGCGACGCGGTCGTACGCGCTCAGCGTGACGCCGAGCCCGCCCAGCAACACGAGCGATGGGACCTGCCCGACCAACCCGACGCCGACGGCGACCAGCGCGGCCCCGGCCAGCCCGAACCAGCGGCCGGTGCGGTGGGTCTCGCTCATCGCTCCTCGTCGCGCCGCCGGAGTTCGGCCGTCGCGTGGGCGACGCGCCGCTGGAACGGGCGGACGCCCGAGAGCCACCCGGACAGCCGCGCCCGGAGCGATATCGGTGTGCCGTCGAACAGTTCCCGCGCCGGTTCCCTGTCCGTCCACGCACCCGACCGGAGCGCGGCCGTCGCCTCGTCGGGAGAGAGCCCATCACGCTGGAGGACGGTGATCGCGACCCCTTCGACGCGCCGCCGGATGGCTTCCTGTCCGGCCCCAGCGGCAAGCGCCTCGTCGATATCGTCGCCGGGGACCGTGACGTACTGGCTGTCAGTGTCCGGCAGCGCCACGCCGCGCTCGCTGTCGAGGGACCGAACGAGGAGTGCGAGGAGCGCGACGCCGCCGGCGAAGACGGCCACGGCGAGTATCGGGAGGTCCGAGACGGCACCCGAGGGCAACAACGGCGCGCCGAGGGCAGCCAGTCCGAGGCCGACGGCTGTGGCGACGAGGCCGAGTGCCAGCGGGACCCGGCGTAGCGTCACGTGTCTCCCTCCCCTGCGGACTCATTAGCCTCTTCGCTCTCCGGAGCCACGTCGTCGGGACTCGCCGCGATACCGTCCCCGCTGTCGGCGGCCCGTTCCAGCGCTTCGCGTGCTCGTGACTCCAGACCGGCGTCCGGCCGCTCCCGGCCATAGCGCACCCGCTCGAACACCGACCTGAGCGACGCGACGGCGTCGGGGTCGGCCCCGGAACCCGTTGCCGCCGCCTCGATGTCCCGTGGCGACGACGCGCTGTCCGCTGGTGTCACCGCGTCTTCGAGAGCGGCCCACGCGCGGTACACGTCGTTGGTCAGGGGGACGTCGATTTCAGTCGCGCTATGGGAGGGTGATCCGGCGGACTCCGCGGTTGCGACTGCGGGTGTTTCGCCCCCTGTTTCGTCGATTGTCCGGCTCTGGCCGGCCAGTCGCCAGAGGACGACCAGGCCCACCGCGAGGCCGACGGCGAGCGCACCGACTGCCGGGGCGGGGACGCTCGGCAGCAGCGCGCGGGCACCGCCGTCGCTTTCCGGCGGGTCGATACTACCTGGCGGGTCGCTGAGACCCTGTCCGTCGGGGTTGTCGATCTCGCTGTCGTCCCGGGTCATCTCCGCCCGGTCGGAGCCGGTCGCGGCGTCGATGCTCGCAGCGCCGACGCTGAACGACAGCAGCGCGATCGCGGCGACAACCGCCACGAGGAGGGACTGTCGCTGCATACGGCCACTCCGCTCCTGGCACATGAATAGGTTAGGGACCTGTCGCTTGTCGCGATCCGTGACCGCGGCGATTCGAACGCCCGGAAAGCCACGAGCGAAGCAGATCGACCAATCCAGAACGGATGGGGCTGAAAGATGCCGAGGGCTCACTGTGCTCGCTCTCGAACCGGGACATGGGAAGTGAGCCCCGAGAGGCGTTCTGGCTACTGGCAGGTCGGCAACGGTACCACAGTCGACACCGGACCCGCAATCCTTACGCCCGGGACGGCCACACGGACGTGTATGACAGAGGCGACGGGAATCGTCGGGGAGTTCCTCACGATCAAGGAGGGGACCGACGCGGACCTGCTGGCGATGCAGTGTGGCGATTTCTACGAGTTTTTCGCCGAAGACGCCGAGATCGTCGCCGACGAACTCGACCTGAAGGTGAGCCAGAAGTCCTCACATGGCTCCTCGTACCCGATGGCGGGGGTCCCGGTCGACGACCTGACGCCGTACGTCTCCGCGCTGGTCGAGCGGGGCTACCGGGTCGCTATCGCCGACCAGCACGAGACCGAGGACGGCCACGCCCGCGAGATAACGCGGGTCGTCACGCCCGGAACGCATCTGGAGACGGGCGACGAGTCGGCGCAGTACCTCGCCGCGGTCGTCCGGGAGACCGGCCGGGACGGCGGCGACACCTACGGCATCGCCGCGACGGACGTGACCACGGGCCAGTTCCAGGTTACGCAACTGGACGACGCCGACGCGGGCGAGGCGCTGACGGAACTGTACACGTTTGCGCCCGCGGAAATCCTCCCTGGTCCCGAACTCCGGAACGACGACGAGTTCCTCGACCGCCTGCGCGAGCGCACGGACGCGGCGCTGACGCTGCACGATTCGGCGTCGTTCGAACCGGGCCGGGCGCGCCACACTGTCCGCGAGCAGTTCGGCGACGAAACGGTCGACAGCGTCGGCATCGGCGAGCAGGACGTAGCCGTGCAGGCCGCCGGCGCGGTGCTGTCCTACGTCGAAGATACCGGCGTCGGCACGCTCGCGGCGGTCACGCGCCTCCAGGCGTACGGCGAGCGCGACCACGTCGACCTCGACGCGACGACCCAGCGCAACCTCGAACTCACCGAGACGATGCAGGGCGACAGTTCGGGGTCGCTGTTCCACACTATCGACCACACCGTCACGGCCGCCGGCGGGCGACTGCTCCAGCGGTGGCTCCAGCGGCCCCGGCGAAACCGGGCGGAACTCACGCGGCGACAGGCCTGCGTGTCGGCGCTGGCGGAGTCAGCGATGGCCCGCGAGCGGATCCGAGAGACGCTGTCGGACGCCTACGACCTCGAACGGCTTGCGGCGCGGACCACGTCGGGCAGTGCCGACGCCCGGGACCTGCGGGCGGTTCAGGAGACGCTGGCACTGTTGGGGCAAGTCGCCGATGCCGTGGCCGAGGCCGAGCGCCTGGCCGAGTCGCCGCTGGCCGATGCCCTTGCCGGTGCCGACCGCGAGGCGGCCGACGCGCTGGCCGCGGACCTCGACAGCGCGCTGGTCGCGGACCCGCCCGGGACGGTGCGCCAGGGCGGCCTGTTCAGGCGGGGGTACGACGACGACCTCGATGCGATCATCGACGAGCACGAGGCCGCCCTGGAGTGGCTGGAGACGCTGCCGGACCGCGAGAAGGAGCGGACCGGTATCACCCACCTCTCGGTCGACCGGAACAAGACCGACGGCTACTACATCCAGGTCGGCAAGAGCGAGACCGACGCCGTCCCAGAATCGTATCAGCACGTCAAGACGCTCAAGAACTCCAAACGCTACACGACGCCCGAACTCGACGAGAAGGAGCGGGACGTGTTACGACTAGAGGAGCGTCGCCACGACATGGAGTACGAGCGATTTCAGGAACTCCGGGAGCGGGTGGCCGAGCGCGCGACGTTGCTGCAGGACGTGGGGCGGACGCTTGCTGAACTGGACGCGTTCGCGTCGCTCGCGGTTCATGCCGTCGAGAACGACTGGACCCGGCCGGCTGTCGTCGAGGGCAACGAACTCTCAATCGAGGCCGGCCGCCACCCCGTCGTCGAGCAGACCACCGAGTTCGTCCCGAACGACCTCTCCATGGACGAGGACCGCCAGTTCCTCATCGTCACCGGCCCGAACATGAGCGGGAAGTCCACGTACATGCGCCAGGCCGCGCTCATCACGCTGCTTGCCCAGGTAGGCAGTTTCGTCCCGGCCCGGTCCGCGACGGTCGGACTTGTCGACGGCATCTTCACGCGCGTCGGCGCGCTGGACGAACTCGCACAGGGCCGCTCGACGTTCATGGTCGAGATGCAGGAGCTATCCAATATCCTCCACTCGGCGACCGAAGAGTCACTCGTGATCCTGGACGAGGTGGGCCGCGGGACCGCTACCTTCGACGGCATCTCTATCGCCTGGGCGGCGACGGAGTACATCGTCAACTCGATCCAGTCGAAGACGCTGTTTGCGACTCACTACCACGAACTGACCGCACTGGGCGAGGAGCTGCCGACCGTCGAGAACGTCCACGTCGCGGTCGACGGTGAACCGCGTTCAGCGGGGAGCGACGGTGACGTGACATTCCTCCGAACGGTGCGAGACGGGCCGACCGACCGCTCCTACGGCGTCCACGTCGCCGACCTCGCCGGCGTTCCCGAGCCGGTCGTCGACCGGTCACAGGCGGTGCTCGACCGCCTGCGCGACGACAAGGCCATCGAGATTCGGGGGAGTGAAGGGGGTGGCGGCGGGACGACACAGGCCGTCTTCGACCTGGATTCGGGCCAGTTCAGGGACGGCACGGCCCAGTCGGGAGACACGTCGGCCGGCTCGGCTGCCGAACCAGTGGCGACCGACGGCAGCCCCGAACAGGCGCCCGGGGAGGCCGCGGCCGAGGGGTCTGCAGGCGACGAGACAGCAGCATCACTCGATCCGGAAACCGAGGCCGTCCTCTCGGAGCTGACGGAGCTGGATGTCAACGAGACGCCGCCGGTCGAACTGATGGCGAAGGTCCAGGAGTGGCAGGCGGAACTGGACGACGAGTAGCGGCTGCCACCTGATTCTCAGCAGAGATACTCACGCCCTAAAAGGTATACACGCGTCGTCACTGCTATACGGCAATGCCAGACCGGATCCGCGTGCTCCACGTCGACGACGATCCGGCCCTCGTCGAGGAGGCTACGAGTGCTCTGGAACAGGAGCACTGTGGTATCACGGTCGAGACAGAGACGACCGTCTCCGATGGACTCGACCGACTCGACGAGAGTGCGTTCGACTGCGTCGTCGCCGGCTACGACCTGCCGGAGCGGACCGGCGTCGAGTTCCTCGATGCGGTCCGCAAGCGAGCGCCGGACCTGCCGTTCGTCCTGTTTACGAGCGAGGGGAGCGAGGCAGCCGCCAGCGACGCGATTTCGGCCGGTGTCACCGAGTATCTCCGAGTCGACGGTAGCGCCGAGCCGTACGCGCGACTCGCACACAGCGTCGTCGACGCCGTCGAACGGACGGCCGATGCGATCGAACGCGGACACAACACGCGGCGCGAGCGCGCCATCGAAGAATTACACACGACTGCCAGAGCGTTCATGCGAGCCACGACCGAGGACGCGATTGCCCAGGTCACAGTGGACGCGGCCCGGACGATCCTCAACATGCCGGCCAACGCGGTCCACTTCGCCGACGGCGACGATCTGCACCCGGTCGCCTGGACCGAACAGGTCGAGCAACTCATCGGCACTCCGCCGGTGTTCACACCCGGGAACGGGCTCGCGTGGCAGGCCTTCGAAACCGGCGAGACGCAGGTCCACGACGACATCAGTTCGAACCCGGACCGGTACAACCCGGAGACGGACATCCGCAGCGAACTCATCCTTCCGATCGGGGACCACGGCGTCCTCCTCATCGGGTCGTGCGAGGCCAGCGCGTTCGACGATACGGACGTCACGCTCGCACAGACGCTCTCGGTCCACGCGACGGCGGCGCTTGACCGCCTCGACCGTGAGCGCCAGCTCCGCGAGAAGCGCGAATTCATCGACCAGGCGCTCGATACGCTCGATGACCTGTTCTACGTTGTCGGGTCTGACGGTGACCTCCGGCGGTGGAACGCACGCTTTCCAGAAGTCACCGGATATAGCGACGCCGAGATCGATGGTATGGCGGTCCGTGATTTCTTCCCCGCCGACGAGCGCGAGACGATCCGCGAAGCGATAAATCAGGCGGTGGAACACGGGCGAACGACTGTCGAAGCTGAGCTCCGGACTGCCGACGGGGAGCGCGTTCCATACGAGTTTACCGGTGCCCGGCTGACGGACACCGACGGGGAGATAGCCGGAGCGGTCGGTATCGGCCGGGACATCTCCCGACGCAGGGCGTACGAACGGCGGCTGGAACGCCAGAACGAGCGCCTCGACGAGTTCACCAGCATCGTCAGCCACGACCTCCGAAACCCACTGACCGTCGCAGAAGGGAATCTAGAACTGGCCCAAGCGGACTGTGACAGCGACTCGCTCGACGAGGTATCGCGTGCCCACGAGCGAATGCGGGCGCTGATAGACGACCTCCTGGCCTTTGCGCGCGCCGGCGAAACGGCGACCGATATCGAATCTATCGCGCTCGCGGACATCGTCGAGGAGTGCTGGCAGACCGTCGACGCGGACCGGGCCACGCTCGTCGTCGAGGCCGACCGCCAGGTACGGGCCGATACGGCGAAACTCCGCCGACTGCTGGCGAACCTCCTCCGGAACAGTGTGGAACATGGTTCCACGGGCGGTCGGTCGCAGTCGAGCGACGCCGCCGACCAGGGCGGGGCGACCGCAACTGTGCGGGTCGGAGTCATCGAAGACGCGGATCGGCACGGCTTCTACGTCGCGGACGACGGGCCGGGCATCCCGTCGGACGACCGCGAACAGGTGTTCGAAGGGGGGTACTCGACCGGCGAGGACGGGACCGGGTTCGGGCTCAAAATCGTCCAGCGGATCGCCGAGGTCCACGGCTGGACGGTCACAGCGACCGAAAGCGAGACCGGCGGCGCACGGTTCGAGGTAACGGGCCTCGAACCGGCCTGAGCAGGCAGGGGAGACACCGGGGACGGAACAGCGACGCCGACGGCAGCCCCACCGCGGGGCGTGACTGGCCTTTTGGTTCTGAAGCCCTCACTGTCGGTAATGTCATCCCAGCGGCCCCACCAGCGGGGCTCGCGGACCACCGAGCGGTCGACTGCGACGAGGGACGGAGCGAGGCCCGCGCTCGCCGTCGAGGGGTTGTCCAAGCAGTTCGGCAGCGGTGCGGACGCGGTGACGGCCGTCGACGACGTGTCGTTTCGCATCGAGCAGGGTACGGTCGTCGGCCTGCTGGGACCCAACGGGGCGGGCAAGACGACCACGATCAAATCGATTCTCGGGCTGGTGTTGCCCGATTCCGGCCGCATCCGTGTTCAGGGCATCGACATGAGCGAGAACCCCCGGGCGGCGTACCGCCACGTCGACGGGATGCTCGAAGGTGCGCGCAACGACTACTGGCGGCTGACCGTCCGGGAGAACCTGCGCTATTTCTCGACGATCAAGGGCGTCAAACCGGACGCCGTCGCCGATCGACACGAGCGGCTGCTGGCGAAACTGGACCTCTTGGAGAAGGCCGACGAACCCGTTCGGGATCTCTCCCGCGGGATGAAACAGAAGGTGTCGCTGGCGAGTGTGCTGGCAAGCGAGTCCGACCTGGTGTTTTTGGACGAGCCGACGCTGGGGCTCGACGTGGAAAGCTCGCTGACGCTGCGACGGGAACTGCGCCGCATCGTCGACGAGCGCGACCTCACGGCCGTCGTCAGCAGCCACGACATGGACGTCATCGAGGACGTCTGTGACCGGGTCATCATCATGAACGAGGGGGAAATTATCGCCGACGACAGCGTCCCGGCCGTGCTCGACCAGTTCACCGCAAGCGCGTTCGCCGTCACCAGTCCCGACATCACCGACGACCTGCTCGCGACTATCCGGGAGCGTTTCGAGGTGGTCGACGTGACGAGCGTCGAGCGGGGCCGCCGCGTCGAGGTGGCGACGGACAGCGACGGGTTCTACCGCCTGCTCGCGCTGTGTCGCGACCACGATGTGACGCTTACGGGTGTCGGCACGGTCGAACCGGATTTAGAGGACGTGTTCGTCGAAATCACGGGGCAGGAACGATGACGGAGACGGAGCCAGATCGATGACACCGAGCGCCGACACGCACGCGGACAGCGGTGACGGTGCCGGTACCCCGTCTATCGATACTGCCATGCAAGCGGGCTATCTCGACCTCGCGCGGGCGGTGCTGTACCGCGAGTACCTCATCTTCGTCCGCTATCCGGCCAACGCCGTCGGCGGCATCGTCATCTCGGTGTTCTTTTTCGGCCTGCTGTTCTACGGCGGCCGGATGCTCGCCGGGCAGGCGATAACCGACTCCATCGAGGGGATCATCGTCGGCTACTTCCTGTGGTCGCTTTCCGTCGGCGCGTACCAGTCCATCTCGAACGACATCGGGAGCGAGGCCCAGTGGGGGACGCTCGAACGCCACGTCATGACGCCGTTTGGCTTCGCGCCGGTCGCGTTCTGCAAGGGCATCGCGAAAGTCGTCCGGACGTTCATCACCTCGACGGTCGTGCTGGCGGTGATGCTGGCGATCACCGGGACATCGCTCCAGTTGAACGTCCTCACTGTCGTCGTGGTCGCGTCGCTGACCATCGCGTCGGTACTGGGCCTGGGATTCGCGGCGGGTGGGGTCGCAGTGCTGTACAAGCGTATCGGCAACTGGCTCAATCTGCTCCAGTTCGGGTTCATCATCCTTATCTCTGCGCCCGTGTTCGAACTCGGCTGGACGCGGGTCCTGCCGCTGGCTCACGGGAGCGCGCTGCTCCAGCGGGCGATGGTTGACGGGACCCGGCTCTGGCAGTTCTCCGCCGCCGACCTGGGGCTGCTCGTGGGCGTCCCGCTGGGCTACGTCCTGCTGGGCTATGTCGTGTTCCAGTACACGACCCGGCGGGCCAGACGGCTCGGCGTGCTCGGGGACTACTGATACTGTCGGCTGTAACTATTTCAAGATAGTCGCCACCCCGGGGTGGCGAAATTCTTCACAGACTTACAGCCGACAGTATGACCGCGGCGGACAGGAGGTTTTACTTATGATGCCGGTTATGTGATAGGTAACACTGTCGCTCAGAGAGCGCACAGCGTCGGGCAGTCCCCCGCCCTGTTCCCCAGATATGGTCACTCGACACCTCACATCGGAACGACTGGTGCTCACCATCGCGACGGTGGTCGTCGTTGGTGTGCTGGCTGTTGCGACGTGGTCGCTCGCGTTCACGAGTACCGGGACAGCCGACCAACCCCAGATCGACGCGGACGTCCAGCAACGCTACGCGTCGATAGACGGCGTCAACGCGACCCAGACGACCACGATTACGCGAAACGGAACGGTCGCGAGCCGGACGACCTACGACGCCACGCTCCAGCCAGGAACCGAAAAGAAACGGTTGGCAGTCGTCAACAGCACCGCACAGCGATACGATCTGCGGGTGTCCAACGGGTCGGCGCTGTGGCTGTACAACCGAAGCCGCGCGACCGCGACACGTATCTCGCTCAGCGGGGCCGAATCGGACCGGGGTGAGCGGCTGCAGCGCCTCCTTACGAAGCTCAACATGTCCACGGCGACAGAGACGGCTGACCCACAATCAGTCGAGCCGTTGCCTGTCGTTCCCCGTGGCGAGGGGCAACCGGCCGAACGTGCCGAGGCGATGACCGTCAGCTACCGCGGCACGGAGTCCGTCGACGGGCGCGAAGCGTACGTCGTCCACGTGGCACCGGAAAACGACACAGCGGCCTACGAGCAGACGATCTGGGTCGATACGGAACGGTTCTTCCCGGTGAAAAAGCGCACTGCCTGGACGACAGACGGTGAGCACACAGTCGTGACCACGACGTACACGAACGTCAGCTACGACACCGGCGTCGCCGAGGACGTGTTCACCCCAGAGTTCCCGGACGACACGACCGTCACCGTCCCGGAGACGCCGGACACGGTGACCTACGAATCGGTCAGCGCACTCGAAGCCGAGGCGGAGATGCGGGTCCCGGAGCCCGACATCCCGCCGGGATACGAACTGACCTACGCGACACAGACCCGCGGTCAGATCCGCGGCGTCGGCCTCCGATACGCGAACCGGACGAGTCTGATCACCGTCGCCAAGTACAACTACACGTATTCGCTCTCGGATGGCGACGAGCAGGTGACAATCGATGGCCGGCAGGCACAGCTCACCCGCGGACCGACGTCGTCGTTGTCCTGGAGCTGTGAGCGCTACCGGTACACGATTCGCGGTGAGGGGGTGTCCGCGGACCGACTCATTGCGGTCGGCCAGTCGGTCGGCTGTCCGGCCGCCGAGTGACCCCTCTCGCTGGCATATCAAGCCGCCGTTTTCTGGGCCAGAAGTTCGACTCCACCTTATATGATGCAACCGTCCCTCGATACGAGTGCAGCGGCCCTGACAACACCGTGCCACCAACGCCCTCCGGCGACGGCCGCTGTCTGTCCACCACACTGCCCCGGGCTTCCCGGGGCTGTCACCCTGGGGGTGATGTGGGCCATGCCGCCCGCGAACTGGTCCCCCCGCTCCGTCCGCCTGTGCCCGAGGACGCGCCCTGACTGCGCTGGTCTCCGCTGACACTGCGCCCTTCTATGACGCGGCTGACTTCTGACTCGGAAACTGACGGGACCTTTTATTCAGGGACGGGACGTTGGCCCAGTACGTGAGTGAGGACCCGGCCGTGGGCGACATCCTCGACCTGCTCAGTGACGAGTACGCCCGGGACATCCTCGCAGCAACGAGTGTCAAACCCATGTCCGCGAAACAGCTCGCCGACCAGTGTGAGATGTCACAACCGACCGTGTACAGACGGGTCGAGTGGCTCCAGGAGTACGGCCTCATCGAGGAGCAGACCCAGATAGAGACGGGCGGCAACGACTACAGCCTGTTCGCTGCCACGCTCTCGGAGGTCTCGCTGGCGCTTGCCGACGGCGATTTCGAGACCGCAATCGAGCGGACCGAACCGCCGGCGTTCCCGGGACAGGACGAACAGGACACCGCGGACCGATTCACAAAAATGTGGGAGAACCTCTGAGATGGTCGCCATCGAATCGCTCATGAACTGGCTCATCACCGCCCTGGCGTTCGGCTCGACAGTACTGGGCGGGTACGTCGGCTACCAGGCCTACCGGGGGTATCGACGGCACAACAGCCGCGCGATGCAGTACCTCTCGGTCGGGCTGTTCTGTCTCACGGCGGTGGCCTTCGCCGTCGCGTTCGTCGGCTCGCTCTTCCTGCGGCAGGGGCTGCTCCCCAGCCAGTTCCAGCAACCGCTCACGCTCGTCACTCGTGCGTTCCAGTTCGTCGGCGTCCTCTTTATCGCGTACTCGCTTCACTCGCGGGAGTGAGTGACCTAACCGATTTGTCCGCGAGTTTCAGCCCTCCAGCAGCGAACATCTGAAGGCCGTCCAGTAGCAACGACAGGTATGGAACGGAGGTCGGAGAGCCGCCAGACGGTCCGTATCGACGGGGCAGATCCACTCCTGCTCCCCTGGGATGTCGACCCTGCGGCGCTCCCGTTCGATGTCGTCCGCGGGCCGGTCGCGTTCGAGTGTGCCTCGGGCGACCGTATCGAACGCGAGTACACAGGTGTGTCCGTGTTCGACCTGCTGGAGGCGGCAGCGATGCCCGGCGACACGACGCACGTCCAGTTCGAATCGGCGAACGGCGACCTCGCGTGTATCCCGCTCGCCGACCTCACCGGCGCGGTGCTCGCGCTGGGCGAGGGGGCCGGGACCGCGCCAGAGCGGCCCCGGTTCGTCTCGCCACACGTCCTCGGCCCACGGACCGTGAAGAACGTCTGCCGACTGTGGCCGCAAGCGCTCGCCGCCGGCGCTGATCGCGAGGCCTACGAGCGGCTCCCGCTCGACGACTGACGCTGGACAGCTGCCTACTCCAGCAGGCCGATGTCCTTCGCCAGCCGGTCGGCAAGTTCCTCCAGCACGGCAGGGTCGACTTCGGCGACCGGCTCCCCGTCGTGGAGCTGTTCGTTGTGGCGCGCGACGGCGTCCTCGACGTCCTCGAACGCGACCGAGGTCCGCGTCCCACAGGCCTCGCAAACGACCGGAATCTCGGGCTGGTCGGCTGTCATTGGCGGCAGTTTACCTCGCTCCCCGATAAACGGACCGGAGCGTCACCGGTGCACGTCTCGGCGGTCACTCAAGCACGCTTTTGGGCCGCTTGAGGTAGAACGCCTGCTCGGTAACGCGTTCGTAGACGGCATACAGCGTCTCGACGGCGGCCGGGTCGGGGTCGAACTGCAGGTGCGGGGCCACGTGGTACGCCTTGCAACTGGTCAGAAAGAAGTACAGCGTCCGGTGGTGGGCCGGCGTCGCGTCGACGACGCCCATCGACTGGTCGCTCAGATCGCCCGAAAAGTCGTTGAGCAGGGCGGCGATGTCGTCGTTCAGTTCCTCGTCAGGGCGGGTGAGTGGCGCGCCGAGCGTCTGCTGGAGGAACTCGCTGGTCGCCCGGAGGAACGGGTTCGAGTCCATGCCTGTGGGGTCCACGGAACTGAACGCGTCATAGAGGTCGAGCAGCGCCGTCAGCTCGTCGGCGGTCAGCGCGATGGGTTTGACTGGGTCACCCTGGGGAAGCGAGTAGTCCGGAAAGGAGTACGACTGCGGGTCCGGCACCTGCCCGAACACGGTATCGAGACTCATGGCGGCAGTTCGGTCGGTGGACGCCTAACTGTTGGGTGGCACGGGACAGCAACGTTGCCCCACCAGAACAAATATGATAGCGTGTGCGGATATCCCAGCCGATGCCCTCCACCAATCGCCCGACCGCTGCACAGCGACGCCTCGGAGCGGCGGCGCTGTGCGTGCCCCGCTCTGAGCCAGACAGGCACTCGAATCCGCCGGGAGAGCGCGACTGATGCCGATATTCACCGTTCGGCTGGCGGATGGGTGGCGACGAGCGCGTGAACAGCTGCCGCTGGCACTGATTCCGATACTGCTGGCGCTCATGCAGACGGATAGTCTCCGGCAGGTACTCACCTACGACGGGGTCCACGTCGGCATCAAATTCGGCGTCCCCGTGTCCGTCGTAACCATCTGGCAGTTCGTTGATCCGCCCAGCACCGGCGTGTCGGTGAACGCCGGCCTCCCGCTATCGCTTCCGTTCACCGTGGTGGTCGTCCCGCTGGCAGTTCTCTTGCGGGCCGGCCTGAGTGCGGGCTACTTCGGCGCTATCGCCGCGTGTCTCGTCGACCGCGACGACGACTTCGCTGCGAGCGCCCGGGCCTATTTCCTCTCGTTTCTCGCGGTCACCGTCCTGCCGTATCTGTTCCTGGTGCCGTTCGCGCTGGGCGCAGTCGGTGCTGGAGGGGTCGGTGGCGGTGGCGCGGTTCTGGGGGTATTCGTCGTCCTCGTGCCGTTGCTGCTGGCTGTCGGCTATCTGTTCTGGGCCACGCCGTATCTGCTCGTGTTGCGCGAAACCGGCCTGCTGGCGGCGGCTCGGGGCTCGTACGAACTGGCTGTCGACGGCGGGCCGTATCTCTCCTACACAGTCGGCTATGTGGGGCTCGTGGTGCTCGTCTCGGCGATGGCGACCGCCGTCGTCGTCAACGTTCCTGCGGTCGGCCTCCCCATCGGAATCATCGGCGGCGGCTTTCTGGGACTCGCGCTCAATATCACGACGATGCGGTTCGTCGCAGATATCGATCCCCAGTCTCCCGCTGCTGGCGAGTGGCCCGAACATCACCGCAGTGGTGAAGCCCCGATCAACACGTAGGACGTCGGTTCACCCGCCCTGTTCGTCCAGTTGCTCGACGAGGCTGATACCGTAGATAGTCCGGAGGACTGTACTGGCGTCGCCGGCTTCGTACACCAGGTCGTCCCTCGAACTGACGTGGTCGAGTACGTCCGGCGAGGAGTGCGCGGGCGCGGCGGCGATGCCGGCGTCGTTGTCGTCGACCCAGCGCATCACCCGCAGGTCGCTCTTGCTGTCGCCCATCACGAGCGCGAACGGATCGTCGATGCCGAGCACGTCGAAGGCCTCCTCGACGCCGGCGGACTTGTCCAGTTCGAGACTCACGAGTTCGGCCGCGTCGCCCTCGTAGTAGCCCAGATCGACGCGTTCGAGGATGTCCCGGAACGCCTCGGGTGCATCGTCGATGTCAGCGTCGGTCGACAGGCCACCGGCCGCCAGTACGTCGAGGATCTCCGGGTCCCGGCTGAAGTAGGCCCGGGCGTACGCTGCCGGGTCCGCGACTTCTGCGTCGACCTGGTCGGCGATGGCGTCCCCGACCAGGCCACAGAGGTAGCGAAGCGACTCGTCGATGATTTCGACGGCGTTGTCGCTGCCGACCTCGGCGTTGGGTTTCAGCGTGACGTTGAACTCGTTGCCCTGGAGGTGACAGCGCTTGCCGACGGCGTCGGGGGCCTCCGAGAGGGCTCGGCGGCGGACGGTCTCGAACACGTCCACGACCGCATCGTCGAGGCGTTCGTAGAGAAGTCGCTTGGTGTCCTCGCCGTGCTTGGGCGTGAACACGCCGTTGCCGGACTCGTAAACGATGCTCATCTGTCCGGAGGAGACGAGGTCGTTGCCAAGGCCCTGTATCATGAACCCCTTGACGTTCTCTAGGGTCTGGCCGGTACAGACGACGATGGGAATACCCGCTTCGTGGAACTGCGTCAGGAGATACAGCGTATCGCGGGGGATCTCGTTGTCGGTGTCGCCGGCCGACCGGAGCGTCTCGTCGACGTCCAGCACGAGGACGTTCACCGACCGGCCGTACTTCGAGTAGAGATCGAGCGCGGTAAAGGCCTCGTCGCGGGTCAGTCGGGCCGCGATCTCCGCGTATGTCTCGCCGGTTCCGGGGAACTCCTCGGTGATATCGGCCTTGAGTGCGTCGAGGCGGTCACTGGCGGTTTCCCACTGTTCCAGCGCGACCGTCGAACTGAGTGGTGGAAACAGGTCGACGAACTCCTGATACCCGCGCAGCGTCGTCGTGTCTACGCTCTTATACAGACGGTAGAGTTGGTCGTATTGTTCCATGTCGAACTCTGCGGGATACTGGCGACTGACGGCGAGCGTACTTTAGCTATCGGGTTTGCGGTACTCACGGCAAAAAAGCGGCTGGGTTGCCAACACTACTGTCGGGAGACGCGCCGCTGCTACGCCTCGTCGCCGCCGTCGGTCAGCACCTCGGTTTCGGTCGCCTCCTCGTTGAGGAAGGACGGCAGTTCCTCCTCCTCGTCAGTTGCCTCGTCATCCGCCCTCGCTTCTGTCCAGGAGCGTTCTCTGTGGTGGCACATGGGCTGTCACCATGCGAGGGTCAGGACTGTTTTGTGTTAACTATTTTCATGATTAGACTGATACGCTCGCGCGAGGGCAGACAGTATCAAGTCGCTTCGCCCGTTAGCCGGTACCAACCACATGCGGAGGCACGTATGACCGATATCCAGCGACTCGACGACCGGACCGTCGAACGCATCGCGGCCGGCGAGGTGGTCGAGCGACCGGCCTCCGTCGTCAAGGAACTGGTCGAGAACGCCATCGACGCCGACGCGAACCGGGTCGAGGTCGTCGTCGAGGCCGGGGGCACCGACGGGATTCGCGTCACGGACGACGGGGTCGGGATGGACCGCGAGGCCGTCGAGACGGCCGTCGAGAAACACACCACGTCGAAGATCCGCGACATCGCAGACCTGGAGGGCGGGGTCGGGACGCTGGGCTTCCGCGGCGAGGCCCTGCACGCGATCGGCGCGGTTTCGCGGCTGACGATCCGGACCAGGCCCCGCGGCGGCGACGTGGGGACCGAACTGGTGCTGGAAGGCGGGGAGGTCACGTCGGTCGGCCCCGCGGGCTGTCCGGAAGGGACGACGATAGCGGTCGAAGACCTCTTCTACAACGTCCCGGCCCGCCGGAAGTACCTCAAACAGGAGTCGACGGAGTTCGCCCACGTCAACACCGTCGTCGCCAGTTACGCGCTGGCTAACCCGGCCGTCGCCGTCTCGCTGACCCACGGCGACCGCGAGACGTTCTCGACGACCGGTCAGGGCGACCTGCGCGAGGCAGTGATGTCGGTCTACGGCCGAGAGGTCGCCGAGTCGATGATTTCGGTCGGGGCGGGGTCGGGGGCGAACGCGAACGGTGACGACACCGGCAGTTTCCCCGATGGCCCGCTCGACGGCGTCCACGGACTCGTGTCCCACCCCGAGACGAACCGCGCGGGCCGCGAGTACCTCTCGACGTACGTCAACGGCCGCTACGTCAGGGCCGGCACCGTTCGGGACGCCGTCATCGACGCCTACGGCACCCAGATCGCCCCGGATCGCTACCCCTTCGCCGTCCTCTTCCTAGACGTGCCCGCGGGCGACGTGGACGTGAACGTCCACCCCCGGAAGTTAGAGGTCCGCTTCGCCGACGACGAGGGCGTTCGCGAGCAGGTCCGGACTGCGGTCGAGGATGCGCTGTTACGGGAAGGGTTCCTGCGCTCGACAGCCCCGCGTGGCCGGTCAGCACCCGAACAAACGGAAATAACACCGGAACCGGCCGGCGCGAGCAACAGCGACAACGGACGGTCGGGCGCGGACGGCCGGAGCGCCGTAGACGAAGGGAAAACGTCGGGCCGGACGAACACCACCGCAACGGAGAGCGGTGCTGATGCGACAGCCCAGGAGCCGGATACCGCGTCGACAACCCAACCGACCAGCGGGCAGACCGAGACAGCCGGCCAGTCGTCCGACATCTCCCAATCAGGTCAATCAGCCGACACGAAACGGTCCCCTGCGACCGAGACGACGGCCGACTCGTCGGGCGAATCAGGGGTGGGGCAGACAGAGGGTAGTGTTTCGAGTGGAGATCCCGCCGGTGAACGCCGCGACCCGTCCCCAGCGGAGCGGACAGAGGCAGCGACCGGGGAACGGAAGTTCACCGGCAACCAGGTGCAGGCACGCTTCGGCGATGGATCGGAAGCGACCCACGAGTCCCTTCCCTCGATGCGGATTCTCGGGCAGTTAGCCGACACCTACGTCGTCGCGGAGACGGACGACGGCCTCGTACTGGTCGACCAGCACGCGGCGGACGAGCGGGTCAACTACGAACGGCTCAAGGCCAAGTTCGAGGGCGAAACCACGACGCAGGCGCTCGCCGACCCCGTCGAATTGGAACTGACCGCGCGTGAGGCCGAGGTGTTCGACCGGCGCAGCGACGCGCTGGCGAGTCTGGGGTTCCACACGGCGCGTACAGGCGAGCGAAGCGTCGAGATCCGAACCCTCCCGGGCGTCATCGCCGATGCGGCCGGCCCGGACATCGTCAGGGACGTGCTGGGCGCGTTCGTCGCCGGCGACGACGAGGCGGCGGCGACCGTCGAAGCGGCGGCCGACGAACTACTCGGCGACCTGGCGTGTTACCCCTCCGTGACCGGGAACACGTCGCTGACTGAAGGCTCGGTCCGGGAGCTACTCGCCGCGCTGGACGAGTGTGAGAACCCCTACGCGTGTCCCCACGGACGGCCGACGATCATCCACATCGACCGGCAGGAACTCGAAGACCGGTTCGAGCGTGACTACCCCGGACACGACGGTCGACGACGATAAGCGGATGCAAGTCGTCCGCGACACAGCCGTCGATACAGCCGATTAAACTAAACCTACGACTCCCGATGCACGCGGTATGTCACTCGTAACGTTCGGCGAGACCGCTCTCAGATTTGCCCCTCCAGACGGACAGCGGTTCGAGACGGCCCGTGAGGCGTCGATTCGCGTCGACGGGACCGCGAGCAGCGTCGCGGCGACGGCCGGCCGGCTCGGTGCCGACGCACGGTGGCTCTCGAAGGTCCCGGACACGCCGCTCGGACGGCGCGTCGTCGCGGAACTCCACGAATTCGGTCTGGAGACGGATGTCGTCTGGGCCGATCCGGACACCGGCCGGCAGGGGCTCACGTTCCACGAGGACGCCGACCCGCCCCGTGCCGAGCGGCTGCTACAGGACCGCGGCAACACTGCGATGGCGACACTGACGCCCGGCGAACTGCCGATGGGCGAGATACAGAACGCGGACGTGGTGTTCACCTCGGGCGCAACACTCTCACTCTCCGATACCGCCGCAGACACGACAGGAGCACTGCTCAGAGCGGCTGCGGGAATGCGGGCGTTCGACCTCGATTTCCACCCCGGGCTGTGGGACGC
This sequence comes from Haloarcula sp. HT12, assembly GCF_055271655.1. Taxonomy (NCBI): domain Archaea; kingdom Methanobacteriati; phylum Methanobacteriota; class Halobacteria; order Halobacteriales; family Haloarculaceae; genus Haloarcula; species Haloarcula sp. HT12. The sequence goes on from NZ_JBUXKW010000002.1 coordinate 321,507, forward strand.
CGACGACGCGCGGGCCGCACTCGACGACCTGCTCCCGGCCGTCGACACCCTCTTTGCCGCCGAAGATCAGGTCTCCGCGGTGTTTGACACGACGGGGAGCCCGCGGGAAGTCGTCCACACACTCGCAACGGAGTACGATCTCACCCGGGTGATTCTCACACGGAGCGAGTACGGCGCGGTGGCTTACCACGACGGCGTCGTACACGAACAGGACGCCATCGAAACGACCGCAGTCGACGAATCGGGACAACACGGGGCTTTCATCGGCGCGACACTCCAGCAACTGGCCGCTGGTGCTGACATGGACGAGGCCCTGCTCCACGGTGTCTCGGCAGCGGCGCTTTCTCGGACGATGTCGGGGCCGCTGACCCCGCTCGAACCGTCAGAGGTCGACCGTCTTGTCAGTACACAGCAATCTAGGCGGCCGTAGGAGGTCCCTACCGCCAGTACTGATTTACGTCCACCCTTTTATTAGTCAGGTATGTTCGACCATCGTAGCACGGTGACAATCGGTCTGTTGACACTTCTGGTGGGGGCTGGGGTGGTGGCGGGAACGGCTGCTGCACAGTCACAGGTGACACTCACCGTCACCGTGGTCGACCAGGACGGCGATCCGCTCAGCGGTATTGACATTTCGGCGACGTGGGACGACGGCGCAGGCGGGCCAGTCAACGAGACGACGCGGGCCAACGGACAGGCGCTCGTCGACGTCCCGGAGGGGGCTACCGTCACGCTTCAGATATACGACGACGAGTACGTCCGAAACGTTCCGTACGTGATCGAGGACGCCGAGACGGAGCCCATCGAGGTGGCGGTCTCGGAGTCAGCGACGGCCACCGTTAACGCTGTGAACGCGGACGGCCAACCGGCCGAGAACGCTCGCATCCGACTGTATCGAGACGGGAACTACGTGGTCGACAGGAACGCAGGCAGTGACGGCACCATCACGACACAGCCCATCGAGGACGGCGAGTACAGTGTCATCGTCACCAAGCCGGGGTTCTACCGCAACCTGACGAAAGTGGCGGTTACCGGCGAGACGACCACAACGGTGGAAATACGGGAAGGGTCGGTTCTGCTGCAGGCCGCGGTCGTCGACGATCACTTCAACGATTCCAGGCCGATCCGTGACGCGACGGTCCGGGTCGAGTCCAACAACGGCTTCGACGGGACCGTCCCGACGCTCTCTGACGGGACGGCATCGGTCAGCGTGCCGGTCAACGACCGCTATGACGTCACAGTTACCAAAGAGGGCTACGAGACAGTCGAGAGACGCGTCAGCGTCGCCGAAGACGAGAAGTCGATCGACGTCGATATCCGGCGTACTCCGGAGATCACACTCTCGCCCGATAACAGACAGGTCGTCGTCGACGCGACCGTCCGTCTCACGGTCACCGACGAGTACGACGAACCGGTTCCGAACGCGACCGTGTCTCGGAACGGGACCGAACTGGGAGAGACCGACGCGGACGGTGAGATAACCGCGACGGTCCCGACGGCCGGAAACGTCACGTTCACCGCGACCTCCGGCGACCTCACCACGACGACGAATATTACCTCGTTCAGACCGGGCGAGGAACCGACGAACGGAGCAGCCACGACACCGGACCAGACGCAGACGGAGACCGAAACGACCGACGGCAGCGGCCCGGGCTTCACTGTCGCCCTGACGATGGCCGCACTACTCGCAGTGGCCGCCCTCGCACACCGACGGCGGTAACGGGACGTTTTTCCCCACGAGGGCCGCATACCAGTACAATGACTGTTCTCGAGTCCGTTCACGAGGCCCACGGAGCGACGTTCAGGGAGGTCGGTGGTCAGCGCGTCGTCGACAACTACGGGCGACCGGAGCGGACCCACCGCGCGGTTCGGAACGTCGTCGGAGCGATGGAGTACGGCTACGGCGTGATCGTCGTCACCGGCGAGGACCGCGTCGACTACGTCGACAACGCCGTCTCGAATCGTGTTCCCGACCAGGACGGTGCAGGCTGTTACGCGCTCTTGCTCGATCCCGACGGCCGCGTCGACACGGATATGTACGTGTACAACGCCGGCGAGCGCCTGCTCGTGTTTACGCCGCCCCAGAAGGCCGAGGACCTCGCGGCTGACTGGGCGGATAAGACCTTCATTCAGGACGTCGAGTTCGAGGTGGCGACCGACGACTTCGCCGTCTTCGGCGTCCACGGCCCCAAGGCGACCGAGAAGATCGCCAGCGTGCTCCACCAGACCGGAACCCCGGCGGCGCCGCTTACCTTCGAGCGGGGCGAACTCGGCGACGCCGGCGTCTCCGTCATCCGGACGGACAACCTCGCCGGTGAGGAGAGCTACGACGTGGTCTGTAGCGCCGACGACGCCGAACCGGTCTTCGACACGCTGGTCAACCGCGGGCTCAACGCCGTTCCCTTCGGCTACCAGACCTGGGAGACGCTGACGTTAGAGGCCGGTACACCGCTGTTCGACACCGAAATCGAGGGAGCACTCCCTAACGATCTCGGTCTCCGCAACGCGCTTGATTTCGAGAAGGGCTGTTACGTCGGTCAGGAGGTCGTCTCCCGGATCGAGAACCGCGGCCACCCGACCCAGCGGCTGGTCGGCCTCGCCGTCGAGGAGTGCCCCGACCCCGGTGCCGCGGTGTTCGCCGGCGACGAGCACGTCGGCGAGGTCACCCGAGCGGGCCAGAGCCCGATGCGGGAGGCCCCGATCGCACTGGCGAATCTCAGCTGGGAACGGCCCGAAGCCGCACTCACCATCCGTGTCGACGGCGAGCCGGTCAGCGCACAGCAGGTCGACCTGCCCTTTATCGACGGGTCGGCACAGTCGGCGCGGCTGCCGACCTACGAGTAGCGGGGGTCACGCCAGTTCGATAGCCGCCCGTCCGCTGGTCGCGCTCCGAATCCGGTCCCGCAGGTCGCTCCCGTCGGCTGTCGGGACCCGAATCTCGAAGACGACTTCGGCCTCGTAGTCGGCCCCAAACTCGACGCCTGCTGATTCAAGCACGCTCCGAACGCTCCCGGAGTCGTCGTAGGCGACGGTTACGGTGAACCGCTCGTGGGGCACCTCCTCGACGACGCCGGCGTCGTCGACGCCCTCTTTCACCGCTCTGGAGTAGGCACTGGCTAGGCCGCCGACGCCGAGGTTCGTCCCGCCGTAGTAGCGCGTGACGACGGCGACGACGTTCTCGACCTCACGTTGCTGGAGGACGTTCAGCGCGGGGTCGCCGGCGCTGCCGCTCGGTTCGCCGTCGTCGCTGGCGTACTCCCGGAAGGGGTCGGATCGGACGCGGTAGGCGGGGACGTTGTGGGTCGCGTCGGCGTACTCCTCGCGGACGGCGTCGACGAACGCCTCGGCGTCCTGTACTGTGGTCGCCGGCGCGACGTGGCCGATGAACTCCGAGCCCCGAACCTCGAAGCGCGCCTCGCCGCGGCCCGGAACGGTCCGATAGCTGTCCGTCACGAACCGGCGTAGGTCCGGGGCCGGAATAGCGTTTGTCGTTCGGACGTTCTCGGATGCAGGCTCACCCGGTGTCCTCTCGCTGGCGCGACCCCCAGACCCGCTTGTCAAGCAGTTTGACCGCCATTCCGTCCCGGACCCGGAGCTGACAGGCAAGCCGCGGGTAGCCGAATCGGTCGGCGAGGTCGTCGTGCCAGTGGTCTGGGTCGAGCGGTTCGGCGAGACGGACGCCGCAGGTCGCACAGATACCGCGGCCACCGCAGTTGACCCGTGTGGCGTAGCGGCCATGCGGTGAGAGATCGGCATCGAGCAACACGTCCCGAAGAACGGCACCGGGCTCGGCACTGAGTTCGTGCGTTTCGCCCGCGGGTGTCTCGACGGTGAGCGTTGCCGGCATCGTCAGAGTTGCTGGACGTGCGTGTCGCCGAACTCGCGGTCGGCGTATTTCAGCCCGAAGCCGAACAGGCGGTCCGCCCCGATGTGGGCTGCCCAGACGAGCGCCGCGCCGACGGCAATATCTACCGCGGCGGTGATACCTGCGACGGCCAGCAACCCCGGACCCAGGTACGTGTGGACCGCGTTGTAGCTGGCTGCACCGACGCGCGTGCTGTGGAGATAGCCGGCCATCGAGAGGTCTGGGGCCAGAATCAGGGCGAGAAAGAGGAGCAAGGACCGCCCCTGCAGGACGTAGAGCCCGGTCGCCCCGGCCCCGACGAGTGCGCCTTCGAGGCGGACGAGTGTTCGTGGCTTCATACCGGATTGTGGGCAGGAACCGTCAAAAATCGGCCGGCGCTACGCCAGTTCGATGGTCCGAACGAACGCCAGGCGGCGGATCTCGTTGATGAGGTCGCCGGGCAGTTCCTCGTCGGTGATGACGTACAGTTTCGGCTCGTCGGTGAACTCGGGATCCTCGCTCAGGACCTGCCGGATGGAGATGTCGCGGTCGGCGATGGCCGACGTGACCGTCGAGACGATGCCGGACTCGTCGGCGGCGCGAACGGTGACGGTCACCGCGTGCAGATCGAGCACCGGGGCGAGGTCGAGCAGGCTCGGCACGGAGGAGATGTTGCGGAAGATGCGCCGGAGGTCGTCGTCGTCGAGTATCGCGTCCGTCGTGGCGTTGACCACGCGGCGGTCGACGCCGGCCTCGCGGGCGATGCCCGTGTTCGGAATCTCGATGCCGCCCGAGACGACACGGCCGTCCTCGTTGACGGAGAACCCCCGTTCCAGCAGCAGGCGGATGACGTCCTGCTGGCCGGGAGAGTCCTCGAATTTCTGCATAATCTCGTCGAACATACCGAACGGTGGACGCGGGGCCACTAATCGATGCCGACAGCGGCCGAAACGGAAGAGCCCCAGACCGCAATCGGCTACAATTCGCCTTTGGTACTCGCCACGTCGGAGCGGCGCTCGTCGATGCGGGTCGCATCGTCGAGTGCACGCGCGAGTCCCTTGAACAGCGCCTCGATCTCGTGGTGGGCGTTCTCCCCCTCGACACCACAGTGCAGCGTCAGCCCGGCGTTCATCGACAGCGAGCGACAGAAGTGTTGTGCCATATGGCTAGTCATCCCGCCGACCGAAGCCTGCGAGAACTCGCCGTCGAACTCGAAGTACGGCCGGCCGGAGATATCGACGACGACGCTCGCGACGGCCTCGTCCAGCGGGACCTTGCGGTCGGCGAACCGGCGGATACCACGCTTGTCCTCAAGTGCCTCGGTGAACGCTTCGCCGAGCGTGATGGCGACGTCCTCGACGGTGTGGTGGTCGTCGATATCCAGGTCACCGTCACACTGCACGGTCAGGTCGAACAGCCCGTGGGTCGAAAACGAGTCGAGCATGTGGTCGAAAAAGCCGATACCGGTGTCGATGGTGCTGTCGCCGTGGCCGTCGACATCGAGCGTGACCTCGATGTCCGTCTCGGCCGTGGTCCGGGTGACGGCCGCCGTCCGGTCAGTCATACTTAGCACCTATCAGGCCGCGTATTTGTGCATTGTGTCCGCCCCGTCAGTCGCCGAGTGCTACGACGGTCTGCCGGCCTGCTCGTCGAGAAACGCGAGCAGTCGGTCGGTCACCGCCGGCGCGTGCTCGACGTAACAGCAGTGGCGGCCCTCGACGGCTTCCCCGGTCCCGCGAGGGAGGTCGGCCGCCAGCGACTCCACGGCCTCGGGTTCGACGACAGGGTCGTCCAGCCCGTAGTACACCTCGGCAGGCTGGGTGATCTCGTACAAGGGCGGCGCATCGAAGGCCGTCATTGCGTCGGCCTGTGCCGCCCGTGCCTCGCCAGTGGCGTCCTCGTCGGCGCGCCAGTCCGCAATTCGCTCCATGAGGTCCGGGTCGTGCTCGCGGAACGCCGGCGAGAACGCTCCTTCGAGTGACGACGGGGCATCGAGCGCAAGTCCGTCTAGGGCGTCTCGGTCCACAGCGTCCCCCGACCCGACCGTACAGTACAGCGTCAGCGAGCGGGCGCGGTTGTACCGGTGTGCGTATTTGAGCGCGACCATGCCGCCGAGCCCGGCTCCGACGAGGTGGGCGCTCCCGACGCCGTGGTCGGCCAGCACGGCTTCCAGATCGGCCGAAAGCGTCCCCACGTCGTACGGTCCCGGCGGCGCGTCCGAGCGGCCGGTCCCACGGAGGTCCCACACTACCGTCTCGTAGGGGCCGGCAACGGCGTCGTAGTGCCAGCCCCAGAGCCACGCGCCGTACCCCACGTCGTTGACGAACACGACAGTCGGGCCGTCACCGTCGGTCTCGTAGTAGAGGGATACGTCGCGGTTGCGTGCGGTCGGCATTGCTCGTCGGTACCCGCGCTGTCGGTGTGTCTCTTTCGGTAAGTAGGTCTTTGTCGCTGGCTGTCGAAGGGCCGCCCGTCCCGTGTCCGGAGCAGCATCACTTATCGGCGTCGTCGTGCTGGTCGTGAGTCTGGGTGTCGCCGCGCAGCTGGTCGCCGACTGGCTCCAGATTCCGAGCGTCGCGTTCCTGCTGGTCGCCGGCGTCCTCGTCGGCCCACAGGCGCTCGGGCTGGTCGATCCTGCGATATTCGGACAGACCGGGTTGCAGGCTATCGTCGGCCTCAGCGTCGGTATCATCGTCTTCGAGGGAGCGTTCCACCTCACCGTCGAGCGTGTCCGCGAAGCGTCCAGGGAGGCGCTGGGACTGGTGACAATTGGCGCATTGGTCTCGCTCGCCGGGACCGCAGTGGCCGTCAGGGTCGTGTTCGGGACGGCGTGGCCGGTGGCCGTCCTGGTCGGGAGCCTGCTGATCGCCACCGGACCGACAGTCATCACGCCCATTATGCAGGTCGTTCCGGTCCGGGAGCGGGTCGCCGCCGCCCTGGAAACCGAGGGCATCATCAACGACGTGACGGCCGCCATCCTCGCGGTGGCGACGTTCGAATTCGTCATCGCGAGCCAGTCCTCACCGGTGGTCGTCGTCGAGGCGTTTGTCGCCCGGCTGATCGTGGGCGTCGTCGTCGGTGTGGCCGTCAGCGGGGGTATCACACTCCTGCTCCGCCGGCCGAATCTCTCGGCGGACAACGCCCTGCAGAACGCCCGGGTCGTGGTCCTGACCGCGGCGCTGCTGGCGTACGCGCTGGGTAGCATGTGGCTCTCGGAGGCCGGCATCGCGGCCGCCGCCGTCGCCGGTATCGTGTTGGGGAACGTCGACATCCCACACGAGGAGGAAATCGCCGATTTCAAGGGCGGTATCACGCTGTTCGTGCTTTCGTTCGTGTTCATCGTGCTGGCCGCCCAGCTCTCGCTCGGTGACCTGCGCGCGCTCGGGCTCGGCGGGCTCGTCGTCGTCATCGTCGTTGTCGCGCTCGTCCGCCCGCTGGGCGTGTTCCTCTCGACGCTGGGCGGCCGGCTGACAGTACGAGAGCGGATGTTCGTCGGCGCGATGGGGCCACGGGGCATCATCCCGGCCAGCGTCGCCACGCTGTTCGCCATCGAACTGCGGCCCGACAACCCCGAAGCTGCGACGGTCCTCGTCGGCACTGTCTTCCTCGTCATCTTCGCGACCGTCATGTTTCAAGGCGGGCTGGCCCGTCACTTCGCGCAAGCGCTCGACATCCTTCCCATGCAAACACTCATCGTCGGTGGCGGTCGCGTGGGCCGTGAACTGGCAACGCGGTATGAATCACGCGGCGAAGAGGTCGTCCTCATCGACAGCGACGAAGATACCGTCGAGCAAACCCGCGCGGACGGCCACCGCGTCGTCCACGGGGACGCGACGAACGCGAGCGTCCTCGACGAAGCAGGCGCGGACCGGGCGTCCGTTGTCGTCGCCGCAACCGCGGACGACGACGTGAACCTGCTCGTCGCACAGCTGGCGACGACTCGGTTCGACGTCGATACGGTGGTCGCCAGAGCGAACCAGCCGAACAACGTCGAGGCCTTCGCGGACCTCGATGTCGAGACGATCTCCGCCGGCTTCGCCGTCGCCGACGCCATCGACGACGCGGTCGAGCGACCGGCGCTGGCCCACTGGCTGTCGGACTCCGGGCGAACGGGGGACGTACTGGAGGTCGAACTCGGCAACGAGTCGCTGGTCGACCGGACGATAGAAGAGGTCGCGGAGACGCTCCCGGACGGCTGTCTGGTCGCGATGGTGAGCCGTAACGGAACGGATAGAGTCCCCGACAGCGACTTCCGCCTCGCGAGCGGCGATCACCTGACGCTCGTCTGCGAGACCAACGAGACGATGCAGGACGCCAGGCGGCTGTGTCAGGGCAAATAGGAGAGGCGGGACAGGATACGTCACTCAGCGCAGTTCGTCGAGGGAGACGGCCGCCGACCGGTCCGCGGTGACCCATTCGGTCACGGACTGCTGGAGGTCCGAGGGGAAGATCGTCAGTTCCGAGGGGTCCTCGGGGTCGTCGTACAGGCAATCCAGTTCGAACTCGGGCGTCTCGTCCAGATCGGTATCCGACGGGGGCGTCGTGGTCGTACTCATGAGTCAGGTAGCGTGGGTAGCACTGCATTTTTCACACAGTTCACCGGTAGTACGGCCGCTAGCGGCGGGGACACTGGTCCCACACCGCCGACACGTCCGTTGTGACCGAACGTATTCCGTGTGGGACTGAATGTGTTCGATGTCACGTTCTCCGCTCATATCTGCTATAAATGGGCAGTTACTAAAAATACTTTTGGAAAACTATCCAGATACACCTAATACAACTAAATGTAATTGTATCTCTTGAGTGGATTCGGGCCGTTCGGGCGGAATATGGAGTTCCAATCGGACAACTGTCCGAGGTAGCCGAGCGTAGAACAGCACCAACGGTGAGAAAGAACGGGGACCGGTCAGACGTTGGCGACAGTTCGCAGGATCTCCGGGGCGTCGTCCAGCGCGTCGTCCAGGGCGTCCGCGTCGGGGCCGCCGCCCTGTGCGAAGTCCGGCGGGCCGCCGCCGCCGCCGCCGACGCGACCGGCGAGTTCGCCGACGACTTCGCCTGCATCGACATCAACGCCGTCAGGCACGGAGACGACGAACTGCGCGCCGTCGAGCCCCGACCCGAGCACCGCGATGTTGCCCTGCTCGACGACGGCGTTGGCCTGGGCGCGGAGTTCGTCCATATCGGCGTCGATGCGCTGAACGACGGCGGTGGCCTCGCCCACGTCGACTTCCTCGCTGTCGCCGCCACCGCTGGCGCGGGCCTCGGCGAGTTGCTCTTTGAGTTGTTCGATCTCCTTCCCGCGGGCCTTCCATTCGTCGAAGAACCGCTCTGCGGTCTCGGGCACGGATTCGGGTGCAACATCGAGGACCTCGGCAGCCTCGGTCAGCGCGTCCTCGGTGCGCTGGGTGGCCTCGATTGCGGCGTTGCCCGCCGCGAAGGTCAGGCGGATGACGCCGTCCTGAATCCGCTCGGTGTTCAGCATTTTTATCGCCCCGATGTCACCAGTGCGGGCGACGTGGGTGCCACCGCAGGCCTGCACGTCGTCGCCGACGGTGATGAGGCGGATCTGCTCGCCGGCCGGGATGCCGCCCTGGTAGAGGTCGAAGCCGTACCGTTCCTCGGCCTCGTTGCGGTCGGGCCACGACTGCGTGACGGCGATGTTGTCCTGGACGATGTCGTTTGCGAGGCGTTCGATCTCCTTGACCTCCTCCCGGCTCACCGACTCGTAGTGGCTGATGTCGATGCGGGCGGAGTCGGTCCCCTTCTGGGCGCCGGCCTGCCTGACGTGCTCGCCGAGTACCTGTCGGGCGCTGTGGATGACGATGTGGGTCGCCGTGTGGTGTTGCATCAGGCGCTGGCGGCGGGTGGCGTCGACCTGTCCGCGGACGAACTCGCCCTTGCCGGGATCGTCGTCGCAGGTGTGGACGATAACGTCGCCGTACTGCTGGACGTCGGACACCTCGGCGGAGACGTCGTCGGTCGACAGCGTCCCCTCGTCCGGCGGCTGCCCACCGCCCTCGGGGTAGAACATCGTCTGGTCGAGCACCACGTCGAAGCTGTCGTCCTCGCGGTCGAACACCTCGAGCACGACGGCCTCGAACTCGGTCCGCCCCTGGTCCTCGTAGTAGAGCCGGTCGGTCTCGGGCAGTTCTTCGAGTCGATCCTCGTAGGGGATCTGTGACGCCTCGGTAGCGGTGTCGCCGCCGCCGTGTCGCTGGGCGACCACCGAGTAGAAGTCATCTGGCACGTCCACATCGACGCCTTTCTCCGCGGCGATCTCCTCGACCATGTCCGGCTGAATGCCGTGGGAGTCGTACAGTTCGACCAGTTCCGCGGTCGGGATCGGCTCGCCCTTCTCGGCGTACTCCTCGGCCAGCTGGCGGACGCGCCGGCCGCCGCGGTCCAGCGTCTCGCGGTACTTCTCGACTTCGGTGCGGACGATGTCGCGGATCGTGTCGCGGTTCTCGTAGTCGAGGCGTTCGGCCTGCATATCGACGAGTTCGTCCAGCGGCGCGTCGACGCCGATACCGTCGACCAGCCGTTTCGTCCGGCGCAGCACCATCCGGGCCAGATAGCCCGTCCCGACGTTCGAGGGGACGATGCCGTCGCCGAGCATGTACGCGAGCGTCCGGCAGTGGTCGGCAATGGCGTAGATATCCTCAAGCGGCGCAATTAGCTCCCGGAGTTCCTCGACCTCGACGCCGACCTCGGCGGCGATGGTGTCGCGTTCGGCTTCGATGTCTTCGGCCTCGTCGATGTCCATCCGGCCCGCCAGTTTCGCGGCCTCGTGGACGACCCGCTGCTCCTCGTCGGTGAGTTCGATGCCGGCGTTGTCCTTGAGGAAGGCGATCATGTCGGGGTAGACGGCCTCGTACACCGTCGGCGTTCCCTGGCTCATCCAGGTCCAGCGCTCGAGCCCGTAACCGGTGTCGACGATGTAGGTGTCCATCGGCGAGTACCGGTTGCCGTCTTTCATCTCGTACTCGCCGTCGGGGTCCTGCTCCATGGACATGAACACGAGCGTGGCGAGTTCGGCCCCGCGGTAGATGACTTCGATGGCCGGGCCGGCGTTGCCGCCGCCGACCCACGGGTCCTCGATGTAGACGATCTCGTCCAAGTTCGCGCCCATCTCCTCGAACAGTTCGTCGCAGTACCGGACCGTCTCGTCCTTCCAGTACACCTCGCCCTGGTAGGCGTACTGCTCGGGGTCTTCGATGTCCTCGCGGGCGTTGAACGCGTGGTGGGCCATCATCTCGAAGGCCATCGTGTGCCGCCCGGTCTTCCCGACGTTGTCGATGTCCTGCATCCGGATGCAGGGCTGGCTGATACACAGCGGGTTCGCCGGCGGCGGCGTCGTCCCCGAGGTCACGAGCGGCTGGAAGTCGTATATCGACGCCTGGGTCAGGAGCACGTCGTCGCGCCAGCGGTTAGCGGCGACGGGGTAGGGGTCGATGCGCTCGTGGTCGCGCTCCTCGAAGAAAGAGAGGAACGCCTCGCGCATCTCCGTCAGCGAGTACTCTTGGTCGAAGCCGGGGTTGTCAATGAAGTCGTACTCCGCACACGGCGGCTCGCCGCAGGTCTCACGCTCGATGCGGGACCAGAACATGTCGCCACAGGAGGCACACTCCTGGCGGTGGAAGCCCTCCTCCTCGAAGTAGTCGAGTTGGTAGGCCTCGTCGAGGTCGCTCATTGGTGTTCAGTTGGCCCACGTTCGCCTAAAACTGTTCCGAAGGGGCCGAGCGATGGACGCGGCCAGTCCTCAGAGCGTGACCGAGGATTCCCCCGAGAGCGTCTTCGGCACGACGACTTCCTCGGTCGTCATCCCGCCCGCGGGCGAGGAGATGCGAAGCGTCGCGGTCTCGCCTTCTGGCAGAGGTTCACCGAAGGGTTCGCCACGGCTCAGATCCTGAGTATCGCCGAGGTCCAGCGAGATCGTGAACCGGTCTTCGATGTCGTTCAACACCGGCTGAGAGCCGTCGTTGTCCTGAACGGTCGAAACGACGAACCGACCGTCAGGAGACCCCTCCGCGCCGCCAGCAGCGAGCTGGTAGTACGACCCGCTCGGCCCGATCCACTGGACGGTCGTCTTGTCCAGATCCACGTTCCCCGCTCCCGGTGCCCGCTTGACCGTGACGTTCACCACGCCGACCTCGCTGTCGCCGGTGAAGTGGTCACCGGTTATGCTGACGACCTGGATGCGGTTCGTCGTCGAGTCGCTCGATTGCTGGCCCGTCGCCTGGGCAGAACTCTGGAGAAACCCCGCAGTGTTGATGAGTACACCCGCCGCGATTGCCGCGACCAGCACCATCGCGATGAACACGATGAGTGTCCCGATTCCGACCTGTCCGCGGTCCTCCCCAGTCCCCTCCGTAGCTGGTCGTAAACGTTGCATTTCAGTTGTTGATATTCTTAAACTCCTTTCATGATAAAGCTCACCCACCAGTTATCAGGCATGAAAAACCGATTTGCAGCGGTAGTACGACCTTACTCGCCCTGGGCCAGCGAGGCCAGCATCGCTTCGAGTTGCACGCGTTCGTTCGCGCCGCGGGTGATCCGGTAGTCGGTTTCGCCGATGCGTTCGAGCACGCGGACGGCGGCCTCGTCGTCGATGTCGAACTCCCAGATGGAGCGGTGCAGTTGGTCGATGATATCGCCGCCGGCGATCCCTTCCTCGGTCAGCAGTCTATCGAGGGTCGCCCGGGACGCGGTGAAGTCGCCGTCAAGTGCGGACTGCACCATCTCGCGGATCTCTTCGGGCCGGGCCGTCGAGGTGATGGCGTACACCGCCGACTCGTCGACCGTGTCGCCGCTCACGGAGGCGGCTTGCAGACCGTTGATGGCCTTCCGCATGTCCCCGTCGGCGGCGTAGACCAGCGCGTCGAGTCCGTCCTCGGTCAGTTCGATGTCCTCTTCGGCGGCGATCTTTCGGATCTCTTCGGCGACGGCCTCGTCGGCCAGCGGCGAGAAGCGGAAGACGGCACAGCGCGATTGGATGGGGTCGATGATCTGGCTGGAGTAGTTACACGAGAGGATAAAGCGGACGTTGTTCGAGAACTGCTCCATCGTCCGCCGCAGCGCCGACTGGGCGTCGCTGGTCAGGGCGTCGGCCTCGTCCAGGAAGATGATGCGGTACTCGACGCCGCCGAAGCTCGTCCGGGCGAAGTTCTTGATGCGGTCCCGGACCACGTCGATACCGCGCTCGTCGGAGGCGTTCAGTTCGAGGAAGTGCTCGCGCCAGTCTTCGCCGTACAGTTCACGGGCGATAGCGGTCGCACAGGTGGTTTTTCCGGTCCCGGCCGGACCGGAAAACAGCATGTGGCTCAGGTCGTTGCGCGAGACGTAGCTCTTGAGCCGCCCGACGATGTTCTCGTGGCCCATCACGTCGTCGAGCGTCTGCGGGCGGTACTTCTCGATCCAGACCTCCTCGCGTCCCGCCCGCGACTCGGACTCGGCCTCACTCATGGACGATGGGAGGCGTGGGCCGGTCTTAAACCCCGCGTGATTCGACAGTCTCAGGTGCGTCGGCGGAGTAGCCGGAGTATGCACGTCACCGTCGACATCGCCGGCGAGGACACCCACGAACTGGAGGTGGACGCGGGCGCGACCTACGCCGACCTGCTCGCGCCCGTCGACCTGAGTCCCCACGAGGTGTCGGTCCTCGTCGACGGCGAACACGTGCCGACTGACCAGCCCGTCGAGCACGACCACGTGCGAGTCGTCAGGCTGATCAAAGGCGGGTAAATCGGGATAGTAGTCAGCACAGCCATGCACGTCCGTACAGCCAGGAGCGACGAAGTGCCCGCGGTGATGAACGTCCTCGACGGGGCAGTTCTCTCGATAGCCGTCGCGACTGTCCGGGCGGGTCTCGAAGACGGTAGCACGCTCGTCGCGGTGTCGGGCGACGACCCGGAAGACCGGCGTGTTCTCGGGGCACTCGTACTCGACGGGTCTCATATTGAAGCCGTCGCCGTCCGTCGGCGTCGGCGCGGCCAGGGTATCGGGACCGCGCTGGTCGAGGCCGCGCTGAACCGGCGCGACCGGGTCACCGCCGAGTTCGACGCGGGCGTTCGGCCGTTCTACGACGCGCTGGGGTTCGATATCGAACCACTGGCCGAACCCGACCGCTTTCGCGGCGAGCGTGCGTAGTGGCCGGCCTCGATCATAGACCCGGTCCGCAGTGAGTGGGGATAGCACGGCGTCGTAACATTTTTCATATGGTTTCGAGAATGATTTTAAAACAATGTCGACAACCGTCTCGGAAAGCGCAGTCGAAGCGAGGGGCGACCGGATCGTCGCCTACCTCATCGATTTCGCCATCCTGAGCGCCGTCGCGTTCGGGCTGTGGCTCGTCACGTTCGTTCTCAACGCGGGGCTCTCGGTCGGGGCGATGGCCGCTGCCTCGCCCGAGAGCCCGGGCGCGATGGGCGGTGGGTCGATGCTGGCCGCGGGGCTCCTTGGCATCGTCATCAACTTCGCTCTGTGGCTCGCTATCGGCGCGGTACTCGTCTACTACTTCGGCTACTACGCCGAGACCAACGAGACAATCGGGAAACGGTCACAGAACGTCGCGGTCGTCGACGAGAACGGCACACCGCCGAGCCAACGGGACCGACTGGTCAGGACGGCAGTACTGCTCGCCCCGTTCCCGATTATGCTCCTGCTTGGCGGTATTCTCGGCGGCATCGGGTTCGTCTTCGCGCTCGTTCTCATGGCCGGTTGGCTCCTCGTGGAAGCGGCCGTCATGTTCGTCAGCGACGACGCACAGCGCCTCGGCGACCGCGTGGCCGGGACGTACGTCGTCAGCGCAACCAAGTGATCAGACCAGCGGTTCGACCAGGTCCCGGCCCGCTTCCAATAGGTCCTCGACGCGCTCGGCGCTCGACGCCTCGGCGTAGACGCGGAGTTTCGGCTCCGTCCCCGACGGCCGGACCAGCACCCAGGTTCCGTCTTCGAGCCGGATTTTGAACCCGTCGACGGTGTTGATGCCGTCGACAGGGACTCCCGCCAGCGTGTCGGGAAGTGCGGTTTCGAGGTCTTCGAGGACCGAGTCCTTGCGGTCGTCCGGGCAGTCGACGCTGATCCGGCTCTGGTGGATTTCGCCGTGTTCGTCCAGCAATCGGTCGACGCGAGCGTCCAGCGGTTCCTCGTGCTCGGCTGCGGCGGCGACCAGCGCGACCAGCACGCCGTCCTTGTTCCGCAAGTGGTCCGGGAGGCCGAAGCCGCCCGATTCCTCGCCCCCGAACAGCGCGTCATGCTCGGCCATCGCCTCGGCGACCCACTTGAAGCCGACGGCGACCTCGTGGACGTTCTGGCCGTGGGCCTCGGCGACGCGGTCGACGATACTGGAGGTCGAGACCGTTCGGACGACATCGCCAGTCCCGTCCTCCAGCAGGAAGTCGTACATCGCAGCGAAAAACAGGTTCGGGTCCAGATAGCCCCGCTCGGGCGTGACGATGCCGATTCGGTCGGCGTCGCCGTCGTTGATAATCCCCAGCGCGGCGTCGCCGTCGCTGACTTCAGCCACCAGTCCTTCCGCGTTCTCCGCCGACGGCTCGGGCGACCCGCCGCCAAAGTCGGGGTCCTGGACGCAGTTGAGGCGGGTCACCTCGGCCCCGGCCGCTTCGAGCAGGGCATCGGTAACGCCGCGGCCGCTGCCGTACAGCGCGTCGTAGGCGACCGACAGGCCATCGAGGTCGGTGTCGACGTACTCCAGCGCGTGGTCGTGGAACGGACCGATGAGGTCCTCTTCCGTTCGGTCGCCCCACTCGTCTTCGGGCAGCGGGTCGAGGACGGCGAGGTTCTCTTCGAAGGCGGCCGTCCAGTCGGGCAGCGCCGGCGACCCGTCGCCGGGGATGAACTTCACGCCGT
This sequence comes from Haloarcula sp. HT12, assembly GCF_055271655.1. Classification (NCBI taxonomy): domain Archaea; kingdom Methanobacteriati; phylum Methanobacteriota; class Halobacteria; order Halobacteriales; family Haloarculaceae; genus Haloarcula; species Haloarcula sp. HT12. The sequence continues at coordinate 337,219 of NZ_JBUXKW010000002.1, forward strand.
TGTACTCCGGGGGGTTGTGGCTGGCGGTGATCTGGAGCGCCCCCGCGAGGTCGCGGTCTTTCACCGTCCAGGCGACGACCGGCGTCGGCGTGTCCCGATCCGGCAAGAGCACGTCGAAGCCGTTCACGCGCAGGACGTGTGCGAGTTCGTCGGCGAACCCGGGCGAGGTCTCGCGGGCGTCGTACCCGATGACGACGGTCCCGGTCGCCCCGCGCTCGGCGAGGGTCGTGGCGACGGCCTGTCCGACCATCCGGACACGGGGCTTCGTGAACACGTCCAGCGTCGCCCGCCAGCCGTCCGTCCCGAAGGCGATTGCACCTGCGTCATCGTCCGCGTCGTTGTCCATATTCCGCGGTTCTCGGCCCCCAGACAAAAAGTCACGCCTCATCGGCTCGCTGTCACTTCGCGTTTACCGACGGCGGTGTTCCACGGCACGCCAGCCTCCCCGGGAGCTTCCTCGGTCGGGCTGCCAGCGCTTCAGACCTCAAAGGCCGCTTCGGCGTCACTGGACTCGACGAGCCGTTCCTTCTCCGCCCTGGTGTACTGTTTGATCTCGTACTCGCGGCTCATCGCTGCGGACTGTGAGTCAAACGATTCGACGTGGATCAGTTCGACCGGGGTTCGGCCGCGCGTGTACTTCGCGCCGTCGCCGGCGTCGTGTTCGCGGACGCGGCGCTCCACGTCGGTCGTGTAGCCGGTATAAAACGTGTTGTCGTCACAACGGAGGACGTACACGTGGTAAGGGCTCCGCGCGGTAGTCATCGCACGATGCTGGTGGCCCAGCGGGCCTCACACTTGTTGGGCGCGCTCTCTCGATACCTCGGCAATGCCAGCGTTCGCCGAGCAGTTGGGACAAGCCCTGATATGCCCGCGTTCATCCGCGAACACTCGGGCGAACTGGTCTGAGACGTGCGCGCCGCAATGATCACATTCAGGCATCGTGTTCGTCGGCGACACCACCGCCGACGTATACGCGTACGCGCGTTGTTCTCATATTTCTTTACCCAAATACTTGGGTATACCTGTGGTTGACGGGGGTGTCTACGCTCGCGCATCATCGAGCTGTCTGGCGATTAGGCCTGCCTGGGTCCCGGCGGTGAAGCCGGCGTCGATGTTCACCACGGAGAGGGCGGTGCATGACTGGAGCAGCCCCGAGAGGGCGGCCTCACCCTCGCCGCCATAGCCGTAGCCGGTCGAAACAGGCAGGCCGATGACCGGAACGTCCACGAGGCCGGCGACGACCGTCGGGAGCGCGCCCTCGCGGCCCGCCGCGACGATGAGGACGTCCTGGTCCCGGAACCCGTCGACCGCATCTATCGTCCGGGCGAGGCTCGCGACGCCGACGTCGTCGATACGGGTCACGGTCGCCCCCATCTCCTCGGCGATGAGCGCGGCTTCGCCGGCCGGAACGGCGTCGGAGGTCCCGGCGGTGACGATCCCCACAGACGCATCCATGGACGGACGTTCGAACGCGGGTGTCGTCGCCACCAGCCAGTTCGAGCGGTCGTCCCACCGGACCGTCGCGTTCGGGGCGGTTTCGTCCAACCGTTCCCGAACGGCCGTCGCAGCGGCCGTATCGAGCCGCGTCACGATAGCCCGCTCCGTCGTTTCGATAGCTGTCGCCGCCAGGTCCGCCACTTCCGCCGGCGTCTTCCCATCCGCGAGAACGGCTTCGGGAACGCCGGCACGGTCCTCCCGGGCGGCGTCGAACCGACCGGCCCCGCTGGTCGCATAGCCCGCAAGCGCCGCCTCGGCCTCTACCGGGGAGAGGTCGCCCGCCGCAACCGAATCGAGTATATCGCGCATATGCCCATTCAGTGACGCGGCCACTCCTATCCGTCGGTCCGGGACAGGCGCATGCTCGCATCAGGGTCGAACCTGTGCGAGCGCGCGTGAGCGACGCTCGGCCGGAGTAACGCGACAATAGGCGTCTGATGCAGCAGGAACGGCGTATTTTGACCCGCCTGCGGGGTCACAACTGCGGTTTTATAAGGGGTTATGTGCCGTATAACGCCTCAAACTGCCGGTAATAGCGGCGAGAGCGAGCCAATTGGAGAAAGTATATAAGTAACCCCCGTCGATACCTCGTCTGTATGGCAGACCTAATCGTCAAAGCCGCCGTTAAGGAAGAGCTCAACGACATGAACGTAGCGTCCGACTTCTACGACGCACTCGACGAGGAAGTCGAAGAGCTGCTTCAGGACGCAGCCCGCCGCGCCGACGAGAACGACCGCAAGACGGTCCAGCCGCGCGACCTGTAAGGTCGTTCCGAGCAGCGTTTTTTTGACGCAAACCGACCAGCGACAGCTACTTCGATAGCGCTCGGATGGTGACGCCATCAGTAGTGCCGACGTGAACCTCGTCAGCCATCCCGACGAACAGCCCGTGCTCGACGACACCCGGGAGCGCGGCAAGTTCGCCGGCGAGCGCGGCGGGGTCGTCGATGGGACCGAAGTCACAGTCGAGCACGAGGTTCCCGTTGTCGGTGACGACGGGGCCGTCCTTACGCTCTGCACGGCGGAGCGCCGGGTCGCCACCCAAGTCCTCGACCGCCGCGGCGACCGTCGAGCGGGCCATCGGCAGTATCTCGACAGGTACCGGCACCGAGAGCCGCTCGGCTTCTTTCGTCGGGTCGGCGACGACGAGGAAGCGGTCGGCGCTCGCGTCGACGATCTTCTCCCGGGCGTGGGCCGCGCCGCCACCCTTGATGAGGTCACCGTCGGCCATCTCGTCGGCCCCGTCGATGGCGAGGTCGACAGACACGTCATCGAGATCGGCCAGCGGGATGCCACAGTCACGGGCCAACTGCCGGGACTGAAACGACGTGGGAACGCCGACGACGTCGAGTCCGGCGTCGACCGCCCGCCCGATGGCGCGAATGGCGTGGGCTGCCGTCGACCCCGTGCCGAGACCGACGACCATACCGTCCGCGACTGCCTCGGCCGCCGATTCCCCCGCTGCCTGTTTCGCCGCGTCGGAGCCGCCCTGTTTCATGTGCGGTGGGTCGACAGACGCGGACAAAACGTTTGTTCTCCCGGGCGCAAGCGTTCGTATGACTGACTGCACGTACTGTGGCTGTCCGGTCGAAGATCACGACCCCGTCTACGTCAGCGAGACGCCCGACGGGGAGCCGACAGCGCAGTTCTGCAATTACGGGTGCCTCTCGGCCCACATCGACGCGGCCGGTCTGACGACCGGCACGGCTTGTGAGTGGTCGCCGGCGCAGTAACCGACTGTAGACTCGTTGTCACGGCCTGCAACGCCTGATCGGTGGTGGTCAATAGAGATTTTAAACAGCCAGAAGCCCCTGTCTATAGCCGGTTGGATAATCCAGGTTGGGTGGGGCATTCCAAGACTCGACAGTCGTCTTTGTTAGGGCAACTGTTACCTGTCCGAGGCCGGATGGATTTTAGGGCCGGCCCGACCCAGAGAGCAGTAATGACACAGTTCGGAACGAGCGGCATCCGCGGCCCCGTCGGCGAGACGGTCACGGCCGAGGTGGCGCTCTCTGTGGGGCGGGCGCTGGGCATCGACTGCGAGCGCGTCGTCGTGGGCCGGGACCCGCGAGCGAGCGGCGAGTACCTGCAGGCGGCGCTGGTGGCCGGCCTCCGGGAGAGCGGCGTGGACGTGATCGACCTCGGCGGCGCGGCGACGCCCACCATCGGACGCGCAGTCGCCTGGCAGGACGCCGACGCCGGCGTCGCGATAACGGCCAGCCACAACCCGCCGGAAGACAACGGTATCAAGCTCTGGCAGCCCAGCGGGCAGGCCTTCGACGCGGATCTGCGGGCGACGATTGAGCGGCGACTGGACGAAGGCGCGTTCGAGCCAGCGTCGTGGGACGAAAGCGGCGACAGCGAGTCGTGGGACGCCAGCTCGCGTCACGTCGACGCACTACTGGCAGAAGTCGGCGAAAGCGACCTCGACAGCCACGTCGTCGTCGACCTCGGCAACGGCGCGGGCCGGGTCAGCGTCGACGCCCTCTCGGAACTGGGCTGTTCCGTCGAGACGCTCAACGGCCAGCCGGACGGCGCGTTCCCGGGTCGCCCTTCGGAGCCGAAAGCCGAGAACTGTGAGTCCCTGGCGACGCTGGTGGCCGAATCCGACGCCGACCTCGGCGTCGCACACGACGGCGACGCCGACCGGATGCGGGCCGTCGCGGCCGACGGGACCTTCCTCTCCGGCGACGTGCTGCTGGCCGTGTTCGCCCGCGCCGCGGCGGCACCGGGCGAACGGGTCGCCGTGCCGGTCGATACGAGTCTCGCCGTCGCGGACCACCTCGACGACATCGACGTGACCGTCGAGTACACCCCGGTCGGGGACGTGTACGTCGCCGAGGCCGCGAGCGCCGAGGGCGTGGCCTTCGGCGGGGAGCCAAGCGGCGCGTGGATCTGGCCCGACCGGACGCTGTGTCCCGATGGCCCGCTGGCGGCCTGTACCGTTGCAGCCCTGGACAGCGAGCGCCCGCTGGGCGACCGCGCCGCTGACGTGCCGGACTACCCAATCCGCCGGGACAGCGTCGAAACCGAGCAGAAGGAAGCAGTGATGGACCGCGTTCGGGAGACAGTGACCGACGCCTACGACGACGTGACGACGCTCGACGGCGTGCGCGTCGACCTCGGCGACGCGTGGTTCCTCCTGCGAGCCAGCGGGACCCAGCCGCTCGTTCGGATTACCGCAGAGGCCCGTGACGCGGACCGCGCCGACGCGGTGTTCGACGAGGCACGGACGCGGCTGAGAGACGCGCGAGTGGAGCGTTGAAACGCTTGTGCAGTAACACAGCAGTTACGAGCGAGGTCAGCCGGCGAGGAAAACGTCCCCGCAACCGTCAGGTCACAGGGCGGCAGTTCCTGACCGGTTCTATCCGCGGCGCGTGGACCGGGCCTCACGGACGTCTGCCCCGTCGCGAATCTTGTCCTCGCACTGCGGACAGACCCTGGGCTTTTCGACCCCGTTCGGCGTGAACACACGCGCGTAGTCAGCCGTTACAAAATTACCGCAGTTCTGGCATTCCGGCATACAACCCTGTATGTGGGTTATACCCTCTTAATTGTTGTTGGTCTGGTAAGAGTTCGCATGCTTGGTGTTGGCGGCGCTGCCGGGGGAAAACACCGTTTCGCTCGACAAGGGGAAACGCCATCGGAGGACTCGATGGGTAACGGTGTGTCGGTCAATTGTCGCGAACACCTTGACGGAGCGGCGACCTCGGGACCGAGCGTGCCCGGTTACGCTTCGAAGGAACTCGACACGGTTCCGTCCTCGGACAGTTCGATCACACCGTCGAAGAGGTCCCGGAACGCCGCGACCGTCTTCTCGTCGTGGACTTCGTCAGCGAGATGGAACATCCCGACGGCGTCGTACTCCGCAAGCAGGTCGAGGATGTCTGCGACGGCCGCCAGCGCGCCGTCCTCGTCGGCGTAGTAGATGAGTTCCGTCAGCGAGTCGAAGGTCACGCGGAGTTTGCCGTCGTGTTCCTGCAGGAACGTCTCGGTTTCCGAGACGATGCCGGACAGGTCGTCCGGCGCGGAGACGTACCGAACCCCCTCGGAGCGGCGGCGGGTGTAGCCGCGCTCGACCGACAGCGTATCGAGGATAGTCGCTTTCGACTCATCGACCTCGTAGTACTCCAGTTTCTGCTTGACTTCCCGGGCCGTGGTCCGGGTCGAGATGACGAGCATCGAATCCGTATCGGTCGCGAGGAAGTCCGTGTCCAGTCGGTCCGTCTCGCCGGTACTCGGATGCAGGAGCAGTATCCCCGTGCCACCCGGGACGGTCTCCGGCGCGTTGTCGATAGCCAGCGTATACTCCATATGCACATCAAGGAGGAGGGAACCCAATTAAGTGTGCGGGTCTGGTCAGAACACGCTGTCCGCCGTCGCAGCGCCGACGACGCTGAAGATCGCACCGACGGTGATCGCTTTCAGCGATGTCAGGAACACAGCCATCGGCGTCGGGTCCGGCAGAATCCCACCGTCGACGAGAAACGTATCAGGTGCGGTCAGCGAGAACGCGAGGATGGTGACCGACCCGAACGCGACACCCATCAGCGAGACGAACCGGACGGGGATGCCGGCCACCTCCGCCTCGGTGTCGACGTCCCGTCCGGCGTCAGCCTTGTACAGCGCCCCGTAGCCGATAGCGAACACGATACCGACGACCAGCACCGCGTGATACCAGGACATGTTCTCGGCCAGCACCCACACTTCTTCGGTCACGACGAACGGTCCCGCGAGCAGAAACCCACCGACGAGTTGCTGTGCGGTGTCGGCGATTCGGTATCGGCGTCGAGCCATACCGGGATGCTGTCCCGTCAGTAAGAAAGCCTCCCGGTCCGCGGCCGTCCGACGGGAACCGCGCCCGGTCGGCGCGGGACGGTCCCCGGTCCGGTTTGTCGTTTCAACTGTACCGAAATCGCACCACTGTCTGTCGGTTTCCAGGTGAAGTAAAGGGGTACAGCGGCTGGTGGCGGACTGAAAATCGCGACATCATCGCCTGATTCGACCCGTGAATAAAAACGTTTCGTCCCGCAGCTGACAGGTCGGCTGGAGCGCGCCGGATCAGGTCGTCCGGAAGGCCCGGTCACCGGCATCGCCGAGGCCCGGAACGATGAATCCGTCCTCGTCCAGTTCGTCGTCGATAGCGACACTGATGATGTCAGCGTCCGGTTGGGCCTCCGAAACGCGGACGATCCCCTCGGGCGCGGAAACCGCGGCCAGGACGAGCAGGTTCTCCGGTTCGGTCTTCTCCGATGTGATGTAGTCGAGGACCGTCGTCATCGTCGATCCGGTCGCGAGCATCGGGTCCGCGATGATGACGGTGTCGTCCTCGGTGATTTCGGGCAGTTTGACGTACTCGACGGAGATGGGGAACTCGCCGTCGTCGTTCATCCCGGCGTCCTCGTCGCGGCTGGCGGAGATGACGCCCTGCCTGGCGCGGGGGAACGCCTTGAGCAGTCCCTCGACGAACGGCGTCGCCGCGCGGAGGACGTTGACGATGACCACGTCGTCGAGCCCTTTGACCCGCTCGCCCATCGTCGTGGTCAGCGGCGTCTGGACCTCGGTGTACTCGGTCTCCATCCGGCCGTCGATGATCTCGTAGCCGCAGATACGGCCGAGCCGGACCAGCCCCTTGCGGAAGGCGACCTGTTCGGTCTCGACGTTTCGTATCTTTGTCAGTTCATCTCGCGCCAGCGCGTGCGTGACGACAGAGGCGTCGCCGCGCTGTTCGATTGGCATATCGTGCTCGTTGACCCCGGATGGGTTAAACGGTTCTCACTCATACTGTTGGCTGTAACTATTTTGAGGTGTTCGCGGTAGCGAAATTTGTGACAGGCGGACAGCCGACAGTATCAGGCCGGCTCAGGCGTGCCTGACTGTACCGCAGGGTCGCCGCCGCGCTGGCGGTTCTTGACCATGAGGAAGAGAAACAGGGCGAGACCGATGCCACGAAGCACGACATCAAGCAACACCGTCATCTCGCCGCCGGCGATGCCGACCAGCCCGAGAACGTCGTACGTGCCCGACACCGCGAGACCGGGAGCCATCAGGAGGAGCGAGCTGAACGCGAACGCCGCCCGCTCGCCCCGGGAAACCGGCGCGTACGCGAACCCGATGACTGTCGCGGCCAGCGCCACGACGCCGAGGAAGACGCCGATCACGGGAATCAGTATCTCTGGGACGGAGTAGCCGAAATCAAGCAGGTCGGCGGTCCCGACGATCCGGTATCCGGCGTCCGTCGGGGCACGCCGGATCAGGATGATGCCCGGCGTGACGATGAACGCGAAGGGGACGATAGCCTTGTTCAGTGACAGCGAGAACGCCTCGATACCGGTCTGGAACGCGTCGGACTTCGCGACGCCGGAGGCGGCGTAGGCGGCCACCGCGACCGGCGGGGTGATGTCGGCGATGACGCCGAAGTAGAGGATGAACAGGTGCGCCGCCAGCAGCGGCACGCCGAACGCCGTCAGCGCCGGCGCGAGCAGGGAGACGAGGATGATGTAGGTCACCGTCGTCGGCATCCCCATCCCGAGGATAATCGACGAGAACGCGGTGACGACCAGGAGCAAGACGAGCGACCCGCCCGCGACGGCCGTGATGAGCGAGACGAGGTTCGGGCCGAGGCCGGAGACGCTGATGACGCCCGGAATGATACCGGCAGCGGCGACAGCGATAACGACCGGGACCGCGGTTCTGGCCCCGCTTTCCATGGATTTCCCGAGGAACACGCCGAGCCTGTACAGCCCGTTCGAGGCCAGGTCCGGGCGACCGACGGCGTCGGCGGTCGTCTCGGCGGCGTCGTCGACGGCGTTGTCGAACGACAGCAGCGGCGAGTCGAGGCGCGGTTTGGTGATGAGCGTGAGGACGCCGGACAGAATCAACAGCGTTCCGAGGTCGCCGACGGTGGCCGAGAACGCGTCCGCAATCGACTGCGCCCCGGTCCCGTCGCCGGCCAGCGCTGACAGGACGCCAGCGCCGAACAGGAACTGTGAGAGGAGCGATGCACCGAACAGCACGCCGAACACTGCCCCGAGGCGACCGCGTGTCTCGTCGCTGTAGGCCGCGACGAGCGTGGTGAGCGCCCCGATGGCGATGAGCGTAAACCACGCCGACCGGGCGACCGACAGCCGCTCGATGATGAGGTAGTACAGCAGGAGCACGAGCGGGACGAGGTAGAACCACCCGCTACGGAAGTGACTGCGGAGGTCGACCAGTTCGGAGGGGTCGAGCCCGCCGATGTCCTCCTTGACCGCCTCGAAGTGGACCATCACCCAGACGCCGAAGAAGAAGACGATGGCGGGGATCGTCGCGACGACGATGACGTCTGCGAACGGCGTCGCCGTGTACTGGACGATGAGGAACGCGGCGGCCCCCATCACCGGCGGGAGGATCTGGCCGCCCGAGGAGGCCGAGGCCTCCACGCCGCCGGAGAACTCCGGCGAGTAGCCCGACCGCTTCATCAGCGGAATCGTGAACGCGCCGGTCGTCACCGTGTTCGCGATGGACGAACCGGAGATGGTCCCCATGAAGCCGCTGGCGAGGATAGAGGCCTTCGCCGGGCCGCCCTTCCGCGTTCCCGTGGCCCCGTAGGCGAGGTCGATGAACCACTGCCCCGCGCCGGACATCTCGAGGAATGCGCCGAAGAGAATGAAGATGTAGATGAACTGCACGGAGACGGTGACCGGAATCCCGAACACCCCGTTTTCGGTGTTGTACCAGAGGTTCTGAATGATAGAGGGCCAGGACAGTTCCGGGATGGAGAGCACGCCCACGTAGGCTGCGTCCTGTGGAATGAGGACGCCGAAGCGGGCGTAGACGACGAAGGCCGCGACGATGACCATCAGCCAGAGGCTGATCGCCCGGCGGGTCGCTTCGAGCACGAGCAGGACGCCGACCACGCCCAGCACGAACGCGTAGGAGGTGTCGGCGAGCGGTCCGAGCAGGCCCGCTATCGGCTCCAGAAACGTGAACACTTCCTGAATGGGGCGACCGCGCTGGACACCCAGCGCACGCATGCGCTGGATCTCGTCGAAGTCGGTGATGAAGTACGCGGCCGACAGCATCGACAGGGCGATGAAGACGAAATCAGACGGCGTCACGCGGTCCATGTCGCGGTCGAGGAACGCCCAGGCGAGCGCGTCCCCGACGGCGTGAACAGCGCGAGATACCGGATGCTCCGCGCCGAGTTTCTCGTCGACCAGCGACCCGAGCGCGATGAAGCGCCGGGAGAGCGGGCCGTCGCCGGTGCTGCCGGGATACAGAAGGAAGGTCAGGATGAGGCCGAAAGAGACGTGGACGGCGTTGATCTGGAGCAGTTGCAGCGACGCGAACACGATATCACCGACGCCCGGGAGCGAAACCGAGAGGACGAACCCCTTCGCCGCGAGCCACATCTGGAACACGGAAAACGAGATGCCGATGAGCGCGACGGCGACGACTGCCCAGCCTGTGAGCGACCGCTTTCGCTCGATCTCCTGAAGTACTTCGTCGACTTCTTCGTCCGATACGGCCTCCCCGCCGTCGTCAGGTCGTGTGTTGTCAGTCATGTGTTGCGCTGGTCTGTCACAGCACCGAACGCCGAGCGCTGGGCCACGTGGAGGTGGACCGAGCGGCCGTCGGTGCGGGCTACCAAGTCGTAGGTTTCGGCTCCGACGTGAAGTTTGTGTCCCGCGACATCACCGGGAGAGACTGACACGCGCGTGTAGTTGCCCGGCGGGTCGAAGACGTACATCCCGTCCTCGTGGGTGACGTTCGCCCCGCTCGGGAGCCCCCAGCCGAACGATTCGAACTCCATGCGGGTCATTTCGAGGTGGTCACCACGGACCGTGTACTCGTCGTAGACACGCGTCTTCTCGACGCTGTGGGTGTATTCCAGCGCGACAGTCGTTCCGTCCTCGACCGGGGCTGTGATGTACTGTTCGCCAGTCTCGGCATCTTCAACAACTAACACCCGTCCGCCGGGCAGCGCTGCTACAGTTCCGATGAGGAGGAGGGCAACGAGCACCGCAATAGCGACGTATCGTCGTCTCATTCCGTGTGCTGGGTAACAGAAGGCAGTTAGCGAACGATACGGACGGCGTCAGTCGGCGGCGTTACGCGTCGAAGTAGGCCGCTGCGCCGGGGTGGAGTTCGATGGACATGCCGTCCTGCGCGGAGTCCGCGCTGATGAAGTCCGTTTTGATCGAGAGGTCGTCGACGTTGTCGAAGATGGCCGCAGTGACGCCTTCGACCGTCGATTCGGGCTGTTCGGCGTTCGTCGCGATCATCGCCTGGACGGCGACTGTTTCGACGTCTTCCTCGACACCGGTGTAGGTGCCGCCGGGGATGGTGTCGTCGGCGAACCAGGACGCGTCGTCCTTTGCCGCTTCGCGGTTGTCGCCGGAGATAGGAACGATGACGAGGTCGTTGGTGTTCGCGAGGTCCTCGATGGCACCGACCGGCCAGCCGCCGACGACGAACGCGGCGTCGATGTCGCCGTTTCGGAGCTGGTCGGCGGCCTGTGAGAACGAGGCGTTCTGTTCGGAGAAGTCAGAGATGCCGACCGACTCCAGGATCTGGAGCGCGTTGACCTGGGTCCCGCTACCGAGGTCGCCGGTGTTGATGGTCGCGCCTTCGAGGTCGGAGAGCTGCGTGATCCCCGTGTCCGCGAGGGTGACGAGCGTGATGGTCTCCGGGTACAGTGTCGCAACGCCCTGGAGGTTCTCGACGGCGTTGTCCTGGAACGCATCGATGCCGGTGCCGTTTTTCGCGAACGAGGCGATATCGTTCTGGATGAGCGCGAAGTCGGCGTCGCCGCTGGCGAGGCTGCCGACGTTCTCGACGCTCGCACCGGTCGACTGGACGTTCAGCGTGAAGTCCGTGTTGGCCTCTACAACGGTCTTGAATTCGTTCGAGAGCGGGAAGTAGGTCCCACCGGTGCCGCCGGCGTGCCACGAGAGGCGGGTTTCCGTGTCGCCGCCGTCGCCTTCGGTCATCTCACCTTCGGTCATCTCGCCGTCGCCGCCGTCGCCTTCGGTCATCTCGCCGTCGCCGCCGTCGCCGCTCTCACCGTCACCGCCGTCGCCGCCACAGCCGGCGAGCGCCGCGACGCCTGCAACGCCTGTTGTCTTGAGGAACCGCCTACGTGTGGAGTTGTTAGTCATACGTATGTCTACGTTGCACGGGGTCTTCAAGAATGTTAGCTAGTATACAGTCGCTATTTGACTATATTGTGCGATAGCGTGTGACAGGGTATTTCACTGGACGGCAGACGGATCGGACAAGACGCCCGAGCGAAACGTACTACTTTTCGAGAAATTCAGTTCAGGTTATGTCTTTGTGACGACCGCCGTGACAGAGCCGGTTACGCGGGCGTTTCGATACCGAGTTCATCGAGGAGCGTCCGGGCGGCTGCAGCCGACGACGGCGGGCCACGAGCCGTGATGAGGTCGCCGTCGACCGTGACGCTCGTGTCGGCGTCGAGTTCCGCGTCCCAGTTCGCACCGGCGGCCTTCACTTCGTCTTCCACCCAGTACGGGAGCTTCCGGCCGTCGGGGAGCAGGTCGTTCTCGTCGACGATGCCCTCCTCCCAGGCGTTCGGGAAGCCGGTGACCGAGCGGCCGTCGACGAGGAACTCGCCGTCAGCGTCTCTGGTGAACGCTAGAATCCCGACGGTGTGACAGACGACGAGGGCCGTACCGTCGTCGCCGGCGACGCTCTCGCGCAGCAGTTCGCGGGCGTGGGTGTCCTGCGTGATGTCCCACTCCGCGCCGTGACCGCCGGGGAACACGACGGTGTCGTAGTCCTCGGCGTCGGCCTCGGCCAGCGGAATCGGGTCGTTCAGGCGCTCGTCGTTCTCGTGGACCTCCCGAACGTGCTCCGAGAGGTCTTCGCCGACCTCGTCGGGGTCGACGGAGCGCTCGTCAAGCACCGGCGGGTCGCCGGTCGGTGTCGCTACCGTGATATCCAGGCCGGCGTCGGTGAGTGTCGTCAGCGGCTCGATACATTCTTCGCCCCAGTAGCCGTGTTCGCTTACGACGAATAGTGCGGATGCCATCGTGGGACTGTTCGAGCGCAATCCTTATAAACGGCCGTTCGGTGGTGAGCGAAGCGTGGATCGGGAATAGGGATCGCTGTACGGTGTCACCACACAGCGGTCGTCTCACGGCGAGTGCGTTGGTGCGATATTGGTAGGGTACCGAGTATGTCATCACAGCGGAAACGTTTAACCCCACTGAGCAGCAATGCGGCGTGTACAGATGGACAGCCCACCACAGCAGGTCCCGCGGCTGTCGTAGACTGATCTATTATACCATGGCAGACATCGAAGAGAGCGTTTCAGGATTCAAGACGCAAGGCGGCTGGGTCGACATCGTCGAGCACGGCGAGCGCATCACGCAGGCGCTGAAAGACATCGCTTCGGGCGAGGATGTCGACGAGGACGCCCTCAGCGAGTTCGACGAGTGGCGACCGAAAAGCCACGAGCGACTGGACGAGGACGTCAACGAGAAAACCGCGGACCAGGCGAGCGTCGCCGAGGGGAAGGGGGAACAGGCCGGCAAAGGGCCGGACGAGGACCTCCAGACCGCAGGCGAGAAGCTCAGCGAGTCCTACGAGAACCTCGACGAGCCCGACGAGGCGATGGAGCGCTGGAGCGAGTCCGTCGACTACGTGGCCCGCGCGGCCGACTCCGCCAGCCGGAAGGCCCTGCGGAAAGTCGAGGACACCGTTTACCGCAACGTGATGACACAGATCGCGCCCTACTACTTCGACAACGACCTCATCAGCGCGAACCTCCGCCGCGTCGGCGACGACGACCGCCCGGAGTACGTCTTCGAGGTCAACGTCAACGACGACGACCTGAAGATGCGGGTCTCGAACAAACTCGCCGACTTCGAGCAGGCCGTCGACCGCTGGCACGTCGATACCGAGAAAGTCACCGAGGCTGTCGAGGCCGCAGAGGGCGTGGATGCGACAGAGCCGGGCGAGGAGACCGATGCGAAGACGAACTAAGCTCGCCGTAGTGCGAGCGGCATCGGCTTCCAGTATCGTCGACGCAAAAACAAACTAAGGCGGCCTCCGTGCCGCCGGCATCGGTTTTGTGTCCGAGAGGCGAAGACGAACTAAGCTCGCCGTAGTGCGAGCGGCATCGGCTTCCAGCATCATTGACGGGAAGACGAACTGAGCGCGAGCGTGTGACGGTTAGATAGCGTCGTCGGGGTCGTGTTTCTCGGCCATCCGCGTCGCTTCGGCCGCGTATTGTGCCTGCAGGTCCGGGTCGTCGACAGCACCGAGGTTGTCCGGGTCCGCGTCGACGGCGGCCGTCGTCTCCCGCACATCGGAGAACGAGGTCAGGGCGCGCTCCTTGCGGAAGTACTGGTCGCCGTCGGGAGTCGCGTACGTGAGGATGATAAGGTTCTGTTCGTCGTCGGAGTAGGTCCGTTCGACCAGCCAGACGCGGACAGTCCCTTCAGTGGCGGACATACGGAACTGAACGATACACTGACACGTGAACGTTTGGCCGTGACCCACGTCGGATGTTAGCAGTCCTCCTCGCAACGGGCGCGCGAACGGTAGGCTCATTGCAGGGCGGGGCAAACGCCGTGACAGATGGTCGCGACGAGTACGATTGCGACGCTTGTTGTCGCGTCAGCCGCGAGTCTGTTCATGGCCTGGGCCATCGGTGCCGGGTCGTCCGGGTCCACGCCGTTCGCGCCGGCCGTCGGTGCGAACGCGATCTCGGTGATGCGGGCCGGGTTCTTCGTCGGCATCCTCGGGCTGGCCGGCGCGGTCCTGCAGGGGGCCAACGTCACGGAGGCCGTTGGAAGCGAACTCGTCCTCTTCCCGAGCGGTGGTGGCCTCTCGGCCATCGCCGCGATTGTCGCCCTCATCACCGCGGCGGTGCTGGTGGCCGTCGGCATCTTCACTGGCTATCCCATCGCGACCGCGTTTACCGTCACCGGTGCGGTCGTCGGCGTCGGGCTGGCGATGGGCGGCCAGCCGGCGACGGCGAAATACATAGAGATCGTCTCGCTGTGGGTGCTGACGCCCTTCGTCGGCGGCGGCATCGCTTTCGGAACGGCGTGGTCGCTCCGACACGAGGCCACGACCGAGGAACGGCTCGTGCCGCTGCTGGGCGGGCTGGTCGGCGTGATTCTGGCGAACATCGAGTTCGTCCTCCTCGCACCGGGCAGCGAGCAAGTGTCGGTGGCCCGCGCCGTCGCGCGGGCGGCCGGGACGCCGATACTCCCGTCGATGGTCGTCGTGACGCTCCTTATCGGGGCACTCGCAGCGGGACTGTTGTACCTGGACATCAGAGCGGACGCGGCCGCCGGGCAAAGGCACTTCCTGCTGGTGATGGGCGGGCTCGTGGCCTTCTCCGCCGGCGGGAGTCAGGTCGGCCTGGCGCTGGGGCCGCTGGTCCCGCTACTCGGGGAAGGGCCGACGGCAGCCATTCCCATTACCGGGGTCCTGTTGTTCGGTGGCCTCGGCCTCCTCATCGGCTCCTGGACGGGCGCGCCGCGGATGATAAAGGCGCTGGCACAGGACTACTCTTCGCTCGGGCCGCGGCGGTCTATCGGCGCGTTGATTCCGAGCTTCATCATCGCGCAGGCGGCCGTCTTCTTCGGCATTCCGGTGTCGTTCAACGAAATCATCGTCTCGGCTATCGTCGGCTCCGGCGCGGCCGCCGGCGGCGGCGAGGTCAGTCGGGAGAAGATGGGCAAGACGGTGCTCGCCTGGGTCGGCTCGCTCGCGCTGGCGTTCGCGCTGAGCTACGGGCTCTTCTGGATAATCGATGCGGTGCTCTGACCCGGTTAGCGACCCCAGACGTAGCGACTGACGGCTTCGTTGACCCGGGTCGAGAGCCGCCCCATCCAGGCCTCTGGCGAGACGCGCTCGATGTCGCGCTGATCGACTTCGATGCGGTCGTCGCCGAACGGGTCACGGATCTGCTCGCCGTCCGTCTCATCGACGGCGTCGACGACGACGGTCATCGAGCAGCGGCCACAGGCCTCGGTGTCTTTCGACATGATTGTTAGTGTAATACTGGGGCCAGCATCAAAAACCTGCCGCGGCGGTCGTGTACGGCCCGCGAACGACCGTCTCCTGACCGACGCGCTTAAGACTCCGACACGGCATCGGCATGGTATGAGCTACCGCGGCATGGGATCGATGCGGACTGAACGCCGACGCGACTCGACACGATGAGCGAGGAATCCGAGTCCGGGCCGGCCGAGGAACCGCCGAACTACGGCGCGGACGACTGGGAGGACCCCGTGACCGGGGCAGTCCCGAAATCGGAGCTCCCCGACGAGATCGTCGAAGAGGTCCCACACTGGGACGACGACCCCTACTTCGACCGGGTGAGCGACCGGCTGATGTACAACTACACGCTGGAGCGGGACCACCGGTTCCGGGGCGAGCGCTGGGATCTCTACGGCGAGATGCGGGTCCTCAATCAGAAACAGTTCTTCCATCCGGCGCTGTCCTATGGCGACCACGAGTCCGAGGAGTACCTCTACGCCCGCCGCGTCGACCGGCCGACGGTCGGCGAACTAAAACGGCTTGTCGATATCGGCCACGACCTGGCCGATAAACGGGTCACGCCGAACGAGGAGCACTACCGGACGGACTTCACCTTCATCCTGGTCGCCGACGAACTACCCGACGAGGTCCGGTCGTTCGTCGAGGGCCAGCGCGAGCGCACGCTGTTGAAGTACGGCTACTACGGTCATTACGAGGTCAATCTGGGCGTCGTCGTTCCGGACGAGCAGGAGGCCGTCGCCGGGGAGGCCGCCGACGTGGTCGAGGCGTTCGTTCTCTGGGAGGACGTGACGACGCCGAGCGAGGGCGTCCTCTCGCGGCTCGCCAAGCGGTTCTGGAAATGACCTCGTCGAGCCGGCGCAGTTTCGTCGTCGCTTGCACGGCCGCGCTGGCCGGCTGTAGCGTCCTGCCGGAAGAGCGCGAGCCTATCGAGGCCAGTGCGACCGCGCCCGCGGTGCTTCCCGGGTCAAGCGAGTACTCGCTCGTGGCCGAGAGTACCCCCACCATCGAGACGACGGTGACGGTCGACTTCTCCGGCGACGTGGAGCTGACGTCGCGTCAGGACGTGATCGCGACGGTGTTCCAGCGCGTGTACGAGTCGCCGAGCGGGGCGCGGTTCGGGCTCCTGACCGCCCCGGCCGTCCAGGTCGTCGACCAGCCCGAGGTCGTCCGTGATCCGCTGACAGCGGTCGACGACGCCCGCGTCGTCGCGCTTGCGACCGACGCCGATGTCGACTCCGTCTCGGAGTGGTCTGATGACGGGTCGGCAATCCTCCTCGGAACCGAAACGACACAGATGGCAGCAAGGGCGACGCTGGGCGGCAGCGAGCAGGCCCTCGCTCGTGTTCGCGTCCGTGCCGGCGACGATTCGGTGACGGCGATAGCGACCGATCCGGGCGACACCGCGCCGCCGTTCGAGGCGGTCACGCGGGACGCGTAGCTGCCGCTGTCGACGCTTGAAAAAACGGAGGAAGAGTCGCGTGTCAGTCGTCGCCAGGCTCGACAGCGCCGGCGCGACCGCGGTCACGGACCGTACTGATGTTGTCGTAGCCTTTCTTGACCAGCGCCAGCGCCAGACCGATGAGGACCAGCGCCAGCACCATCTGGACGGTTGAGGAGGCAATCGCCGCAGTGCCCTCGGCACCGCCCTGGATGAGGTTCTGGTAGAGGTTGCTGTAGAACGCCAACCAGGAGAGTCCCAGAATGGTGATAGTCGTCATGATAGCCATGGGCACGCCCGTGGAGTACAGCTGTTTGCTGTCGTCCCAGTTGGCGAGCCAGACGGTCGCCGTCAGCAGCGCCAGCGCCGCGAGCAGCTGGTTCGCGCCGCCGAAGAGGGCCCACAGCGTGAGCCACTCGCCGGAGATGACCATCAGGTAGGCCGGGATGGCCTGCACGAGCGGGTTCGTGTAGCGGCCACGTCCGATCTCGCCGAGCGTCGAGCGGAGGCCGCCGCCGACGTCGAAGCCGGACGCAGTCTGCCCGGCCTGGAGGCCGACGATTTCCTCCATCATGTACCGGCCGAGTCGGACGGCCGTGTCCGTGGAGGTCAGCAGGAAGCTCACCAGCACGAGCGCCATGAACGGCGCGCCGAACGTCTCGGGGATACCGAGGCTGGTGAAGATGATGCCGCCACCCGTCGCGAAGTTCGGGAGCGCAGCACCGATACCACCGGCGGGGTCGGCGAAGCCGGCCACGGCGAGCGTCGACAGCGCAACGGCGGCCAGCAACCCTTCACCGAGCATCCCGCCGTATCCGATGAGGCGGGCGTCGGTCTCCTTGTTCAACTGCTTGGCCGTCGTCCCGGAGGACACCAGCGAGTGGAAGCCACTGATCGTCCCACAGGCGATGGTGATGAAAAGCAGCGGGAACAGCGGTGCGAGGCCCGCGCCCTCGACGCCCCAGAAGCCGTTGAAGGCACCCATCGAATCCGCGATGACCAGCGAGCCGCTCTCGGTGGCAGCCGTGCCGAATATCGTACCCACGATGACAGCCAGCAGCGCGCCGCCGACGCCGGCGTACAGCAGGAACGACGACAGGTAGTCACGCGGCTGGAGCAGCACCCACACCGGGAGCGCGCTCGCGATGCCCGCGTACACCATAATTATCGGCACCCACGCCGCACGGTTGGGGTTCATCGCCGTCGCGGAGGACCCGGGAATCCACTGGCCGCTGCCCAGGTTCAGGACGTCCGCGAGAACGAGCGTGCCTGCGGGGTAGCTCGCGTCGCCGACGGCCGGGAACAGCGCGAACGGGTACTGGATGCCCGCGTACACACCAGCGAACACCAGAGTGACGAACACGACGGTCCCCGGAAGGAACGGCCCGTTCAGCTGGTAGAGGTACACCCCCAACAGCAGGGCGAGTGCGATGTAGACGAAGCTCGCGGTCGTCACCTGCGGGAACGCGTCGAACACGATGGCGACCACCAGCGCGAACACCGCGACGACGAGGATGATCGTCAGGAACGCGAACCACAGGAGCATGTTCTTGCCCCCCTCCCCGATATACTCGCCGATGATGTAGCCGATGGACTTCCCCTCGTGTCTGAGCGAGCCAGACAGCGAGACGAAGTCGTGGACGCTGCCCATCAGCGGGTTGCCGATGGCGATCCACAGCAAAGCGGGGACCCAGCCCCACACCGCCCCCGCGGTGATCGGTCCCACAATCGGTGCCCCACCCGCGATACTGGAGTAGTGGTGACCCAACAACACCGGTTTCTTCGACGGTACGTACTCCTGCCCGTCTTCGTACTTGTGTGCCGGTGTCTCGTTTTCATCGTCGAGTTCGAGGAACCGCGCGAGGTACTTCGAATACCCCAGATACCCCACGCTGAACGTCACCAGTACAGCCAGTACGATCCAGATTACTTGAGTCATGGATGTGCATGAATATTAACTAAGATGAGGCTATTAATAGTTATTATATATTTCTTACACGTCCCAAGTCCGTCAAAACCACCTCGGATGACCGTATCGGGTGTCAAATAAAAATCCTATATCTGATTACTTATCGGTCGTGCGCGCGGCGTACATGAGCGGCGACCCGGTGGTTCATACGGATCGTTATAGATTAGTTCCGGACAGTGCCGGCCCCGGAGCCGATACATACCGCTACCACGATCCGTCTCAGACGAACGTCGGTGCCTCGGCGTCGGTCTCGACAGCGAGCTCGGCGGCGACATCTCCGAGCAGGTCGCCTTTCACCTCCGCCGTGCGGGTCGTGATTTCCGCGACCAGCGGCGGGTCGAGCGTCTCGCGGACCTCCTGTAGTCGCTCGTTTTCAGTGGCGACCCGGTCCCGGAGATACCGGGCCCCGCGGCCGTCTTCGTGGGGCTCCGGTTCGGGCGTGAGCTTGTTCGCGACGAGGCCACGAACCGAGAGGTCGCGTTCTCGCATCTCGTCGATGGCGCGCCGCGTCTCGTTGACCGAGAGCTGGTCGGGGTTGAGCACGAGGAAGAAGGCGGCGTCGGACTGGAGCGCGCCGCCGGCGAACTCGAAGAACTCCTTGCGGTCCTGCAGGCGCGCGAGCACCGGGTCGCCGTCCATCACGCGCCGGGGTTCGTTGTTGCCGATGGCGGCCTTCTCGAAGAGGTCGATGCTCTTCTCGCGTTTGTGCATCAGCCGGTCGATCCACCCTTCGAGGAACTCCGGCAGACCGAGCAGGCGAAGCGTGCTGCCGGTCGGCGACGTGTCGAAGACCACCCGGTCGTACGGGTCGGCGTTGCGCATCACGTCGACGAAACGGTCGAACAGGGCCGACTCATAGGCCCCCGGCGTCTGGTGGGCCATCTCTAGCTGCTGGTTGATCTCGTTGACCATCGCTGCCGACACCTGCTCGGAGAGGTCGTTGCGGATGCCGTCGAGGTGGCGCTGGGCCTCGGTTTCGGGGTCGATCTCCATCGCGTCGAGCCCGTCGATGCCCTCGACGGATTCTGGGTCGTCGCTGAAGGGCTGGTCGAACACGTCCGTGACGGAGTGGGCCGGGTCCGTCGAGACGACGAGCGTCTCCAGGCCCGCCCGCGCGGACTTGACGCCGTAGGCACAGGAGACGGTGGTCTTGCCGACCCCGCCCTTGCCGCCGAAGAAGACGAACGGCTCCATCAGAAGTGGTACTGCTGGCCCTTGCGTTCGATGTACGACCCACGGTCCCACAGCCGCCGCTCCCAGGCCTCGAAGGTGTCTTCGAGATAGGGCAGCAGTTCGGCGGTGTAGTATGACACCGGCGACGGGATGCCGAAGGCGTCGGGGAAACAGGCCAGCATGAACGCGTCCTCGATGTCCTCGGCCTCCTTCTCGATTTTCTCGTAGGCCGGATGCGTTATCATGCCGTGGTACAGTCCGCGGGCCCACTCCCGTAACGTCCGGCGAAAGCGCTCGATTCGGTCGGCCAGTTCCATCGTGGGTCGTGTGTGCGAGAGGCACGGAGTAAAAGCTGTCGCAGTTACCCGTCGCCGCCGCCCACGCGCCGTGGCAGGACGGCGGTCGTGTTCAGCTACCGGAAACGAGGCGCGATTTGAAGGGAGCCGGCCCACAACAGGGGGTATGCGCGACACCATTCCCGTCACGATTCTCTCCGGGAGCCTCGGGGCCGGGAAGACGACGCTGTTGAACCACCTGCTGACCGAGGCCGGCGACCGCGACATCGCCGTCCTCGTCAACGACATGGGGACGGTCAACGTCGACGCGGAACTGATCGCCGAGGGATCCGAACTGGATGTCGACGACGGCGTGGCGGAGCTGTCGAACGGCTGTATCTGCTGTGAGCTGCAGGACGACCTCGAAACGGCGGTCGTCCGGCTGGCGAACGACCGGGATTTCGACGCGCTGGTCGTCGAGTCTTCCGGCATCTCCGAGCCGGCCCCCGTCGCGCGGCTGTTTACCACCGAGTCGCGCGTAGCCGCGCTCTATCGCGTCGATACGCTCGTGACGGTGCTGGATACCCGACTGTTCCTCGACGCATTCGCCGGCGAGACGCCGGAGCGTCGCGATGCTGGGGAAGCGAACGCCGATGGGGATGGCGACGGCACAGCGGCCGACGACGCCGACCGCCCGCTCTCTGACCTCATGGTCGAACAGGTCGAGCTCTCGAACGTCGTCCTCCTGAACAAGGCTGACCTCTGTTCCGACGCGGAACTCGACGAGGCAGAAGAGCTGGTGCGGGCGCTACAGCCCGACGCCGAGACCATCCGAACGACCTTCTCGCAGGTCGACCCCGACCAGCTGTTCGACCGCGACCTGTTCGACCAGAACGAGATCAACGACCTGCCGGGCTGGAAGCGAGCCCTGGCCGAGGCCGGACACAGCCACAGCGAAGGCAGTCACGACCACGATGGCGATGCCCACGATGACGAGAGCCATGCGGGCGACAGCAGCAACGGACACGACGGCCACCACCATCCCGAGGACGTCTACGGCGTCACCTCCTTCACCTACCGCCGCCGCCGGCCGTTCCACCCAGAGCGTCTGGCCAACGTGCTTCAGGACCTCCCGGCGAGTGTCGTCCGGTCGAAGGGCACCGTCTGGCTGGCAGGCAACGAGTACCGCGTCGTCCTCGGCCAGGCTGGCCCCTCGATACGGGCCGAGGCACAGGGGCCCTGGATCGCGAGCCTCCCGGAAGTCGAGCGGGAGATGTACCGTTCGAACCGGCCGGAACTCGACTGGCACGACGAGCACGGCGACCGCCGGACGGAGCTGGTGTTCATCGGGACCGACTACGACGAAGCGGCCCTTCGGACGGCGCTGGACGACGCGCTGGTGACGGATACAGAATGGAACGACGGCGAGTCGCTCACGGGGCCGTTCCCGGCGGAACAGGGCGCGGAGACGGTGGTTCGGAGCCCCTAACAGGCACAGTCCCGACCGGCCGCACGCTCGAAGCGCATCTCCTCGCCACAATCCGGACACATCGGCTCGCCGTCCAGTTCGACGTCCCTGATGCGGACGCCGCAGTCGTCACACCAGTACGCCCCCTTCGAGCCGTCGTCGGGGCGGGACTTCGTCTCCGACTGTGACGTGAGTGCCTCCCTGACGCTGTCGAGGATGCTCATGATTGTATGTTTATGTCGCGTCTACTAAACGTATCGTGGTTGTGTACAGCCGTCTCACGACCAGCGACGGGCGGACCGTTCGGTGGCTCTCCCCGCCACCTCAGGCCCCGGGCACCTCCGCCGCCAGTTCCTCGATGGCCCGCTCTAGCTCGTTGCCGCGTTTCCAGGCGGCGATGCGGTCGGCGAAGGGGAGCGGCAGGTTCAGTGAGACGGTCGACCGCATCGTGATCCGCGAGCCGTTTTCCTCCGGCGTGACGGTGACCTGCGTCTCTAAGTGGTCGAACGGACCGACATCCCCCTCGGCGGTGTACCGGAGCCCGTCGTCCCGCGACTCGAAGCGTAGCGGCACCGACATCCCCGGGCCGGTCGCAGTGACGAGTGTGCCCGTGTCAGTCTCTTCGACGGCCGTTACGGTAAACGTCCCCTCCGCCGCGACGACCGCCTCCGGCGAGAGCGTGCGGTGGACAGCCGGCGGCCGCGCCATCACGAACCGAGAGCGTTCGACCTCGCGCATACCAGTCCACAGACACACCGGGGTAGTAAATCACAGGGCAAGCGGGGCGGAGACGGCAACGAGAACAACAGCGAACCCGATACCGATATAGACGAGGCGCTGAAAGCGAAGCTCCGGGGCTATCTGTACCCAGGGCGGCGGGGCAGTCCAGACAAGCCGGTGGTACGCGACGGCGGCGACAGCGACGGTGCCGGCTGTCGCAACGGTCAGGCCGGCCCACACCGGCAGCCCGTAGGCGAGGCCGTACAGCGGGCCTACGGAGAACAGCAGCAGCACCGCCATCGCGGTGCAGACGAGGAAGGGGACCGGATCGACCGGGTCACCGTCGCGGTTCCGAACGTCCATACGCCAGTGTTGGACCGCAGCGATGTTTAGTTTCGCGATTCCGCCACATTTGCCAGGGTTCGGCGGTGTGTACTGCCAAAGAGATAAGGGGCGTCCCGCCCGTGTTCGTGGGCATGAGCGACGCAAACGGGTTCGAGGAGGGGGCGACCGGGTCACAGGGCGATCCGCGGGTACTCATCGCGATGAACGTCGTGCTGTCGACGGCGTTTGCAGCCACTATCGTCTGGGGGCTGAGCGTCATCGGCGCGGCGGAGCTCACGGCGATCAACGTCGCGACCGGCGCGATACTGCTGTTCGCGCTGACATACGCCATCACGCTGCAGTAGCGGTCCAGTGGAGCGGTCGCGACGCTCGGCTTATTCGGGGTCGTAGGGATGTACGTCGTCCACCGCGGGCGCGCCGACGACGAGCGTCCGTACTGATTCGGTCGCCGACTCGGGGTTGTGCGCCCGCTGGGGGCTGTCCGGTTCGACGACGAACGCCTCGTCTTCGCCGACCTCGTATGTCTTTTCGGGCGTCTCGACGGCCAGCGTCCCCGAGAGGACGTAGAACAGTTCCTCCTGGTCGTCGTGGTAGTGATACGCGAGCGGAATGTCCTCGCCGGGAGCGACCTCGTAGACGTTCACAGCGGCGTTTTCCAGATCGGCTGCATCACTTATCGACCGCTGGACGCTGGGTCGGTCCGGCGTCGGTTCGATCTCGTCGACTGTGAGGTGGTGATAGCCCATACCATCGCTGTCGGCGGCGGCCGATGTAAAACGACTGCTACCGAGCGGTCTCAGTCCGTGGCCTCTTCGGCGTCGATCGACTCCGCCTCGTCGTCTTCGAGACGGACGACGCGAGCCTTCATGATGCGGGTGTTCTCGACCTGCTCGACGCGGATCTCGACGCCGTCGTAGGTGATCGTCTCGCCCTCCTCGACCAGCCGGCCCGCTCGGTTGAAGATGAAGCCGGCGATGGTCTCGAACTCCTCGCCTTCGGGCAGGTCCAGATCCAGCGCCTCGTTGACCTCCTCGATGTTGACCTCGCCTTTGACCGTCACCGTGTCGTCGCCGACGTACTCGATCGGCTCTTCTTCCTCGCCTTCGAGTATCTCGCCGACGATCTCCTCGGTCAGGTCCTCCATCGTCACCAGCCCCTCGGTGGTCCCGAACTCGTCGATGACGATGACCATGTGGAGGCGCTCGGCCCGCATCTCGGTCAGCAGGTCGTCGACGTTCTTCGACTCGGGGACGTGCAGGGTCGGTTCGATGAGGTCCTCCAAGTGCATGTCCTTTGCCAGCGCCTCGCCGTAGTTGAGGTCCCGCACGAGGTCGCGGATGTGGATGACGCCGATGACGTTGTCCAGGCTCCCCTCGTAGACGGGGATACGGGCGTGGCCGCTCTGGATGCACGTCTCCAGGGCCTCCTCGGCGGAGGCGTCCTTGGCGACGGCGGTCATATCCAGCCGCGGGGTCATCACTTCCTTGGCGATGGTGTCGTTAAACCGGAGGGTGCGCTGGAGCATCTCGCGTTCGTCCTCGTCGAGGACGCCCTCGCGCTCGCCCGTCTCGATGATGTCCTGTATCTCCTCGCGGGTGACGTAGGAGGTCTCGATGGCCGAGCGGCCGCCGGTGATCTTGTTGACGACGCGGGTGAGATAGTCAAAGAGGAGGATGAGCGGGAGCAGCACCTTCTCGGCGACCTTGAGCGGCTTGGAGATGCGCAGCGCCCACGACTCGGTGTTCTCGACCGCGTAGCTCTTGGGCGCACTCTCGCCGAACAGGAGCACGATGGCGGTGATACCGAACGTCGCGACGGCGACGGCCTGTCCCTGGGAGAGATAGAGCGCCAGCAGCCCCGTCGCGATGGAGGACATCGCGATGTTGACGAGGTTGTTGCCGACGAGAATCGTCACGAGCAGGCGATGGGGGTCTTCCTTGAGCTGTTTTAGCGTTTTCGCGCCCGGAACGCCGTCCTCGACGAGGGCCTCTGTCCGGTGAGCGGGCAGGGAGAACATGGCGATCTCCGAGGACGAGAAGAACGCCGAGAGGACGATGAGGAAGACGATAGTGGCGGTACCACCGACCAGCACCACGCTTTCGGGTATCGTGACGCCGGCGTATTCGATAGCCTGCAACGTCGCTGTAGACAGCTCAAACGGCGCAGGTGGATCCAGGGCCATCAACGGTCGAAGTTGTAATGGGCGGGGATTAAGACTTGTCATGGCGGGGGCGCCAGCGAAGCCCTTACCCGGCTTTCGCGCGTATCGCCGCGCAGAGTATGAGCGAGTCCGACATCACGCTGTACCGGCTGCAGGCGTGTCCGTTCTGTGAGCGCGTCGTCCGAACGCTGGACGAGTACGACCTCGACTACCAGTCGCGGTTCGTCGAGCCGATGCACTCCGACCGGGACGTGGTCAAGCGACTGTCCGGCAAGCGAACCGTCCCGGCGATCGTCGACGAGAACACCGGCGTCACGATGTCCGAGAGCGCGAACATCGTCGCGTATCTGGAGCGGACATACGGCGAGGGCGAGGAGACCGCGGGAGGTGCGGCCTGATGGACCTCGATTTCGACGTCGTCGACCTCGACCCGGTCGACCACCCCGAAGAAGGCGACACCGCGCCGGATTTCACGCGCCCGCTCGTCAACGACGAGTTCTGGGAAGACGAGTCGCTCGCGTCGCTGTGTGCCGATAGCGACCGGGTCGTCCTCGTGTTCCACGCGATGGACGGCGCGTTCCCGGCGACCTACATCTGGAACGAGATCCGCGACCGCGCGTGGCACGAACGGGCCACCGTCGTCGGCGTCTCCATCTCGACGCCCTACGAGCACAAGCAGTTGCTCGAAGAGCGGGAGATCGAGGGGGACTACCGGCTGTTCTCGGACCCGGCAAACGGCGTCGCGGGGGAGTACGGCATCGACATGGACCTCGACGGGATGGCCGGCATCGAGGAGCCGCGCCCGTCGGTGTTCGTCCTCGATAGCGACCGCACTATCGAATACGCGTGGGTCGCACAGGAGTGGCCCGACTTCCCGGACTACGACGAAGTCGAAGCCCAGCTCTGACGATGGCGACAGTCGACGACGCCGCGGCAGCGGTCCGCAACGGAGAGCTAGTCGTCTATCCCACGGAGACGGTGTACGGCCTCGGTGCGGACGCGCTCGATGCTGCTGCCGTCGAGCGCGTGTTCGAGGCGAAAGGCCGCGAGCGCGACAAACCGGTGTCGATGGCCGTTCCCGATGTCGAGACCGCTCGCGAGTACACGCGCGTGAACGAGCGCGAACTGGCGTTCATGCGCGAGTTCCTCCCCGGCCCGGTCACCGTCGTCGTCGAGCGCCGGGACGCGGTGCCGGACGTACTGGTCGCCGGTCGGGACCGCGTCGGGGTTCGCATCCCCGACCACGACCTGGCGCTGGAACTGCTCGGCGAGACTGGGCCGCTAACGGCCACCAGCGCCAACATCTCCGGAAACCCGAGCGCCCGCTCCGTCGAGGACCTCGACGCCATCCGCGAGCGCGCCGCGGTGGTCCTCGACGCCGGCGAGACCGAGGGCGGGACCGGCTCGACGGTCGTCGACGTCGAGAGCGGGACGATACACCGTCGCGGCGCACGCGCCGACGCCGTCGAGTCGTGGCTGGCAGCCCGGGACTGACTGGCGGGTCACCGTTTCAAGCCCTGCCGATTCACTGTAACATCGACCGTAGCGACCGCGTTTGTACCCCGCAGTCGCCGCTGAATTCGCAGGGCTTGCACTTGGCGTCGTTGCGCACCCGGCCCGGCGGCCCGTCGATACTGTCGGCGGTTCTGACCGCGCGACGGTAGACGCCGGCCCGCCGCGCGTTCACGTCGATGCGCCGGATGACGCCATACGCCGGATACTCGGCGTAGGCGATATCGATCTCTCGCTCGCGCTCCCAGGCGAGCGCCTTCGCAGCGGCGACCAGGCGCACGGTCTGGGGCTCCCAGACGCCCTGCTCCGGCGGCCGACCGGCGAAAACGAGCGACGGGACCGGTCCCTCCTGCCCGGCGACGATCTTGTGTGCGATACCCCGAGCGTCTTTCCCTTCGAGATACGCGTCGGTCGCCGTCGGGGCGATCAGCGCGTCCCAGTCGGCGAGCCGGTTCCGAAGCTCTCTGAGGCGGTCGCGGTACTCGTCCGGCCCCACTTCGATGGGGGCGGCCAGCAGCGCGGCATCATCGGTCAGCAGCCGTTCGTAATCACGGGCGAGTCGGCGAACCGACTCGATCTCGTCCGGAATCTCGCTCGCCCCGTCGCGGCGACGGTAGTAGAGCTTCCGCGGGCAGTAGGCTGCCGTTTCCAGTTCCCTGAACGTATGGGTCGGCATAGCCCCGGATGGGCCCGTTCCCCTACAAGAACGTTCGGCGAGGTGGAGCGGTACTGTTTATTTTGCAGTTGTAGCTGCAGCGAGTCAGAGAGGCGGCTGACGGCCAAGAGAAGAAAACGTCTCTGCCAGTCACATCGACACGTCAGCGCCGGAATCCAGCGCGTCGATGTCTTCGGTGGCTTCGTCGAGACCGTCTTCGCGGAGTGCGGCGGCGTGCTGTGTCGACAGCCCGGCGTCAGTGAGCACGTCCTCGAACTCGCTCTGGAACCGGTGGGAGACCCGGCGGGCGGCGTCCTGTGCGGCGACGACGCGACGGTAGTGGTCGGTCCAGGACTCGTCGATGTCGAACTCGTCGGCGAGTTCGGCGACGGACGGATCGTCGTCGGCGACGCGGCGGCGGAATGCGGCCAGGTCGAACGGTGCCTCTGTGTCCTCGTCGCGGAGGAGATGTAGGTCCAGTCGCGCCTCGACCACGTCGGGCTCGTCCGCGCCGATTTCGGACGCGATAGTCGCGTCGTCGCTCCCCTCGTAGAACAGTCGGACCACTGTCACCAGGGCGTCGTCGGCGAGGTCGGTCCGGAACTCGTATCGCTCGCGCATCCGCGCGATGACATCACCGAGCCGGTCCGCGACACCGGCCTCGTCAGTATCGGCCAGGGACCCTCTCGACGCCTCCTGAGACTCCGTCACAGCCCCTTCGTCGGAGACGTCCATGAAGATGTCACGGAGTTCTTCGGTCTTCTCGTCCATCGAACACTAAACTACGTCTCGGGAGTGATATATCTGTCGGATGGACAACGTAACGGCGAAAAACTTTCAACAGTTCCGCAATTCTCGCAGGACGGCGCGGGGGCGTGGCAAGATTTAAGCGGGCACGAAACACGTGTTACCGTATGCCATCTATACTCCAGACGACCACGCGCCCGACGTTCTGGCGCATCGGTGACGTGGGGAAAGCGCTGTTCTACTATCTCGCAGCGCTCGCCGTCATCGTCTTTCTCTACGGCGTGTACGACCGCATCACCCGCTATGCAAGGGGGAGTGAGGACCCCTTCGAGCGACTGGACGACCTGCCACAGCGGACGGTTGCGGCGGCACAGTTGGCCCTGTCGAACCGGAAACAGTTGGACCGAGACACCATCGCTGGCGTGATGCACGCGTTCGTCGTCTGGGGCTTTCTGACGCTGCTCATCGGAACGACGATTCTGGGTATCGATATCGATCTCTACCGACCGTTGACCGGTGAATCCTTCTTCGTCGGCCGGTTCTACCTCTCCTATTCGTTCGTGATGGATGCGATGGGGCTGCTGTTCGTCGTTGGCGTCGGCGTGGCGCTGTGGCGGCGCTACGGCCGTAAACTGGATCGTCTCCACGACCGGCATACCTCCCGCGAGGACGATCTGTTTCTCGGCGCGCTGTTCGTGCTGGGCGTCGGCGGGTATCTCACCGAGGGTATTCGGATTCTCGGCACTTCGACGGTGCGTGACGTCTCCTTCGAGACGGTGAGTTTCGTCGGCTGGTCGGTCAAAGAAGTGCTCGTGATGGCCGGGATGACACCGGAACTGGCAGCGGGCGCGTACCCCTTCGTCTGGTGGAGCCACTCGCTCGTCGCGCTGTGGTTCGTCGCCTGGATCCCCTACGCGAAGCCGTTCCACATGCTCTCCTCGTTTGCGAACCTCGTCGCCCGCGACGAGAACGCCGGCGTGCGACTGCCGGGCGTGCCGAGCGACGCCAGCCCCGAGGAGATCGGCCCCAGCGACATCGACGACTTCTCCTGGAAGCAGTTACTCGACCACGACGCCTGTACCAAGTGCGGGCGCTGCTCCGCAGTTTGTCCGGCGAAGGCCGCCGGACGGCCTCTGGACCCGCGCAACGTCATTCTGGACCTGAAACGCTACCGCGAGGAGCGCGACGCCGGCGGCGAGGACGTGCCCATCATCGCCGACGGCGGCACCTCAGTTATCGACGCTCACACGATGGAGTCGTGCATGTCCTGTATGGCTTGTATGGACGCCTGCCCGGTCGACATCGAACACGTCACGCAGTTCACCGAGATGAACCGCCGGCTCACCGAGGCCGGCGAGATGGACGAGCACGTCCAGGACGCGATGATGAACGTGTTCCAGCACGGCAACACCTTCGGCGACCCCGAGCGCGCCCGGCCGGACTGGACCGAAGACCTCGACTTCGAGGTGCCGGACGCCCGCGACGAACCGGTCGAGTACCTCTGGTACGTCGGCGACTACCCGAGCTACGACGAGCGCAACCGGAAGATAGCGCGCGCGCTGGCCCGCGTGTTCGAGGCCGCCGACGTTGATTACGGCATTCTCTACGAGGCCGAGCAGACCGACGGCAACGACGTCCGCCGCGTCGGCGAGGAGGGCCTCTACGAGATGCTCGTCGAGGACAACGCCGCGGCGATGCTGGACTGTGAGTTCGAGTCCATCGTCACGACGGACCCCCACGCCTACAACACGTTCATGAACGAATACCCCGAGTTCGAGGCCTGCGAGTGGGGCGAAGACGACGTGTTCCACTACACGCAGGTCGTCGCCGATCTCGCCGACTCGGGCGCGCTCGGCCTCTCCGGGTCAGAGCTTGACTACACCGTCACCTACCACGACCCCTGTCACCTCGGGCGGTACAACGGCGAGTTCGAAGCGCCGCGGGACCTCATCCGCGCGACCGGGGCCGACCTCCACGAGATGCCGCGCAACAGGGACGACTCCTTCTGTTGTGGCGGTGGCGGCGGCGGCCTCTGGATGGACTTAGAAGAGGAAACCAAACCCAGCGAGGAACGCCTGCGGGAAGCACTCGAAGACACCGACGCGGGCGCGGCCGTCGAGAAGTTCGTCGTCGCCTGCCCGATGTGCATGACGATGTACGAGGACGGGCGCAAGACCGGCGGCTACGAGGACGACCTCGAAATCGTCGGCGTCACCGAACTGCTGGCGGAGGCGGTCGGGGAAGCGAGAGTCTGACCACTCGGATACAAATTTCTAAGTAGGTGACCGAAAAATTATTGCTATGCCCCTCCTCTCCATCCCGGGAGTACCGGGCGCAACGGAACTCATCGTCGCGGTCATGGTACTAGCGGTGTCCGTCGGACTGCCGGCCGCCGGCATGATATTCGTCTACAACTATCTCGACGGCAAACGCGGCTACGAGAAGCGCATTGCCGAACTCGAACGGCAGGTCGAGGCACTCGAAGCCGAGCTAGCCGAGGAGTAACGACTGGCCCCGGTATCTTACGTTTGCCGGTACACTGACACAACTGTGAAGTCGCGCTGATCACCGTCGGCGCGACGAGTTAATCTGTCACTTCCCAAGGGTGTGTCTCGGATTCCTCGCTGTCTGTGTTCGACGAGTGGTGTTGGTTCGGGTCGACGGGTTTGAGGCAGTCGACACAATTGCTGACAAGTACCATGACCCAAGTTAGCAGGAGGCAGTATATGTATGTTACCGGCATATGGCTAGACTGGATATAATGTCATTATATACCATCAGTACGGATTCGTATCGGCACAGCGCAGTGTATTCGGGAGATTGGTTTCCCAGTCGGCCAAACGCTTAACGCCGGCAGGCCCCCACGGCGGGATGATGGAGGTCGCATTGCTCACCGTCGGAGACGAACTGCTGGCCGGAGATACGGAGAACACGAACGCGTCGTGGCTGGGCCGCCAACTCACGGCCGCTGGAGCGAGCGTGAGCCGTGTCCTGACCGTGCCCGACGACGAGGCGGTCATCGCCGACGCCGTGGCGCGGTATCACGACGCCTTCGACGCGGTCATCGTCACCGGCGGTATCGGCGGGACGCCCGACGACGTAACGAAGGCCGGCGTCGCACAGGCGTTCGGCCGCGACCTCGTCGTTCCCGGGGACGTCCGGGCACACCTCGAAGCGAAGGCCGAGCAGTTCGCTGACGACAACCCCGAGATGGTGGACCGGTACGACATGGACTTAGACCTCGACGCGTGGGCGTCGATTCCGGAAGGCGGGCAAGCGCTGCTGACAGACGAGAGCTTCGCCGCCGGCTGTGTCATCGACCGCGTGTACGTGTTCCCGGGTATCCCCGAGGAACTGAAAGCGATGTACGAGACCGTCGCCGACGAGTTCGACGGCACCCGGACGACGGAGACGATTCACACGCCCGCCCCGGAGGGCGCTCTGGTCGGCCGCGTTACCGAAGCCCGCGAGCAGTTCAACGTCGCCGTCGGGAGCTATCCGCGCAAGGACGACGCGCCGGGCCGGGTGAAAATCACGGGCGATGACCCGGCGACCGTCGCCGACGCGGCCGCCTGGCTCCGCGAGCGGATCGAGACGGCCGACGAGTATTAGAGGTCAGAGGGGTTCAGCCGCGAGACGAGACCGTCGAAATCGTCGTCGAAAGACAGCACGTGATCGAAGTCGTGGTGCTCCACTAGGGCAATCGTTGACGCATCGGTAAAACTCAGGCCGTGATCCGCGTACCGCTCCCGGACATCCACAGCCTCAAAGAACAGGTCACGGCCGAGGAAGATGAGATCGATCGCATCGGGGAACCCATTCCTGCCCAAAATCCGGTCTCCAACCGTTCGGGCCTGCGTCGCATCGCCAAATCTCGACAGCGTGAGGGTCACCGTTTCGTCGTAAACATAATCGCTCGTAATCGGTCGGCCGAACTGTCCGTCGAGGACGATTGAAAGGGCGTTTTGGGCGGATTCGTGCCGAGAGGAATCCCTGTCGTGGTGGGCGTAGAAGACCCCTGTATCGACGACAATCGTCACTTCGAGGCGGCCTCCTCGTCATAGAGGACGTCGTCAATATCAGCCTCCGCAACGGGGTTCCCAGAAGACGCGGTGCCGTCGAGCCACCGCTCGCGCTCCTCGCCGGAGACGCCATCCCAGTCCTCTCGAAACGAATCGACGAGGGCTGATTTCGACTCGAACTCCCGCTTGACGATACGATCTAGCAGTTCCTGTTGTGTCACCGACCGACCAGTTTCGAGTTCGATCTCCGTCTGCAGTCGTTCGAGGCGGTCTTTGGTAGCCTCGTCGACTGACACCGATGTCGCCATACCCGAAGGTAACACGTTCACCGGTGTAAATATTCGTACTGGACCTGTGTTGTGGACGGCCTGGCTCCGCGAGCGGATCGAGACGGAGTAGGTCGGTAAGCGGTGGGTTGATGCCGGCCACGGACTGAAGTGGGGGTATGAACCTGACACAGCGCCCGCGCCGCCTGCGGACCGACGGCGTGCGACCGCTGGTACGCGAGACAGACCTCTCGGCGTCGGACCTCATCGCGCCGGTGTTCGTCGATGCGACCACCGACGAGCGCGTCCCCATCGAGACGATGCCGGGCCACGAACGGGTCCCGGTCGATGCGGCGGTCGACCGCGTGGAAGAGATTCTGGAAACCGGCGTCGAAGCGGTGATGCTGTTCGGCGTCCCGGAATCGAAAGACGAACGCGGGAGCCGCGCCTGGGCCGAAGACGGCGTCGTACAGGAGGCGACCCGCCGGATCACGAGCGAAACCGACGCCTACGTCATCACGGACGTCTGTCTCTGTGAGTACACCGACCACGGCCACTGCGGCGTCCTCGAAGACCACGCCGCCGAAGACCCGCGGCTGACGGTGCGAAACGACGAGACGCTTGCCCTGCTGGGGAAAATCGCCGCGAGCCACGCCGCGGCCGGGGCCGACATGGTCGCGCCGTCGGGGATGATAGACGGCATGGTGGGCGCGATCCGGGAAGCGCTGGACGCCCAGGGTGATACCGACGTGCCGATCATGAGCTACGCCGCGAAGTACGAGTCGGCCTTCTACGGTCCGTTCCGGGACGCTGCCGACGGCGCACCGGCCTTCGGCGACCGCCGGCACTACCAGATGGACCCCGCGAACGCACGCGAGGCCCGCCGCGAAGTCGACCTGGATGTCGAGCAGGGCGCGGACGTACTAATGGTCAAGCCCGCGCTGCCGTACCTTGATATCGTCAAGGAAATTCGGGAGTCCTACGACCACCCAGTCGCCGCCTACAACGTCTCCGGCGAGTACGCGATGTTGCACGCCGCCGCCGAGAAGGGGTGGCTCGACCTCGAAGCGGTCGCCTACGAGTCGTTGCTGTCTATCAAGCGCGCCGGCGCGGATCTGATTCTCACCTACTTCGCCGAAGACCTCGCGGACAAGCTTTGAGCAGCCAACGCAGCGACACCGCTCGGTGAGCCCGTCCGACGGGTGTGTCAATGAAGTGGCTGGCCGCTGTATGTGCGTGTATGAACGCCACAGCGACTATCGAGGCCTACTACGCGGCGCTCCGTGCCGGTGACCCCCTCGGTCCGTTCTTCGCCCTCGATGCGGACTGCTCGGTCGTTAAGTTCGGCATCTCCGAGCAATTGGTCGGAACCGACGCCATCAGGGACGGACTGCGGGAACAGACCGAGACGACGACGGACTGGGCCGTCGACAGCCGTGCGCTCCGGGTGACAGAACGCGACGGCTACGCGTGGTTCAGCGACGACGTGAAGCTGTGCTGGACCGACACCGAGGACAGGGTCCGCCACGAGTACGACACCCGCTGGAGCGGGACCCTCGA
Organism: Haloarcula sp. HT12; assembly: GCF_055271655.1. Classification (NCBI taxonomy): domain Archaea; kingdom Methanobacteriati; phylum Methanobacteriota; class Halobacteria; order Halobacteriales; family Haloarculaceae; genus Haloarcula; species Haloarcula sp. HT12. The sequence continues at coordinate 371,051 of NZ_JBUXKW010000002.1, forward strand.
AGCCTCCGACGGGACGCGCGAGTGGCAGTTCGTCGGCATGCACGTCAGCACGGCTGACGACCTGGGCGAGTAGGCTCAGTCCGTGGCGAGCGTGGCGAAGACGAACTCGCTGTCGCTCCCGAGGGGGTCCGCCGCGGTGACCGTCTCCGTCTCGGTGAAGCCGGCCTCGGCCAGCTGGTCGAGGGTCGCCCGCCGGCCCGGTGCCGAGAAGAACATCGATCCGCCCATCCAGCCGCGGCGGACGGTTTCGAACCGGCCGCTCGGCAGCGTCATCAGCACGGTCCCGCCCGCTCGGAGCACGCGAGCGAACTCCCGGTAGACGGCCGGGTGCTGGTCCCGCGGGACGTGAAAGACGGCGTGGTAGGCCGTGATCGCGTCCACGCTGTCGGTCGCAATCGGGAGCGCCGTCATATCGCCCTGCACGAGTCGGCTGTCCGGCACCGTCTCGGCGGCGAGGGCCAGCCCCGCACGCGAGAAGTCGAGGCCGACGCTGTCCGCCGGGAGGTTCGCGAGCGTTCGGGCACCGTCGCCACAGCCCACGTCGAGGACGGTCGGCGCTCCGGAGAGCCGTTCGAGCAGGTCATCGAGCAGTGCCGCGTCCGACCCGGTCGGATCGCGCCGCTCGGCGTAAGTCTCGGAGACGCTGTCCCACGCGCGACGCACCTCGTTTCGGTCCATGTGTGCTGTGAGGCTGCCACACGGTTATGCGTTCAGCCGACCGGGCTACTCCGAGGTCTCGCCGAGGGCGTCCATCGCCGCGTCAAGCGTGAACTGCCCCTCGTAGAGCGCGCTGCCGACGACGACGGCCGCCGCCCCCGCCGACCGCAGCGCCAGCACGTCGTCGATTGTCGCCACGCCGCCGCTTGCGATCACCGGGATGTCGACGCTGTCGACCAGCCGACGGACCGGCTCTGTCCTGACCCCCTCCAGTTGCCCCTCCACGTCCACGTCGGTAAAGAGGATGCCGCCGGCCCCGAGGTCGGCGTACCGCTCGGCGGCCTCGGCGGGGTCCAGCCCGGTGCCTTCGGTCCATCCCGACACCACGACTTCGCCGTCCTTCGCGTCGAGGCTCACCAGCACACTGCCGGGGTGTTCGTCGCTGATTTCGCGGACGATTTCGGGCGTCTCGACGGCCGCCGTTCCGAGGATGACCCGATCAAGCCCGCGGTCCAGCAGCGAGACGGCGTCCTCGGCGGTCCGGATACCGCCGCCCAGTTGCACGCCCACGTCGGCCCCCACCGCGTCGAGGACGGCGTCGATGGCCGCGGCGTTCTGTCGCTCGCCTTCGAACGCGCCGTCGAGGTCGACGAGGTGCAGCGTCCGCGCACCGGCGTCGACCCACCGCTGTGCGGCCTCGACCGGGTCGCCGTAGGTCTTCTCCGTGCCCCGTTCGCCGCCGACCAACTGGACCACCTGTCCGTCCTGCATGTCGACCGCGGGAACGACCTCGAACTCGGGAAACATGGGCGGAGGTCCGGCGCCGGCCGTCGAAAGCGTGTCGGTCCGCTGTGTCTGGACGGCTGGCTCCGGTGTACCCCCATCCTTTTACGCCGTCATGGGAAAGGTCCGCTATGGTTACTGCAACACTCGTCCTCACACCGCTCGCCCGTCGGCTCGAAGCAATCATGTTCGGGCGGTACGAGCGCGAGTACCGGCTGTTCGAGCAGGCCGTGCTGGTCGTCGCCGTCGCCCTGGCACTGGCCTGGGGACTGGCAGCGTTCGGTGTCCTGCCGCTGGATGCCGGCGCGACATCGGTGCTCGCGACTGCTGCGAGCGTCGCCATCTCGGCGTTCGTCGTCGTCGGCCTCCTGCAGTTCCTCGTCCTGGCGAACGTCCTCGAACGGACGAACGAGGACGTCGCCACGAAGGCCGCTGAACTCGAAGAGGCCGCGGAACAACTGGAGACGACTGCCGAGGAACTAGAGACCACCGCCGACGAGGTCGAGGACGCCGCGGAAACGGTCGACGAGGCCGCCGAGGACGTCGAGAAGACGGCCGACGATGTCGAGCAGACTGCCGGCGAGGTGGAACAGACCGCGGATGAAGTGGAGGAAACCGTCGACGAGGTCGAACAGACGGCCGACGAAGTAGAGCAGACGGCCGACGAAGTCGAACAGACCGCGACCGAGACCGGTGACGAGGACGCCGCCAAGAAAGTGACCGAGGTCAAGGACAAGACGACCGAAGTGAAGGACAAGACGACCGAAGTGAAAGACAAGACGACCGAAGTCAAGGACAAGGCGACGAAGGCGAAAGACAGAACGACCGAGGTCAAGGACAAGACGACCGATGTGAAAGACAAGACAAGCGAGGCGAAACAGACCGCCGAGTCAGTCACGGCGGAGGTCGAAGCGGCCAAGCGGACAGCAGAGGAAGTGGAGGAGACAGCTGCAGAGGTCGAGGAGACGGTGCCGGCCGACGACGAGCACCTCGCTGGGGAGGCCGGCGAATCCGATACTGACGACGGTGGCTCGGACGAGCGGTCGTCCTAACGCCTGCCGAAACTTGGTCGAGCACCTGTTCGGTACGTTTTAACCCGGTGGGAAACTGGCACCTGTATGGTCGAAGTTCTCTTTGCCCTCGGTGTTCTGGTAGCTATCTTCGTCGGCTTCAACATCGGGGGATCTTCCACGGGTGTCGCGTTCGGGCCTGCGGTCGGGTCGAACACGCTCTCAAAGCTCTCGGCGGCGGCCCTGATGACGATATTCGCCATGGCCGGGGGACTCATCGTCGGCCCCGCTGTCGTCAAGAGCCTCGGCAGTGACCTCGTCGCGACGCAGTTCTCGCCGCTGATCAGCATCGTCGTGCTGTTTTTCATCGGCGTCGCGCTGTTCCTCTCGAACGTGGTCGGGGTTCCGGCGTCGACATCGATGACGGCCGTCGGCGCAATCGCCGGCCTCGGCCTCGCTCGCGGGACGCTGAACGCCGCCCTGATGCTCGAAATCGTCTCCTGGTGGCTCGTCTCACCGATCATCGCCTTCTGGGTCAGCGGCGTCATCGGGCGGTACTTCTACCCCCGGCTCGTCGAGTGGTTCGCCGTCTCCCAGAGCGAAGGCGCGCTACTGGATTTCGACCGTTCGGGCGCGATACCCCGCCCCTCTCTCGGCGAGAACACGACGCCGCGTGAGTTCGTCGGGACCGTCGTCGTCATCGGCATCGGGTGTTACATGGGCTTTTCGGCCGGTGCGTCGAACGTCGCCAACGCCGTCGCCCCCCTCGTCGGCAACGGCTCGCTGGAGCTGTACCCGGCTATCCTGCTCGGCGGCGGCGCTATCGGCCTCGGTGCGTTCACCATCGCTCGCCGGACGATGGACACCGTCGGCAACGATCTGACCGACCTCCCGCTGGTCGCCGCAATCGTCGTCGCGGCAGTCGCCTCCACCATCGTCACCTTCCTCTCCGCGCTTGGTATCCCGGCGAGTTTCGTCATCATCGCGACGATGAGCATCGTCGGGCTCGGGTGGGGCCGCGCGACGCGAACGACGAGCCTCTCCGACACTGTCCACGGTGAGGCGCCCGTCGCCTCCGTCGGCGCGCTGACTACCGATGCGGAAGCCGCAGACGCCCCGACCGTCGGCGGCAAGAAGGGGACGCCGAAGCCGGCCGAAACAGAGCCGATCGGCGAGGAATCGCGGGAAGATATCCCGTCGGCGTCGGACCTGTTCGAGCCCGGGACCACTGCCAGAGTGATCTTCCTCCAGAACATCGTCCCATCGATCGCGACGCTTGCAGCGTATCTGGTGTTCCGGTTCCTCCCGATCCTCTGAGCGGTGACCATTCCCGAACCGATGGCACCGATTCTCCGACGAATCCCCGCGTTGTCCCTCATTATTTTGCACGGCCTAAACCCGAAGGGCAAAGTCTAACAGGGCGGGGTCCGAACCGAACAGGTGATGCCCACGGTAGAGTACCTTAACTACGAAGTAGTGGACGATAACGGCTGGGACATGTACGACGACGACGTCTTCGCAGAGGCGTCCGACATGGACCTCGATGACGAGGACTACGGGTCCCTTGACGTGAACGAAGGCGAGTACATCCTCGAGGCCGCCGAGGCCCAGGGCTATGACTGGCCCTTCTCGTGTCGCGCTGGGGCCTGTGCGAACTGTGCCGCCATCGTCCTCGAAGGCGACATCGACATGGACATGCAGCAGATCCTCAGCGACGAGGAAGTCGAAGAGAAGAACGTTCGCCTGACCTGTATCGGCAGCCCGGACGCCGACGAGGTCAAGATCGTCTACAACGCCAAGCACCTCGACTACCTGCAGAACCGCGTCATCTAACGCGGCTTCTGCAGCGCACTACCTTTCTCTCCCGGTAGCAACCGCTTTTCACAGCCGTCGTATCGGAACCATTAGGGGCACCGCTGTGTTGCATGCAGCCGTGCTTGGGTCGATACCGGACCTGCTTCGGCTGGTCGCCGTCCCGGTGTTCGGGTGGGCGGCCTACCGCGACGTGAAAACCCGGCGGGTGCCAAACCGGACCTGGACCCCGCTGGCCGTGCTGGCGGTCGTGCTCCTCCTGTGGGACGCCTACACTGTCTGGACTGGCCCGACCGCGGTCGGCCAGCGGCTGTTCCTCATCAGGGTCGCGATCAGTCTGGGCTTCGTCATTCCGCTGTCGTACGGGTTCTGGCTCATGGGCGGGTTCGGCGGGGCCGACGCGAAGGCGTTCATGCTCGTCGCCGTCCTCTTTCCCGTCTACCCGGTGTATTATCTGCCCATGCCAAGCACCGCGCTCCCGCTCCAGCAGAGCGCTATCGGCGTGTTTTCGCTGACAATTCTCTCGAATACCGTGCTCGCCGGCGTCGTCTATCCGCTGGCGGTCGCCGCCGGGAACCTCGCCAAGGGTCGGTTTTCACTGGCGATGTTCATCGGGCGGCCCGTCGACGCCGCCGCCGTCACCGAGGAGTACGGTCGATTGCTCGAATCGCCCGACGGGTTCGACCGCGGCGGTCTCGACCTCGATGCCCTCCGGATGTACCTGCGCTGGCGCGACTGCTCGCTCGCCGACATCCGTGCCGATCCCGAGCGGTATCGGCAGCCGACCTCGCTGCCGGCGGTCCCGAACGACCCCGGCGACGGGTCGCTTGCGGCCGACGGTGGTGACCGCGTCATCGACGATGTCGACGGGCCGACAGGCCCCGGCGACGAAACCGGTGCGTCCGACCGCAGCGACCCCATCGACGACCCCTGGGGTGCCGAGCGGTTCCTGAACGACATCGACCACTCCGCCTACGGCACCTCGCCGGCCCAGCTCCGGGACGGGCTGGACGTGCTCGTCGAACAGGAGGAAGTGTGGATCTCGCCCGGGATTCCGTTCCTCGTCCCGATGTTCGCCGGCCTGCTCGTCTCGCTGACCTACGGCGACGTGCTGTTCTCGCTGTTGCAGGCCGTCGGGCTGGCGTGAGGCGCTCGGTTGGGGTGAACGTTTCTCTCAACCGAGGCTTTTTATATGAAAATAGACTGTAGTATTTCGTAGCCAACATGGACGGGGTTCCGGGGGCACGCAGTTGTTACAGCCGAGAGCCACGGGTGAACGCACGAGGTGTCGCTACCGAATGAGCGGCAACGAGACACGGCGCGAATCTAGAGGCGTCGGCTCGGCGGGCGGTCCGCGTCCGCCCTGTCAGCCGCCGCTCGAACTCATCAAGGCCGACGGCGAGTGGCTCGTCAGGGAGTACCGCCGCGATCCGGCCGACGCGGCGGTCTTTTCCACTTATGACCGTCGTATTGACGCGATGCGAGCGGCCCAGAACCGGATGGACGCGGATCGCCATCCGTGCCTGCTACGCTGGGACGCCCCGGATATCGTCGGGGACATCTACTGGAACGAACTGTTCGAGTGCCTCCGGGTGCAACGCAGCGGGATGCTCGACGCATGGGTGGTCGTTCCCGAGGGCGACGCTGTCGTGTTTCACGTGGGCGATGACCTCGAATCCGTCTGCAACGACGCGAAAGCGATTCAGCGCGCGTTCGATTTCAAGCGGCTCGAACTCCGCGACACTGACGGTCGGACGGAGCAGTCGGTCGACCACCGCTTCATCCGTCACGGCATCGCGGAGTCCGGCGTTCGGTTCAAGCGAAACCGGCTCTCCGCACCCGTCAATGACCCGGACCCGGACGACGGTGACGCCGATGTGACGGACCCGTCCGAGATCGGCCCTATGACTACGGCGAGTACGCTCATGGCCGCGATTCCCGACCTCACAGAACTCGAAACCGTCGACACTTCCGGCTACGTCCACCGGTATCGCGGGACGTGGACGGACGGCGAGGTGGCACACATCGCGTTACTCGACCCGGACCGCGGCGAGGAGGGCAGCGCGGTCAAGCGGTTCATGTCCGCTGTCGAGAACTGGCAGGCCGTCGCCGACCGACCGACGGTATCGACAATATACGAGGTCGGCGTCAGCCCGAGCGCCTGGATCGCCTACCGTGCTGGCGAGGGGGCTGCCGACGACTACTGCGCGTCGCTCTCGCTAGATGCCCGTCGGCAGGTGCTCGATGACGTCGCCGCGGCGGTAACCGCTGCGGCGCGCAACGACGTGTACGCGACGGCCGTCTCGCCCGACTCGATACGGATTCTCTCGCGTGACGAGCCCGTTCGAGCGGCGCTCGCCGGGTGGGGCATCGAACGCGCGGTGTCGAGCGCATTCGACGACGACAGGGTCACGCCCTACACCGCGCCGGAACAGTTGGCCGGGGCCGTCGAACGGACGACGCCGGTGTACCAACTCGGTGCCGTCGCATACCGACTGCTCTGTGACCGCGAGCCGTTCCGCGGGGCGAGCGACCTCCGCCGTGCAATCCGCGACGGCTCGCTCCGGACACCCAGTTCCGGGACCAGCCTTCCCGGGAGCGTCGACACGGTCATCCGGCGCGCGATGGCTCCCGAGCCGGGACAGCGCTACGATAGCACAACGACGCTCTCGACGCGGCTTTCGGAGGCCCTGTCTTGAGGGAGCCCGGTCGTCTGAGCAGAAGACCTATTTTTCGGACACGCCTCCGCCCGAGTATGACCGATGTCGACCTCGCGTTCGACGAGCAGGAGTACATCCCCGCTGTCGCCCAGGACGCCGACACCGGCGAGGTGCTCATGCTCGCCTACGTCACGGAAGAAGCCCTCCGGAAGACCCGCGAGACGGGGGAGGCCCACTACTACTCCCGCAGCCGGGACGAACTCTGGCACAAAGGGGGAACGAGCGGCCACACGCAGGCTGTCGAGGAGGTCCGGGTCGACTGCGACGGGGACGCCCTGCTGTACGTCGTTGAGCAGACCGGCGGGGCCTGCCACACCGGCTACGAGTCCTGCTTCCACCGGACCGTCGACGGCGAGACGGTCGGCGAGCGAGTGTTCGACCCCGACGACGTGTACTGATGGCGCGATCCGATACCGAACGCAACGACGGCACCCCCGATGCCGTGGAGCGCCTCAAACAGGCCGCCGACGCCTACGACCGAGCGCAGGCACGCGTCGAGGAGATCGGGGCGGACGCGCTGCGTGATTGCCGTGACATCTACAGCGAATTGCGGAAGCTACTCGAAAGCTACGACGGGCGAGCGACCGGCGGCGGCGACTTCGAGGCGTTCATGGAGTTCCAGGGTCGAGTCGGGACGCTGACCGACGACCTCCCCGAGGACCTGCCCGAGCGCGATACCTTCGAAGAAATCGACGACTTCCTCCAGCAGCGCCGGCTCACGGAAAGTGACTTCGAGCAGGCCCGCGAGATGCTGTCGCCCGTCGGCGACCTCGTCGGGCGACTCGACGAACTCGACGACGCGCGCGAGCAGTACAAGAAAGCCCGGACCGAGGCGAACCGTCGACGCGGTGAACTGAGCGACCGCATCGACGAACTGGAACGGCTCCAGCGGCTCGGCGACGCCGACCTCGACGCGCCGGTCGAGCGCCTCCGTGACCCCATCGAACGCTACAACGACGCCGTCACCGAGGCGTTCCGGGCGTTCCGAAGCGAGACGCCGGCCAGGGACGCGCTGGCGGTCATCGAGCGGGCGGACGCGTACCCGCTGGTCGAGTTCCGGTCACCGCCCGCGGAACTGCTGACGTACGTCCGCGAGCACGACGCCGGGACCGAACCCATTCCGAAGCTGCTTGAGTACGCCGACTACTCGGCCTCGAAACTGGACCACTACGTCGACGACGCGGCGGCGCTGCGGAGCGCCGTCGCCACCCGGCGGACGTATCTCCGTCGGCTCGACGCCGAGCCGGTGCGGATCGACTGGCCGCCGCCGTCGGCCGACGCCCTGCCGTGGTACTGCCGGGAGTACCGCTCGGTCGTCGCCCGCTTCGCCGACGAGTCCGTGGTCGCGGCGCTGCGGGAGGTGCGTGGGCTCGCGGAGCGTGACGATTACGAGCGGCTCCGGGAGAGCGCCGTCGCTCGCTCGGAACTCACGGAAAGCGAGCGCGAGCGACTGGCGAGCGGCGCTGTCGAAACCGAGCTATCGGCCGCCCGCGAGGCCCGTGCAGCTATCGACGATGCCGTAGAAACTCACTCCTCGCTGTAGCTGTCTATCCGCCGGGTCGCCCGGCTGACCATCGTCTCGGCGAGTTCCTCGGCCCGGTCGAGCGTGCGCGCCTCGGCGTAGACCCGGACGACTGGCTCCGTCCCGGACGGTCGGGCCAGCACCCAGCCGTCGCCGTAGTCGAGGCGGTAGCCGTCCGTCGTGTCGAGGTCGGCCGTTGCGTCGTTCGCGTGTGCTTCGATGCCTTCGAGCATCGCCTCGCGCTCGGCTTCGGTCTCGTATTCGAGGTTCCGCCGGACGTTGTAGTAGTCGTCGTAGTCCGCTGCAACCTCGCTCGCCGGCCGCTCGGCGACGAGTTCGAGGAACTTCGCGGCGGTGAACGCGCCGTCCCGGGCGATGCGGTAGTCGGGGAAGAGGATGCCGCCGTTGCCTTCGCCGGCAATCGCGACGTGCATGCCTTCGTCCTGCAGCTTGCGGATGCGGCTGACGATGTACGTCGAGCCGATGGGGGTAAGCGAGAGAGTCGCGCCGGCGTCCTCGACGACGTCGACGAGTCGCTGGGAGGCGTTGACCGCCGAGACGACGCCGTCGCCGGCCTCGATTTTCGCCGCCGCGAGCGCGGCCAGCGCGGCGTCGCCCTCGATGTGTGTCCCGGTCTCGTCGACGAACATCCCGCGGTCGGCGTCGCCGTCGTGGGCAAACCCGAGGTCGGCGTCGGTCGCCCGGACGAACGCCCGCAGGTCTTCGAGGTTCTCGGCGACGGGTTCGGGGTCGCGGCCGGGGAAGTGGCCGTCGGGCTGGGTGTTGACCGTGTGGACTTCACAGCCGAGCTCGCGGAACAGGTCGGGGCTCGTCAGCGAGCCAGCGCCGTGGCCGGGGTCGACGACGACAGTGAGGTCGGCGTCGTCGATGCGGTCGCGGTCGACGGCGGCAAACACCTGCTCGCGGTAGCGGCGGCGAGCGCTCTCGATGGCGGTGTCGGATCCGACGGTCTCCCAGTCCGCGTACGTTGGCGTATCGTCCCGGAGGGACTGCTCGACGCGGTCGAGCGTGTCCCGCGTCAGTTCGACGCCGTCTGCGCCGATGAGTTTCACGCCGTTGTACGCGGCCGGGTTGTGGCTCGCCGTGATCATCACGCCCGGGACAGCCTCGCGCTCGCAGTAGGCCTGCAGGCCCGGCGTCGGGACGACGCCGAGGCGGTCGACGTCGAACCCGACGGCCGTCAGCCCGCTGGTCGCGGCGTTGGTGAACGTCCGCCCGGTCGTCCGCGTGTCCCGGGCGATCGCTACGCGGTCGTGGTGCTCACGCCAGACGTCCCCGGCGGCCTGTGCAACCCGAAGGACGTACCGCGGTGTCAGCTCATCGCCCGCGACACCTCGGACGCCGCTCGACCCGAACACTTGCATTCGAGCGACTGTCTGAGTGCGAGGGGCTTAGGAATGTCGCTGTCTGAATCCAACAGTCATTAGCCCCGTGACTGTCCAGTGAGCGTATGGCAAACGACGAACTCATCGCGGCGCTGCGGGACGCCGACGCCGTCAAGTTCGGGGAGTTCGAGCTCTCCCACGGCGGCACGTCGAACTACTACGTCGACAAGTACGTCTTCGAGACCAACCCCGCCTGTCTGGATCGCATCGCTGAAGCCTTCGCCGAGCGCATCGCCGAGTGGGACACGGACGCCACGCTGGCCGGCGTCGCCCTCGGCGCGGTCCCGTTGGTCGCGGTCACCAGCGTCGAAACCGGTATCCCCTACGTCATCGCCCGCAAGCAGGCCAAGGAGTATGGCACGGGCAACCGCATCGAGGGCGAACTGACCGAGGGCCAGGAGGTCATCATCCTCGAAGACATCGCGACGACCGGCCAGAGTGCGGTCGACGCCGCCGAGGCGCTCCGGGAGGCCGGCGCTGTCGTCAACCGCGTGCTCGTCGTCGTCGACCGCGAGGAGGGGGCCGGTGAGAACCTCGCCGACCACGACCTGGAACTATCCTCGCTCGTGACCGCGTCGGACCTGCTCGCCGATGCGCCCGACGACATCGACGTGTAAGTCCGGACGGTGACGCTTCGCCCCTGCGTGACCCGAGCACACCTCCGATGTGTTCTTGACGGTGGCGGCCCAAACAGGGATGCAATGGCTAATCTGGAACTCTACGAACTCGAAGGCTGTCCGTACTGCGCGAAGGTAATCAAGAAACTCGACGAGCTCGGCCTCGACTACGAGTCGCACATGGTCCCGCGCTCTCACGACGATCGGACCGAAGTGAAGGAGGTATCGGGCCAGACCGGCGTCCCCGTCCTCGTGGACAAGGACAACGGCGTTGACGGGATGCCCGAGTCAGACGATATCGTCGAATACCTCGAAGAGACGTACGGCCAGTAGACCCGTCGCTTGCGACGGTTCGTTTTCAACGGACAGCAAAAACGGCCAGCGACCGCTCAGGCCACTTCTTCGCGGTCCTCGCCGCGCTCCATAATCAGGTCTCGCAGGTCAGTGGCGTCCTGGATGTCGTCCATCTCGTCTTTCTCGATGAGCGCGGTCCCGTCGACGGACTCGCGCCGGAGTTCGTCGACGACGTACACCGACCGCGTGCGGGTGACCTCGCCGACCGAGGACATGATACGGGCTCGCTTCTCAGCCGTCTCGGTGAATGCCGAGTGGCCGGCGAGCACCTGCTCGTGTCGGTCCTCGCTCTCGTTGACGCTCTTGAAGGGAGCGCGGTCCGTCGGGTGGACTTCGAAGCCGATGCGGGTGAACACCGTCACGATGGGCTCGTCCTCCGGTGCGACGTCGGGGTCGTCCGGCGTCGGCTCGTCGTCCCGGACCTCCTCGGCCCCGTCGAGGACGCTGACCGGCGAGGTCAGCGGCGCGTCGAACAGGTCCTCCAGCTCGGCGGCCACCTCGACGGAGGCGTCCATCCCGTCCTCGTATTTGGAGACCGTCCGGCGGGAGACGCCCAGTTCCTTCGCCAGGCGGCCCAGCGACCAGTCCCGATCCTCGCGCACGTCGGCGAGGATCTCGGAGTCGATGTTGACGTAGAGCCCGCCCGGAGCAGCGTAGATGAGCGGCGGGACCTCCTCGACGAACAGGTCCATCGCCGTGTCCGGCGACAGCACGGGGACGCCGTGGCGGAAGTAGACGACGCCGGGTTTCAGCTCCTCGTCGCGTGTGCGGAGCCCGATCACAATCGGCGTGGCGTTCAGGTAGGTGCCCAGTCGCCGCATCTCGCCGCCGGTCTGTGCGTCGAAGGCGTCGATGTTGCCCAGTATCTTCAGGAGCAACACGTCCTCACCGCGGCGAGCAGCGATGTCGAAACTCTTCGGGCGAATCGCACAGCGGTCGCTGACGAGGAAGCCAGCGTCTTCGAGCATCGCCATGACGTTTTCCACCAGCGCCGACCGTGACATAGTACTCTGTACCTCTACTGAGTCTAGGCCGTTCACCCATTATATGCATTGCGCCGCTCGTTGAACTCTCAGGCCGGATTCGCTCCCGGGCGTGACGAAAAGGGTTTGACCGCTTCGAGACTACAGACGTCCGTGACTGTCATCGGCCTCGACGATACGGACTCGCGCGAGCGGGGGATGTGTACGACCTACGCCGCCGCCAGCCTCGCCGAGTCGATCCGGGACGCCGGAGGGACCGTCGAGCGGCTGCTGCTCGTCCGGCTGAACCCCGCCGTCGAGCACAAGACCCGCGGGAACGCGGCGCTGGCGGTACACACGGACCTCGATGCCGATACGGCCCGTGGCCTGGTCGAAGACACTCTCGATATGGCCGAGACCGACGATCCCCGGACTAATCCCGGTGCCGTCGTCGCGGATTGTGACCCGGCAGACGTCCCGCCGCAGGTCGCAACGTTCGCCCGCGAGACGATCCAGTCGATACAGGACCCGATGACCGCGACGACGCTTGCCGACGTGGTCGGGTTCGCCCGCTGCCAGCGGGGCAACGGCCGCGGGCTGGTCGGGGCGCTCGCGGCGGTCGGGGCCTGGGCCGCGCTGTCGGACTGGACCTACGAACATATCGCCTACCGGGCACAGGACCGGTGGGGCACGGAGCGGTCGGTCGACGGCGAGAGCGTCCACGCTGCAGCCGAGGACTACTATCCCGACGTGTGGGACACGGTCGACCGCGAATCGGGCTATCCGGTCTGCGTGCCGCGGACGCCGTGTCCGATTCTCTACGGCATCCGCGGCGACGACCCCGCCGCCTGCCGTGCCGTCGCCGACGCCATCGACAGTGAACCAATTGCCCGCCGGGCGACGTTCGTCACGAACCAGGGGACCGACGTGCATCTCCGGGACGCAACGCTCGATGCGATCAGGGACGATAGCGCCTACCGCGTCACCGGCGATGTGGTCGAGGCCCCTGAAACCCGAGCGGGTGGGCACGTGTTTTTTGCGCTCAAAGACGACGGGACGACCCTCGACTGCGCGGCCTTCGAGCCCACGAAGGGCTTTCGCGACCGGGTCCGCTCGCTCAGGGTGGGCGACCGGATTACCGCCTGTGGCGAGGTGAGCGACGGCACGCTCAAACTGGAGAAGTTCGCGGTCCGGGAACTCGTCCGGACGGAATCCGTCACCCCGGACTGCCCGGACTGTAGCCGGTCGATGAAATCCGCCGGGCGGAACCAGGGCTATCGGTGTCGGGACTGCGGGACCAGCGCCGACAGCAAGATCACACAGTCCATCGAGCGGGGGCTGGAACACGGGTGGTACGAGGTGCCGCCGGTCGCTCGCCGCCACATCGCGAAGCCGCTGGTCCGCGGCGGGTTCGACGCACCCACTCACCCCGCCCGCTGATACGGCTTGGCGTAGCGATCACCGGCATATCTCGACCTCGGGATCGGTGCCGGACACAATCCACACAACTCCGTTTGGGGTGTGATCCCGTCGTGTAAACTTCCCGCCTGAAGATCCATCGTGGCCCCGTCTCGGTCTACTACCCGGTTCGAACTGGCTACCGGGTAGTAAGCACCACGAATATTCCGGTAATATGGGGATATACCTCGATTTAGACTACGGATAACAATATTGGTATACCGTTATCTGCGCCCATGAGCAGCGAGAGGTCAGATACCCAGCGACGAAATACGACGGACGGCGAGGCCACGGAGAAGCTACTGACTGTCGAACACGAGCCAGCTGCGGGTGGCGGCCAGCGCTCTATCCTGTATCCGCCCCGCCTCGCGAGTACCGAGCTGGAAGCGAAGTGGCTGGCCGTGCCGTCGGACCAACTCGTTTCGCTTGAGGACGTTCAGTAGCCCTTACGCCCGATAACCGACTGGTAACAATAATAACACCTGTCGTGAGTCGGGACATGGACTCCGATACCCGGTCGACGAGCGAGGTGACGGCGGCGACGGACGCCGACGAGGGGGTACTGCCTGCCGTGGTGCGCTCCCGTCCCGATGGCAGCGAACGACTCATCTGTTACGCCCCGGATGTCGACACGACAGACGTAGAGGACCAGTGGCTCTCCGTCGACGCCGACTTCCCGGTCTCGACCCTGCTGATGCGTTAGTCGTTTCGCCCAGTCAACGCAACAACCACGTCGTCACCGTCCTGGAGTTCTCCCCGCTCTCTGAACTCGGTCAGCGCCGCGGTCGCCGTCGCACAGGTAGGCTCGACGTGGAACCCCGCCCTGCTGAGACGGTCGCGTTCCCGCTCCGTTGCCGCAGCCGAGACGGCGACGGCGGCCCCGTCGGTTTCGTCGATTGCCTGCCGGACTTGGTTGCCGCGTGGCGGGTCGCGGATGTGAATACCGTCGGCGAGTTCGTTGGCAGCACCGATATCCGACGCACTGCCCGCTCCGTCGGCGATAGGACTGTACCCGACCGCCTGGGAACCCAGTATGCGCGGCACCGCCTCCGTCCATCCAGCCTGCTCCAGTGTCCGAAAGCCACGATAGAGCCCGAGAAACAGCGTCCCGTGACCGAGTGGCGTGACGACGGCGTCCGGGACGGTCCAGTTCCGCTGTGCGGCGATCTCGTAGGCGGCCGTCGCCGTCCCGGCGAAGAAGGCGGGGTTCCAGGCGTGGCTGGCGTACCAGCCCGCACCCTTTTCGACGGCGTCGATGCAGGCCGCGGTTACGGACTCTCTACTCCCCTCGATTGGGACCACCTCGGCCCCGGTTCGCTCGATGCGGCGACGTTTCGCTTCCGTCGCGCTCGCGGGAACGTATATCTCCGCGTCCAGGCCCGCCCGGGCCGCGTAGGACGCCACTGCCAGCCCGGCGTTGCCCGAGGAGTCTTCGAGCACGCGGTCGGCCCCGACTTCGAGCGCCTCGGCGATGACCGTCGCCGCGCCGCGGTCCTTGAAGCTCCCCGTCGGGTGGAGAGACTCCAGTTTGAACGTGGCGTCCCACTCGGGTGCATCGATCAGCGGCGTCCAGCCCTCGCCAAGGCTGACTCGCTCGTCCATCGGGAGGAACTCGGCGAAGTCCCAGACGCCGCTGGTCCGCGAGAACTGCGCTGGCCGGCTGTCGGGTAGCGGCTGGGTAGCGTAGTCGAGCGGCTTCCCGCAGGAACACCGCCAGGCCCCCTCGCGGGGGTACTCCCGGTTACAGACGCTACAGATGCGCATGGGTCTACTCGGATGCGGACGGTCCAAAAGCTGGCGGCGGCGTTCCAGAGAGCGACAGTCGGTGCCTGTGGCCAGATTGGCGAAGCCTCAGTGGCCGGGCGGCCGCTCCGTCGGCCGCCCCGGGGAAAGGCAGGTCAGCAAGCGAGGGTACGCGGCGCGGAGCGCGGGACCGAGCGAAGCGAGGTCCCGCGTTTTTCCCCACGTTTTTGCGAGGGGGGTGCCCACAGGCCGCATCGCGGCCGAGGACACCCCCCGACGTAAAAAGTGGGTTCTAGTACGTATCGACGTTCGTCCCGACCGAGCAGACGTACTCGCCGGTCGCGACCTGCGGGAGCCGCCGGGCGCGCCAGAACACGCCGCTGGAGTCGGCGGTGATTTCGGCCTTCGGTTCGCCGAACACGTCAGTTATCTCGAACAGCGTCTCGCCGCGGGCGACGCGGTCGCCGAGATCGGGCTTGAGGTCGATGAGGCCGCCGACGGGGGAGCCGTACTGCTCGAACCCGGAGGCGCGGGTCTGGGGTCGGGTGTCGTGGTGGCCGTCGAGGAAGCCGTAGTAGTGCAACACGTTGAACACGCCGTCGACGCCCCGCTGGATGGACCGCTCGTCCCAGCCGACACAGCCGCCGAGTTCGGGGTCGATTGTCGGGACGCCCTCGTCTGGGGCGGCGCGGGCCAACTGCCCGTCGGGGCCTTTCTGGTCGAGGATGTAGCCACAACCGAACACCTTCGCGAGTTCGAGACACTCCTCGTGGAGGCGATGGCGGGTGCCACACCGGACCCGCACTTCGTCGATCATCCGCGAGGTCGACCCCTGGTGCAGGTCGAGGACGTAGTCGGCGCTGATGGCGGCGTCGAAGGTCGCGGCGGCGATGCGCTCACTCGACGTCCCCGTTTTGTCGCCCGGATACGCCCGGTTCATCTTCGTGTCGTCGATCGGGTTGCGGTGCTCGGCGATCTGGAAGGCGTGGTAATTCACGACGCCACAGACCAGAATCGTCCCGGACAGCTCCGTCGGGTCGAGCTGCGGGAGCGTCCGCTGGATGACGCCGACGCCGTTCAGCTCGTCGCCGTCGCTGGCCGCCTGTATGTAGAGGGTCCGCCCGTCGTCGACACCGTTGACGACGGCGACCGGTAGCCCGAACGTCGACCCGTCGCGGGTCTCACCGACCTCCAGCCGCCCCGTGTCCATCTCGCCGGGGGCGGCGGTCGCCGTACCGAAAGTAACCATTGTTCTCACGTTTGCCTTGGGAGCCTTTACTGGTTCGGATTCCACCAGCAGTTGCGCCGGACCGACGGCGTCTTGGGGCCACCGGCCCTATCGGCGGGCGTGTCCCAGTCCGAGCCACAGAGCGGCAAAGCGGCGATGGTCGCGGCGCTGAACGTGCCACGAAACGCGAAGATCGGCTTCGCGGTCGCCGGCCTGTTCACGGCGGGGCTGTTCGCCCTGTTCGTCCTGCCGGGGACCCAGCGGCCGATGGCGTTCTACGTGGCACTGGCGTTCGTTCTCGCCACCTCGCTTGGCGGCCTGCTGACGGCGCTGTTCACAGCAGTGTCGGCTGTCCGTCTCGCCAGACGGCAGTAGCGTGACTCGGGCTATTCTCCCTTCGATAGGTCTGTCAGCCGGTCGCCGCCGGTCCGAGTCCCTTTCGCGATGAGTACGTCGCCCGTCTGAATCCGCGTCTCCGGGCCCGGCGAGACGACCCAGTCGCCGCCTTCGCGCCCGGTCCGTTCGCTCTCCCCGGCCCCGCGCCGTATCGCGATAATCCGCATGCCCGTCGCCGTCTTGACTTCCGCGTCGCCGATAGTCGTTCCGGCGAGGTCGCTGTCGGGGTACACCGTGGTCCGGACGATGACCTCGTCGGATTCCTGGACGGCCTCGGCAACGACCGGATGGGTCGACAGCCCCCGCAGAACGCCCTCGCTCATCTCCAGTGCGGCGTCGGAGATGACCTCCGTCGACCGGGCTAGATGTACCAGTCCCCGCAGCGACACCGGGTCGTCGATGTCGGCGGCGGCCCGGAGCGTCCAGGCTTCGAACCGGGACTGCAGCGCATCGACTTCGGCTTCGAGTTCGACGACCTCCTCGGCGACCTCAGCGCTGTCGAACAGCACCGCGCCGTAGGCCAGGTCCACCGCCAGTTCGCCCATGTCCTTCATCAGAACGATGGAATCGACGGCGCGTTCGAGATCACGGACGCCGCCCTCGGGCGGTTCCGGCGGTTCGTACACGTCGCCGGTCGCGTCCCGATACACCTCGGCGATGCCGTCTTCGGGGCCCCGGAACAGCACCACGTCGCCCGCTTCGAGGCGCGTCTCCCGGTCGGGATTGAGCAACCAGTTCCCCTGCCGTCGGATTGCTAGCGCACGGACGCCAGTCTCGGTTTCGAGGTTCAGGCCCCCCAGCGTCTCGTCGGCCAGCGGCGAGTCCGAACTAATCGTCGCCCGCACGAGCGTCTCGACGGCCTCGGGGAGGGCCGCCCGCATCGTGTCCGGCAGGCCGATGTCCTCCAGTACGATCTTGGCGATGTCGCCGGCGGCGTCGCTGATTTTCTCCGCCGCTCCGACCATCCCCAGAACGGGGGCCAGCGACTCCGCGTCCGCTGTCGACCGACAGGCCATCAGGAGACTCATGCGTGCGCGCAACTGGAGCACGTCCATCTTCTCCTCTAATTCCAGCACCTCCGCGGCCACGTCGTCGCTCCCCAGCAGGACGGCCGAGTACGAGAGATCAATGAGCAACTCGGCGGTGTCTTTCATCTCGGCCAGCACCTGCTTGACGCTGACCGGTTCGTACTCGACCGTCCCTGTCGGGTCCATAGCCGCCGGTTCGACGGCCCCGAGCAAAAACGTTCCTCACTATTTGGGTCGGCACCCGAGCGTTACTGAGCCGAGCGCGAGCGAATGAACGACGAGTTCCCCGGCATCGATGTCATAGACAAACGAACTTATCCGGAAAATAGTAAACGAACGGGCAGTCTCAACTCCTGACAGTGTGACACACAGGCCCAGAAAGAAAATGTTTTTCCCGGAAGGTAGGGAAGAGATTGCGTATGTCCGACGACCTCAAGAAGGGACTCGAGGGTGTCATCGTCGCCGAGTCCGAACTCAGCGTTATCGACGGCGACGCTGGCAAACTCGTGTATCGGGGGTACACCATCGAGGACCTCGCGAAGGGTGCCAGCTACGAAGAGGTGCTGTACCTGCTCTGGCACGGTCACCTGCCGAACCGGGACGAGCTCTCCGAGTTCAAGCAGGCGATGGTGGACGCACGCGACGTGGACGACGACGTCATCTCGACCGTGCGACAACTCGCCGAAGCGGACGAGAATCCGATGGCAGCGCTCCGGACAGCGGTGTCGATGCTCTCGGCGTTCGACCCTGCGCCCGAGGACGCCGAGCCGACCGACGAGACGGTCAATCTCGAAACGGGCCGGCGGATCACGGCCAAGATCCCGACCATCATCGCGGCGTTCACTCGTATCCGCGACGGCAAGGAGCCCGTCGCACCTCGCGACGATCTCGACCACGCGGCGAATTTCCTCTACATGCTCAACGGCGAGGAGCCCGACGACGTGCTGGCTGACGTGTTCGACCAGGCGCTCGTGCTCCACGCCGACCACGGCCTCAACGCCTCGACGTTCTCGGCTATCACGACGGCGTCGACGCTGTCGGACGTCCACAGCGCGGTCACCTCCGCCATCGGGACGCTGAAGGGACCGCTCCACGGCGGGGCCAACCAGGACGTTATGGAGATGCTAAAGGAAGTCGACGACGCCGAATCCGACCCGCTGGACTGGGTCAAAAACGCCCTCGACGAGGGCCGTCGCGTCTCCGGCTTCGGCCACCGCGTCTACAACGTCAAGGACCCGCGGGCGAAGATCCTCGGCGAACGCTCGAAGGAACTCGGCGAGGCCGCCGGGACGCTGAAGTGGTACGAGATGTCGACCACCATCGAGGACTACCTCATGGAGGAGAAGGGGCTGGCCCCCAACGTCGACTTCTACTCCGCGTCGACGTACTACCAGATGGGCATCCCGATCGACATCTACACCCCGATCTTCGCGATGTCCCGTGTCGGCGGCTGGGTCGCCCACGTCTTCGAGTACATCGAGGACAACCGTCTGATCCGCCCGCGCGCCCGCTACGTCGGCAAGAACCCTGACGAAACCACGTTCGTGCCGCTGGACGAGCGATAGGCCTACCGCTACTGTTCGTCCGAAGAGTGGATTACTGACGGCCGTGAGCGCGTTTCATCGCGCGAACCGGGGAAGGGCAGGGCGGCCAGCATCCGGCGGCGACGCCGCCGGTTCCCCGGAATCGCCGCCGTGCGGCGATTCCGGCCTTTTTCGCCCACGTTTTTGTACGGGGGTTGAGGGCGCGTAGCGCCCGAACCCCCCGTAGAAAAAGGTGGTTAGCCAAACACCGACTTGAACCGCGTCACGCCGTCGTCGGTGCCGGCGATGACGAGCTGGTCAGTCGGTTCGATAGTCACGTCGGGGCCGAGGTCAGTGATGACCGAGCCGTTCCGTTCGATGGCGACGACCGTACAGCCCGTCCGCGAGCGGACATCGGCCTCGCCGAGCGTCGTCTCACCGAGGCCGTCGGCGGCGACGCGGATGACCTCGACCTGCTGGTCCATCGAGATGACGTCCTCGTCTTCGAGGATCGTGGAGGCGAGCATCCGGCCGCTGACCGTCGACAGCGCGAGGACGTAGTCCGCGCCCGCACGGTACATCTTCTGGACGTTCTCGCTTTCCTCGGCACGGGCGATGATTTCGACGTCCGGGTTGAGATCACGGATGACAAGCGTCGCGAACTCGGTGTCAGTATCCTCCGAGAGGGCGAGAATAACCGTTCTGGCAGCGCCGACGCCGGCGTGTCGCAGGTCATCGGGCTCTGTGGCGTCGCCGACGACGTCGACGCCCGATTCGTCGGTCTGGTCGAGCACCGTATGCGGCACCCCGGCGCTCGTAAGCGCCGAGGTGATCGTCTGTCCGACCTCACCGGCGCCGATGACAACGGTCTCCCCGCGGCGGAAGCCACGCACGCTGGAGAGAGTCATCTCCTTGAGCCGCTCCAGTTGGCGCTCGGTACCCGAGACCAGCAGGACCGTACTGCCGTCGAGTTCGGCGTCGGGATCGGGCGGGCTCACGAACTGGCCGCGGAACCACGCGCCGATGACGTTGACGCCGGTCTGCTCCCGGATGCCGCTGTCGGCTAGCGTCGTCCCGACGAGGTCACTCCCGCGGTGGATCGGCAGTTCGGCGATATCGAAGTCCTCACCGATCTCGATTGAATCCCCGAGCGTCGTCGAGACGCCGGTCGTCACCTTGCTGGCGAGGCTCTCCCCGAGCAGTCCACGCGGCGACAGGACGGCGTCGGCGCCGGCGAGGTCGTGATACTTCGCGCGGTCGGGCTCCTTGACGACACTGACAGTCTGGACCGATTCGTCGACTTCGCGGGCAGTGAGGATGATGCTGGTGTTCACCTGGTCGGACGCATCGGCGACGAGCGCCCGGGCGGAGGACAGATGTGCTCGTTCGAGCCCGTCGACGGATTGCGGGTCGGCGTGAATGACATGGTACCCTTCTTCATAGAGGTCGTTGGCCCGGTCCCGGTCCGGTTCAACGATGACGTAATCGACGTTCCAGGTGTCGAGTTCGGTTACGAGCGTCTCACCGCGGGGAGAGAACTGACAGATGACGACGTGGTCGCTGAGGCCGTTCTCGACCGTGTTCGGGGCTGTTGTCTCCATCGCTTCCTCGAACAGCGGAAACAACAGTACCGGCAACGCGAGGAAGATGAGCACGACGCCGGTGATATCCATCACGATGACGAACAGCCGCATCTCCGTGGTGCTCCACGGGGCGTCCGAGCCGTACCCGGTCGTGGTGAACGTTTCGACCACGACACGAAGCGACCGCAGGAACGGTTGCGGGTCGTTTTCGAACGCTGCCATTCCGTAGTCGTATGCGAACGCATACCCCAGAATGATGCCGCCAAGCGCGACGATATATACCAGCGTCCGTCGCAGCCAGGTATCCATCTACTGTTTCCTGGGATACCGACTGTAAAACAGTTCTGTCCGACTCACTGGTGGCCGTCTATCAGCCGAATTATAGGAATGAGTGACCCTATCCGGCCGCTGTCTTTCACTTTCACTTTCACCGCGCTACGACGGGATTTAAGTCAATCGCGTTCGTTCTCCCGCGTGCAGTCACACGCTCCCCCTTTCCGTTTCAGTACACTCCAGAGCAGTTGCCACTGTCGTAACCGTTGATACCGCACAGTCAGCCGACAGTATAACATGATCCGGTGAATAGCCACTCCCATGCTCTCATTTGAAGATGTACTCGCGGCACAGGACACTGTCTCTGAAACGGCCAGGCATACACCGCTCGATTATTCACATACGTTCTCCGCGATGACAGGCGCGGACGTCCATCTCAAGCTCGAACTGTTCCAGCGCACGGGCTCGTTCAAGATACGGGGCGCGACCAACCGCATTGCGTCGCTGTCGGAGAGTGAACGGGAGGCCGGTGTTGTCACAGCGAGCGCCGGCAACCACGCACAGGGGGTCGCACTGGCCGCCACGCGCATCGGCGTCGACTCGAAGATCGTGATGCCCGAACGGGCGCCGGTCTCGAAGGTGAAGGCGACCCGGAGCTACGGCGGCAACGTGGTCCTCCACGGCCGGGACTACGACGCCGCCGCCGAACGCGCTCACGAGATCGAGCGCGAGGAGGACCGAACCTACGTCCACGCCTTCGACGACGAGAAAGTGATGGCGGGCCAGGGAACCATCGGACTGGAGATCTACGAGGACCTCCCCGGCGTCGACACGGTCGTCGTCCCTATCGGCGGCGGCGGGCTCATCAGCGGCATCGCCACGGCGCTCAAAGGCAAGGACGAAAGCATCCGCGTCGTCGGCGTTCAGGCCGAGGGGGCCTCAAGTGTGGCTGAATCCCTCGAAAAGGGCCACCGCATCGAACGCGACAGCGTCGAGACCATCGCCGACGGTATCGCCACCCGCACCGTCGGCGAGAAGACCTTCGAGGTCATCAGCGAACGGGTCGACGAGGTCGTGACGGTGTCTGACTCCGAGATCGCCGTCGCCCTGACGACGCTGCTGGAGCGCTCGAAAACGCTTGCCGAAGGCGCTGGTGCCGTCGCGCTGGCCGCCGTCATGGAGGCGAAGTTCGACTTCGAGGACGACGAGACGGTTGTCCCCGCGCTGTGTGGCGGGAACATCGACCTGAACATGCTCACGAACGTCATCATGCGCGGCCTCGTCGAGACCGGCCGCTATCTCAAGATCCGGACCGTCCTCCAGGACCGGCCCGGTGCACTGGAGGAACTCGTCGAGGTCCTCTCGCGCGAGCAGGTCAACATCTACGCCATTGAGCACGACCGGACCAGCCGCGACGTGGCGATGAGTTCGGCCGAGGTCGAACTGGATCTTGAGACCCGCGGCCCCGATCACGTCGACGCGCTCATCGACGCGCTCACCGACGAGGGGTACGCGGTCGACGTGCTCGTTTGACCCGAGGCGTCCGCGTCGCGCCGTCTCTCGTCGTCTTTCCGACGCTGGCGCTCGCCACAGTCCGCGTTGATTCCGGCGGGGTTTTAGCCGCGGCGGCCACCGCTTCGTGTATGCGACGGTCCGCATGCACCGTACCAGCCGAGACAACAGCACGGAGTGGAGGGCGCTGATGGACCCGCGAACGAAGGCCAGCCTCCTGTGGGGTGTCGTCGGGGGGCTGGCCTTTCTCGTTCTCGTCCAGGGTTACGAACTGCTGGCCGGGACGCCGGTGTCGCTACCAGCCAAAGCCGGCGTCGCCATAGCCGTCGGCGCTGGGGCGACACTGACCTCCTATCGCTTGCAGCCCCGGCTGTTCGGAAACGAAAGCCCTTAATCGCCCGCCCTCGCACTCTCGAAACACGTGCCAGGATGGCCGAACGGTAAGGCGCACGCCTGGAAAGCGTGTTCCCTTTCGGGATTCTGGGTTCAAATCCCAGTCCTGGCGTCTTCTGTGACTGACTGCGAGTGAGGAGCGACAGCGACGACCGAGCCAGCAGTCACGAAACGCCCGATGGCTGGGATTTGAGCACGCGAGTCGCAGCGCCGAGTCCAGCGAGGCGACCGTCTCGCCATCGGTTCAAATCCCAGTCCTGGCGTGGAGAGGTTCGAACGAAGTGAGAACCTCCGGAAACGTGAACGGTGAACGTAGTGAGCCGTGAGCGGACGTTTTCCGTGACTACCTACGAGCGAAGAGCGGCCGCGTCTGGCACATTGCTGTTCCGCCTGCCACTGTACACCACCCCACCATTTTCCCGCCGCAAGCCCTGACAACTGCTCGATGGTCGAACAGCGCGACGGCGACGAAATAGACCTGCTGGACTCCTCGATTCGGACGACCAGCGGAGCGCTGGTGTCAACGACGTTGTTCGTTCTCAGCGGCATCGTCTACGCGCTCGTCACGTCGCCTGCGGCGACCGGGACCTATTTTTTTATCGCCCTCTCTGTCTCGCTGGTCCTGCGTCCGATTCGGGGCATCAGCCAGGCGTTGAAGAAGGTCGGCAGCGAACGGGGGGAATTCGTCGGCCCGTATCTCGGTCTGGCGGCGCTGTTTACCCTCGGATATCTCCTCATCGTCGGTGTGGTCGTGGCCGCGCTGGCCGGCGCAATCGTCCGCAACACGGTGGTTTCGCCGGGATTGCTCGCCCCCATCGGACTGTACGCGCTTTCGGTCGCGCTGTCGATGATTGTGTCGAGCCTGGTCGGTGCCATCGGCTACCCGAGCGTAGAGACATGGCTCACAAGCACGCAGAGCGCTATCCAACTCGTCGTCCTGCTGGCGCTGGCCCCGACACTGACGACCGCCGTCGACCTCTTGCTCGTCGTGGCCGGCGTCCAGCTGGCGGTGCTCGGTCCTGTCTCCGTCGCGCTGGGTGTGGTCCCGACGCTGCCGGACCGACACGCCGTCGAGCGCGCCTGGGACTTCGCCAAGTGGAGCATCCCGGACCAGATTTTCGACCGCCTGTCGTACAACATGCCGGTGTACGTACTGGGCGTCGTCGCGACGCCAGCGGCCGTCGGTATCTACGAGGCCGCCGACCGGTTCGCCGACTTCGGCGCGACGATTTCCTGGCATCTCTCTTCCCCGCTGCTCACGAAGGTCAGCGGGGACGCCTCCGCTGGCGATACGCAACTCGCCTACCTCGATGGGGCGATAACCGGCGGAACGGGCGTCACCTTCGTCGTGTTCGGCTACTTGCTGGCCGCACACGACGTGATTGCGCGGATCGCCTTCACCGGCTCCGAGAGCGTCTTTTCGACAACGGTGTTGCTCGTCGGCGGCGTGAACATCCTCCGTGGCTTCTGGACGCTCACGTCACACGCCATGGAGGGCGTCGGAAGACCGAGCGTGAGCTTTCGTACGAAACTCTACGGACTGGTGTTCAGCGTACCAGTCCCAGCGATATTCGGTGCGGAGTTCGGGGCCGTCGCCGGGGCCGCCGGGTACGGCGTGATGAATCTGGTCATCTTCGGGTACGTCCTCTACTACTCCCGGCCCGTCTTCGGGCGGATTCCGCTCGATTCCAGAGTAGCGGCATCCCTTTCCGTCGGCCTCGGCGTCTCCTTTGCACTCACGACGGGCGCGGTCGCCGGCCTCACGAGCGCTGGCCTCTCGCCGATTGCCGTTGCCAGCGTGGCCGCCGTGACGTGTCTCGTCGGCTTCGGCGGCTTCCTCGTTGCCGTGTCCGAACCGGCCCGACGTGTCGCCACCCGGACGGCAGCGCTGTGGCGCAGTCGCGCTCGCTACCTGTTCGAGTGAGTGCCGCTCGTTCGTTTCGGCTCCTACCGTTCAGAGCCAGCGGTAGAACTCCAGCGTGTACCCTTCAGGGTCCTCGACGAAGGCGGCGAAGGCGTCGGCGGCGTCGATTTCCGTCGGCTCGAGCACCGGCGCTGCGCCGGCGTCGATGGCCGTCTCGAACGTTTCCTCGACGTCGTCGACGGTGAACGCGATGTGGTCCACGTCGGCGCGGGTCGGCGCGACCGGGGTGGTTCGGTCAGCGTCGTAGCGCAATTGCAAGTCGCCGTCGCCGTCCCGGCCGAGATAGACGTTTTCGACGCCATTTAGCGTGAAGCGGTTGGTCTCCTCGAAGCCCAGTGCGCCGTAGAACTCCATTGCGCGGTCGAGGTCCGAAACGCAGATCGCGGCGTGTGCGAGGTCCATGCCGCGGCGTTGTGTCGGGGGTGAAATGAGTGTGCCGATAGCATCGCTGTGGCGGCCGCTCACAGCAGGTCGCCGCGAGCGACGGGAACCACGCTGCCGCCGACCCGGACGCTGATGTCCTCGCCACTACCGTCAGTTGCGAGGTGTAACAGCGACGGCCGTCCCATCTCGTAGCCCTGCTCGACGCGGGCGTCGACGGCAGGGCTCCCGAGCATCTCGTGGCGAGCGAGGTACGCGGCCAGGCAGCCGTTCGAGGAGCCGGTCGCCGGGTCCTCCGGCACGTCGTAGAACGGCGCGAACACGCGGACGGCGAGGTCGTTGTCGTCGCTCCGCGGCTCCCGGCAGACCGCCAGCACGTTCTTGGCCTCCCGGTCGCCGGTCACGGTGTCGTAGGCGTCGCGGTCAATGTCGATAGCTTCCAGTGCGTCGCGGTCGGCCACCGGGACGACGATTGTCGCCAGCCCCGTCGAGACGATCTCGACCGGCCAATCGTGGTCCAGTCGGTCGGCCGGCAGACCGAGCACGGCGGCCAGATCCGCGTGGGCCAACTGCTCGCCGAACTCGGGCGACCGCTGTGTCATCCACAGCGTTTCGCGCCCGTCGCGCTCTCGCACGTCGACCGGTACGTCACCGACAGGCAGGTCAAGCGTCACCGTCTCCGGTTGCCCCTCGGCCAGATGGTCCCGGATGACCTGTGCCGTCCCGAGCGTCGGGTGGCCGGCGAAGGGAACCTCGGCGGCGGGGGTGAAGATACGGACCGGCCACGCGCCGTCGCTCGGCTCGCCCGTGACGAACGTCGTCTCCGAGTAGTTCATCTCGGCGGCGATAGCTTGCATCTCGTCCTCGTCCAGGTCGCCGGCGTCGGTCACGATGGCGAGCTGGTTACCGGTGTATCGCTCCCGTGCGAACACGTCGACGATGTGAAACGGATGGGACATACCTGTTCGCTCGGCGGCGGGGTCAAAGAACGCTCCGGGATACTGGCGAGTGGTACCGTCCCACGCACGACAATGGGATATTTGCCGCTGTCAGCCATGCCGTAGGTATGGACACTGTCGCAATCGCCTGTTTCGACGGGTTCGACGAACTGGACGCCATCGGCCCCTACGAGGTGTTCCAGAACGCGGCGCGCTTCGGCGCGTCGTGGGACGTGACGCTTCGCTCGGTCCGGGAGTCCGAAATGGTCACCGCGAGCCACGGGCTTCGGGTCGAGCCGGACGGCCCCCTCGCCGACGTGACCCCGGACCTGCTGGTCGTGGCCGGCGGCGGGTGGAACGACCGGAGCGAGGCCGGCGTCTGGACGGAAACCGAACGGGGCGACCTTCCCGATGCCGTCGCGGCGGCACATGACCGCGGTGCGACCGTGGCCGGCGTCTGCACCGGCGGGATGGTTCTCTCACGGGCCGGTCTGCTCGACGGCCGTCTCGCGGTGACCCACGGCGGCGCAATCGAGGATCTGCGGGCGACCGACGCGACCGTGGTCGACGCCCGGGTCGTCGACGACGGCGACGTCCTGACTTGCGGCGGCGTCACGTCCGGACTGGACCTCGCGGTGCATCTCGTCGACCGTGAGTGGGGCGCAGACGTAGCCGCCGCTGTCTGTGAAGAAATGGAGTACGAGCCGCGCGGCGATGTGTTCAGCGGCGACTCGGCCTAAAAATATCAGGCGTTCGCGCGGGCGTCATCGAGCAGCGCCTGCACGTCGACGGCCTCGCCGGTTTCGCTGCTCTCGATGGCGGCGAAGACGATGGCCATCGATTGGAGGACGCTGTCGACGTTCGTCGGCATCGGCTCGCCGCCGTCGATCCAGTCACAGAACTGCTCGATGAGCCAGGCGTTCTTCCAGTGGGGCCGCTCGGCCAGCGGCACCGCCTCGCCGTCGCCCTTGCCGATGCCCTCGAAGTTCCCAACGTCGTACGCGTCGGCGTGGAACCGCTCGACGTCGCGGCGGTCGAGGAGGACCGTCTGGTCCGAACACTCGGCGCGGAACTGCTCGTGGCCCCAGCCGTTCAGCGTCGTCGCATTGGCGTAGCTCCCCTCGTACTGGGCGCGGGTTCCGTCGGCGAAATGTAGCGTGACGAGCCCGGTACAGTCGCCGTCGTAGTCGGCCTCCTCGGGCGTCCACGTCTCGGCGTACACCCGTTCGCAGGGCGAATCCGCCAGCGACGCGAGGATGTCGAGGTGGTGGATCGCCCCGTCGAGCAGGAGCATGTTCTCCATCTCGTAGACGTAGTCGGCGTAGAACCCGCGTTCGCGGACGTTGCCCGTGTACCGGGCCGTCAGATAGTCGATGTCGCCGGCCTCCTCGACGGCGCGCCGGAACGTCGTCTTGTCCCGGTCGAACCGGTGGCTCATCGTGACACCCATCTTCTTGCCGGCCGCCTCGACCTTCTCCGCGACGCGGACCGACGCCTCCAGCGTATCGGCAATCGGTTTCTCCGAGATAATGTGCAGGTCGTGGGCGAGCGCCGTCTCCACGACGGCCTCGTGGGTCGACGGCGGCGTCACGATAGAACAGATATCCGCCGGGCGCTCCGAGAGCGCGGTTTCGAGGTCGGTGTAGCACTCCTCGGGCGACAGCCCGAGTTCCTGTTCGGCCAGTTCGTGCCGTTCCGGGTCGGTGTCGACCGCGGCGACGACTTCGATTCGGTCGTCGTGAACGTTCGGTGGAATCGCGTCTGTCGCCCAGGTGGACCCCTGACCGCCCAGACCGACGTGGACTAATCGGTGTGTCATGGCTCCGTTATTGCTTCAACGAATAAATGCTGCACTATCTCATCAGTACTCGTCCGCGTCCGGGAACTCGACACGTCGCTCCATCCCGTCTTCCGCGAGCACGACCTCGCCGTCGAACGCGTCGCGGGCTTCGTTGACTAGCTGGTCGGCGCTCGCGGCGTAGCGCGTCGAGATGTGCGTCAGCGCCAGCGTCGACGCCCCAGCTTGTCGCGCCACGTCGCCGGCTTCCCGGGCGGTGGAGTGGGCCGTCGCCTTCGCTCGTTCCTTCCGGTCCTCCGCGAAGGTGGCGTCGTGGACGAGCAAGTCCGCACCCTCGCTCGCTTCGATGACGCTCTCGGTCGGCAGCGTGTCGCCGGTGTAGACGAACCGGCGCCCGGGACGAGGCGGACCGACGACGGCCTCCGGTTGGATGGTCTCGCCCTCGTGTTCGACGGCCTCACCGCGGTGGAGCTTGGAGTACTTCGGCCCCGGCGGGATGCCGAACTCCGCTTCGGCTTTCTCCCGGTCGAACTTCCCCTTCCGGTCGTCCTCGTCGAGGACGTAGCCGACGCTGGCACAGCGATGGGCAGTCTCGATAGCCCGAATCGCGTACTCTGACCGGTCGAGGACTACGTCGCCGGCCGACACCTCGTTGATGCGGACCGTATAGGACGGGGTCGCGCCGTTGGCCTGGATGAGTTGTTTGATGTTCCCGCGCGTCCCCGCCGGCGTGTGGATAGCGATGGGGCGCTCGCGCTCGTTGAAATCCCACGTCTGGAGTAGCCCCGGAATCCCGAGCACGTGGTCGCCGTGAAGATGCGTGACGAACAGGTGGTCGATAGCGAAGCCGGTGCCGTAGCGCATCATCTGTCGCTGTGTCCCCTCCCCGCAGTCGAAGAGGAGGTAGTCGCCGTCGCGATTGACGAAGATGCTGCTCGTATTGCGCTGGGTCGTCGGCACGGCCCCACTCGTCCCGAGAAACGTCACGCGCATATCCATCGCATCCTCTACTGTCGACGGGTAAACCGGTGTCGAAAGGTCGTCGCCACGGGCGTGGGACCCGCTATATGGTTTGATTGCGTCGCTGCGACGCCAGTTTGTGTGTCAGATGGTATCATGACTATTTCTATTGAGCGACAATAACGACCTATTTCCGGCATTTCCCGGCGTCTCGCTTTCCCATCTGTTGAGACCTTAATCACCGGCAAAACAATTTAGCATCGGGTAAGTGTCGCTCAGTCTCACTTTCTCGATCCGGCGGTAGCAGGTGACGGCTTAGCAGGTTATTATGTTCTGCTGAACTGTCTCGCCGCTTTATGTGTTGTTCACCCGTTGGGTTGTCCGCATTGCCTTCCGATCACTGCAGAATCAACACATGATACGTACTCGCACACTCGCCGTTTTCGCTGCGCTACTCGTCGTCGGCGGCCTCACCGCACAGGTCGGGGCTGTACCGGGCGTGACAGCGCAACAGGAATCGCCGTCAGACCAAGCCGCGACAACAGGGGTCACCGTCGACTCCCTGACCGCACCACAGAGCGTCGCACCGAACTCGACTGCTGACGTGGCCGCGACGGTCACGAACAACGAGAACGCCACGGTAACTGAATCCGTGGAGTTCCGGTTCGACGGCGCTGTCGTCGACCGGACGCTCGTCACACTTGAGCCCAACGAGAGCGCGACCGTCCAGTTCTCCGCGGACACGACCGGTATCGAATCCGGTGACTACCGCCACGGTGTCTTCACCAGCGACGACGGACAGATCGCCGCCGTTACGGTCTCTGACTCGTTCACCCTGGAGAGCCTCGACGCACCGACCAACGCCACCGCCGGTGACAACATCACCGTCGATGCAACCGTCGCCAACCCGAACGACTTCAATACGACCCAGACCGTCGAGTTCCGACTGGGTGGCCAGCCGCTGGCCTCCGAGTCCGTGACCCTCGACGCGAACGAATCCACTGACGTGACGTTCACCGTCGACACGACCGGTGTCGAGCCGGATACGTACACCCACAGTGTCTTCACGCGTGACGACGGTGCGTTCGCCGAGATCACAATCGAGCCGGCCGCTGAGGTGCCTGAAGAGCCGACTGAGAACGAGACTGAGGAGCCGGCTGAGAACGAAACCGAAGAACCACCAGCGGAGGAGACTGAAGAGCCGACTGAAGACGAAACTGAGGAACCGACCGAAGGCGAAACTGAGGAACCGACCGAAGGCGAAACTGAAGAGCCAACCGAAGACGAAACTGAAGAGCCAACCGAAGACGAAACCGAAGAGCCGACCGAAGACGAAACCGAAGAGCCGACCGAAGACGAAACCGAAGAGCCGACCGAAGACGAAACCGAGGAGACTGACGAAGGTACAGAGACTGACGAAACGGACAACGCGACCGAAGAAGCCGCGACGACAGAAGGCTAACTCGCCTCACCCTGTCACCCGTTCACATTTTTAATGGTGGCCGTCGTACCGTAGTCCATGAAGTTCGTTATCGTTGGCTATGGCCGCGTCGGCATCCGGACCGCACGGATTCTGCAGAGCGAGGGCCACGAGGTTGTTATCGTCGACAACGACCCTGTGAAGGTCGAACGGGCCACGGAGACCGGGTTCGAGACTATCAAGGGTGACGGCAACGAGGAGAGCGTCCTCGTCGATGCCGGCATCGAAGGTGCGGACGCTATCGGCGGCCTCACGGGCGACCTGAACACGAACTTCACCGCCTGTATGATCGGCAAGGAGTTCGGCTGTCGGACCGTCCTGCGGATCGACGCCGACTACCGCGAGGAGATCTACGAGAAGTACGCCGCTGACGTGGACGAGATCATCTACCCCGAGCGGCTGGGCGCGGCCGGCGCGAAGACGGCGCTGCTGGGCGGTGACTTCAACGTCCTCGCCGACCTGACCGAACAGCTCTCGGTCGCGAGCATCCGCATTCCCGACGACTCACCGTTCGTCGGGAAACGGGTCGTCGAGGTGGACCTCCCCGGCGACGCGCACATCTACGCACACGGGAAGGACCACGAACCGATGACGATTCCGCTCCCACAGACCGAAATCGAACCGGGAGACAGTGTCGCAATCATGGCCGACCCTGGTGGGCTGGACGATATTCGGGCGACGCTCCGGGGCGACGCGTCAGCCTGAGATTCCGGGACCACACCCCGCTTTGTCGTATATTTTCAGGTCGATAGCGCTCGCTGTCCTCGGTGAAAGCCGGGGGGAGTAGAATATGAAAGGGAGGATCGCGGTGTCCGGGCGCGCCTGGGGAGGATAGGATGGCACGCAGTGTCACCGACATCCACTGGAGCCGTGGAAGCGCGCCCGTACCGGTTGGAATGCTACCGGTAAGCATAAATGCCCGTCAGACAGGCGGCCGACGGACGACAGACGGCACGGCTTTTTGCCCGTTCAGCCACTGCTTCCTGCTATGACCTGGGCGACTTTGTTCGAACGGGCGGCGGACCACCAGACCACGGTTGACGCTGTCTGTGCGGCTCTAGAAGAGCACCGGGCAGAGGACGACGGCGATGCGTGAGCCGTCGCCGGCGCGTGTCGTCGCCGATGCCGACGTCCTCGCCGCCGACCTGCTGTGTGGGCCAGACAGCGATGCCCGTGCCGCTATCGATCATATCCGTCGACACTCGTGGGTCACGCTCGTCGCGAGTGACCACCTATTAGACGATGCTACTGCCGTCATCGCCGACCTCGCCGACGACGACCTGGCGGCCGACTGGCGGGCGCGGATCGAATCCGACTGTGACATCGTCGACCACCCGGCTGGCGACCATCCCGCGCTGGCCTCGGCCTACCGGGGTGGCGCACAGCACCTGCTCTCCTACGCGGACGACCTGCGGAGCGCCCGGGCCAGTGCGTCGCTCAACCGCCACATGTCACTGAGCGTCAGACCGCCGGACGCCTTCGCTCGCCTGTTCGACCCGGTGTCACTGTACCCTGTCGTCGAGGACGGCGAGTATCCCGGACCCGACCGGGACCCCCGTGCGTAGCGGGTGAGCGTTGCTGCTTAGTCGTCGGCCGTCGTTACGGTGGTTGTGGAGACTGTCCCCGATGGCCCGGCCGCGTCCTCGGCAACGTTGAACGCTGAAAGCACCTCACGCAGGTCGTCGGTCTGGGTTGCCATTTCCTGTACTTCGTTGGTCACTTCGGTAATCGTCGCGGTCTGTTCCTCGGCTGCGGCGGCGACGGCTTCGGACTCCTCGTTGGTCTGCTCGCTCACCGCCGCGACCTCGTCGACCATATCGACGACCTCCTGTGTGGTTTCGGCCTGTTCGGCGGTGGCGCCCGATATCTCCTGAATCGAGGCGTTGACCTCGCCGAGCACGTCGACGATGTCCTCGAAGTCCCGGAGCGCCGACTCGATGGTCGCGGCGCTGTCGGTCACCTGCTGGTTCGTCGCCTCCACGTCGCTGACGGTCTCACTGGCCTCGTGCTGGACCGCTTCGATGCGGTCCGACACGTCCGTCGCGGCGTCGCGGGTCTCCTCGGCGAGCGTCTTCACCTCGTCGGCGACAACGGCGAACCCGTCACCGCTCACGTCCGCGCGGGCCGCCTCGATGGAAGCGTTCAGCGCGAGCATGTTGGTCTGCTCGGCGATGTCCGTGATGACCTCGACGATGTCGTCGATCTCACTGATCTGGTCGACGAGGCTTTCGACCGCAACGGCGATATCGTCGATACGGGCCTCCATCTCGTCGAGTTCGTCGATGGCCTGCTCGGCGTCTGCGCGTCCCTCTCGGCCTCGCTGTGTCGCCTTTTCGGCGGTCTCGGCGGCGTTTTCGGCGGTCGCAGCGATCTCTTCGACGGTGGCAGACAGCGTGTTCATCTCCGAGGCGACGTCGTCGTGGCGCGACGCTTGCTGGCTGGCTCCGGCCGAGATCTCCTGAATCGACCGGGAAATCTCGTCGCTCGCATTGTCGATCTCTTCGACGCTCCGGGTGACGTGATCGCTCGTCTCGTCGACGTCCTCTGCGAACGTGGCGACGGTTGCGACCGTCTCCCCCAGCGTCGTCACGAGATCGTTGTAGTTCTCGACGACGGCATCGAACTGCTCGTCGTCGGCTTGGAAGTCCTCGTCGATGGTAGCCGTCAGGTCCCCGTCTTTCGCCTGTTCGGCGGCATCACCGAAGGCGACGACGAGGTCGTTGAGCGCCTGGGACCGCCGTTCGAGATCGCTGGTCATCTCCTGTAGTTCGGTCGTGTAATCGTCCATGCTGGCGGCCATCTTCTCCAGCGACTGTCCGAAGGTCCCGGGCACGTCCTCATCGAGGACATCGGCGTCGAACTCCTGCCGAGAGAGCGCGTCGGCCTGCCGGGACACCGTCAGCAGATAGGATTGCATCGATCTGAACGACGAGAGCAGTTCGGCGACTTCGTCGTCGCGCTCGCTCTCTGGCAGTTCCACGTCGAGTTCGCCGGACGCAATGTGGTCCGCACCCGCGGCCATCGCTGTGACGGGTTCGACGAAGTCCTCACGGGTGATGAACACCGTGTTGGCGAACGCGACAATAGCGCCAGCGAGCAACACGCCCGTGACGACAAACCGGACAGTCCCGCTGGCAACCAGGGAGACAACTGCCAGCGCGACCGAAGCGGCAAACTGCAGACCGACGGCTGCGAGCACTTTCCGCTCGACGGAGCCGGCGACGCCGAAGACCTCAAGTGATTCACGTATCACTGCTTTGTACTGTCCGACCGGGTCTGTGAGCATATCCACCCTTTTCTTACAGCGTTTAATAAGGTTCCAGTCTAATTCTCGGATATTGAAAAAGTGCAGGTGGGCGAAAGTCGGACAAGCGACGATATGGATACCGGTGCCGATGGCGGTATCGGAACTGATTCTCTATCTACCCTGGTTGACCAGCGCTGCGACGCGCCGGACGACCCAGCGCGGCGTCACCCTGACCAGCCGGTCGATAAGCCGCATCGACCGCCGCGGAATGACGACAGTCTCGCCGGCAGCGGCCCCTTTGTAGGCCGCCGATGCGACCGCTTCGGGCGTATTTGTGCTGACTGACCCGACCGCCGAGTCCGACATTCCCGCACGCTCTTGGAACTCCGTATCGACTGGGCCGGGACAGATCACCGTCACGTCTACGGGTGTCTCCCGCAACTCCTCGGCGAGTGCCTCGCTGAAACTGTTGATGTACGCCTTGCTTGCGTAGTAGCCAGCGAGATTCGGCCCTGGCTGGAACCCGGCGACTGAACCCACGTTGATAACTGCGCCGCCGTCGTCGAACTCGTCTATGAACAGCCGGGTCAACTCGACCGGGAGCATGACGTTCAGCCGCAACTGCGTCCGCTCCGCGTCGAGGTCGCTTTCGGCGAACGGGCCGTATGTCCCCACGCCGACGTTGTTGACGAGAACACCGATGTCTAGACCGCGGTCCTGCACCTCCTCGTACAGGGCTTCGGCGGCCGCCGCGCGGTCGAGGTCCATCGCGATTGGCGTGGCCGTAACCCCGCTCGCTTCGAGGTCCTCGGCCAGCCGCTCAAGTTTCCCCTCGCTCCGGGCGACCAGTACCACGTCGTGCCCGCGTGCGGCGAACTCCTGTGCCAGCGCTTTCCCGATGCCCGCCGACGCACCGGTTATCAAGACGGTACCGCCGGTCCCGACGACCGGCACGTCGCTACCGCTCACCGTACCACTCCGCGACCGGCGTCGCTCCGGGGTCCAGCGCCGTCGGTCCCTCGTCGCTGGAACTTCCGAGGGATGCGTTACATCCCTCGATGGACGGTTCGCTACCGCTCACCGTACCACTCCGCGAACTTTGCCAACGCCCGCCCGCGGTGGGAGATCGCGTTCTTCTGCTCGGTGCTCATCTCCGCGAACGTCGTTCCGTCGTGTTCGAAAATAGGGTCGAAGCCGAACCCGCCCTCGCCGCGTGGTGCGACGATTTCGCCGGGCACGCGCCCCTCGAACAGTTTTACCGGGACCGTCTCGCTGCTCTTCTCTGCGCTCCCGTCGTGGACCTGTTCATCCGTCGTCGCCGCGCCGCGGTTGTCGGCCGCCAGGTCCTGTCCGCGCCGGTCCTCGCGGTCGATACCGCCCGGATCAGGCGTCGCCTCGAACCCCTCGCCGTCGCAGTAGGCGATAACCGTCTTGAACGCCGCACTGCGGTCGTCCTCCGGCTCGGTCATGCGCCAGACGCGCTCTACGCCGACAGTGTCCTCGACGTAGGAGGAGTACGGTCCGGGGAACCCGTCGAAGGCGTCGATGAACAGCCCCGCATCGTCGACGATAACCGGCCCGTCAGCCGCTCGGTAGGCTGCCCGCGCTCCCTCGGCAGCGACCGTTTTCAGATCGTCGGCCTGGACTTCCGGGTAATCGAAGTCGAACTGGCTGACCTCGTCGTCGAGATACTCGGTCGCCTCCCGGACCTTCCCGGGATTGGTCGTAACGAAATTGAGCATACCGGCACACGGCGACCGGCGATAAAAGAGCCGTCGAAACGCCGTTCAGACGGACTGTTGTGGATTGTTCCCGGACCGTGCCGATCTAGGGCATCTCCCGGTC
Organism: Haloarcula sp. HT12; assembly: GCF_055271655.1. NCBI lineage: Archaea > Methanobacteriati > Methanobacteriota > Halobacteria > Halobacteriales > Haloarculaceae > Haloarcula > Haloarcula sp. HT12. The sequence continues at coordinate 406,604 of NZ_JBUXKW010000002.1, forward strand.
TATCGCCACAACATCTCTCAGTCGACGACGACTTCGACCGGCTCGTCCTCGCTCTCGGATTCGAACTCCTCGCTGCTCCCGCCGCGTTCGAGATACAGCATCACGCCAGCGACCGCCAGCACGACCCACGAGCGCCAGTTCGCCAGGTTCAGCGTGTAGCCGATGCCGAAGGGCTTCTCGACCAGCATGTCGTCGCCCGGTTTCCAGTACGCTGACACCAACCGCTTGAGGCTCGGTCGTTCGAAGTTGTACGGCACGCCGAACAACGTTCCCGACTGGGGTTTCTCTGCCATACTGGGTGCTATTCGTGCCGAGGTTAAACCATTTGTCCACCACCTTTTTCGTCGTCGGGTTTCCTCGCGGCGCGAAGCGCCGCTGCGGGAACCCTCTCTGCTCACGGGCGCGATGCGCCCGTTCGCATGGTCAGCGGGACCGAAGGTCCCGCTCGACTCGAAAAACGTGGGCGAAAAATACGCGAATCGCGTAGCGATTCGCGTGAAACCGCGGTCTTCGACCGCGGTATGCTTGGCCGACTGTGACTCAGCGCCTCAGATACTTCTTGTATTACTGATACCGCCCGCGTCCCTCGATATCGTCGAGACTGGCGAACACCGCGTCGGTGTGGTCGCTCTCGGTCCGGTAGGCGTCTTCGGCGGCCGACAGCAGCGTCTCGGGGTCGTCCGCGGTCCCGGCGAGCGACTGGGCGAGAACGTGGAGATCCATCGCGTGGTCTTCTGCCTCCTGCGTGTAGTAGCCGAGGCCGAAGTCGATGAGGAACGTCCGGTCCGCTTGGTCGTCCCAGGTGCCGACCCGGACGTTGCGCGTCGTCGGGTCGCCGTGGACGAAGCCAGCGTTGTGGATGCGAGCGAGCCAGCGACCCACGTCCGCAACGCGTGACTCGGACAAACCCTCACGGAGGTCCGCGTCGCCCACTCGCTGGAAGACGATGCGGGACTCCTCTGGATCTACGTCCCGGACCAGCGGCGTTGGAACGCCGTTCCGTCTGGCCTCGCTGGTGAGCCGTGCCTCCTGTCTGGTGCGTTCGGTTCGCAGCCGCTCGTCGAGCGTCGGGTGGCGGTAGCTGCGGGGCACGCGCTCTTTGATGACGCGGTCACCGTCGAAGCGGACGGTCGCCTCCGCGCCCTGGACTTCGTCGTCCGCCGCCCGATAGCTGTCCACCGATTCTTCGGGTCCGCGCCAGGTGACGGCCACCTCGTCGGGCCGGAAGTTCGAGTCGATGCGGGAGTCCTCGATGGCGATGGTGTCCCCGGCCGCGTACATCTTCGCCCCCAGCATCGCGATCATCCCGGCGTTGTCCCGCAGGAAGCGATTTTCGGGGGCGTAGAACTTCGCACCGCGTTGCTCGCACATCTCGCCGAGCATCCGCTGGAGGCGGTCGTTCTGGCCGACGCCGCCGCCAAGCACCAGTTCGTCAGCGCCCGTCAGCGACAGCGCACGCTCGGAAACTTCCGTCAGCATCGCGAAGATGGTCTCTTCCATCCCGCGACAGACATCGTCCACTGGGACGCCATCGTCAACGGCCTGCTTGGCGGCGCTCATGATGCCCGAGAAGGAGAAGTCCATCCCCTTGACGACGTAGGGGAGTTCGTGGTACTCCCCGTTGCGGGCGTGCTGTTCGACCTTCGGCCCGCCCGGGTGTGACCAGCCGATGTGGCGGGTGAACTTGTCGATGGCGTTGCCGACGCCGGTGTCCATCGTCTCGCCCAGTACGCGGTACCGGCCGTTCCGGTAGCCGAGGATGTGGGCGTTCGCACCGGAGGCATTCAGACACACCGGCGAGTCAAAGCCCGAGAGATGCCGTCCGACTTCGAGGTGGGCGACCATGTGGTTCACGCCGACCAGCGGCACGTCGAATCGCTGCGCGACAGCTCTGGCGGCGGTGGCGACGATGCGGAGACAGGGGCCCAGCCCCGGGCCGCGGGCGAAGGCGACGGCGTCGATAGGGGCGCTGTCGGCTCCGCGTTCGCTCGCGTCGCCAGCGGTCGCCCGCTCGCGTGCGTGGTCGATGGCCGTCTCGACGACGGTTGGGATGGCCTCGCCCATGTGCTCGGCGGCCTCGCGCGGGTGGATGCCGCCGCTGTCGGGCGCGTAGGCGTCAGTCTCGATGAAAACGTGGTCGTCGTCGGTTACCCGCGCTGGGTCCGGCGTCTCGAACACCGAAGCACTGGCTGCCCAGGCGGTACCTTCGATACCCAGAATACGCATCGGGTGGCCTTACTTCCACTCGGTGTAGCCGCACTTGCCGCAGTGCTGGCGGTCCTCGTGTTCGGCGAGGACGGTGTCACCACACCGGGGGCAGGTTTCGCGGTCGAGTTCGCCGTCGTCGTTGTAGTACTCGTTGTGTGGCATCTATGCTTCCTCCGCTTCCTCTTCGCCGTCGGCGACGATCTTGTTGCGTTCGAGCATGTGGTCCTGCTCGACATCGCGGGCGTACTCGGGGTTGTCGTAGACCTTCGCGTAGCCGACCGTCTTCCGCATCCCGAACTTGGTGTCGAGCTTGTGGATGACGACTTCCTCGGCGTCCTTGTTCAGCGTGGCCGCAAGAGAGTCGCGGACAGAGAGACGGGAGGGGGTGGCTTCGTCGTGGACGACCTCGAACCGGACGTCCGTTCGGTGCAACATGGGATTTTCGTCTTCTTCGATGATGTCGATATCCATGGTTCGTTGTCCGTATCTACCCGCCGAAGCGCGTAAAAGGATTTCGAAGCGGTTGATGCCGCCTCGGCGGCTGAGCGGCCGCGATCCAGAGTCGCTGTCGGTGAGTCTGGTTCAGGTACGTTAGCGTGATGCCGTGTAGCGACCGTCTACGCACGGCTCGGACGCAATACCGGTAGCAGGACAGACCGAGTCCTTACTGCTCGCCCAGTTGCGCAAGCAGGTGCGAGAGGTGGATCCGCTCGTTCGCCGCGTCGACGAGCGCCATATCTGTCTCGCCGGCCATCTTGTGGATCTCGGCCAGCCGGTCCCCGGAGTAGCGCGACCGGGCCACGTCCAACATGTCGTCGAGGATGTCGGACGCGCCGTACCCTTCGTCGACGAGCAGGTCGTCGAGCGTCGACCGCGCGTCGGTAAAGCGACCGTCTTCGGCCGCCTCGATCATCTGCTCGACCTGATCGTCGGCCTCGACGGCGTTGAGCGTCTCGAAGGCGGCGTCCATCGTCACCTCGCCTTCGGCTTCAGCGGTCGTCTGGGCGGCCAGCACCGCCGTTCGGAGGTCGCCTTCCGCGTATCCGGCGACGTACTCGATGCCGTCGTCGTCGTGGTCGACGTCCTCCGCGGTAACGATGTCCTCGAGCACCGATACCGTCTCCTCGTGGGTTGGTTCGCGCATCACGACCGGGAAACACCGCGAGCTGATCGGTGGGATAACGGCCGAGGGCTGGCGCGTCGCGATGACGAACTGCGTCGCCTCGTAGTACTGCTCCATCACCCGCCGGAGCGCCTGCTGGAAGTCCTCGCGCATCCCCTCGGCGTTGTCCAGCAGGATGGTCTTGTAGCTGCCCGACACCGGCGAGTAGCTGGCGGACTCCTTGAGGACGTGGTTGATGAGGTCGGCCTTCGAGGACTCGCGGCGGCGCTTGCTGTCGATGAACGAGGAAAAGCGCGGGTCGTTGGCGACCTCCTTTTTCGTCATGTCGAACACGTCGGCCATGTTGAGTTCCGTGAAGTCCGCGTCGGGGTTCTCGTGGACCTCGCGGGCAAAAGCCCGGACGGCGGCCGTCTTTCCGCTCCCTTTCGGCCCGTGAACCAGGAGGTTCATCGGCTCCTCGATGGCCCCCTGGAGGTGTTCGCGGGCCTTCGGCTGGCGGATCTCCGACAACTCCGGGGCGTGTGTCTCCGTCCACAGCGGCGCGTCCATCTGTTGGCACTGGGTATGCCCGGCCCCGACAAGTATCCCGCGGTCCGCGGGTTCACGCTACCCGCCGGTACCAACGGTGCAGTCGTGCCGCGTTCAGTCCACCCCCACGACCGGACTCTAACGGCGACCGGGACACCGGTACCGGTGATCCCCGGCTCTGGCTTACGAGAGCAGACTATCCGCCGCTGGCTGCCAGCCGCACTCCACACACTCGAACCCCGCATCCGCTGTCTTGATCACCGGTTCGCCGCATTGCTTACATTCCCGGAGGGGATTGTGAGGTCGAGTAGATGGTCGTGGCATACGTTAACTAACTACACATTCACTTCACATAACCGTTCTCTCTATGTGCCTAGAACCCTGTCGCTACGATCTGGAGAGCCGGAACTGTATGCCGTCTGTGCGGGGTGATTTTCGACTGCAGTTGCTGGTCACGGATAGCTCGCAAAAATGTGCCGGGAGAGCGCGAACCACCGCGTTCGCGAACGTCGGGCGGCAAACGACCGCAAGGAGTGCGCCGGCCGGGAATTGAACCCGGGCTATTGCCTTGGGAAGGCAATGTCCTACCACTGGACCACCGGCGCTCGTTGCACTCGCGCCGAGCATTGCGGTTCCGTTGGAACCGCATTACACCGGCGCGCATCGTTCACTGCGTTTACTCGCACGCCGAGGCTCGCAAATCCCTCCGGATTTACTCACCACCGGCGCACTTCGGTAGACTGCAGGTCCGTCAGACCTGCGAACCCCGTACCGAACTGTGAACAGCGGCCGCACTTGAACGTAGCGCTTCGACTGGACGGTCGTCCGAAAATATCGCGCCGATGGATGGGTATTAGTTCTGTCCGGCCAACCAGTAGATATGGCAACAGCGGACTCCGTCGTACGGGCCAACGACCCGATAGACCTGACGTTCTCCGAGGCTGAACTGGACGCCTACCGCGACCATATTACGTCGTTCATCGAGGCCCAGGTCGACGCCGCCGGTGTCGATACAGTGGTGTTGGGGCTCTCGGGCGGCATCGACAGCACACTCGTCTCCCATCTGGCCGTCGAGGCGCTCGGCCGCGACGCTGTCCACGGGCTCGTGATGCCGAGCGAAGTCAACCGTGCGGACAACATGAGCGACGCCGAGCGGGTGGCGAACGACCTGCTCGGTATCGAGTACGACGTGATCGAGATCAATCCGCTGGTTGACGCGTTCCTCGACGCCTATCCGGACGCCGAGGACGACCAGCTCGCAGTCGGCAACCTCCGGGTTCGCTGCCGGGCGGTACTGAACTATCTGGTCGGCAACCACGAGGGGGCGCTGGTACTGGGCACCGGGAATCGCAGCGAGGCGCTGGTGGGGTATTACACCAAGTACGGCGACGGCGCGGTCGACTGCCACCCTATCGCGGCGCTGTACAAACAGCAGGTGCGACAGCTCGCGAAACACGTCGGCGTCCCGGACGACCTCGCGGAGAAGACCGCCAGCGCCGAGATGTGGGCCGGACAGACCGACGCCGACGAGATGGGGATGGACTACGACACGCTCGACTCCATCCTCGCACTGCACATCGACGGCGGCGTTCCGGCAGCCGCGACAGCCGACCGGCTCGGTGTCCCGCTCGACGTCGTCGAGACTGTCCGGGAGATGTACGAGACGAGTGCCCACAAACGGGCGATGCCGCCGGGGCCGGACCCGCTGTACTGAACTGCGATTCTATCATCTCATCACAGTCGTCAGCGGACCGGGTTCTCCGGGCCGCGACCCAGGTACTCCGAGAGGAACGCGTGGACGGTTTCGGCGTCGTAGCTGTCCATCGTTAGCTCGTGCCGCCACGCCGTCACGACGTAGGTTGCTCGGGGGTCGTCGTTAGGGTTCGGCGCGACGACCACGCTCTGCCAGGTCCCGGTGTGAACGCTGGCGAACTCCCGAAGGCTCTGTCTAGCTTCGGGCGAAATTTCATCGGGGTCGTAGTAGACGATGACTGCGCCGTGTTCGAGCGTGTGGACGAGCGAGCCGAGCGCGGGAGTCTCCTCGTAGAATCCGGCGTCAGTCGTCGACCCGTAGTGCGTCCCCGACAGCGGCGGGACCCGCTCGTAGTCGATGTCCGCTCCCTGCTGGACGTGATCGTTCCCCCGGTCCGGGAACTGCTCGACGTCCGCCAGCAGGTCACTGGCCCCGGCACTTTCCAGTGTCGAGGCCTCGATCCCGTCCGCTTCGACGCTCCCTCCGCCGCCGCCCAGCTGGGTCGCATACGCCGCCAGCCCGATTGCCAGCACGACAACGACGCCGATGATGATTGGACCCAGCGGAAGGGTCCCGTCGCCCTCGCCCCCGGTATGTTTCTTGACGCGCCGACGGTCAATCGCACCCAGTTCGCCGTCGTGGGCGTCGGCGAGGTGGTCGAGGTAGGCGTCGTCGCCGTCGAACGATTCCCCGCAGTACTCACAGTCGACCATTGGCGGCCCGTATGCGAGCAGTCGTCTTGTACCCTTCCCTACTCCGTCTCCGCATTGAGGTCGGCGAAGGCCTGCTGCTCGCGGCGCTCCTGTGTTTCCCTGTCGGCGTCGTCCCGCATCCGTGCTTTCAGCACTCGAAGCGCGTCCGCGTCGACGCCCGCCAGCTCCTCGGCCACGGCTCGTGGCTCCGTGGAAATCCGCGAGATCAACCCCATCCGCAGGGCCGTCTCCGCGTCCAGCGTCCGGCCCGACAGCGCGATGTCCAGCGCCTCGCCAGCCCCGACGATGTCGGGGAGCCGTGCTGTCCCGCCCCACGCGCCGAACAGGCCGAGTTTGACCCCCGTTTCCGCGAAGGTCGCGCCGGGCGCCGCCACCCGAATATCACAGGCTAATGCCAGCTCGACGCCGCCGCCCCGCGCCGCCCCGTCGATACCGGCGACGACCGCTCCGTCGTAGGATTCGAGCGCCCTGGCCACCCGCTGGCCCAGCGCCGCGAACGTCTCGGCGCTCTCCGAATCGAGGGCCCTGACCTCGTCTAAGTCCGCGCCGGCACAGAACGCCTCGCCAGCACCGTGGAGATACAGCACTGGCTCGGTCGCTGACTCGACGGCCGATTCGAGGTCGCGAAGCGCCGCGCTGGTGAGGGCGTTGCGCTGGTCGGGCCGGTCGAGCGTCAGGGTCCGGATACCATCGCCGCTCGTGGTCTGTACCATGGCTGCTGTGACTCTGCGGTTTCCAAAGGTCTTTGCCCTTCCCGTCGCTAGACCCTCATAATGGAGGAAGTGGCGGCAGTTCGCCGAGCAGCGTTGGCGGCAGTCGACGATGTCGAGCCTGCCCGGCTCCACGGGCGGATCGACGCTCGCCTGGACGACGCGTCGCTTGCGCCCGGCGTCCTGACGCTCGTTAGCGCGGGCGCAACCAGCGACCCGCCGGTCGACCTGGCCGACGGCGTCGCCGACCGGGCCGCCGGCGTCCAACTCATCTACGAGGGGCTCTCGCTCACTCGCCAACTGGCCCGCGACGACCCCTGGGTCAACGGCGACCGCGACACGGCCGACCTGGACATCCTCATCGCGGACATCCTCGTCTCGCGTGGCTTCTACCTGCTCGCCAGGACCGAGGCCGCCGACGCCGCTGTCGCCGTCGTCCGCTCCTTCGGCCACGATCAGACGGTCCGTCAGACGACCAACGACCAGAGCCCCGACACCGCGCTCGAAACCGACATTCTGGAACTCGCCGTCGTCGCCGGCGTCACCGCCGCCGGTATCCGACCGACCCCGACGCTTCGGGAGTACACGACCGAACTGGCCGTCGACGGCCTCCCGTCGAACGCCGAGTTGCTCGGTGAGGATGTCGCCGACGCGCTTCGGGCCCGTGCGGGTGCCGAACAGCCATCCGGCGACGGGACCGAGGCCGCTGCCGACCACTGATACTAACCGACACACCGGCCCTGAATCGAAACGACTTTAGACAATTGCCGGATACACACTGATGCGTGCCTGGGTAGCTTAGCGGTAAAGCGCGTCCTTGGTAAGGACGAGACCCCGGATTCAAATTCCGGCCTAGGCTCTTCCCGACCACACTTCTGCGAGGCACTCCGTCGCCGAGCAACTGCTGTGGTCGGGAGACCGTCACCGGGATTTGAATTCCTGGAAGACGACCAGCGGAAGTCTTCCTCTGGTTCAAATTCCGGCCTAGGCTTCTAACGCGAACAAACTGCGCGGAGTTTCATCTCCGCGCTTCCCTGGAGCGTGTGTACCGGTAGCGGAATTTGAATCCCTGCCAGTCGCAGCGCCGACAGCGGGAAGGCGACCGTCTGGCTCCGGTTCAAATTCCGGCCTAGGCTTTTTCCAAGCGACTGACCCAGAGTGAAAACGACGGTCCGTCGCGCGTGGAAAGCCGGACACGGTATTTGAATCCCTGGAAGACGACGGGTGAGAGTCTTTTTCCGGTTCAAATTCCAGCCTAAGCACTTTACTCCGTATATTCCTTGCATCCACACCACGTATTTTACTAATTCGCGCTCGCAGGTAACTGAGCGAAGTGTCGTCTGGAGTGTAAGATAACACCTCTCAATGCGGCTTTCCACGGTGATTACGTGGCGAATGGGGTTCCGCCGAAATGACTATTGGTAAGACCAGCGTATTACGTCCGTATGTCTGAAGCCGACACAAGTGACGGCGACGGAGATGACATCGCCACGGTGAATTTCAAAGTCACCGAGTCGTTCCTCGAACAGATAGACGACACGTGGCAGGGACGCGGATTCAACAGTCGGAGTGAGTTCATCCGGTACACGCTTCGGGACGCCGTCGAGTTCCCGACGTTTGACCGCGACGAACTTGTCGCGCTCCTCGAAGCAGAGGCAGACATCCGCGAGGGACGGACGACGAGTGCCGAGGAGGCCCGCGAGCGGTTCGGCACGAGCGATGAGTGATGAGGGGTGGACGTGGGAACTCTCCTCGACAGCCGAAAGCGACCTCGACGGACTGTCCCCCGCCGACCAAGACCGGATACTCGACAAGCTCGATGAAATCGTCCTCTCGCCGTGGCGCGACCCGCCGGACTACGGAGAACCGCTCCAGAACAGTTCATACAAGAAGATACGCATCGGAGAGATTCGACTGTCCGTGAGTTTCCGGCAGGACGACCAGCGGCTTGTCGTGGCACGTATCAAACGCCGGGGCGGCGCGTACACCGCTGACGACGACTAAATAGTTGAAAAATACGCCAATAGACATTTCTAATGCCTGACCAATAGTCTCGATATGGTCTCCCGTGTCGATGAGGTGAGAGGAAAATGAGTCTCCTAACCGCTTACAACGGTCTGTTGATTCGATTCGGTCTGTACTTGCTTGTATTTTGGCCGACTGTCGGCTACTACGTGTATTCCGATTCGGAGAAACAGGGATTCTCCAATCCGCAACTCCGTGGTTTCGCTTTGGGATTCTTGGGTATTCTCGGACTGGTCATTCACTTATCTATCGTCCAGCGACAGGACTGAGTTCTCTATCGTGGAGTTCCATCTCCGGGGCTGCCAGTGAGTCCGTGAGACCAATCCGGCCTGGGCTTTCTCCACGGACAACCTCCGCTACCGCTTCGGTTCCTCGGCGAGCGCCGTCTCGCGCAACTGCTTGCACTCCTCGCTCTCGGCGGTCAGGTCGGGAACGGGCGTCGGTTTCCCGTCGTCGACGGCGACGAAGGTGGCGTAGGCGCTCGTCGTCTCCTCGGTTTCACCGGTGTGTGGATCCTCGCGCGCGACCTCGATGCGGACCCGGACGCTGGTTCGGCCGGTGGCGTAGGCATAGGAGTCGATGAGGGCAGTGTCGCCGATGGGGATGGGGCGCTCGAAGTCGACGCTTGACATCTGGGCGGTCACACAGGACTCTCGGGCGGCCCGCATGGCCGACATCGCCCCGATCTCGTCCATCCACTTCATGACGATTCCGCCGTGGGCGCTGTTGTAGTTGTTGGCGTGGGTCGGCTGGACGCGCTCGCGGTTGACGATGTGCGTGTCGGCGATAGTCGGCATACTGTCCCCTAAAGCGTGTCCCGGGAAAACGGTGTGGTGGCCCTGGCGGGAGTCAGCAGCGACCGTTTGCGTCTGTGCTGTCGCCGTGTCGCATCAATGCCAGCCAAACATCGAATTGCCGGAGTTACCCGGTGAACTGGTGGTATTCGAGGCCCTTGTGTTTCATCTCGTTGTGCTTGCGTTCGAGGAACGAATAGACGGAGCCATGCGGCGCACCGTCCAGAATCATCTCGGCGGCCTCCCGTACGGCGTCGACCTGTTCCGGGCCGCCGATGATGCCAAGCGTCGACCCATAGATGACCACGGCCGCGCCGGAGAGTTCCTGCATGAGTTCCCGCGTCCGACCGCCCTCGCCGATGAGACGGCCCTTCTGGCGGCGGAAGTCGTTCTTGTTGCGGGAGGCGGCCTCGATGTCGATGAGTTCGAACATCATCATGTCGTCGTCAAGCAGCGCCAGCGCGTCGTCGGGCGCGAACCCGCGGCCGATGGCCTTCACGATGTCGGGGCCTTTCAGCGCCGTCACGGGGTCGCCGACGGACTCGACTTTCACCGTGCCGTCCTCGGAATCGATATCCAGCCGGACCTCTGCGCGCTCCTCGATCTCGCGCATGGTCTCACCTCCTTCGCCGATCAGCACACCGATACGGTCCTGCGGAATCTTCACGTGTTGCATAAGTATACTACCCCGTAGGAGGTTCTGCCTGTTTAAAACTTCGGCAGTCGAACGGCTGACAACTGTGGAGCGTTTCCGTCGACGGAAGCGCCATCAGTCCAGAAACTCGACGCCGGTGATTTCGAACCGTGCCCCGCCCGCGTCGCTGTCGGCGACGCGGATGTCCCAGCCGTGGGCGCCCGCGATGGTCCGGACGATCGAGAGCCCGTAGCCGCTGCCGTCCTCGTCTGTGGTGAAGCCGTGGTCGAACACGTCGTCTTTGATATCGGTCGGGATGCCGGGACCGTCGTCCTCGACGTAGAAGCCGTGGTCCAGCGGGCCGACGCGGACGATAACAGCGCCGTCGCCGTGTCGAACGCTGTTCTGAAAGAGGTTCTCGAACAGTTCGATGAGGCGGTCGGCGTCGGCGCTCACCGAGCCGACGTGATCGTAGTGGAGCGTGGCTCGCTCGGTTGTTTCGCCGGCCCCCTCCCAGGCGGTGTCGACGACGTCCTTGACGTTCGTCGTCCCCGGGTCGGTGACGACGTTACCCTGCTTGGCGACAGAGAGCAGATCGTCGACGAGGCGGGCCATCCTGTCGCTCGTCTCTTCGAGCGCGTCGAGGTGTTCCTCGTCACCGGTTTCGCGGGCCAGTTCCACTCGTGAGGAGATGACGCTGAGCGGACTCTTCAGGTCGTGGGCGAGGATATCGGTGAACTCCTTGAGCCGGTCGTTCTGGCGTTCGAGCATCTTGTCGTACTGGTGTTTCTCGGTCGTGTCCTGGCTGACCGCGACGAACCCCTCCGGGTCCCCGTCCCCGAGCGGCGAGAGCGAGAGGGTCGCCCGGAACACCGACCCGTCAGCCTGCCGGTGCCAGTGCTGTGTCTCGATGGGGCCGTCCGTCGCCTCCGTCAGCAGTGATTCCACGGTCGTCTCCAGGTCCTCGGGGTCGGCAAACAACATGTCGACGTGGTGGCCGACTGTCGTGCCCCGGTCGTAGCCGTACAGCGCCGCTGCCGGGTCGGGCCAGGTCGTGATGGTGCCATCAGCGTCGAGCATGAACACTGCATGCGAGGACAGTCCCTCGATAAGCCGGTCAGAAACCGAGTCGCCGGTGTGTGCTGTCTGCTGGTCCGGACTACTGTCAGATGGGCGACTGTCCATCAGCCGTCCCCACCCCGGACAGGCCAGCGACAGAGGGGCCGCTGTGATAGGTCATACATGCTGAGTTATACGTTATCTAATGCATTACGCACTGCGGTTTTCACTCCAAAACGAGTTTGTGATAAACCGAGTAATAGGAGCGCTGTACTTCGGTTTGCTTGCAGAGGATTACGGCATGACTGCCAATGCCTCCGATCATTTATCGCCGCGGCGATATATTCTCTCTCGTTGCGAACAGAAAGCGGGTGACTACTCCTCGTCACGGCGGTCGGCCGGCGTCCCCTGCGGGACGGCGTCGTCGTCGCTCCCCGGGGCGGTGTCGTCCGTGTCCTTCGGCGTCGCGTACTCCTTGACGTACGCGAGCAGTTCCGCCGGCGTGGCGTCGACGCCCTGCCGGGCGAAGAAGTTCGCGACGTTGCGACAGTCCCGTTCCAGGAAGTCGTCGGCGTTGGGATGGTGGATGGTCACCGCCTGGCCGAGGTCGATGATGTATAACTGCCCCTCGTGGAAGACGATGTTGTACTCGGAGAGGTCGCCGTGGACGAGGCCGGCGTCGTACAGCCGGCGGGTGTACTCCTTGACGACTTCGTAGGCGGTTTCGGGGTTCTCGATGTGGACCTCACTGAGGCGCTTGCTCCGGCCCTCCTCGGTTCCGAGATACTCCATCACGAGGACGTTCCGCTCGACGGCGATGGGTTCGGGCGTCCGGACGCCGGCCCGCCGGGCGCGCTTGAGGTTCGACGATTCCTTGCGGACCCACGCGGTGACGACCTTCTTCTTGTCCGAACCGATGCCCTCGAACCGGGGGTCGCCGTCGAGATAGCTCCGCATGTCCTTGAAATCGGAGGCGTTGATGCGGTACACCTTGACGGCGACCTCCTTGTCGCCAGAGAGAGCGGTGTAGACGTTCGCTTCCTTGCCAGTCGAAATCGGCCCGCCGAAAGCGTCGATGTGGCCGTCCTGGACGAGCTTGTACAGCGCGCCGTAGGTGGCGTCGTCGAAGACGCTGGCCTCGACTTTGAACTGGTCGGCGTCCTTGATGCGCTCGCGGAACTCGCTGAACTCGCGGTCCCGCTTGCGGGCGATTTTGTCGGCCTCTGTATCGGAGACGTCGACTTCCTCCCACTCGTCGCCCGGCGAGTCAACGTCGTCCGTGTCGAGCAGGCCGAACTGCCCCTCGGTCACGCTTTTGCCTCCGTCGAGCCCGCGGCCAGATACATCTCAGGCTACTCCTGGATGTGTCCCTCCTCGCGTAGCTGGTCGGCGTCCTGTTTCTCGTAGCGCCACGTGATGTCGGCTTTCTCGTCTTGCCAGTCCCAGGGCTCGACGAGCACCACGTCGTCTTCGCGTATCCAGATCCGCTTTTGCATCTTGCCCGGAATCCGGGCTGTGCGCTCGACGCCGTCCATACAGCGTACCTTGACGCGGTTCGCGCCAAGCATGTCCATGACGACGGCGAACACCTCGTCCTCTTCCGGCATCCGCAGGTTCTTTCTGCTGTCGTTGTCGCTCATAGACGGTACTTCGACGGGGAGAGGTTTAAGGTTTGGAAAAGTTGGACCGCAAACGCGGTCCGTGGCCCCCGACACGGTGTGGGACAGACGTTGGGGCCGTACAGAAAAGTCGTAACGGCGAGCGCCCGTACAGTCGGCTGTACGTGAAGCAGTTCGCCACCCGGGGTGGCGAATATCCTGCAATAAGGACAGCCAGTAGTGTCAGTCAGCGCCGAGACAGCCGACCCACGAGCAGTCGGTGCAGGTCTCGATGCCTTTCGCCGTCGTCGTCTCGCCGCGACAGCGCGGACAGACGGAGCCGATCTCCGGCGGTTGGACCGACTTACTCATCGGTGATGATGTCCGCCGAGAGGCCCTGTGCCATCTCGATGTCCTTGGAGTTGTTCAGCGTCCAGGCGGTGCGCTCAGTGACGGCCTCGATGACCTCGCGGCCGCTCGGGAGGCCGTTGCCGGACTTCTTGACGCCGCCGAAGGGCAGGTGGACCTCCGCGCCGATACACGGGAGGTTCCCGTAGGCGAGGCCGATCTCGGCCTCGTCGCGGAACCGGTTGATCTGGCGGTAGTCCTCGGAGATGATCGCGCCGGCGAGGCCGTAGTCGACGCTGTTGTGCATCTCCAGCGCCTCGTCGAAGTCTCCGGAGTACTCAAGCAGAGCGACGTGAGGACCGAACACTTCCTCGTTGATGCAACGTAGGTCTTCGTCGTAGTCGATCTCGTAGACGAACGGGCCGACCCAGTGGCCCTCTTCGTGGCCGTTGGGGATCTCCTCGGCACCGAGGTCGGCACGGTCGACGAGCACGTTCGCGCCCTCCTCGCGGGCGAGGTCGTTGTAGCGTTTGAACTTCTCGACCTGATCGGCCTCGATGAGCGGGCCCATGAAGGTGTCTTCCTCCAGCGGGTCGCCGACGGCGATGTCCGATGCGACGTCGACGAACCGCTCCTTGAACTCGTCGTAGAGGTCCTCGTGGACGATGAGTCGTTCCGAGGAGACACAGCGCTGGCCGGTCGTCTTGAAGCTTGACATCACGGCCGAGTGGACGGCGATGTCGAGGTCGGCTTCCTCCGTGATGACGACGGCGTTCTTCCCGCCCATCTCGCAGGCGGCGATCTTGCCGGGCTGGCCGCCGACCTTGGAGGCGATCTTGTGGCCGACTTCGGCACTGCCGGTAAAGAGGACCGTCTCGACGCGGTCGTCCTCAACGATGGCGTTGCCGGCGTCGCCGTACCCCTGCACGAGGTTGAACACGCCGTCCGGGATGCCCGAGTCCTCGAACATCTCGGCGATGATGTGGGCACACCACGGGGTCTGTTCGGCGGGCTTCCAGACGACGGTGTTGCCCTCGACCAGCGTCACCGCGAGGTGCCAGAACGGGATGGCGACCGGGAAGTTCCAGGGGGTGATACAGCCGACGACGCCTTTCGGCTTGCGCCGCATGTAGGCGTCCTTGCTGGCGATCTCGGAGGGGACCACGTCGCCGTGGGGGTGGCGGGCGTTGCCGGCGGCCCACTCGACCATGTGCCAGGACTCGGTCACGTCGGCCAGCCCTTCGCTGATCTCCTTGCCACACTCCATGGTGACGATCTCCCCGAGTTCCTCGTGGCGGTCACGCAGCTCGTGGTAGATGTCCCAGAGGTACTCCGCGCGGTCGATGTGCGAGAGCGAGCGCCACTCGTCGTAGGCGTCCTCCGCCGCGGCCAGCGCTTGGTCGACGTCGGCCTCGGTTCCCCGGTGGAACGAGGCGAGCGCCTCACCGGTTGCCGGGTTCTGGCTCGTGAACGTTTCGTCGCCGGTGCCTGTGGTCCAGTCACCGTCGATGTAGTGTCGTCGTGAGTCGTCTGTACTCATGGTATGTACTGTACGCGTCCCCCACCAATATGTTCCACCGTCCATGGTCAGGGGGGTCGGCTGCTGTTCACCATGGCCTGATGTGCCATCGAAAATCGGCATTGCCTACCATGGTCGGTGTTCCCCTTATGAACCGCACCTTTATTTGCGTCCATATCGTGACTACCTTTAGCACCCCTTCATACGGAGGGCGCTCAGTATGAGTGAAGCACAATTAGAAGACGGCGGACTCCAACTGACGCTGAGCATCTGGCACCCCGACTGCTGGACGCTCGAAGTCACCGACAAGACGGCGGCCGGTCTGTTGGCTCACGGCGTGTACAACACACAGAACGGCAGCGTGAAAGGCCTGTTTACGGCCTATGCCGACAGCATTAGCGATGTCGAGGACCTCATCGACGCGACCCGTGACTCGTCGCTGACCGATTCGGTCCTGGAACTGCGCGAGCGCCACGGCGCCACCGGGACAGGCTCTTCACCGGGGAACACGACCCGTGAGCTGTTCGTCGAGTACGACCCGGACAACACCATCAGCGACAGCCTCCTCTCGCGTGGCTTCATCCACAACGATCCGGTTCGCGTCCGTCACGGGCGCGAGCACTGGCCCGTGTTCTTCCCGGACTCCCGCGACGAAGCCGAGTCGCTTCTCGAAGAGATCCGCGAGGAGCAGTCGGCCGATATCGAGGTCACCCGGATAACGTCCGCCGGCGGCGGCAACCCGAAACAGCTCCGGCGCATGGACCGGCTCTCGGACAGCCAGCGCGAGGCGTTCGAGCTCGCTCGACAGGAGGACTACTACGCGTGGCCGCGGGGCATCTCGACGCGCGAACTCGCGTCGGAGCTCGGCGTTTCGAAGACGACGCTACTGGAACATCTCCGGAAGGCCGAGGCGAAACTGCTCGATCCGGACTCCTAGCTCAGGACGGCCCGAACGGCAAACAGCGCGTTCTCTTTGCGCTCGCGGACACGTCGGTAGAAGTAGGAGAACCACTTGTCGCCGTAGGGGATGTACTGCCACATGGGGACGCCTTCCGCGGCGAGTTCGCGTTGGGCGTCGTCGCGGACGCCCATCAGCATCTGTACCTCGTAGTCAGTGCCGTACTCGTCGTGTAACTCCTTCGCGTAGTCTATCATCGCCGGATCGTGGCTGCCGACGGCGACGCCGCCTTCGAACTCCTCGAACATCAGTTCGAGACAGTCCCGGTAGGCTTCGTTGACGCGCTCTTTCTTCTTGTAGGAGACCTCTTTGGGCTCGGAGTAGGCCCCCTTGACGAGTCGGACCTTGCCGGGGAGGGGCGCGAGCCGCTCGAGGTCCTCCGGCGTGCGCTTGAGGTTCGCCTGCGTACAGACGCCGACGCCCCCCTCGTGTTCCGTAACGAGTCGCTCGTACGCGTCGAGGGTCACGTCGGTCGTGGTGTAGTCCTCCATGTCGACCCAGACGAAGACGCCGTGCTCGTCGCCCGCCGCGACGATCCGTTCGAGGTTCTCGACGAACACGTCGTCGCCCACGTCGAGGCCGATCTGGGAGGGCTTGACCGAGATACAGCAGTCGAGGCCGCTTCTGTCGATCTCTCTGACTAGCTCGATGTACTGATCGGCGTCCTCGTCGGCGGGCTGGCGCTCGTCGTAGTGTTCGCCTAACAGATTCAAGATGCCCTTGACATCGTCGTCGTTGAGCGAAGCGACGTGGTCGAGCGCCCCCGGCGCTGTCTCCCCGGCGACGAAGTTGTTCGCTATCGGCGGAATCATTATCGAATCTACGCCACCATATCAGCCTAAACGCACCCCCTACCAAAAAAACCGCCCTGAGTCAGTTGAAATCAAGTGGGGGTGAAGCTCCCGAGCCTATCGTCGTCGCCTCGGGAACTCGTGTGCTTGCCGTGCCCGAGACGGTCGGACGGGTCACTTCGGCACGTGCGCCGATGGTGTGGCCGCCATCGGGGCGACGGGTCGCCGTCAGAACGACGGGGCCTGTCAACCGCGCACACGTACCCGTTCCACAAAAGGGAGCAGTCGACGGAGCAATCGGGTACGATGCGCGTCGGTTCCTACTCGTACGTGGGTCCGGTGAACTACCGGCAGTTCGTGGCTGTAGGGATACGCTGTGCGGGAAACGCGTTTCAGAAGTATTAATTCTCGGCTTCCCGTATCCCGGCCAGAACGTGGCACCTACCATGGACGGGGACACGGTTATACAGGGACTTACGAAAAAGGCTATCAGAATACCATGAACGACCATGACACGCGTTCGATTGACAGGCGAACCGTAATCAAAGCCGCTGCCAGCGCCGGACTCGTCGGCCTCGCCGGCTGTTCTGGCGGTGCTCCTGAAGACAGTGACGGGGGCGACGGTGACGATGGGGACGGTGGTGACGGCGGATCGACGGAGGCCTCGACGGATTCGGGCTCCGAAACCTACACCATCGGGATGGTGGACAGCCTTTCCGGCTCGCTTTCCGCGTTCGGGCAGCGGAACCAGCGCGGCAAGGAGATCGCGCTCGACGACGTCAACGCCGTCGGCGTCAGCGGCGGCGAACTGGAGATCTCACAGCAGGACGACCAGAGCACGAGTCAGGGCGGGGTCAGCGCGGCCCAGACCCTGGTCAACCAGGAGGAGGTCCCGCTGCTCATCGGGACCGTCGGCAGCGGTGTCAGCACGGCTATCCACGAGAGCGTTGTCCAGAACACGGACGTCGTCCAGATCAGCCAGAACAGCACCAGCCCGAACCTGACGAACTTCCCGGACCTGCTCCGGATGCCGCCGGCCGGCAAGGCACAGGCGGAGGCGATCTCCACGCTTCTCGAAGAAGACGGCCACGAGTCCGCCGCGCTGGCCTGGATTAACAACGATTACGGGCAGTCCGTCGGCGAGGCCTTCCTCGATTCCTTCGACGGGGAAATCGTCTACAACGAACCCCACGACCAGGGCCAGTCCTCCTACAGCAGCACCATCTCCTCGATGTCAAACACCGACGCCGACGCGTGGGTGTTCATCACCTACCAGCCGGAGTTCGCGACGATGTCCCAGGAGGCGTTCGACCTGGGTGTCACCGACCAGGCCGCCTGGTACGGTGGCGACAGCGTCAAAGGCCCGAAAGTCCTCGAATCGGCCCCCGAGGGCAGTCTCGACGGGATGAAAGCCGTGGTCCCGAGTGTTCCACAGGACGCCGAGAACTACCAGGCGTTCGTCTCGGAGTTCGAGGACCGCTTCGGCGAGGAACCCACGTCGTGGTCGGCGTACGCCTACGACGCAGTGGTGGTCAGCGCGCTCGCCATCGAGGCCGCGGACGAGTTCACTGGCTCGGCGCTCATGGAGGTCGTCCGGGACGTGACTCGGCCCGAAGGCGAGGAAGCGACCACCTACGAGGAGGCACACGAGATTCTGGCGAACGGTGGCTCGCCGTCCGACGTGGACTACACTGGGGTGAGCGGCCCCATCGACCTCGACGAGAACGGTGATCCGGTTGGGTTGCTACAGGTGTTCGAAGTCGTGGACCACGCGTACGAATCCGGCGGCTTCATCGAGGGCTAAGGCGGCCGCTACCCTTCCCATTTTCACCAATGGCGCAGATATTACAGTACCTGGCAAACGGGCTCGTTTTCAGTAGTATCATCATCCTCGGGAGTATCGGGCTCTCGCTGGTCTACAGCATCGCCGATTTCGCGAACTTCGCACACGGCGATACGATGACCCTGGGTGCCTACGGGGCGTTCGTCGCGTTCGGCGTGTTGGGCGGTCTCGGTGGCACCGTTCTCGGTCTCCCGATCGGGTTCTTCCTGTCCCTGGCAGTCGGAATGGCGATTGCGGCCGTCGTCGCTGTGCTGACCCACATCTTCGTGTACAAGCCCCTCGATACGGACTCGATCGGGCTACTCATCACGAGTATCGGCGTGGCGTTCGTCTACCGCGCGGTGTTACAGGGAACCTTCGGCACGGACTTCCTCCAGTACGACATCCGCCGTAGCGGACCGATTCCGGTGTTGCGGGAGTCCCTCGGCGTCGCCGTGACACAGCGCGACGTCGCGATCATCGTCAGCGCGACGGTGCTCGTGGTCGCCCTCCACCTGCTGCTCCAGCGGACGACGCTGGGGCGGAAGATGCGCGCGACGGCCGACAACCCCGACCTCGCACGCGTGAGCGGCATCCGAACCGACCGCGTCATTCTCGTGATGTGGGTAGTCGGTAGCGCCCTGGCCGCCGCTGGCGGCGTCTTCCTTGCGCTGTATAGCCAGCTCGACCCGCGCATCGGTTTCGAAATCCTGCTGGTCGTGTTCGCCGCGGTTATCCTCGGCGGCATCGGCTCGGTGTACGGCGCGATGCTCGGTGGGCTCCTCATCGGGATGCTCCACGAACTGACGCCGTTGCTCAGCGATGTCGGCCTTCCGATCGGAACCGCCTACGCCCCGGCTGTCGCCTTCGTCATCATGGTCGCGGTCCTGCTTGTCAGGCCCCGCGGCATCGCGGGTGATATGACATGAGTGCACTCGATGTCGGGACGTACTCGCCCCGGGAGAAGGGTGTCGCGGGACTGCTGGGCGTGCTCGCCGCGCTCCTGCTCGTGGCGGTCATCACCGGCTTCCTCGCCCCGGCGTACCTACTGTATCTCGTCGGGCTGTCGGCGATGTACATGCTCCTCTCGATGGGGCTGAACGTCCAGTGGGGGTACGGCGGCATGATCAACTTCAGCGTCGCGGCCTTCTTCGGCCTCGGCGCGTACGGGACCGCGCTGCTGACGGCGTCCGGCTCGCCGATCTCCGGCGGCGTCAGTCCCGTCGTCGCGCTGTTTGGCGGCCTCGCCCTCGCCGCAGTGCTCGCGGTCATCATCGGCTATCCGACGCTGAAACTCCGCGACGACTACCTCGCAATCGCGTCGCTCGGGCTCGCAGAGGTCGTGCGTATCTTCATCCTCAACGAATCACAGTGGACGGCAGGCAGCGCCGGACTGACCGGCATCCCGTTGTTTTTCTCCGACTGGCCCGTGCTCGGCGACCTGACCTACCCGTACGTCTTCTACGCGGGCGGGACGCCGCTGTTCAACGTGAGCCAGTCGGTCGTCACCAGCGCGCTGAACGTCGTGCTCGTCACGGTAATCGTCGCAGCTGTCTACCTGTTCCTCCGTCGCATCCACCAGTCGCCGTGGGGGCGCGTCCTGCGGACGATCCGGACCGACGAGGACCTCGCGGAGACGCTTGGCAAGAACACGTTCGCGTTCAAGATGCAGGCTTTCGTCATTGGGAGCCTCATCATGGCCCTCGCGGGCGTGTTCTACTCCCATCTCGTGTTGTTCGTCAGCCCGCAGGACCTCCAGCCGATCACGACGTTCTACGTCTGGGTCGCCGTCATCCTCGGGGGCACCGGCAGCGACCGCGGCGCGATGCTGGGCGGGTTCACCATCGTCGCCATCCAGCAGGGGACGCGCTTCATGACCGACACCGGCGCGTTGCCAATCGGTGCCGCACCGCTGCGGCTCATGCTGGTCGGGCTGCTGATCATCTTTATTGTCAGGCTGCGCCCGGAGGGAATCCTCCCGCCGGAGCGCGAACTCATCTGGCCCGACTCGCTGGGCGGTGGTCGCGATGAGTGAGCAGTCGCTCGTCTCCGACGGCCCCGTCCTCGGGAAGGACGACCCCGTCCTCCGCGCGGAGGGGCTTGAGAAGCGCTTCGGCGGCCTCGTGGCGACGGACGACGCGTCCATCGAGGTCGAACGCGGCACGATAACTGGCCTCATCGGTCCCAACGGGGCCGGCAAGTCGACGCTGTTCAACCTCGTTTCGGGCTTCTACGAGCCCGACGGCGGCTCCGTCGCGGTCAACGGCGTCGACGTGACCGGGCAGAAGCCGCACCAGATCGCCGACCAGGGGATGATCCGGACGTTCCAGACGCCGCGCAAGCCGGAGGGGATGACCGTCCGGGAGGCGCTGCTGGTGGGACCACACGACCAGACCGGCGAGTCGATCATTCCGCTGTTCACCTCGCCTGACACCGTCGAGCAGGAGGAACGGCGCTCGCTGGAACAGGCCCAGGAGATGCTCGAACGGTTCGAAATCGGCGACCTGGCCACCCAGCCCGCGACGGATCTCTCCGGCGGGCAGATGAAACTGGTCGAACTGGCCCGCGGGATGATGGCCGAGCCCGACCTGCTCCTGCTGGACGAGCCCGTCGCTGGCGTCAACCCCGTGTTGGCCGACAAACTGGCCGGGTTCATCGAGGAACTCAACGAGGAGGGGATCACCTTCCTCATCATCGAACACGACATGAACTTCATCATGCGGCTGGCCGACCCGATCATCGTCCTCAATCAGGGGAGTGTCCTCGTCGAGGGGCCGCCCGAGGCGGTCCGGAGCGACGAGCGCGTCATCGACGCCTACCTGGGAGGGCCGTCGGAATGACCGACCCGATCCTCACCGTCGACGGCGTCGACAGCGGCTACGGCGAGGTGCAGGTGCTTGAGGACCTCTCGCTGACGCTCGGCGAGGGCGAGATCGCCTGTCTCGTCGGCCCGAACGGGGCCGGCAAGTCCACCGTTCTCAAAACGGTGTTCGGCATGCTGGCACCCTGGACCGGCTCGATCCGCCTTGGCGACCGCGAGATCGGTGGGATGGCCCCCGAGGACATCGTCCGAATCGGCGTCGGCTACGTCCCACAGACCGAGAACGTCTTTGGCTCGCTGACCATCGATGAGAACCTCCGGATGGGCGGGGTCGCCCGCGATGGCGGCCTCGACGAGGTCGTCGCCGAACTGTACGACCGGTTCCCCATCCTCGACGACAAGCGAACCGCGAACGCGAAGACGCTCTCGGGCGGCCAGCGGCAGGTGCTGGCGTTCGCCCGCGCGCTCGTGATGGAGCCCGACGTGTTGCTCATCGACGAGCCAAGCGCTGGGCTCGCACCGAACACCGCGAAAGAGGTGTTCGACGACGTGGAGACGGTCAACGAACTCGGCACGTCGATCCTCATGGTCGAGCAGAACGCCCGCGAGGGGCTGGGCATCTCCGACCGCGGGTTCGTCCTCGACCAGGGGACGGTCAAGTTCGAGGGCGAGGCCGACTCGCTGCTCGACGACCCCGAGGTGTCCCGGCTGTATCTTGGCGGCGAATCGCGGCGCTGATACCGCCGCCGTTCCAGTTCCGAATCAACTGTATGCTATCGATGAGTACTGTGCTATCTCTCTACTGCGGAGCAGCCGCGACTGACAGACCACGATGAGTCGGATGGACCGAACATTCGGCGTGATCGCGCCGCTCCTGGCCGCGGCCCTTTGGGGTGGCATGTACGTCGTGAGCAAGTGGGGGTTCGGGGCGATTCCGCCCGTCACGCTGGGGTTTCTCCGCGTCGCCATCGGGGCGGTGTTGCTGGGTGCCGTCGTCAAATCCACGGTGGCCACTCGCTCTCCGACCCGGAGCGACTGGCGCGGGTTCGTCGGCCTCGGCGCGCTGGTGACTGCGACCATCGTCACGCAGTTCGTCGGAACCGATCTGACGACCGCCAGCCAGGGATCGCTGCTCACCGTCGCAACGCCGGTCGCCGCGCTCCTGTTGGCCGCCGTCGTCGTCGACGAGCGGCTCACCCGCGCGAAGGCCGGCGCTGTCGCCCTCGCCACCGTCGGCACGGTGCTCGTCGTCGCAGACAGCGGGCTCGACGGGAGCCTCGACCCCGTTGGCGTGCTCGCCCTGCTGGGTGCGAGCGTGACGTGGGCCGCCTACACTGTCTGGGGGAAGCCCCTCGTGTCGCGGTTCTCCGCGCTGGAGACCGCCACCTACGCCACCGTCGCGGCGACGCCGATGCTCGCCTTGCTTTCGGCTGGTGAACTGTGGTTCCTCGGCCGCTCGGTCGGGTCACTGCCGACGGACCCCGCGGTGTTCGGCGCGGTCGCGTATCTCGGCGTGTTCGCCACCGCGGCGGCGTGGTACCTCTGGTACAAGGGCCTGGAGTACGTCGACGCCGGCACCGTCTCGGTGCTGTTCGTCGCCCAGCCGCTGGTCGGGACCGCGCTCGGCGCGGCCCTGCTCGGCGAGCGGGTCGGCCCCTGGTTCCTGGTCGGGGGCGGTCTGTTGCTCGCCGCTGTCGTGATCGTCGGCCGGGCGCGGGCGTAATATCGGAGGACAACACAGAAAAGCCCCCCTCGCATATCGCCTGCCAATGACGGTGATGCTCCCGACCGAGGCCGATGACTGGGCCGCTGCGTGGCGCGACCGGATCAACGAGCGGGCCGCGTTCGCTGACAGCGCCGACGGCTTCACCGCCGTGTTCTGTTTCGAAATCCGCGCCGACGACGCCTACACCGGCGAGCCGATACAGTTCTCGGTCGTCATCGAGGACGGCGTCTGTACCGCCGCCGGGACGACCGCGGACCCCGAGTACGACTTCGCGTTCCGCGGCCCCTACAGCGAGTGGGTCACGATGTTGCAGGGCGATCTGGACATCTCCGCCGCCGCGATGGACGGAACCTTCGACGTCGAGGGCGACACGATGCGGCTGCTTCGCCGGCAGGACACCATCGCCGAGATGGTCGCGGCGGCACAGAACGTCGACACCGGGTTCGAGCACTGACCGACGGGCTTTTGTCCGCCCGCTGGACCAACACGGGTATGCTCGATAAACTCGGTGCGGTTGGCATCGGCGGCATCGTCGTGTTGCTCGCCGGCATCGGTCTGGTCGCGTGGCAGGCACCCATCGTCGCCGCCGGCATCGCCCTGGTCGTCGGCGGCCTCGGGCTGGTCGTCTACGGCCTCGTCACGAGCTTGCTCGGCGCGTTCGGACTCGGCGGCGGTGGCATGGGCGGCATGGGCGGTGGCGGTATGGGCGGCGGCGGAATGCCCTGACGACCGGCCACAACTAACAGGCGGTGTCCGCGTCGACGTCGAACTCGAACCGCGCGCCGCCCTCGTCGCTTTCTGTGACGCGTACCGTCCAGCCGTGGGCCTCGGCGATTGTCCTGACGATGTAGAGCCCGAATCCGGTCCCCCCGGTCGCCCGCGACGCGCCCGGTTCGAACACCCACTCGCGGTCCTCGGCGTCGATACCCCGGCCGTCGTCCTCGATTGCGAACCCCTCTGGCGTCGCTTCGACGCGAACCGTCAGCTGTGGTCGGTCGCCGCCTTCACTCCCTTCGCCGGCTACAGGACCGTGTGTCACGGCATTTGCGAAGACGTTCTCGAACAGGCGCAACAGCCGGTTCTCGTCGCCCTGGACCAGTATCGACGGCGACTGCTCAAGCGTCGCTGCGTCTGTCTCGACGTGGCTCCACGCGGTCGCTGCCACGTCGGCGATATCGACCGTCGTTTTCTTGGTCGCCAGCGTCCCCTCCTTGGTCGCGGTCCGCAAGTCGTCGATAATCGCCTCCAGCCGTTGTAGTCCGTCTCTGGCGCTCTCGATGTGCTCGGGCGACATCTCCCGGGCGGCCAGTTCGAGGTGGCCGCTCGTGACGGCAAGGGGCGTTCGGAGATCGTGTGCCAGGAGGTCGGCGAACTCCGTCAGCCGCTCGTTCTGTCGCTGGAGATGCCACGCCTGTTCGCGGCGCTCGGTCACGTCGCGGCCGGTGCCGCTGAACCCCAGCACTGTGCCGTCGTCGTCAGTGAGGAGCCGGCCGCTGAGTTCGAACGTCACCGGGCCCTCTGTCGTCTCGGCCCGCGCCTCGACCGCAGTCTGGCCGGACTCGAACACCTCGGCGATAGCCGCCTCGACGGACGGCCGGTCGGCCTCAACGAAGAACTCTGTCGGGGCCATCCCAGATAACTCCGCGTCCGTCAGGGCAAACAGGGCATTCAGTCGCGCGTTCCAGTAGGCGAGCCGTCCGTCCGCGTCGTAGACGTAGAAAACGTCGTCAAGCGTGTCCAGCGCCACTTCTAACATACGACACTGGGCGTCCATGCATGTGATACGATCCCGGACAGCATAATCGTTCAGATACGATCAATTACTGCGGGACAGCGCGTCACTCGGTCGCGGAATCGAACAGGCGCGTTCCCCCGACTACCGAGGACTCAGGTGATGGTCAGTTCTCGCTCGTCGGCCGGTCGGCACGGTGTTCGCTGATGATCTGGTCGACCATCTCGGCGTTCTGTTCCTTCCGGCGGTCGGCGGCCCGCCCCTCCCAGTCTTCGATTGCGGCCTCGATCTCGCTCTCGCGGGCGACGGCCAGTTCGTCAACCTCCTGGACGGAGACCATCTCCGCTGGCGCGACGGGGATGTCGTTGTCGAACAGCACCTGGTCAGCCACGTCCGAGAGGTTGCCGTTCCGGAGGACGATCTCGGGATCGATGTCGGCCAACTGCTGGGCGGTCGACCGGCCCGCGCCGGAGGCGTCCCGGAACATGACGATATCGTCCTCGACGAGGCCGAACCGCTCGTCGGCGTCGGCGATGGCGTCTCTGGTGAACTGCTCGACAACCTTGACCGGGGTCAGCCCCGCCTGTTTCTCCGAGACGTCGGCGAAGTTCGAGTGATCGAGCTTCCACAGCGCCTTCAGCCGGTCGAGCTTGTCGGCCAGCGCCTCGCGTTTCTCCTCCTCTTCCTCGACCTTCCGCTCTAAGGCCTCGTTGCGCCGCTGGAGCCGCGTCACCTCGCGGTCTTTCCTGACTTCGCGCCGGCCCTCGCTGCGGGCCTTCTCCAGCTGCTTGTCCTTCTCGGCGAGCTGGTCGTCCTTGCGCTTGATCGTCTCTTTGAGGTCGTCGACGTGTGATTCGAGCCGCTCGATGCGGGCGTTCAGCCGCTTGATCTCCTTCTCGTCGTCGGTGAGTTCGCGGGGCTCGTGCGCCGTGGCCTCCTCGGCCTCGCCGTCGTCGTCTTCGAGGTCCCGAAGCACCGTCTCGACGCTCTCCTCGCCGGCGACGACGCGGTCGACGACCGGCCCCACGTCGTGCTGTGGCGGCACCTTGCTCGCGACGCGCTCGAACTGGTCGGCGTGGTGGTCGAAGGCGTAGAGCGCGGCAGCCATCGCGTCGCGCTCGTGGTCGTTGTCGTAGGCCTCCTCGCGGGTCCGGTGTTTCTTCTCGTCGACGGGCAGGTCCGTGTCGGGCTCCCAGCCGGCGGCGCTAAAGGACCGCCGGAGTTTCTCGACGGTTTCGGGCATCGGCGTCACGTCGGCGGCGACGACGACGGGCCGCCCGCGCTCGATGATCCACTCCGTCGTCGCGGCGGCGTCGTCGGTCCGCGAGGAGTACACGTCCAGCACGGTCCCGTCGAGGGAGACGATGGCGACCGCCGTCGTCGTTCCGGGGTCGACGCCGACGACGACGTGATCGCGCCGTTTCGCCAGCGGTCTGAACTCGATACCGTCCCGTCGCTGGCGCTCGATCTCGACGCGCGTGTCGCCCGACCGAGCTCTCGATACGGGGATGTCCTGTGGCCGGGCCGACACCTGAAACACGGCGTTGGAGAAGCCGCCGTACTTCTCGGTCACGTCTCGCTCGTACTCCAGGCCGGCGGCGTCGAGTTCGGATTCGATCTCGCGCGCTCGCTTCTTCACCGCGCCGTGGATGCGCCGCGTGTAGCGGTCCTCGGACCAGCCACCCTTGCCGGTCGAGCGGCCACGCGAGACCTTCACCTCCGTCGTGTCGGTGAACGCCGACACCTCCTGGCCCACGTTTGCGGCGGCCAATCTGGCCGCGGCCTCCGCCTCTTCCATCGGGTCCTTGCCGTAGGGGACGCCGTGGCGCTTGGCGACCCGCGAGAGCGGTTCCGGCCGCTCGTCACCGGTCACCTGCACCAGTTTCGTCTCGTCGGGGAGCGACCCGAGGACGTGAATCAGAGCGTCCTTGTCCTCGGCGAGTTCGTACATGTTGTCCGTCGCGACGATGGCCGGCTCATCGTTCTCGATACGCCGACGGAGCTTCCGCCGCGAGACCACGTCTCGCTCGACTGATTCCCCGTCGAAGACCACCAGCGCGTACGACGGCGCGTCGCCGCGCACGTCGCCGCTCTGGATGTCGACCCCGAAGACGACCGCGTCGAGCGCTGCCGTGCGGTTCACGAACCATGGTAGGCGACGGTCGACTATAAATCCGTTCCGGGCCGGGACCGCTTCCCGGAACCGATTCAGACAGCCGACCGTAACGTCTCTTAGCCGGGCAGGTAAACCACAGGACATGATTACACAGCAGTCCTGCGCTGACTGCACATCGGAGGCAGATCGGCATGCCCTCTGAAAAGGAGAAGATGCTCGCGGGCGAGCGTTACGACGCGAGCGACCCGGACCTCGTGGCCGCCCGCGAGCGTGCGAACGAACTCACCCGGGAGTACAACCGAACCGAGCCGTCGGAAACCGACACCAGACAGACACTCATCGAGGAACTGTTCGGGTCCGTCGGTGCGGACTGCCACGTCGAACCCCCGTTCCGGTGTGACTACGGCGACAACATCCACGTCGGCGATAGCTTCTACGCGAACTTCGACTGCGTCGTACTGGACGTCTGCCGGGTGGATATCGGCGACGGCTGCCTGCTCGGCCCGGGCGTCCACATTTACACCGCGACGCACCCGCTGGACCCGGCGGAACGACGTAGCGGCGTCGAGTACGGGAAGCCCGTGACTGTCGGCGACAACGTCTGGATCGGCGGGCAGGCAGTCATCAATCCGGGCGTCACCATCGGCGACGACGCCGTCATCGGGTCCGGCGCGGTCGTCACCGACGACGTTCCCGCCGGCGTCGTCGCCCAGGGGAACCCCGCCGCTGTCGTGCGGGAAATCGATGAATGACGGGCTAGTATCCTCGTCACAGCTGACCGGACGGTGTGCCCGTCGCGGGGTTCTTCGCGCTGTGGCACGTACCGTCCGTATGGACACGACAACGGAACACAGCGTTCGAACGGTCGAAACACGGAGCGAACTCGACGACGTACTGGCGACGACCGACCGCGTGCTGGTGATGGTCCGGACGACCGGCTGTACCATCTGCAAGTCGATGGAGCCGATACTCGATATCGCCGCGAAAGCTACTGACGCCACGGTGGTCGTATTCAATCCGAAAAACGATCTCGACGCCGTCGATGCGTTCGATGTCCGGAGCGTCCCGACGTTCCTGCTGTTTGCCGACGGGGAGCTTATCGACCGCCGTGCCGACGGCTTCGTACCGGCCGAGGAGCTTATCGAATTCGTCGAGAACCCGTCAGAATAGACCCGTCCCCAGTGGGTTGAATTATCATACTGAGAAAACGTTTTTACACCCGCTCGTTGAAACGGTCGGTTGATGGCCCTCCAGATCGGTTCCACCCTCCAAGAGGCGGGGTACCGCCTGTTCAGTCGTACCGGCGCGATACTACTCGCGGCGTTTTTCGCCCTCCTGATTAGCTTTCAGGCACTGTTTAACACGATCCTAGCGACTACCTACACCAGACTGGGGTACGGTGAGATCGCTGCAGCCCTGCCGCTCACCCTCGATATCCCGCTGTCCGTCGCCGGTGCCGGTATCGCTGTCGGCTTCGTTATCTCGCTGTATCTCACCATCGTATCCTTCCGGACGTTCGTGGCCAATGCGCGTGAACACTTCCCCGATGGCGCCTTCACGCGGAACGTCCCGCTCGCGATGGTGAACGTATTCGTCGGCGGGATCGTCTACGGCCTGCTGGTGTTCTTCGGGTCGCTCTTGCTACTCATCCCCGGCATATTCGCGTACGTCGCGTTCGTCTTCATGGTACCGTACGTCATCGTCGAAGACCGGAACTTCGTCGCCGCACTCAAGAAGAGCTACCGGCTCACCGAGGGCGACCGGCTGGCGCTGTTCGGACTGCTGTTCATCGTCATCGCTGCTGGGGCGCTCGTCGGCGGTGTCGTCGGACTCGTCGGCGCGCTGGCGCTCCCACAGTCGGCCGCGCAGCTTCCGACCATCGTTATACAACCCCTGGTGTCGCTGTACAGCACCGCAGTTATCGCGGTCGCGTTCGAGCAACTCCGCGAGACCGACGGCATGCCGCCGTCGGCCCCGAGCGAGGACGGCACGCCAACTACGGCTCTCTGACTGGAGCTGTCGGCCGCTGTTGTCCCCACTCGGGACTACGCCGTCGCTCTGTCGGACCGTGACTGTCTTATCCATCCAGTTTCCTACCGGGAGCAATGCGACGGCATCGGATCGGGACGAGCCTGTACGCCGGCGTGCTGTTCGTCGTTCTCGGGACGCTCGCGTGGGCGAGCGGACAGCCGTTCATTTTCCCGAGTCTCGGCCCCTCTGCGTTCATCCTCGCGTTTCAGCGGGACGGCGACCGGACTGGGCTGGTCAGCGTCGTCGTGAGCCATCTCATCGGCGGCGTTGCGGGTCTGTTCGCGTACAGCCTGCTCGCTGGCGGCGTCTCGCTCGTCGCGGACCCGACCGCGTTCTCGATGGCCGGGTTCCGCCTCGTCGCGAGCGCGACGCTCTCGATTGTCGCCACGAGCTGGGGGATGATCGCCACCGACACGGTCCACGCGCCGGCCTGTGCGACGACGCTCATCGTCTCACTGGGGCTGCTCTCGACGCCGCTGCAGGTCGCAGTCATCGTCGTCGGTGTCGGCGTTCTCGTCGCGTTCCACGCGCTCGTGCTGTCTGCGTACCACCGGGCGACTGATCCGTCCCGGCCAGACCTGGTCGATGGCTGATGCGGTCACACAGGCCTCTGCACCGTGCTCACTCGTCCGATAGCTGGACGGTCAGCACCGGCACCGGCGATTCGCGGACGACCGTCTCCGCGACGCTCCCGATGAGATAGTGATCCAGTCCGGTCCGGCCGTGGGTCCCCATCACAACGAGATCCGCCGGAATCTCCGTGACGGCGTCGACGATTTCCGTCTTCGGGACGCCCTCTCGCCGCGTGGTCTCGACCGAAACGCCGTCCGGTAACTCGGCGACGGTCGCTTCGATGGCCGCCTCGGCGCGTTCGCGCTCTGCCTCGATCCACGCGTCGGCCGAGAGACCGCTCGACGGGCTCTCGAACCGGTTTCGGGTGTCGACGACCGAGAGCACGTGGACCGTCGCGTCGAACCGGCCTGCAATCGTTCCGGCGTGTCTCGCGGCCGCACCGATACCGTCGCTGCCGTCGGTCGGGAGGAGAATGGTGTCGTACATCGGTCTAGAAGCCACCCGTCGCCATCAGGAACAGCGCGGCGGCGATGACTGCGAACAGCCCACCGACGAACTTCTTGATCGTCCCGGTATCCAGTGCGGTCGAAACGTACGGTGCAATCTGGCCGCCGGTGACGGTCGCGGGTACGGTCCAGACGACCATGTTCCACGGCGTCGATGCGAGGTCCATCGAGTGTGCGCCCGGTACGAGGCCACCGCCGAAGACGTGGACGAGCGATGCCAGCACGGCCGTCAGCGCCACGACGATGTGGTTTGTGCCGATAGCGACCCGAACGGGAACGTCGGTTCGGAGCATCGAGATGATGCCCAGTTCACCGACGCCGAAGCCGGCTAGCCCCTGGAAGACGCCGCCGATGCTGTAGTTCGCGAAGCGTTCGAGGTAGCCGCCGCGCGTGTAGCCGTAGTCGTTGCCGTCGCGGTCGACGCGCGTCACTGCTCCGTTTTCAGCCGTTTCGACGCCGGCCGGCCCGAGTTTGTTGGCGTCGTCCGGAAGCGTCGTATCGCCACCGTCAGCTGACACGTCGGGGTCACTGTCGCCTGTCTCGCCCGGTTCCTCGTGGCCGAGGTCGGCCTTGAATAGCAGGTACGACGCTGCCATGAGTGCGATGCCGAGCAACGCGTGAAACAGCGGCTCCGGAATCACGAACGAAAGCAAGGCACCGGCGATGACGAACGGGACACTTCCGGCGACGAGACTCAGCGCGAGCCGTCGGTCGACGAGTCCGTACTGGATGAACGCGAGTGCCGAACTGGAGAGGCCGAACGATTCGCTGATGAGTCCGACCTTCACCAGTGTTTCCGGAGTCAGCGTCTCCCCGGCGAGTAGCGGGAAGATGAAGATGAGAAACGGGACGAACAGTGCCGACCCGCTGATACCAACCGTATTGACGATGGTGGCACCGGTGACGAAGGCGATGCAGAGCCACCAGTACTCGAACCAGTAGCCAGTGCCGGCGTCCGCGGGCGTCGGTGCAATGGCGTACACACCGACGACGAACAGCAGTGGTGCCAGAAATACGAAGACATGCTGGTACTTGAGAAACCCCTTCTGGAGTCGACTGGACGGTGACGACGTGGTCATTGACGCGTGAACCCAGCATTGTGAACTATCGTTTAAATCCCTTGTTGTCTGTGTTTGTTTCAAAAATGATGGTAAAAATTCGGTGAAGACAGCAAAAGCGAGCGATAATCCTCCTATCCTAATATCCCTACTATTTATTTCACAGCCCGTGGTAACATGTATCGTTATGAGTTTTCCAGAGGGACCGATGGAGTCGGGCGGCCGGTCGAGTTACGATGAAGACGTTCCTACCGACGCCGCGGACACGGACGGGCTCTTTGGATCCCTGCGTCGGTTCTCGAAGCAGTGGTCCCGCCGCTACATCGAGATGCGTGTCGACGCACTCGATAGTCGCTGGGACTGATCGGTTCAACGCCTCGCCGCGTTCCGGAAAAGGACTATACTGCCCCCGACGCAGGGACGGGTATGGATATCGCCAGAATCGCTGTCCACGACTCGGTCGCGAAAGCCTGTCCGCTGGAAGCGATGGTCGCCGCGCTGGAAGGGTTCGGCGTCCCCGTCGAAACCGTCGGCGACGACGCCTCTTTCGGCGCCGGTGACTGCGTCGTCACGTTCTCCCCGCGGGACGCGTTTCTGGACGCCGCCTGGGTCCACGGGGTCCGCGCGGGCTACGACGAGTTCGACGTCGAGGCCTACGAGGCCACCGGGACGGCACTGACCAACAGCACCGGTATCCACGGCGACACCGTCCCGGAGACCGTCGTCGGCTATCTGACGGCGTTCGCCCGTCGCCTCCACGTCTATCGGGACCGGCAAGGTGACAGCGACTGGACGCAGGAGCCCTACGAAGCACCGTTCACACTGACCGGCGAGCAGGTGTGCGTGATCGGCCTCGGGACCATCGGTCAGGGCGTCGCCGACCGGGCCGACGCGCTGGGGATGGACGTCGTCGGCGTTCGCCGCTCCGGGGACCCCGCGGAGAACGTCCAGCGCGTGTACACGCCCGACGAACTGGACGCCGCCGTGGCCGATGCACGCTTCGTCGTGCTGTGTTGCCCGCTCACCGGGGAGACCGAAGGCATGGTCGACGCCGCCCTCCTCGAAGCGATGCGGGCGGACAGCTATCTCGTCAACGTCGCCCGGGGACCGGTCGTCGTCGAAGACGCGCTGCTTGATGCGCTCGACGACGGAATAATTGCTGGGGCGGCCCTCGACGCCCACTGGGAAGAGCCGCTGCCGGAGACCCATCCGCTCTGGGACCACGAGTCGGTCATCGTGACGCCACACGTCGCCGCGTTCACGAACCGCTATCACGAGGACATCGCGGCCCTCGTCGAAGAGAACATCGAACGGATCGACCGCGGCGAGTCGCTTCGGAACCGCGTCGCGTGAGGTCCGCCCAGACGGTCCCGCTTCGGTCGCCGCTCAGGTCCCTTCGACCAGCCGTTCTAACTGCTCGGGCGGCACCGCGCCGCGGGCGGCGTGGCCGTCGTAGGCGAACGTCGGGACGCCGGTGATACCCTGTTGCTGGGCCGCCGTGAACTTCTCGCGGACCTCAGACCGGAGCGTGTCGTCCGACAGCGCCGACCGGATCTCGCCGCCGTCGACGCCCGCGTCCTCGGCCAGCTCGACCAGCAGGTCCTCGTCGCCAATGTCCTGCCCGTCCTGCCACAGCGCCTCGAAGACGGCCACGTCGAACGCCAGCCACGTCTCGTAGTCGTCGTGCTCCTTGACGTAGTAGGACGCGACCTGGGCGGGCAGGGAGTCGATGTCAGTGGCGATATCCAGATCCATTTCGACGCCGTACTTCTCCTGGAGTCGGCGGACGCCCTGCTTGGCCTGCTCGTAGTAGTCCTCGTCCTTGCCGTCGTCGACGGAGTGGTCGATGGAGCCGTCGGGGTTGCGCTTCCCGCTCCGGAGGTCGAAGGGCTGCCAGTCGATCTCCAGGTCGTCCTCGCGCGTCGACTGGTACTGCCGCAGCGATTCGCGCCCGAGATAGCAGAACGGGCAGACGTAGTCTGAGAAGACCGTGATCCGCTCGTTCGACTGTGTCTCACTCATACGTCCGGGTATGCGTTGCTCGCGGTTAAACGCGGCCACCGTCTGTGTCGGAGCAGCGCACACCCACGTCGGTCGAACTGTCAAGAAACCCAACTCTATATAGATATCATAGTAACGGATTATGCGACGGCGCGGCCCATCGGTACTGACGTGACTGATTCGGATGACGCCGGTGGCGGGATGGCCGAGCGTGCTATCAAGGGACGCTACTGCGGACCATCTACGGCGAACGAACGACCCGGGAGGGCGCTATGACGGGACTGTGGCGACTGACTCGGAACCGATACGGTCGGTCCGCCTACGACGCGCTCGCCCGGGCAGGCATCACGGCGACGTGGATGTACGAGTACACCCGGCCGCTCGCGGAGCCGATACCCACAGACACCGGCGTGGTCGTCGAGCGCTGTGACCCGGCCCGCGTCGCGTCGCTGGACCCACCGGTCGACGATCTCATGCAGGGTGAGGACGTCGTCGCCGCCGCCGTCGACGGGGATCCGGTGGGCTACCTGTTCTGTTCCGTCGGGGCGACACATCACATCGCGCCCCTCGACCGGCGGCTGTCGTTCGACGGCGCGTACATCAGGCGCGTGTTCGTCGCCCCGAGCGCTCGGAACCAAGGGGCGGCGACGGCGATGGTCGCCGCGGCGTGCCGACACGCAGCCGATGAGGGGGCAAAGGGTGCGACGGCGCTCGTGGCACTCGATAACCGGCCGTCGCGGGCGCTGTTCGAACGGCTCGGGTTCCGTGCGACGCGGGCGAGACGCTACGCCGCCGTCGGCCCGTTCTCCTGGCGGTCAGTCCGCGACTTGTGAGCCCCTCGACTACTGGGTAGCTGAACGTAGATATATAGATTCCTACTAAGTAAATAATTCTCAGGCAAGGTTTATACTTTGAACGGTCGACGGTTCAGACGGGTCGATGACCGAGCCACTGCGAGAAGCGATACGGGGCGTCTGGAACCGCGTGGACCTCGCCGACCGACGGGTCGCCGATACGGTCGACCGGACGGACATCGTGGGTCGGCTCACCGGTGCCGACTACATCAGCCTCGCGGCCCTGTTCGTCGGCTGGGGGAGCGCGCTGCTGTTTTTCCGGGGTGAGCCCAACTGGGGCATCTTGGTGATGTTCACCGCGTTCTTCCTCGACAAAGTGGACGGCTGGTACGCGCGGCGCACAGGCACTTCATCCCCGTTCGGCCGGCAGATCGACTCGTTTATCGATATCTTCGCGTATCTGCTTCCCGCGGCGCTCCTGTATCACGTCTCACTCTCGCCGTCGCCGTTTGCCAGTCTCGTCGTCGGGTTTCTCCTCTTCTCATTCGGGGGTCTCAGACTGATCCGCCACACGAACGAGGGCTTCGGCTCCGACGGTGGCGACAGCTACTATCACGGTACGACGGTCGTTCACACGAACCTGCTTGTCGTCTCGAACTACTTCCTCGCGACGTTTGTGGGGCTGTGGAACGGATGGGTCGCCGGGGTGCTCGTGGGGCTGGCCTGTCCGCTGATGGTGTCTGACTACAAGGCGTACAAAACGGACCTCAGCCACGCGCTTGCGGCCGTCGTCGCGCTGGTGGCGGGTGGCCTGGCGCTGGCGCTGGAACTCGGATACGTATGACCGGTCGGTCGGGGTCGCCGGACGAACCGACCGGCCGGACGGTTCACGTCGACACGCACCTCCACACGGCCGCCTCCTACGACGGATGTACCATGCCCGAAACCCTTCTTTCACGTGCAAACGCCGAGGGGCTCGACGCGGTCGTCGTCACCGACCACGACACGGTCGAGGGCGCGAAGGTCGCCGCCGATCTGGCCGAGGACCTGCTGGTCGTCGTCGGCTGTGAGGTCTCGACCGCCGACGGGCACCTGCTCGCGCTCGGGGTGGACGCCGCGCCCGAACCGGACAGACCGCTCGTCGACACCGCCCGTGCCGTTCAGGACCGCGGCGGCGTGGCCGTCGTCCCCCACCCCTTCCAGCGGTCACGCCACGGAGCCAGCCGCGCCGCTATCGACGGCGTCGACGGCATCGAGGTGTACAACGCCCACGCGCTGACGAACATCCGGAACAGGCAAGCGACGCGATTCGCGCGCACGGCGGGCTATCCGGCCTTCGGTGGGAGCGACGCCCACCGCCCCGGTGGTATCGGCCGCGCGGCGACGGCAGTCGACCTTCGCCCCGGCGAATCGCTGACGACTGACACGCTGCTCGCGGCGATGCGGGCCGGCCGAACGGCTGCCGTCCGGCAGTCGCCGTCGCGGTCGCGTTACATCTCGAAGGTCGTCGAGAACGCCACCCGGAAGACGCTGACACTGTTCTGACCGTGACACCGAACCCACCCGACGACCCGACGCGGTTCTTCAGGTCGAAAGCAGCACGACGTGATGCGATTTTGCGGACGCTGGCGTTACTGGGTCTGTTCGCTGCCCTGGCTATGGGGCTTCACATGGCCGCGCCGCGCCTGTTCGACCCGGTGTGGCTGCGTCGCCAGCTCGCGGCTTTCGACGCGTTCGCACCCCACGCCTTCGTCGCCTTGCAGACGCTTCAGGTACTCCTCGCCCCGATTCCGGGCCAGCTTCTCGGCGGCGTCGGGGGCTACCTCTTCGGCCTCAGGGCCGGGACGGCCTACAGCCTGCTCGGGGTCTGTCTGGGGAGTGCAGCGGCGTTCGGCCTTGCCCGCCGCTACGGCCGGCCGTACGTCGAACGGGTGACGCGGCCGGCGCCGCTCGCCCGGTGGGACCAGTTCCTCGCTCGGAACGGCCTTGTCGGGCTGTTCGTCCTCTTCCTGCTCCCGACGTTTCCTGACGACCTGCTCTGTTTCGTCGCCGGTATCTCGGATCTGCGTCTTCGGACATTCCTCGCGCTGGTCGTCGTCGGCCGAGCGCCGTCGTTTCTCGCGGCATCGTACGCCGGTGAACGACTGGCCGGCGGCCACCTCGGCACGTTTCTCGCCGTCGTGACAGCGCTGCCGGTGTTCTCGGTCGTCGTCTTCGTCTTGCGGGACCGGGTGGTCGCCGTCACCGGCGGTTCCGAGCCGAGCGAGTAATACGGTTCTCTCGGTCTGTTCCGCTAAGTAGGGCATCTCTGTGGGGCCAGCGCCGTCCGACGCAGTATTTATGTCTATTGAGACGAAGGTAGCTGTCAGTACCACGATGATGGCGACGACGCACGCGTTCATGACGGTCGCCATCGCCACGCTGGCCGTCCCCGCGCTCTCCGAGTACGCCGCACCGCCGCTGGTGCTTGTGGCCGCGTTCGCCGGCGGTCTCGCGCCCGATTCCGACGTGTTCGCCAGCCACCGGAAGACGCTCCACTTCCCGGTGTACTTCTCGGTCCTGGCACCGGGGCTGCTGGGTGGTGGCCTTCTCGCTGGGTCGACGCCGCTGGTCCTCGCCGGCGTCGCTGTCGGCGCGGGTGCCGTCCACTCGCTCTCGGACGTGTTCGCCGGCAGCCCCGAGGCCGAGCCCTGGAACCCGACGACGGACATCGCGGTGTACAACCACGCCCTCGGCCGATGGCACCGGCCCCGCCGATACGTCCGCTACTCCGGGGCACCGGAGGATTTCCTGCTCGCAGCGGCCTGTGTCGCGGTCGCTGTGCTCTCGCCAGCGACGGGCATCTGGGCCGATAGCGCCTTGATCGCCCTCCTTACGGTCACCGGGCTGTACACCGCTGCGCGAAAGCACTTGACGACGGTTACAGCGGCGATCCGGTCGCGCCTCCCGGTACGGGTCCCGAGCGTTGCCGTGACGGAATCCGAACACGGCGGCTCGACGCTCTCCGTCGAGTTCCGGTAGCCGGGTTTCCGTATCGCGGATCCTCGGCCGGACTGCCGCCGGTCACGCGTCGTTTTCGACCGCTCCCTGTACGCGTTCGACACGCGAGACAAGGTCGTCGTCGGTCGCCGCGAACAGTGTCACGCGCCCGTGGATACCCACGCCCGCGCGGCCGACGACGGCCACGGGCGTCCCGTCGCTGGTCTCGAACGCCCGGTCGACGCCCCACCGCGCCGTGGCGTCGTCGGGAACCGAATCCGGCCGTTC
The DNA here is from genome assembly GCF_055271655.1 of Haloarcula sp. HT12. Lineage (NCBI taxonomy): Archaea > Methanobacteriati > Methanobacteriota > Halobacteria > Halobacteriales > Haloarculaceae > Haloarcula > Haloarcula sp. HT12. The sequence goes on from NZ_JBUXKW010000002.1 coordinate 443,812, forward strand.
ATCGGGGTCGTATGCCGCGACAGCGCCATCGAGCGACGCCAGCGCGTCCTCGACCGCATCGGTCAGCCGGCAGTCGGCGGCGAACCGCAGTTCCGGGGCGTGCTCTCTCGCGGCCAGCAAGGCGCGAGCGACCGTCGTCGACGCGCCGAAGCGGACGCCGCGGTTCGGCCGGACGCCGTCCATCGTGCGGGCGATGCGGCCCTCGACGGCGGCGACCGACTCCGGCGTCTCCGCGTAGGGGGTCGCACCGGCGACGGTCATCCCTCGGTCGGGGACCAGTGCCGACACGTCGGCCTCGACGAGGGCCGACACAGTCCGCTCGACGGCCTCGCTCGTCGGATGTCGCGCGGCATCGTTGCGCGTCCGGACGAGGTGGTGGACCGCGCCCGGGCCTTCTCCAACGTCGACGTTGTACCGGACCGCGCTCGCAAGCAGGTCGATGCCGCTCCCGACCGCCGCCGACAGGCCGTCACCGTGGGCCAACTGCGTCGCGATGGCCGAGGAGAGCGTACAGCCGGAGCCGTGGGTGGCCTCGGTGTCGACCCGGTCGTGGCGGAACGTCGTCACCCCGTCCTCGGTCACGAGGGTGTCGACGACGGCGTCGCCCGGGACGTGGCCGCCCTTCACGAGCGCGCTGTCGGCTCCCATTTCCACGAGATCCTTCCCCGCTCGTTCCGCGGCCTCGGGGTCGTCAACGTCGCGGCCGGTCAGGACAGCGGCCTCGTCGGCGTTGGGCGTGACGACCGTCGCTTCGGCGATGAGGGACTCGTAGGCGTCCTCGGCCTCGGCCGCTAGCAACCGGTCGCCCGACGCCGCCACCATCACCGGGTCGACGACGAGGTTCGGCAGGTCGGCGGCGCGGTCGACGACCAGTTCGATGACCTCGCTCGTCGCGAGCATCCCCGTCTTGACTGCGGCGACGTCGAAATCTTCGACGACCGCCTCGATCTGGGCCTCGATCTCTTCGAGCGGGAGCAGATGCTGGCCCTGTACGCCCGTGGTGTTCTGTGCCGTGACGCTCGTGATCGCGCTGGTCCCGAAGCCGCCACAGGCTTCGATGGTCTTGAGGTCGGCCTGGATGCCGGCCCCGCCGCCGGAGTCGCTACCGGCGACGGTCAGCACGACTGGCGGTGTCACTGGGGCGTCCGCTCGTGTCATATCCGATGGCTCCACCGGCGGCCACATATCGGTGCTGGTCTCTCAGTTGGACTATACTGTGCGACCGAATCCTAGTATGCTAATAATACTCCATACCACATTTGAGAAACATTTATGTAGCGCTATGTCAGATGTGCCCTTGTACCACAATGGAACCAGCGTCGCGCGATACTACCGACTCCGACGAGCAGTACGGCAGCTTCACCACCGGCGGCGGCGACGTCGTCGTCTACGACACCGAGAACCCGACCGCGTGGCTCCAGTCGAGCTATGCGGTACAGGTTGGCTGCTCCTCGGAGCGAAAATCGGCCTGACCTTTCTACCCGACCGATATCATCGCGATCCCGACGATAGCCAGCCCCGCAGCGGCCAGGCGCGCCCGGAAGTGCGACTCGTCGAGAAGGATCGCGCCCAGGATGACGGCGACGATGGCCTGCCCGTTGACGATGGGTGAGACGATACTCGCCGGGAGCAACTGGAAGGACAGCAACACGACGTGGTTCGCGTAGGCGACGAACACCGCCGCGACGACGAACTTCGGGAGGTCCGCCCGCCACCTCGGCGGGACCTGGTATCGGAACGCGAGCGGCACCATCAACACGGCGATGCCGACGGCCATCACCGGGATGTAGGTCGTGGGTTCGATAGCCAGTTCCTGCATCAGCACCCGCTTGCTCACGTCGACGACCGCGAACGTCGCGGCCGATAGTAGCGCCAGTTGGGCGGGCCGGGACTGGCGGGCCCGTTCGAGCGGGGCCAGTAACGCCGTCCCCTGCCAGTTGGCGACGTAGACGGCGGTGGTTGCGACGACGACGCCGCCGACCTGCAGCGCCGAGAGGTGCTGGCCCAGCAGTCCGACTTCCAGGGGCAACACGAACACTGGGACGATTTTGCTGATCGGCGAGACGTAGGAGACCTCGCCCACACGGATGGCCCGAAAGAGGGTGAGCAGCCCAACTGCTGTCACCCCGGTCACGGCGAGCACCGAGGCGAGGACGTTAGCGCGGTTTCCAGCCGGGAGGAAGGGTTCCCCGCTGATGAAGACGACCGGGAGGTACACGACGGGAACCAGGCTGTACGTAAGCAGCAGGAACACCGGTGACGGGTACTCGGTGAACCACCGCTTCATCACGAACAGGTACACCCCGAACACCAGCGCCGACAGGACGGCGTAGGCGATTCCGACGTTCACGGTTGACAACGGCCGGCCGTCCGCAATAACTGTTCCCTTCGCGTCCGTGTCAGGAATCACGCCGTCGGGCGATCAGGGCTGCACACAGCACCGCGAGGACTGTCACGAGCGCGGTAAAACCGTCGCCCGCACCGGCCGTGGTCTGTGCGTCCGCGCTCGTCTCCGTCTCCGCCGGCGTCGGTTCCGCTGTCTCGGTCGAGACGGTCACGTCGACCGCTCTGGTGGTCTGTCCGTCACCCGCAGACAGCGACACCGTCCCGGGTTCATCGAGGGTAACTGTCCGGGTGACCGTCGTCGTCGCTTGTGGCGGGAGATACAGTCGTTGCTCGGCGAACACAACATCGTCACGGCGGAACGCTATCGCCGCTGTTCCGGGAATCTCGTCTTCGTTAGCGACGGTGGCGGCCACGTCAACCCTGCCGCCTTGCCCGACTTCGCGCGGACTGACGGAGACGCCTGTCACCCTGGCCGCTGCCGGCTCCGACACGACGACCGTGACGGTGTCACCGTCGACGCTCACCACGTACCGACCGGGGTCGGCGAACGTGTGTGTCACCTCGACCTCGGTCCGTGCCCCCGGTTCGATCTGCCCCTGTTTCGCGGCGACGACGGTCTCGTTGAGCGCGAGCGTCACGTTGTACGCCCCCGTCTCGCCGCCGGCGTTCTCGACAACCGCGTCGACAGCGAGCGTCTCGTTCGTCGCCAGTTGAATCGGTTCGCTCCCGCCGACAGGGGCGTTCGTTCGGTACACACTGTCCGCCCGGTAGGCGTCCGCACGGTCGACCGGCGGGAGGCTGTAGCCGATACGGGCGGGAATCGCGCCGAACAACCGCTGGTGGGTCGTCTCGTCCCACATCGACACCGCCGTGGTCGTCTCCGTCTCGGTTGCGGTCGTGTTCCGGACGCTTGCGCCGCCAGCGGCCTCCACCTCGGCGAGGAACTCCGACTGCGTGACCGGGTCCTGATGACCGTTCAGCGACTGGAACACAGCCTGGAGTGTCTGATTGCGGCCGGTGGCCGAGCGGATATGGACGTCGGTCCGCCCGGCGACCAGCGCGCCCTTCCTGTAGTTCGCGTCGTTCGTCCAGCTCGACCGGTCCGTCAGCGCCACGTCGCTGTAGACAGACTGTTCGCCGGCCGCGAGCTGTGCCCGGAACTCGTCGAACGCGATCCGGTCCTGTTCCAGTGTCAGGACGGCGGCGTAGTACGTCGCCCACCCCTCGACCGTCCATCGTGTCTCCCGCGTCGTCTCGTAGGCCTGCCGGCTGTGGACGTACTCGTGGAGCCAGACGTTGTTGGCGGTATCGAGCGACTGCCGGGACTGGACCCACATGTCCGCGTCGCCGATCTGATACCCCTCGACGCCCCACTCGACAGCTCCGGAGGGCGCGGCGACGACGAACACCTGTTCGTCACGGTCGCCGACCCGGAGCGCGTTCGACGCGTTCGCCATCGAATCGAGGACCGAAATCGGCGAGGCTGTCATCGTCGCCCGCTCCGGGACGACCAGCGTGAACGTCTGGTTGTGGGCCGTCTCCTCGAAGGTCGCCACGTCGCCGAGGTACACGATCTCCTCGCCCGCGGCCCCCGGCCCCGCCGTCTCGACCGTGCGGCTGTACCTGACGGGCTCCCGACCGGTGTAGCGCCAGCGGGTCGGCGTCAGTGACCGCGTGAGCAGCGCCCACTCGCCCGCATCGGCACTGATGTACCGACCCTCGGCACCCTCGGGACCGCTTTTCTCGATTGTCTGGTTCGGGTTGATCCGGTAGCTGATCGTCGCCGATTCCGATGTCTCGTCCCACTCGTAGACGGACTCGTTGACGCGCTCGAACCCGTTCGTGTCGGTCACCGTCGCCGCCGCTGGAACGTGTGCTTCGAGGTCGACGACCCGGTCCGGGACCTCGTAGGTCAGCGTCACCGCTACTTCACCCGATTGTTCCGGTACACGCGCGTACGTCTGTGTCTGTCGAATCACGTCACCGTCGCCGGTCTGTGTCGCACCCGATGTGGCCCCTCCCGCCTTGATGCCGGCCGCTGTCGCGGCGTCCGCTCCCGACGTGTCCCCGCCCTGCCCTCGCGGCTGGCGTCGATGCGTGTCGGCGCTTCCGCTCCTGACCATCGAGTCATTCGACGCTTCCGTGGCCGTCCGTGTCTGCCCCGACTCGCCTGTCGGGTCGCTCTGCCGCGACGCTGTGTCGGGGTTATACCTGCAGTTCTCGCCGGCTCCGCCAGCCGCCGTGTCGGCGCTGGCACCGGTCGCCACGGCGTGGTCCGGGGTCGCCGCTACCGGGAGCGGCGTGATTCCCCCACCGAGGAGAAGAACCACGAGTCCGACGGCCACCACCCGCCGGGGTACAACGAACATTGCGAACAGTTACCGCCGCATGGTTGAAATAGTTGACCGCCAACCATGGGCCGTGCTACCACGAATCAGCACCTATCTCGGCCGGTCACTGCCGAAAGTTCTCACGACGGCACAAAACCCGGTCTGGATGTGCCTCACACGTAATCACCCACACGGATACCAGGAATCAGGTCGTAGCAGTCGCTTGCCACGCCGCTCTCACGAGAACCGTTGGCAGTCAGGAGTTCAGGCGACGTTGAAACCCTTGTCGCGGAGGAAATCCTCGACGCGGCCCGTGTGATTGCCCTGGAGCTCTATCTGCCCGTCCTCGACAGTGCCACCGCAGGCGAACTTCGATTTGAGGTCCGAGGACAGCGAGTCCATGTCGACGTCTTTCGGGTCGAATCCCTCGATAATCGTTACCTCCTTCCCGTAACGGCGCTCGTCGATGCGGATGTTAATCTCCTGGGACTCCTTAGCGACGTCCTCACAGACGCAGAGCTCCTCAGGCAGCCCGCACGTCGAGCAGACTTCCGACATTACAATCGCGCCTACGAACACGACCTATTAAACACTGTCGGGGACTACCGGTCGGAGACGATTCCATCGGCGGTTTCGACGGCCTCGTCGGCAATCGCTTCGTCGACCTCACCGCCGTACCGGAGCCGTTCCCGTAGCGTCGCCAGCCGATGGACACGGTCGTCGGCCCCTATCGCGTCGAGATACGCCCGGACCGTCTCACCGTCGTTGCGGCCCCGGTGTTCCTTCGCAAGGACGTACATGGCCCGCTGGAACGCCCGCTCGACATCGGTCTCGGGGTCCACGCGGCGCTGGTAGCGCAGCCACACCGTCCGGTAGGCCCGCTCGCTGAGTCCGGACCGGCGTGCGCCCGCTGCGATGCCGAGCAGCGCGACGACACCGAGCGTCATCTCCTCGCGCGACGGGAGCGCCGGCAAGCTCGGCCCCGCATCGTTGCCCGATCCCGGCTCCCCTGCAGTGCCAGTTGCAGTGCCGGTTTCTGTGGCTGTTGGCGTCTCAGTCGGCTCGGCCTCGGTACCGTTGGTCTCGGTCAGCGGGGCGGGCGTCGACGTGTTGGGCGGCGTGTACCGTTCAACCGGGACGCCGTCGCCGACAGTGGGCGACGATTCGTCCGAACTCGCCTCCTCGATACGCTGCTGTCGGATTTCCTCGCGCGGTCCGGACGGCGTCGGGTCGAACTGCACCCAGCCCTGGCCGGGAAAGTACACCTCGACCCATGCGTGGGAGTTGAGCCCGCGCACGACCCACCGGTTCTCCTCGATGCGCTGGCCGGACGTGTAGCCGACGGTCATGCGCGCCGGGATGCCTTGCGTCCGGAGCATCGTCACCATCGTCGTCGCGAAGTAGACGCAGTACCCCTCGTCCATCTCGAAGAGGAAGGTGTCGGCGACGTTGAAGTCGGGTCTGTCGACCTCCAGCGAGTAGCCCTTGCTCTCCTGCAGCCACCGCTCGACGACCAGCGCCGTCTCGTAGGGGTTTTCGGCGTTCGCAGTGAGGATAGCCGTCCGTTCCGTGACCCGGTCCGGCGTGCTGTCGGGGAGCTGGGTGTACAGCTCCGCGGTCCCCTCGTCGTAGTCAGTGCCGGCCTCACGCAGCCCGTCTGGGGTCGCCACGAGCAGTTCGCTTCTGACCTCGTAGCTGTCGCCCGTCGACAGCGTGCCGTCCGGCTGGAACCCGCCCTCGCTGGAGACCGATACCGACGGCTCCCCCGAGTAGCGGACGGGTCGCCAGGCGGCCGGGACGGTGCCAATGGTCGATTCGGCCTGGAACTCCTGTCGGAGCGTCCGGGTCTCCCCCTCCGGGCTGTCGAGGCGCTCGTCGTCGTATGGGCGGGGGTTGCCCGTCCGCACCCACCCGTCGCCGGTGTAGCGGTCGTAGGAAGCGACCCGCCAGTAGCGCGGCTCCTCGCTTTCGACCGTGTACCGTATCTCCGGCGTCAACGAGATGCTCCCGAGCACTGAGAGGGACCCCCCGGCGTCGAAGAGGCTGCCCTCGACGGTCTGGCCCTCCGACCCGTCGTCGTACGACAGCCAACTGCCCCGGGTGATCGGTACCTGCGAGAGCACCGCCGGGACGACGATTATCGCCGCCAGCTGTTCGAGGACGGCGCGTCGTCCGGTGTCGATGCCCTCGCTGTCGTCGCCTGCGTGTCCCGCCTCGCCACTGCCGGTTACCGCACCGGGTCGCTTCGTCAGATCCGCCGGCTCGTCCGCCGACAGCGTATCGAGCGTCCCGAAGCCGATGGTCGCCGCGATACCGACCACGCCCAGCAGCGTCGTCACCACGCCGGCGTCGGTCGTCAGGGCGAAAAACGCGAGCGCCGTGCCGGCCGCCACCGTCGCCGTCACGTACCAGCGTCGCAGGGCGAAGTACCAGGTCAGAAACACCGGTGCCGGCGCGAACGACAGCACCCACAGCCTGACCTGGGCTATCTGGAGCAGTGACCGCCCGGTCAGCAGGGCGGCGGTGTCGGCAAGCAGTTCCGTCACCGCGGGGTCCGTCGAGAGGTTCAGGATGTACGCGCCGAGCCCGCCGGCGAACAGCACCGCGCCGACACCGACCGCGAAGGTCGGTCTGAGCACGCGGGCTAGCAGCGTCGCACCGACGAGCGAGAGCGCGGTCAGTGCCAGAAACAGGGTCGGGTCGCCGACCACGTCGCTGAGGTAGAACATCGTCCGCAGCGGGGCGCCGATGGCCAGTGCCGCCGCGAGCAACGCCAGTACCCGGGACCCGCTCCAGGGGACCCGGTCGCGGATTCGCTCTGTGATGGCGGCGCTCATCCGCTCACCTCGCCCGCGAGGGGGTTGTCGCGGCTGGCGGTCACGTCAGCGAAAGACCGGCGGCGGCCGTCGACCGACACCGTGACGCCGTCGCCGCTGGCCGTGACGACCACGTCGGCGTCGTCAACGCGGTCGGTCTGACCCGCATCAGCCCGGGCCAGCAGTTCGAGTAGCCGCGTCCGATGGGTGTCGCCGTACCCCTGGTCGACCGCGCCGTTCGGGACGGCGAGTTCGACCGCGAGTCCGTTCTCCAGGGCGGCCATCGTGATGGTCGCCGCCGCGGCAGCCATCGCGTCGGCGTGGCCCCGCTGGGCTTCCGCGGCGACGAGCAGGCTCCTGTCGCTGCGGTTGTCAGTGAACTCCTTGACCAGCAGGTCCTCGCGTTTGGCGCTTGATTTCCAGTGGACGTCCCGCAGCGAGTCGCCGCTGACGTACTCCCGCAGCCGGTCGAACGACTGCCGGTCCTCGTGCTCCGGCGTGAACGTTCGCGCGAACGCCTCCTGCCCGCCCAGCCGGTAGACGGGCGGATACACCAGCACGTTGGTCTTGCTTTCGACGGTGTAGCGCTCCGCGACGAGTCCCAGCGCGTCCGTCACCGTCGCCTCGACGGGACCGGCCTGTTGCTCGCCCCGGGCCGTGTAGGTGACCCGGTAGCTCACCGTCGCCGGCAGGGACTTGGTGACCGTCGTCTCCCCCTCCAACCCCTCGGAGAGCCGGTCGGTGACCGTCGCGATGCCGCTGCCGTCGACGCGGAACTCTACGGGTTTCGTCTCGCCGGGGAAGCCACGGCGGAGTCGGCTCCGTTCGACGGTCGGCGCACCGTTCCAGCGAAGCTGTACGGCGGCGGCGAACACGCCGACGAACAGCGGGCCGGCGACGGCGGTGAGCCCGGGCTGGCCGAACCTGGCGCTGACCAGAAGGGCGGCGACGGCGACGGCGAGGACGGCGAAACCGCGGCGTGTCGGTCTCATTCGACGTAGACGGTATCGAGTGCCTCCGCGACGAGCGCCCGGGCGTCCTGCTCGCTGCTCTCGGTGCGGATGCGATGCGGGAGGACGACCGGCGCTTCCGTCTGGATGTCGTCGGGGATGACGTAACTGCGCCCCTCGAGCACGGCGCGGGCCTGTGCCGCCCGCAGCAGCGAGATGCTCCCCCGCGGGCTGACGCCCAGTTGCGCGTTCTCCCGCGTGTACCGCGCCAGTCGGGTCGCGTACGAGCGGATGGGCTCCTCGACAGTCACGCCGGCCACCGTCTCCCGAGCGGCGGAGAGCGCGTCGAGGGTGGCGACCGAGGTGAGCTCCTCGATGGGATGGTGGCCCACTACGTCACCCAGCATCTCCGTCTCGGCCGCCTCGTCTGGATAGCCCAGATGGAGCTTCGTCATGAACCGGTCGAGTTCGGCCATCGGCAGGTCGTAGGCCCGGTTCTGCTCGACCGTGTTCTGCGTCGCGATGACGGTAAACGGCTGTGGCACGGGGTGTGTGGTCCCGTCGACGGATACCTGCTGCTCCTCCATCGCTTCCAGCAGGGCCGACTGGGTCTTTGGCGGTGCGCGGTTGATCTCGTCGCCGAGGACGACGTTGGCGAAGATTGGGCCGGGCCGGAACTCGAACTCCTGGGTCTTCTGGTTGTACACGTTGACGCCGGTCACGTCGGTCGGCAGCAGGTCCGGCGTGAACTGGACCCGCTTGAACTCGCCGTCGAAGGAAGCGGCGACGGAGCGGGCCAGCATCGTCTTGCCGACTCCGGGGACGTCCTCGAGCAGGACGTGGCCACGGCCGAGCACTGCCGTCACGATGTGCTCGATAGCGTCGTGTTGTCCGACGATGACCTGTTCGACGTTCTCGATCACCTGATTGGCGACGCGTGTCGCGTCGTGGAGGGGACTGTCCGACTGTTGACTGCGTGAGGTGTCAGTGTCTGTCATAGTCGCGGTCTCGTGGGACGACGGCTTGGCACGGGGACTGATGGAATATTCTGCCCTATCGACCAGTAAGTATCTTGTGTGGGGTGCCACATGCTCCGGGCCGTTCAGTTGTAGCCACGTCTACGGCGTGAGCGCATGTAACTCTGTGGATGAGTGAGAACGACACACATCCGATTTCCGCCCGGTAGCGGGGTTCACCAGGACTTACAGGCCCCACAGACGAGCTGACCGTCCTGCGTCCACCGCCGCTCGACGACCTCGCCACACTCGGCACAGGCCGCTCCCTCGGGCGACCACGCGTACGTCGACACGGCGGGCTCGACCGCGCCAGCTGAGGCTTCAGGGACGGGAGCCCCGTCTTCAGTCTCTGCAGTATCATCTCTCGCGGGAGCGCCGCCGTCGCCCTCGTCCTCGCTCTCGTCGCTCGCGTCGAGAAAGTCGTCCAGCGAGGCGTCTTCGACCATAGGCGTGGTTTCTCCTGGGGCCACAAATACCCTGCCGGTCGCTCTGATCCTCTCCGTGTTGACGGGCCGCTTTCCGCCCGCTATCTGTTGTTGTGAATACGGAAGTTTTTATCGCGGATTGTAGCGGACATTCGGGCATCACAGGGCGTGAGTCTTGAACGCGATCTGCTCGAAGAGCGGGCACGGAGAACCGGTCGATACAGTCAGCATGAGCAGGTACCTGAAACCCATGACGGATCGGAAGTTGATAGATATATCCGAAACCGTGTATTCCTACGCAACATGCAATTCTGTGACGAGTGTGGTTCGATGATGCACACGGAGGGCGACGCGTGGCTGTGTCGCTCCTGTGAGAACGAAGCGTCGCGGGACTCGCAAGCGGAAGCGGCGATGGCGATCCAGGACGGACAGCGGGACGACGGGGCACCCGCCGTGGCCGATGCGACTCAGGGTTCCACCGAGACGATGCAAGAGCCCTGTCCGGCCGAGGACTGCGACAGCGACCGTGCCCGCTACGAGATGATGCCGAAGCCGGGCGGCTCCTACGAGGTTCGGCTGTTCACCTGCATCGAGTGCGGCCACAAGTGGCGCGACTCCTGACTTTCCGGGAATCAAACCCTCATACTGTCGCACGGGGCCCCTTCACGAACTTCTCCACCCCGGGCGGCGAATCTCCCTCCGAAGAATAACGAACCCGCACTCGCAACGACCGCTATTCGGTGGCGACCCCGACGGTCAGCAGCGTCCCCAGTTCGCGGTAGCGTTCGACCATCGCCTCGCGGGTCTCGAACTCGTCCGTGGGGAACGCGTCCGCCGGCGGAATCTCGACCTCGCGGTCGGGGATGGTGTCCTGGGCGGCCACGGCCAGCCCCGCCTCGCGGAACGCCGCGCGGTACTCCGGGCCGCTCCAGCGTGTCATCTCGATGTCGATGAACTCCTGCCACTCGTGGGAGTGGACGTTCTCCTCGTAGTAGTTCACCGCGATGTGGGCGGTCCCGCCGGGGCGCAGTACCCGCGCGATCTCTTCGAGCGTGTGCGGCGGGTCGCTGGCGTAGTAGAACGCCTCCATCGAGAACACGTGGTCGATGCTGTCGGTCGCAAACGGCAGCGCGTCGAAGTCTCCACGCAGGAACCCGATACCGTCGTCATCGGTGTACTCGCGGGCGTTCCGGAGCATCTCCGGTGACCCGTCGAGCCCGTAGCAGGGGCCGGCGTCGTTCGTATCCCGGAGTGCGCGGAGCGCGTAGCCCGAGCCCGTCCCGAGGTCGAGCACCGTATCACCAGGTTCGACCGGCATCCGGGCGAGAACGTGCTTTGCGGTGTGCCAGTGCCGGTCCTCCATCCCTCTGTCTTTGCCTTCGGCCGCCCACTCGTCGAACTCCTCGCGAACGCTCATATCTCGTCCCAGTATCGGGAGGCCCAAAACCCTCGCTGTTCATACTGTCGGCTGTAATCACGTGGCGAATATCGCCAAATCGGGGTGGCGAATATCCTCACGAAGGTACAGCCGACAGTATCAGCGCCAGTGGCCCACCGCCCGCCGGGAACGCAAACGCAAAGTAGGGCCACGCTAACGTTCAGGTAATGCAAGGACTCCTGTCGGAACTGCTTCAAAGCGTCATCGACATGCCCGGCTGGTTCCTCGACGTCGCACTGAACGACCCGCTGGCGGCGCTCATGCTCGCCGTCGGTGCCGTCATCACGACCGTCTCGGTCGCCTTCTTCGGGTACCTCACGCTGGGGGCCGTGCTCTCGCTGTTCAGCGGTTCCGGCGGTCGAGGGCCGCCCCAAGCAAATCGATAGCCGTCCCGACATCCGGGCCGAGCGGCGACGCGAACACCACGCTGTCGGCGTGTTCTTCTAATTCCGCCGTCCGCTCGGCCACTGTTTCCGGCGTCCCAGCGATACAGAACGCGTCCAGCATCGCCTCGGTCACGCCCTCGAACGCGGCCGAGAACTCGCCGGCCGAAATCGCCTGCCCGACGTCCTCGGCGGCGTCGTGGTCGATGCCGTGGCGGTCCAGCACCGGCGGCGGCGACCCCGCGGCGACGAACGCGACCGGCGGGCGGGCGGCCTCCCGCGCTTTTGCCTCGTCCTCGGCGACCGAGACGCTGGCGTAGGCCGCCAGATCGAACTCGCCGTACTCCTCGGGCCGCTCGTCGGCCATCTCCGCTACCTGCTCGCGTGCCCACGCGAGGTCTTTCGGATGCGCCCCGTTGTACAGCGCGCCGTCGGCGTGTTTCGCCGCCATCCGGGTCATGTGCGGCCCCTGTGCGCCGACGTACACCGGGATCTCGCCGACCTCGTAGTTGAGCCCGGCGTCGACCGCCTCGAAGGTACCGTCGTGGTCGACACGTTCACCGTCCCAGAGCTTCCGCGCGGTTTTGAACGTCTCAAGCACGCGGCGCAGGGCGTCGTCGTGGTCGAAGCCGAGGTTGCTGAGCGTCGACTTATCCCCCGGCCCGATGCCGAAGACGGCCCGGCCGTCGCTCAGTTCCTCCAGCGTCGCCACCCGCGAGGCCAGCGTCACCGGATGTGTCTCGTAGGGATTAGCGATGCCGGGACCGAGCAACACGTCGTCGGTCCGCTCGGCCATCGACGACAGCGACATGAACTGGTCGCGGTTGTTGTAGTGATGGCTGGCGAAGACGGCGTCGAGTCCGTTTGATTCGGCCTGTGCTGCGAAGGAGGCGAGCTGATCGACCGGGTGTTCCGGGGTGAGTTCAATCGCGTACATGTGACCACTCTCTGAGTGCGTGTCTGACCACGTCTTTCTCCTCGTCGCGGTACAGCTGGTCGCTACCCGCGTGGTCGCCGAAGTCGAAGTCGCGGACGACTGCGGCGGGCGTCCCGCCGTCGCCCTCGCCGGTGACGAGGTTGGCCGCGGCGGCGAGTTCGTCGACGACGGCCTGGACCGTGGCTTCGAGTTCGCGGCCGTCGCGGTCGTGTTCGCCCCGCCAGTCCCGCGAGGCGGGGAGGCCGGCCCAGCCCAGCGCGACGCCGCGCTGGCCGAGGCGGAACGGTCGGCCCGAGGTGTCGGTAACGATGACGCTGACCTCGACGCCCGCCCGTTCGCGGATGCCGGCGCGAATGGCCTCGGCCGCTGCGGTCGGGTCCTCGGGGAGCAAGAGGAGGTCCGCACCGGGCACGTTCGAGCGGTCGATACCCGCGTTGACCGTGATGTGCCCGAACGCCGTCACGCCGAGGATGAATGGAGCCTCGACCAGCACCTCCTCGCACTCCTCTATAATCGCCTGGGCCATCCGCGGGTCCTTCTCCTCGTCGGCGATGTCCTCGATGGTCGCCGCGATGCGCTCGGCGCGCTCGCCTGGCTCGTACGACGATAGCGACCGCCCGCGTCCGTTGGCCTTGGAGACGATGGTGCTGGCGACACAGACCACGTCGTCGTCACGGAGGTCGGTCCGCTCGACGAGCAGTTCCGCCACGTCGTCGCCGGGGCGGACCTCGGGCAACCCCTTGACCGCGAACACTTCCATACCGTTCCTGCGGTCCCTGCGGGAAAAAGACCCGCGTTCGCTGCAAAGCCGGCCAACAGTGGCAACAGCTGCCGGTATCCCCCGGTGGCCGATCACAGCCTCCCTCGCCTGCCGCGTTTTGCTACAGTTCGTGTCTGGCCACGCCGAGCGTCCCGTCCTCGACTGTCGCGGTCATCATCGTCGGGCGGCTGGCCGGCGATGCGCCCGTGACGCTACCGGGATTCAGGAGCCGTACCCCCTCGTAGACAGTGTCCGTCAGTTCGTGCGTGTGGCCGGCGACGCCGACGGCGCTGCTGTCGGCCGCTTCCCGAACCGCTCTCGCGACGCGGTCCGCCCAGCCCCGGTGTGATCCGGTTCCGTGTGTCACGACGAACGTGACCCCACCGAGTTCGACCATCGCCCGCTCTGGCAACCCGATCTCCGGGTCGATATTCCCCGAGACGGCGGTCAGTGTCGTCGCCATGTGGCGGATGTCCGAGAGCGCGCCCTTGCTGTCGAAGTCACCGGCATGGATGACGTGGTCGGCGACCTCGATGCGTTCCCGGAACGACGGCGGGATTTCGTGCTCCCGGGACGGGATGTGCGAATCGCTGATGAGAGCGACCTCCATACCGATGCATTACGTCGGCGCTCGAAAAGGTTCTTGCCACGGAAACGGGTGCCGACTGCTCGTCCCGGCGGCGCTATTCTGTAGACGAAAACACGTCTCGCAGGCCGTCCAACTGCTCGATCAGTCGGTCGATGCCGTCGTTGATCGTTGCGACCCGTTCCTCGATGTTCTCAGCCGGAACCGCTCCCTGCGGCGTCGGCTCGACGAGTTCGTCGTCTTCCAGCATCCGCAGCGAGTACCGTACCTTGTGTTTCGGAACCCCTGTCTCCTCGGCGAGCCGGACGATACCGATCGGCCCGTTCTCGATGACGGCTTCGAGGATCGACAAGTCCCGCCCCTCCTTCTCGACCTGATCTTCCAGTCGGTCCATTCCCATAGCAAATCGTATCTGTGCTTTTACCGTCGCGACACATAAACGCCCCAGTTGCGGCACTGGGGCTCGGGTTCGCTCTCCGTACCGCTGGGCATCGATACCTCCGAACCGGCAGTCGCTACTCGTCTGAGACCGGCGTCCGGCGAAGCTCGTCGAGCTGGTCCCGGAGTTTACTCAGCTCCGTCTCCAGTTCCTCGCGGCGGTCGATGAGCGCGCTCAGCTCCTCCGTATTGACCGAGTAGTCGTTGTCCATTGCCACGTCCAGCGCGTCGGTCGTCGCCCCCGTGAGATCGGACGCGACCCGCAACACCTCGCTCGGCGTCCCGCGGGACTCGTACAGCTCCTGTTCACCCGACAGCGGGCTGTAGGTCACCATCGGCGACTCGACGCCGCGGTGGTAGCTCACCGCGTAGCTCGTGTCCGTCACCGGGTTCAGCCGGTCGTCCGCCCGCTCCGTGCGGACGATGTTGAACGGCTCGGCCAGCGCGGGAAACGTGTCGGCGAGGTCTCGAAGCCGGTCCGCGGCAGTCACGTCCAGTTGTGCCTCCACGTCACCGAAAAACTGCCGTGAGTTGGTGAGGCTAAAGGCCACGGTGTAAAACACCGATTCGTCGCTGTCGGCCAGATTGCGAACGCGGTCGCGGACCTCCCCGTGGCGACCCTCGATAGTGAGCTTCTCCAGTTCCTCAAGCAGCGCCCGGACGCCCTCCTCGCGTTCGAGGAACGCCTCGACGATCGCGCCGGGCATTTCCTCGCCATCCACGTCCTCCATGGGCCTTCTTTTGCGGGGGCTCGTAAACAGTTTGTCGCTGGGACCGACCAGCCGGCACGCCTTACACGCAACACAAAACATATGCCACACCGCGTGGAGTGATAGCACGTCCACTCCGGTGGACGGACACTATGACAGGTCTGGGGAAATCCCCCCGGACATTTGACGCTGTACCGCGCTTGTAACATCAGTATGTGTCGTTTTCTCGGTTAGTAGACGGTGTTTACTAGGGTGTTGGACAGTGATTGAAGCGTAGCCGTAATGCACTGAGCACCCGGACGGTATTTGCGACGACCGAAGGCGGTTCCTAACTCCGTTCAGTGCTGTGACTTATCGGGCTCAGTATCTCACGGCCACACAGCAAAAACACAACGCAGCACGATGAAACGCGCCGCTTGTCGAGTTGAATTCAGAGAAACGCTCGGAGCGGGATTTGAACCGTCTGGAGACTCGCTGCGCTCGTCTCCCGGGGTTCAAATCCCTTTTCGACGTTTCCTCAAACTCGCCGTCGTTCGGCGACAAGACGCCTCGCTGGGGAGTTGTGTTAGAGAGAAAACGCCCGGAGCGGGATTTGAACCCGCGTCACGACCGTGACAGGGTCGTATGATGGGCCACTACACCATCCGGGCACCTTGCTGCACTTCTTCGTATCCCGGTGTTAGTATTAAGACTTTCCAAAGAAACCCGCCTCGGGATGAGTGCACATGACGGGACCCAAAGTTCTATGTCCGGTCTGCTTCATGTGATTGGTAGGAGCAAACACGCTCGCAGCCCGCGAGGGTGGGCGGGTCCAATAGCCACGGCAGAGCGACTTGGTAAGTGTTATATGCGCCCCGACAGTACGGCCCTGTAGTATCTCGTGACAGCCACCTTCTCCAGCAGCAGGCCAAACGCACACGCACACACATGGTAGATGTAAGTCAACACGACCTCGTCCCAGACCACAGTGTCGTCGACGAGGACGACCTCGAAGCAGTACTCACGGAGTATGAAATCAAGAAGACGGACCTTCCGAAGATCAAGCGCACCGACAAGGCGCTGCCCGGTGACGCCGAAGTCGGTGACGTGGTTCGGATCGAACGTGACTCCCGGACGACCGACACCGCAGTTGTCTATCGACTGGTGGTAGAATAATGGACACACAAGACCGCCGCGCTATATCGCGTGAATATTTCGCCAAGGAACGGCTCGCCGAACACCACTTCCGCTCGTTTAACGCGTTCCTCGACCGAGGAATGCAGCAGGTCGTCGACGAGAAAGAGACCATCGAAACCGACATCGGTGACAAGGAGGGGCAGGAACCGGTGTGGGTCGAACTGGGCGACGTTCGCGTCGTCACCCCACGGGTTCGTGAGGCCGACGGCAGCGAGGAACTGCTGTACCCGCAGGAAGCCCGGCTGCGCAACATCACCTACTCCGCGCCGGTGTTCATGGAGATGGCCATCGTCCGCGGTGGCGAGGAGGAACCGGAGGAAGTCGTCGACCGGACCGAGACCAAGATCGGGCGGATGCCCATCATGGTCGGTTCGAACAAGTGCAACATCGCGGGCTTCAGCGACGAGGAGCTCATCGACATCGGCGAGGACCCCGCAGACCCCGGTGGCTACTTCTGTGTCAACGGCTCCGAGCGGGTGCTGATGACCAGCGAGGACCTCGCCCCGAACAAGATTCTGGCCGAGTACGACACCAAGTACGGCGACGAAGTGCAGGTCGCCAAGACGTTCTCCCAGCGCCGTGGGTACCGCGCGCTGGTGCTGTGTGAACGAACGCGGGACGGACTGCTGGAAGTCTCGTTCCCGTCCGTCTCCGGTAGTATCGACTTCGTGACGCTGGTCCGCGCGCTGGGCCTGGAGTCGGACGAGGAGATCGTCCACCGCGTCAGCGAGGACCCGGAAATCGTGAAGTTCATGCTGGAGAACTTAGAGGAGGCCGAGGTCCAGACGACCGAGGAAGCCATCGAGACGCTGGGCAAGCGTGTCGCCTCCGGACAGGGCAAGAACTACCAGCTCAAACGGGCCAACTACGTCATCGACCGCTATCTCCTCCCGCATCTGCACGAGGAAGGCGTCGAGGAAGAGGAGGTCCGCATCAACAAGGCGTTCTACCTCTGCCGGATGGCCGAGGCGTGTTTCGAACTCGCACTGGGCCGTCGCGAATCCGACGACAAGGACCACTACGCCAACAAGCGGTTGAAGGTCAGCGGCGACCTGATGACCGACCTATTCCGGACGGCGCTGAACAAGCTCGCCCGGGACGTGAAATACCAGCTCGAACGGGCTAACATGCGGAACCGTCAGCTGTCCGTCTCCACTGTGGTCCGCTCGGACGTGCTGACCGAGCGGCTCGAACACCCGATTGCGACGGGGAACTGGGTCGGCGGCCGCTCCGGCGTGAGCCAGCTGGTCGACCGGACCGACTTCATGGGGGTGCTGTCACACCTCCGCCGACTGCGCTCGCCGCTCAGTCGCTCTCAGCCACACTTCGAAGCACGGGATCTGCACGCGACCCAGTGGGGTCGCATCTGTCCCTCCGAGACGCCTGAAGGCCCCAACTGTGGGCTGGTGAAGAACTTCGCCCAGGCGATGGAGCTGTCACAGGACGTTGCGGACCCACAGGGTCTCAAACAGGAACTCGCAGAGATGGGGGTCCAGGGCATCCCCGGTATCGAGTCGATCGAACAGCAGCCCGCGGACGATTAACATGAGTCAGGGACGCGAAGCCAAAGTATACGTAAACGGTAGTCTGGTCGGCACACACCCCGACCCGGAACAGCTCGCAGAACAGGTACGACAGGCGCGACGACGGGGGGACGTCTCCCAGATGGTCAACGTCTCGGTCAAGAACCGGACCGGGGAAGTCATCATCAACGCCGACGCCGGCCGTGCCCGACGCCCGCTGCTGGTCGTCGAGGACGGCGAGCCGCTGATGACCGACGAGGAGGTCGAACAGGTCAAAAACGGCGAGCTGGAGTTCGAAGAGCTCGTCGAACGCGGCCTCGTCGAGTTCATCGACGCCGAGGAAGAGGAGGACATCCTCGTCGGCGTCGACGAGGACGAACTCACGGAGAAACACACGCACCTGGAAGTCGACCCGCAGCTGATGTTCGGTATCGGTGCCGGGATGATTCCCTACCCCGAACACAACGCCTCGCCCCGGATTACGATGGGGTCGGGGATGATCAAGCAGTCGCTCGGCCTGCCGTCGGCGAACTACCGCATCCGCCCGGACACGCGCCAGCACCTGCTGCACTACCCGCAGCTGTCGATGGTCAAGACACAGACCACCGAACAGATCGGCTACGACGACCGCCCCGCGGCACAGAACTTCGTCGTCGCCGTCATGAGCTACGAGGGGTTCAACATCGAGGACGCACTCGTGATGAACCAGGGGTCGGTCGACCGCGCGCTCGCCCGCTCGCACTTCTTCCGCACCTACGAGGGCGAGGAGCGGCGCTACCCCGGCGGCCAGGAGGACCGCTTCGAGATCCCCGACGACGAGGTCCGCGGCGCACGCGGCGAGGAAGCGTACACACACCTCGACGACGACGGCCTCGTCAACCCCGAGACGAAGGTCGGCGAGAACGCCGTCCTGCTCGGCAAGACCTCACCACCAAGATTCCTCGAAGAGCCGGACGACATGGGTGGTCTCTCGCCCCAGAAGCGCCGGGAGACGAGCGTCACGATGCGCTCGGGCGAATCCGGCGTCGTGGACACGGTCACGCTGATGGAGGGCGAGGACGGCTCGAAGCTCTCGAAGGTCTCGGTGCGTGACGAACGCATCCCCGAACTCGGGGACAAGTTCGCCAGCCGGCACGGCCAGAAAGGCGTCGTCGGCCACATCGCACCCCAGGAAGACATGCCCTTCACCGAGGAGGGCGTCGTCCCGGACCTCATCATCAATCCGCACGCGCTGCCGTCGCGGATGACCGTCGGCCACATCCTTGAGATGATCGGCGGGAAGGTCGGCGCACTCGAAGGCCGCCGCGTCGACGGCACCGCTTTCACTGGCGAGGACGAGGAGGAACTCCGCGGCTCGCTCGAAGAGCACGGCTTCGACTCGTCGGGCAAGGAGACGATGTACTCCGGCGTCACCGGCGAGAAGATCGACGCCGAAATCTTCGTCGGCGACATTTTCTACCAGAAGCTGTACCACATGGTCTCGAACAAGCTGCACGCCCGCTCGCGCGGGCCGGTGCAGGTGCTCACCCGCCAGCCAACCGAGGGGCGGGCCCGCGAAGGTGGCCTGCGCGTGGGTGAGATGGAGCGGGACGTGCTCATCGGGCACGGCGCGGCGATGGCGCTCAAGGAGCGCCTGCTCGATGAGTCCGACCGCGAGTGGATCAACGTCTGCGGGCAGTGCGGGATGACCGCCGTCGAGAACGTCGAGCAACGGCGCATCTACTGTCCGAACTGCGAGGAGGAGACGGACATCCACGAGGTCGAGATGTCCTACGCGTTCAAGCTCCTGCTCGACGAGATGAAGGCGCTCGGTATCGCGCCGCGGATCGAACTGGAGGACGCAGTATGAGCTCACAACAGACACCCCAGGAAATCGGTCAGCTCAGCTTCGGGCTGATGGACCCAGAGGAGTACCGAGAGATGTCGGCCACGAAAGTGATCACGGCCGACACGTACGACGACGACGGCTTCCCCATCGACATGGGGCTGATGGACCCGCGACTCGGGGTCATCGACCCCGGGCTGGAGTGCAAGACCTGCGGGAAACACAGCGGGTCGTGCAACGGCCACTTCGGCCACATCGAACTCGCCGCGCCCGTCATCCACGTCGGCTTCGCGAAGCTCATCCGACGGCTGCTGCGCGGGACCTGCCGGGAGTGCTCCCGGCTTTGTCTCGACGAGCACGAGCGCGAGGAGTTCGCCGACCGACTGACCCGGACCCAGGACCTCGGTCGCGACCTCAACGACGTGACCAAGGCCGCTATCCGACAGGCCCGCAAGAAGGACCGCTGTCCCTTCTGTGGCGAGAAGCAGTACGACATCAAACACGAGAAGCCGACCACCTACTACGAGGTCCAGGACGTGCTGGCCTCGGACTACCCCGAGCGGATCGCCGCCGCGATGGAGGAATCCGAGGACCCCATTTCGCCCATCGAGCTCTCCGAGGAGACCGGCATCGACAGCAGCCGCGTCCAGGAGATCCTCAGCGGCGAATTCCGGCCCCGGCAGGAGGACCGCCGTGCCCTGGAGAAGGCGCTGTCGGTCGACCTGACCGAGGAGGACATGAACAAGCTGATGCCAAGCGACATCCGGGACTGGTTCGAGGACATCCCGGACGAGGACATCGAAGTGCTGGGGATGAAGCCGGCCCGCTCCCGACCGGAGTGGATGATTCTGACGGTGCTGCCGGTGCCGCCGGTGACGGCCCGGCCCTCGATTACGCTGGACAACGGCCAGCGTTCCGAGGACGACCTCACCCACAAGCTCGTGGACATCATCCGCATCAACCAGCGGTTCATGGAGAACCGCGAGGCGGGTGCGCCACAGCTGATTATCGAGGACCTCTGGGAACTGCTGCAGTACCACGTCACCACGTTCATGGACAACGAGATCTCGGGGACGCCGCCGGCACGACACCGTTCCGGCCGCCCGCTGAAGACCCTCTCCCAGCGCCTGAAGGGCAAGGAGGGTCGCTTCCGGGGCTCGCTGTCCGGGAAGCGTGTGAACTTCTCGGCTCGTACCGTCATCTCGCCGGACCCGACCCTGTCGCTGAACGAGGTCGGCGTCCCGGACCGGGTCGCCAAGGAGATGACCCAGACGATGAACGTCACCGAACGTAACCTCGAAGAGGCCCGACGCTACGTCTCCAACGGGCCCGAGGCCCATCCCGGCGCGAACTACGTCAAGCGACCCGACGGCCGCCGGCTGAAGGTGACAGAGAAGAACTGTGAGGAACTGGCCGAGAAGGTCGAACCGGAGTGGGAAGTGTCCCGCCACCTGGTCGACGGCGACATCATCATCTTCAACCGCCAGCCGTCGCTGCACCGGATGTCCATCATGGCCCACGAGGTCGTCGTGATGCCGTACAAGACGTTCCGGCTGAACACGACGGTCTGTCCGCCGTACAACGCTGACTTCGACGGGGACGAGATGAACATGCACGCCCTCCAGAACGAGGAAGCCCGGGCCGAGGCCCGCGTCCTCATGCGCGTGCAGGAACAGATGCTCTCCCCGCGCTTCGGCGAGAACATCATCGGCGCGATTCAGGACCACATCAGCGGGACCTACCTGCTGACACACACGAATCCGAAGTTCAACGAGACGCAGGCGCTTGACCTCCTCCGGGCGACTCGCATCGACGAACTGCCCGAGGCGGACGGCGTCGACGAGGACGGCGAGGAGTACTGGACCGGCCGCTCGCTGTTCTCGGAACTGCTGCCCGACGACCTGAATCTCGAATTCACCTCCTCGGCTGGCGACACCGTCGTCGTCGAGGACGGCCAGATGACCGGCGGCACCATCGACGAGGACGCCGTCGGGGCCTTCGGCGGCGAGATCGTCGACACCATCGCCAAGGAGTACTCCCGGACCCGCGCCCGGATTCTCGTCAACGAGGTCTCGGCGCTGGCGATGCGGTCGATCATGCACTTCGGGTTCTCCATCAGCATCGACGACGAGTCCATCCCGCGAGAGGCCGAAGAACAGATCAACGACGCCATCGACAGCGCGTACGACCGCGTCGAGGAGCTCATCGAGACCTACGAACGGGGCGACCTGGAATCGCTGCCCGGTCGAACCGTCGACGAGACGCTGGAGATGAAGATCATGCAGACACTGGGCAAGGCGCGTGACTCCGCTGGTGACATCGCCGAGGACCACTTCGGCGAGGACAACCCGGCCGTCATCATGGCCGAGTCCGGAGCGCGTGGCTCGATGCTGAACCTGACTCAGATGGCCGGCTGTGTCGGCCAGCAGGCTGTCCGTGGCGAGCGGATCAACCGCGGCTACGAGAACCGCACGCTTAGCCACTTCGAGGAGAACGACCTTTCGGCGGACGCCCACGGCTTCGTCGAAGCGTCCTACCGCTCCGGGCTCGGCCCGAAGGAGTTCTTCTTCCACGCGATGGGTGGCCGCGAGGGGCTGGTCGACACGGCCGTCCGGACGTCGAAGTCCGGCTACCTCCAGCGCCGGCTCATCAACGCGCTCTCCGAACTCGAAACACAGTACGACGGGACCGTCCGGGACACCTCGGACACTATCGTCCAGTTCGAGTTCGGCGAGGACGGCACGTCGCCGGTCGACGTGTCCTCGAACCAGGAGGGCGACATCGTCGACGTCGAGCAGATCGCCGACAGCGTCCTCGACGAGGAGTTCGAAAGCGAAAAGCAGAAAGAGAGCTTCCTCGGCACGCGGACCGAGCGGACCAACCTCTCGGAACACGCGGACGACTGGTGGATGGCCGAGGGTGACGACTAACAATGACAGCGCACAACGTATCAGCAGACATCGAGGCCGTCGTCGAGGACACTGAGCTGCCCCGACGGCTGAAAGACGAAGTGTACAGCACCGTCGAGGAACGGGGCGTCGGCGTCGACGACGCCGACCGCATCGCCAAGGCCGTCGAGTCACGCTACCTCGACACCCGTGTCGATCCGCTGGACCCGGTCGGGACCGTCTCGGCCCAGTCCATCGGCGAACCGGGAACGCAGATGACGATGAACACGTTCCACTACGCGGGGGTCGCCGAGATCGACGTGACCCAGGGCCTGCCGCGGCTCATCGAGCTGGTGGACGCCCGGAAGACGCCGGACACGCCGATGATGACGGTCCACTTAGACGAGGAATACGCCACGGACCGCGAGCGCGCCCACGAAGTCGTCTGGAAGATCGAGGCGACGCGCATCCTCGCGCTGGGCGACATCTCGACGAACGTCGCGGACATGCTCGTCGAGATCGACTTAAACGAGGACACGCTGCTGGAGCGGTGGCCGACGGTCAACGACACGGACGCCATCGCCGAGGAGATCGCCGAGACCATCGAATCCAACCTCGGAGTCTCCACCCGGCAGGCCGGCACGGTCATCGAGTTCGGGCCGGAGGAGCCCAGCTACCGCGACCTGCTACAGCTGGTCGAGGAGCTGCGGGAGATCGTCTTCAAGGGGATCGAGGAGATCACCCGCGTCGTCATCCGCAAGGAGGAGACGGACAACGGCGAGGAGTTCGTCCTCTACACCGAAGGGTCGGACTTCGGCGAAGTGCTCGACATCGAGGGCGTCGACGCCTCCCGGACGACGTGTAACAACATCCACGAGATCTACCGGGAACTCGGCGTCGAAGCGGCCCGCGAGACCCTGATCAACGAGACGATGAACACGCTCGAAGAGCAGGGGCTCGACGACGTGAACGTCCGGCACCTGATGCTCGTGGCCGACATCATGACCAACGAGGGGACCATCGAGTCCATCGGCCGCCACGGTATCTCCGGCTCGAAAGACTCCGTGCTCGCCCGTGCCGCCTTCGAGGTGACGGTCAATCACCTGCTCGACGCCGCCATCCACGGCGAGGTCGACGAACTCGACGGCGTCACGGAGAACGTCATCGTCGGCAAGCCGATCAAGCTCGGCACCGGCGACGTCAACCTCCGGATGGGCACGACCCAGGACTGATGCGGGTCGAACTCTCGGACGAAGCGCGTCGACTGGTCGCCCTCTTCGAGGACGAGGCAGCCGTCACCGTCCGGGATTGCGTCGTCGACGAGGACCACGACCAGGTGGTGTATCTGGTCAAGCGCGGGGAGATGGCCGACGCCATCGGCCCGGGCGGCCAGACGGTCGAGCGCGTCGAAGAGCGACTGGGCCGCGAGGTCAAACTCGTCGAAGCCGCCGAGACAGCCGAGGACTTCGTGGCCAACGCGCTCGCGCCGGCCGCGGTGTACAACGTCACCGTCTCGGAGAACGACGACACCGTCGCCTACGTCGAAGTGGCACAGGAAGACCGCGGGGCCGCTATCGGCCGTGAGGGGCGGAACATCGACGCCGCGCGGCAACTGGCGAAACGACACTTCGAGATCGACGGCATCGAACTGACCTGAGCGGGCGCTTCGCTCGGTTCACCTTTCGTGAGCGCTCACTGGAGAGCGACGCGTTCGGACGGACTGTCGCAGTCTCTGACCAGGCCAGTCATTCCGCGGGGAACCCCGCTCCGACAGCCCGTCTCAGTCGTCGTTCACCGGAACATCCGTCGCGTCGTGTTCGTACACGTCGGTGTCGCTGTGTGTCGTTCCGGCGTCGTGCGTCGTTTCGCTCTCGACATCGAACGTCTGGAGCAGTTCGCTGAGGTCGCCGGCCTGGTCCGAGAGGGACTCGATGCCGCCGGTGACCTCGTTGATCGTCGCGGTCTGTTCCTCCGCGGCCGCGGCCACGTTCTCCGCGCGGGACGCGGTCTCCTCGCTGATCGTCCCGACCTCGTCGGTCATTGCGACGACTTCCTCCGTCGTCGCGGCCTGTTCGTCGGTGGCGTCGCTAATGGACTGGATACCGTCGTTGACTTCCTCGACGCGGTCGACAATGGCCTCGAGCGACTCGATGGCGTCGTCAACAGTGTCGATGCCGTCTGTGACGGAGTCACCCATCTGTCTGATGTCGGTGACAGCCTCGCCGGTGGTGTCCTGCACGTCTTCGATAACTGTCGAGACTTTCTCGGTGGCTTCGGTCGTCTCCTGTGCGAGACCTTTGATCTCGTCGGCGACGACGGCGAATCCTTCGCCGGCTTCACCGGCCCGAGCAGCCTCGATAGAGGCGTTCAGCGCGAGCATGTTGGTCTGCTCGGCGATGTCGTCGATGAGGTCGACGATGTTGCCGATCTGCTCCATCTCTTCGTCGAGGGACTCGACGCGGTCGATGGTCTCGTCGGCCCGCGCCTCGATGTCGTTCATCACCTCGATAGCCTCCGACGCGCGTTCGCTGCCGGTTTCACCGATCTCGGCGGCTTCGTTCGACGTGGTTGCAACCTCGTCGGCCTGTGCTGCGACCTCTTCGACCGTCGCGGAGAGGTCTGACATCTCGTCGACCGTCTCTTCGATGTTCTCGTACTGCGTCTCCGCGCCGTCAGCGATTTCCTGAACGGATTCGCTGACCTCCTCGCTGGCGTCGCGAACCTCCGCAGCGCTCGCGGTGATCTGGTCTGCAGAGCCGTCGACGTCGTCGGCGAACTCCCGGATACGCATGACCGTCTGGCCGAGTTCGGCGAGCATATCGTTGAACGCGGCAGCGATCTCGGCCATCGCGTCGTTGTCCGTGTCGGCGTCGAGTCGTTGCGTGAGGTCGCCGTCAGCCGCCTTCCGCATCACGGCCGAGAACTCCTCGGCCTGCTGTTCGAGCGTCCCGGCCAACTGCTCCGCCTCCTCTTTGGACTCTTCGGCCTCCTGTTGGGCCTGTTCGAGGTCGCTGATGAACGATTCGAGGTTGCCGTGCATGCTCGACAGCGACGTTCCGAGTTGGCCGGGCACGTCTTTCTCCAGCGCCGGGTCGTCGAAGGCCTGTCTGGAGAGCGCGTCGGCCTGTGCGGCGACGGTGTCGAGATAGGTCTTCATCTCGTAGAAGGCGTTCTGGACGTCGCCGACCTCGTCGAGGCGGTCGGACTGCTCGATGTCGGTGTCGAAGTTCCCCACCGCCAGCGCTTCCGCCTGCGTGGAGAGCCGTCTGAGTGACTGCATGATGCCGCGCCCGACAAGGACGCCGATGAGGGTGAACCCGGCCAGTGAGACGCCGATGATGGCGATGAAGCTCTCCTGAATGCTGTCACGCAGTGCGAAGGCGGCCGACTTCGGGGCCTGCTTGACGACGATCCACGACGTGTCACCGACGGGCTCCGCAGCGATAAGATATGCGCCGCTCCGGGCCACCCCGCTGTCTCCTGCTGCGAGTGCGGTCAGGTTGGTGGACACGTCGTACTGCGTGCCGATGGTCGAGGCGTCCTCGGCGAACTGGACTGTGCCGTCCTGTCGGATAATCCGGGTTTCACCGCCGTCGATGGAGTTGCGGAACTGGGCCGTCCGCGCGGTGACGTTGTGGACCACGACGACCATCTTGTCGCTCCGTGCGACCGGGCTCGCGAAGGCGATGTGCTTGCGCCCGTCGTAGGTGTACACCGTCGACATCGCGACCGAGTTCGACCCGGCGAAGGAGGTGCTACCGCCCTCCCACTCGAAATCGTCCGTCCGGAGCGACGTGTCGCGTCGGTCGTTCAGCGACGACTGCTTGATTTCCAACGTCCCCTCTTCGACGTAGTGGATAGCGTACACCGATTCCGGCTGGTAGAACGCCTGGCGCTGTAACGCACCCCTGACCATCGTTTGGCTCCCGGATTCAATGTCGGAGAGGGTCGAAAGGGTACGGGCGGCGTTTCGCTGACTGCGGACCCAGTCTTCGGTCGTGGCCGCCGTCTGGACGGTGCCCGTCTGCAGTTCGTTCTCGCGCTGTTCGGTCAGTTCGCTTGCGACCGTCCGCTCCGCGGTGACGCTGACACCCGCGACGAGCAGGGCGATACAGAGAACGATGAGCGTCAACTTCCGGAGATACGTTCGACGGACGACGTCTGGGAGGCGTTGTTCGAGGTTCATAGATACTACCGCAGGTCTGTCTGAACAACTCAAGCGCCGGTACTAGAATCCAACTCCCCAGTTATCACGCCTGATTCCAGGCGGTCGGGGGTATATTTTTAATCATGACGGACTGCAGTGCCGGGGGGCTGTGGACCCTGTCACTCAGTCGTCGGTCACACCGTCGTCGTGTTCGTACACGTCCGTGTCGCTGTGTGCTTCCACGTCGAACTGTGCCAGCAGGTCGCTGAGATCGCTGGCCTGGTCCGAGAGGGACTCGATGCCACCGGTGACCTCGTTGATCGTCGCGGTCTGTTCCTCCGCGGCCGCGGCGACGCCCTCCGCCTGGCTGGCCGACTCCTCGCTGATCGTCC
Organism: Haloarcula sp. HT12; assembly: GCF_055271655.1. Lineage (NCBI taxonomy): Archaea > Methanobacteriati > Methanobacteriota > Halobacteria > Halobacteriales > Haloarculaceae > Haloarcula > Haloarcula sp. HT12. The sequence continues at coordinate 470,898 of NZ_JBUXKW010000002.1, forward strand.
CGACCTCGTCGATCATGGCGACGGTCTCCTCGGTCGAGGCCGCCTGCTCGTCGGTGGCGTCGCTGATGGACTGGATACCGTCGTTGACCTCCTCGACGCGGTCGACGATCTGTTCGAGCGACTCGATGGCGTCGTCGACAGTGTCGATGCCGTCCGTCACTGAATCACCCATCTCTCTGATGTCGGTGACGGCCTCGCCGGTGGTGTCCTGCACGTCTTCGATGACGGACGAGACCTCCTCGGTGGCCTCGGTCGTCTCCTGCGCGAGGCCCTTGATCTCGTCGGCGACGACGGCGAAGCCCTCGCCGGCCTCACCGGCCCGGGCGGCCTCGATGGAGGCGTTCAGGGCGAGCATGTTCGTTTGCTCTGCGATGTCGTCGATCAGATCGACGATGTCGCCGATCTGCGCCATCTCCGCGTCGAGTGACTCGACGCGGTCGATGGTCTCGTCGGCCCGTGTTTCGATATCGTTCATCACTTCCGCGGCTTCCGTCGCGCGCTCGCTGCCGGTCTCGCCGATCTCGGCGGCCTCGTTCGACGTGGCCGAGACCTCGTCGGCCTGGGCCGCGACCTCCTCGATTGTCGCGGAGAGGCTGGACATCTCGTCGGCAGTCTCCTGAATGTTCTCGTACTGGGTCTCCGCGCCAGTCGCGATCTCCTGGACGGACTCGCTGACTTCCTCGCTGGCGTCGCGGACCTCCGTGGCGCTCGCGGTGATCTGGTCGGCGGAGCCATCGACGTCGTCGGCGAACTCCCGGATGTGGACGACGGTCTGGCCGAGTTCGGCGAGCATGTCGTTGAACGCGGCGGCGATCTCGGCCATCGCGTCGTTGTCCGTGTCGGCGTCGAGCCGCTGCGTGAGGTCGCCCTCGGCCGCCTTCCGCATCACGGCCGAGAATTCCTCGGCCTGCTGTTCGAGCGAATCAGCAAGCGCCTCGGCTTCCGCCTGTGCCGTCTCGGCGTCGCGCTTTGCGGTTTCGATGTCGCCGATGAACTGCCGGAGGTCGCCGCGCATCGCTTCGAGGGAGTCGCCGAGTCGACCGGGCACGTCGTCGTCCAGTACCTCGTCGTCGAAGTCCTGTCTGGAGAGCGCGTCGGCCTGCGCGGCGACGGTCCCGAGGTACGACTGGATGTCGACGAACGCGTTCTGGACCTGACCGATCTCGTCGAGTCGCTCGCTGGTCTCCCTGTGGTCGTCCAGTTCGCCGCGGGCGAGGGCCTCGGCACTCGACGCGACGGCCGTGAGCGAATTGCGGATATCACGGCCCACGAAGGCTCCGAACGCCAGGAAGCTGAACAGTGCCAGGCCGATGAGCGCGAAGGTGTCCCGCTGGATCGTATCGCGCAGGGCGTAGGCGCTCTCGACTGGTGCGCGCTTGACGACGACCCAGTTCATCGCCTCCACCTTGGCGTATCCCCACACTTCGCCGTTCGCCTGTAGCGTGCCGGTCGTCCTGTTTGCTCCATTGTTTATCACTTGCCGTTCGGTCTCGCCGTCATAGCGGTCGAAGATCCGCGAGGTATTGTCCGCGAAGATCACTTCGTTGCCGTCGTTGTCGTACTCGATGACGTGGGTCTCGCCCCCGTCGATCGAGTTCTCGAACGACTGGGAGCGCTTGCTAACGTCGTATATGAGCATTGTCCGGTAACTCGTCCGAGGGACGTTGCTGATAAACGCCATGTAGTGTGCCCCGTTCTCTTCGAACACGCGTGACTGCGAAACCGCGTCTTCGCCGCTCAACAGGAGCGTCCCGCTGCTCGTTCGCCACTGGATGCCCAGGTCGTCGAGTGTCCGGCCCTGGTACGATTCGTTCGTCGAGCCCTCTATGGCCCCCGTGGAACTGTTCACGAGCGTGATCGTGTGGAGCGAGCCACCGATCCGTGTCTCGGACGTCTGAAACGCCCGCATGGCCTGTGTCGACGAACTGCCCACCTGGTAATGGTTCGACAGATATCGGGTGGTCCGGCGGGACTGTTCGATCCATCCGGCCATCGTGTTCGCCTCTTGCTGGGTAGTCGTCTCCAGTTCGTTCTGTCGCTGTTCGGTCAGGTCCGCGCCGACAGCGTCCACTGCCACCAGCCCCGCACTGGTTACGACGAGCGCGATGACCGCAACAGCGAGGCCGAACTTCCGGAGGTAGCTCTTCCGAATCGCCGCTGGGAGGACTGTTGTGAGCTTCATGTATCGCTTGTAGCGTCTTGCTGACCGCTTTCTTTACTGCTGGTGTAAATCCATCCCCCTCATTATCAAAAGTAATTCTCCACCACCTTCCCGTGTCACACCTATGGCACAGAACGCCACACACGCCGGCGCTACCGGCCGAGTCCGAAAGAGGAGTCTTAAGTACCTCCGAAAGGTACCAGTGCCTACTATGGCGAACGGCAAGTACGCCGCGCGCAAGCTCAAGAAGGACCGCCAGAAACACCGGTGGTCCGACACTGACTACGCGCGTCGCGAACGCGGCCTGGGCAAGAAGTCCGACCCGCTCGAGGGTGCGCCCCAGGGACGAGGTATCGTACTGGAGAAAGTCGGAATCGAGGCCAAACAGCCCAACTCCGCTATCCGGAAGTGTGTCCGCGTCCAGCTCATCAAGAACGGTAAGCAGGTCACCGCGTTCTGTCCCGGTGACGGCGCTATCTCTTTCATCGACGAGCACGACGAGGTCACGATCGCGGGTATCGGCGGGGCCAAGGGCCGCGCGATGGGCGACCTCTCCGGTGTCAACTACAAGGTCGAGAAAGTCAACGGCGTCTCCCTCATCGAACTCGTTCGCGGGAACGCGGAGAAACCGGTCCGATAACCATGAGTGCCGAAGACACACCTGACGCTGATGCTGACGCGGCCGAGGAAAGCGAGCCGGAGACGGCCCGCGCGAAGCTGTTCGGCGAGTGGACGGTTACGGACATCGAGTACTCCGACCCCTCCACCGAGCGCTACATCACCGTCACACCGATCGCCCACACGATGGGGCGTCACGCCGACAAACAGTTCAAGAAAAGCGAGATCAGCATCGTCGAGCGGCTCATCAACCGCCTGATGCAGACCGACGAGAACACGGGCAAGAAGCAACTCGCCACCTCGATCGTCACCGAGGCGTTCGACATCGTTCACGAGCGCACCGACGAGAACCCGATTCAGGTGCTCGTCAGTGCCGTCGAGAACAGCGCCCCCCGAGAGGAGACCGTCCGCCTGAAATACGGTGGTATCTCGGTCCCGAAGGCCGTCGACGTCGCGCCACAGCGTCGCGTCGACCAGGCCCTGAAGTTCCTCGCCGAGGGCGTCTACGGTGGCTCGTTCAAGACCACCACGAGCGCCGCCGAGGCGCTCGCCCAGCAGCTGGTCGGTGCCGCCAACGACGACGTCCAGACCTACGCGGTCAACCAGAAAGAAGAGAAAGAACGCGTCGCGGCTGCCGCTCGCTAACCCGGCCGTCTCCGACATCTTTATTCTTCTTTACTCGTCAGTGAAATCTATGCGAAATCCCAGCCGCGACGCCAGTTCCCGCCGTCAGTATCTCGCCGCACTCGCGACCGTCGGGGCGGCCGGGCTGGCCGGCTGTCGCGGTGAGTCCGAGACACAGACCGATTCTTCGGACCCGACGCCGACAGCCACGACGACAGGCCCGGCTCGGACGCTGGACAGGTACGACGTGTCCGTCAGCCACGAGCGGAGCCAGGCACCGGACACCGACTGGACGGCTCCGACCACGTCGCCGACAGACACGTCGCTCGATACCGAACCGCTCATCGAGGACCTCGAAATCCCGTGGGACCTCTCGTTTGCCGCCGACGGGACGCTGTTTCTCACCGAGCGGGTCGGCCGCGTCCTCTCGTTTGCGGACGGTAGCGTCCGGACGGTCACCGAACCGGCCGCGGTCATCGACGCGGAATCGAGCGACGACGGCTGGTGGGTGACCGGCGGTGAGGGCGGTACGCTCGGCGTCGCCGCCCACCCGACCTACCCCGACCCGCCGGTGGTGTACGTCTACTACACGACGATGACCGACGACGACGAGCGGTTCAACCGGGTCGTCGCCATGGACGTCTCGGCCGAGGACCCCGCCGCCACGGAGTCCGTCCTGGTCGATGGCATCCCCGGGAGCAAGATACACAACGGCGGGCGGCTCACCTTCGGCCCCGAGAACTACCTCTGGATCACGGCGGGGGACGCCGGTGCCGGCGACCTGGCCGCGGACACCGACTCGCTCGGTGGAAAGGTCCTTCGCGTGACGCCCGCGGGCGACCCCGCACCCGGAAACCCGGACCTCGGCGGGGACCCGCGGGTGTTCACCTACGGCCACCGGAACCCACAGGGGCTGGCCTGGCTCCCCGACGGCACCGTCGTCGCCTCGGAACACGGCCCGACCGGGCGGGACGAACTCAACCGCCTCGAAGCCGGCGGGAACTACGGGTGGCCCGACACCCGCGAACACGGGGAGTACCTCGATGCCGGCCCCGAGGTCCGCCGACCGCTCGCAAACACCGGCAACGCCGGCGGGTGGGCACCCTCCGGCTCGCTGTTCTACACCGGCGATGCCGTGCCGTCGCTGCGGAACCGACTGCTCACTGGCGGCCTGAAAGGCCAGAAACTCCTCGTCACGACGCTGACGCCGGCCGGCGAGGACCGTCCGCCGGCCCAGGGTGCCGAGGTGTACGACGCCGACTGGACCGACGACGGCTACACCGCGACGACCCACTCCCTGCTGGCCGACGAACTCGGTCGGATTCGCCACGTCGAGCAGGGGCCCGACGGCGGGCTGTATCTCGTCACGTCGAACCGCGACGGGCGGGCCGGCGACGGGTTCCCGCGTGAGCGCGACGACGTGCTCGTTCGGGTCACGCCGGCCGAGTGAGTATTATCAGCCGTTGTGAATTCAGTTTATTTATCCACTTATATAGCTGAAACAGCCGCTCAGTTTGCCTGTGGATTGACCGCACCAAACAGTTTATTACATTCTATAACATATCACTACACATGCCAATCAACATTGACCGGTTCGAGGATGAGTCCGAAGATACTCTCGACATTACGGAGGGAACACAGCCCCACAGGATTCTCACTTTTTTAGCAGCCAATGACGAGCAGGCGTTCACACAGACTGAAATCTACGAGGCGACCGACATTCCTCGTGGGAGCGTCGGTGTCGTGCTGTCACGGTTGGAAGATCGAGGACTAGTCCGCCACCGTGGCCGCTACTGGGCTATTGCAGACGACGACCGACTCGCCTCGTTCGCAGCACAGCAGGCTGCAAGCTCGGCATCAACAACCGACGACTACTACGCTGACACAGACGCATGACTGAGTAATACGCCCGGGGCACCGTCGTGAAAGGTCCAGACCTCTTGGGACCCCACGAATATCGCCCATACGTTTGTCTGAGCACAGAAGAGCCACCATTTCGTGATAAAGAAGCCGTCTATGCGGTTGTCACGACAACACGTCGTTCTGCTGCAATCCCGCTTGCCGAAACAGACTTCACAAGTGGCGGACTCCCTCGTGAAAGTTACGTCAATCCGTGGGTTCTGGTCACGATTAAACACGCTGACGTTGCTGAAATTGAAGGGCAACTGAGAGGAGACACTGTTGATACTATCGCCCGAGAGGCAGCAACGCTCATCGGAGGGCTAGATTGAGACTCACTCCGGTCAGTTCATTCCTTGCAGTGACCAACTGTCCGCGACAATCCCATGAATGGAAGTCTCGTATTCACAATGACTGTTATGGACAACCTGTGGAATCCCGCCCCGTGAACCACTGGCTATATTTCGGTTGACGAGAGAGGGTGACCCATGGCAACAGAGCAATCCGTCGACCTCGTCGACGACGAGACCGTCGGCTGGTTCACCAAGGCGGTGCTGATCGCGGCGCTGACCGCGGCGCTCGCACAGATATCTATTCCGCTCCCGGGGACGCTGCCGCCGTTCTCGCTGCAACCCTTCGGGATGTTCTTCGCCGGCCTGGTGCTGGGGCCGCTGTGGGGCGGTGTCGCCCTGCTGCTGTATATCCTGGTCGGTATCGCCGGCGTCCCGGTGTTCTCGAACGGGAACGCGGGTCTGGGCTACGTCATCGCCGGGCAGGGGACCGGCGGCTTCCTCGTCGGCTTTCTGGTCGGGGCGGTCGTCGCTGGCGCAATCGCACACCGGAGCACGACGCCCCGGTCGGTCGCGGACCTCTCCGTCCCGGTGCAGGCCGTCGCGCTCGTCGCGGCCGTCGCCGTCGTCTACGCCATCGGCGTCCCGTGGCTGTCGATGGTAACCGGCCTGCCGCTCACTCGCGCCGCCGCCGTGATGGCCCCGTACGTGCCGCTCGACCTCCTGAAGCTCGGTATCGCGGTCGCCGTCGTGCAGGGCGGCTACCTCGCCAGTCGATGATCGCAGTCGACGACCTGCGCCATCGGTACGACGACGTGGATGTCCTCGACGGCGTGACCCTGTCGGTACCGGACGGCCAGTACTGCCTGCTCGTCGGCCCGAACGGGAGCGGCAAGACGACGCTCGTCCGGCATCTCAACGCACTGCTGACGCCGGATTCCGGGACAGTCACCGTCGACGGCACCGACGTGACGGACGACCCCGTCGTCGCCCGGACACGAATCGGGATGGTGTTTCAACACCCCCGCGACCAGTTCGTCGCCGCGACCGTGGGCGCTGACGTGGCCTTCGGCCCGGAGAACCTCGGCCTCGACAGGGCCGAGATCGACCGCCGGGTCGACGCGGCGCTGGAGGCTGTCGGTCTCGATGGGGCCAGAGACCGGCGGATCGACGCCCTTTCAGGCGGCGAGCAGGCTCGCGTCGCCATCGCCGGGGCGCTCGCCATGGCGCCGAACTACCTCGTGCTCGACGAACCGCTCGCCGGCCTCGACTGGCCGGCCAGGGAGTCGGTTCTCGACCACCTCGACGCGCTGGCCGCCGACGGGACGGGCATTATTGTCGTCACTCATGACCTCCGGGACCTCCACGAGCGGGCCGACCGCCTCGTCGTCCTCCACGAGGGCCGGGTCGTTCTCGACGAATCGCCGTCGGCGGCGCTCGATGCGCTCCCGGACCTCGGCGTCCGAGACCCGCGATGCTGAGCTATCGGCCCGGGTCGACGTTCGCGCATCGGCTGGACCCGCGATCGAAGCTCCTGGTCCAGTTCGGGCTCGCCATCGCCGCGGTCGCCCATCCCACGCTCCCGTGGCTCGTCGGGACGACCGTGTTCGCGCTGGGCACGCTTGCGGCGGCGCGACTCTCGCCGCTGGCCGTCCTGCGATCCTATCGGGTCGTCCTCGCCGTGCTGGCGCTGGCCCCGGTCATCGCCGGCGTGGCGCTCGGCCCGCCGTGGTTTCGGGTCGAACCGGCGCTGCGCTCGGCCCTACACGTCGGGCGCATCCTCCCGGTGTTGTTCGTCAGCGCTGCCTACCTCACGTCGACGCCGGTTCGGGACACGCGGGCGGCGGTCCAGCGCCTGATTCCCGGCAAGCCCGGTCAGATCCTCGGTGTCGGGATGGCGCTGGTGGTTCGGCTGTTCCCGCTGGTGCTTGCGGACGTTCGGGAGGTGCGCGACGCGATCCACGCTCGCGGGGGCGAGGCTCGCCCGCTGTGGGACCGTGCTAGGCTGCTCACCGTTCGGTCGCTCGAACGCACGCTCGACCGCTCGGACCGGCTCTCGGTTGCCCTGCGGGCCCGCTGTTTCGCGTGGAACCCGACGCTCCCGCCGCTTTCCTTCGACCGTCGTGATTACCCGGTGCTCGTCGTCGGGGTCGCACTGGCGCTGTCGCCGCTCGTCCCGGTCTAATCGGTCGCCTGCGTCCGCTCGGTGTTTGTTCCGTTCTCGCGGCTCTCCTGTTCGAGTGCCGTCGCCACCCACGCCGGCCGCGTGACCGCTCCCGGGTCCGTGTCGAACCGAACGGTGCTGTTGGCGACGGCCGGCGCGCCGTCGCGCGTCCCGGTGTAGCGCACCGACGCCCGCTTGAGGAGGCCCGTCCCGGTGACGACCGCTCGGATACTGCTCGTTTCGACGCGGTCCAGGTCGGTGCTCGTTGCCCACTCCTCGCTCAGGTTCCGTGACTCGAGTGCGTACGTCGGCGGATCGGCGTCGGTGTCGCTGGCGACGACGGCCGCGTTCTCGTCCGATAACGTCTCCGCGACGTTGTACGCGGTCCGGCGGTACGGATACCGCTGTCGGGACTCCACGACGGTGTACCGCGTGGACCCGTTCGCATACCGGAGACGCAGAACGCCGACGGACTCGTTGGTCCACGCGTGTCTGCTGACGATGGCATTGCCGCCGGCCCGCTCACGCGCTGTCCGGTGACGCCACGAGCGAACCGTGCCGTCGTCTCCGACCAGCCGGCCCCGCTCCAGCCGCCGCACCGTGGTCCCGTTGGCGAACTTGACTGCCCGGACGACTGTGACGGCGTAGCTCCTGTTCGTAAGTCGCCGCTCGTGGGCGTTCCCGAGCTGCCCGGGGTCACTGACGCTGTCGGCGGTGACACCCGGCGGCAGGCTCGGGTCCGGCGTAGGGACCGGTGCTGGCGTCACGGTCCGCGGGCCAGCGTCCGGGCCGGCCGTGCCGAAGGCGCTACAGCCGCCAAGGACGACGAGTCCCACCAGGGCGAGTCCGACAGCGAGTGAGCGGGGCTGCACGGACGGGCCTTCGAACGTCCGCTTTAATTGGTCTTCGGCGGGCCACAGAGGGACCGCGTACGCGCCAGCCCGTCACTCCACGATATCGACGCCGGTAAACTCGAACCGCGCGCCGCCGTCGCTGCTCTCGTCGATTGTCACCGTCCAGTCGTGGGCGTCAGCGATCTCCGCGACGATCCAGAGCCCGAACCCCGTCCCAGCGTCCGACGTGGAGTAACCGGTCTCGAACACCCGTGACCGGTCTTCTGCGTCGATGCCGTCGCCGTCGTCCTCGACGTAGAACCCGTCGTCGAGGCCGCCGACGGTGACCGTCACGTCGTTGGATGCAGTCCGACTGCTCGTGGACCCGTGCTCCACGCTGTTGCTGAACAGGTTCTCCAGCAGTTGTTCTAACCGACTTCTGTCGGCCCGAACGACGGCGTCTGTCTCGACAGTGAGTTCGGCGTCGTCGGTTTCGACGTTGTGCCAGCACTGTTCGGCAGTGTCCGCGAGCGCCACTACGCCGGCGTTGACCTCCGACTGCCCGTCCTGTGCCGCCGAGAGGAGATCGTCGATGAGTGTCCGCATCCGCGCGAGCGCGTCGCTGGCGTTGTCGAGGTGTTCGCTGTCGCGCTCCTGCTGGGCCAGTTCGATGCGTCCCTCGGCGACGGACAGCGGGTTCCTGAGGTCGTGGCTGACGATGCTGGTGAACTCCTCAAGTCGTTCGTTCGTGTCCTCGAGTTCCCGCTCGCGGCGCTTGCGCTCGGTGATATCGCGGTCGATACCGATTGCCCGAACCGGCGTCCCGTCGCCGTCGGATTCGACGCGGCCTTTCGCCTCCATCCAACGGACCTCGCCGTCACGGATGATCCGGAACTCGGCCTCGTACGTCCCGGTCTCGGTCGCCGTCTCGATGCGCGCCGCCACCTCCGACTGGTCCTCCGGATGGACGAGCGGCAAGAACTCATCCAGCGTGTCGATGTCGGTGCCGTACAGCGTCTCGGAATTAGGGTAGTACGACAGGTCGCCGGACTCGAACTCGCGGTCCCAGACGACCGTGTTGGTGGTCTCCAGTGCGATCTCCATCCGCTCCCGTGTCTCCTCCAGTTCGCGCTCGCGGAGCTTTCGGTCGGTGATGTCCTGGATCGAGCCCCGGAGTTTGACGACATCGCCGCTCTCGCTGACCGGTTCACACAGTGCGCGGACCCACCGGTACTGGTCGTCGTCGCCGATACGCACCTCCATGTCGTATCCCTCGGCTGTTTCTATCGCCCGCTGGAACTCGGTCATGACAATCTCCCTGTCGTCGGGGTGGTACAGGTCTAAGATAGAGTCGACGCTCAGTTGGTCGTCCGGCGTCAGCCCGTGTAGCCGGTAGAACTCGCTTGTCACCGTCATCTCCGGCGGCTCGGTCGTCACGTCGATCTCCCAGCCGGCGACGCTCGCGATCCGCTGGGCCTGGTCGAGGAGCTCCTTCGTCCGCGTGAGTTCCTGTTCCCGTGCCTTCCGTTCGGTGATGTCCCGGCCGATGCCGGCCAGCATCAGGTTCCCGTCGGGATCCTCGACGCGAGTCGCCGTGAACTCGTAGGGGATCTGCTCGCCCGATTTCGTGATAAACGGCACTTCGACACGGGTGATGCCGTCCTCGAACACGGACTCGATAGCGGCCCCGACGAGGTCCTGGTGCTCCTCCGGGAAGAACTCGGCCCCGTGGGTCCCGGCCACTTCCGCGGCCGAGTAGCCGGTCACGTTCAGCAGGCTCTCGTTCCAGCGCCGGAAGCGACCGTCGCTGTCGAGGACGTAGAACACGTCGTCGATGGCGTCCAGCATGTCGTCGGTGTACTCCTTGTACCGTTCGAGGCGCTGCTCGCGCTGCTGGCGTTCGAGTTCGTAGCTCACCCACTGTGCCGCGAGGTGGACGAACGTCTTCTCGTCCTCGGTGAAGGGGGTCTCGCGGGGCGACCGGTCGACGAAACAGAGCGTCCCCGAATGCGCGTCACAGACCCGGACCTCGCCGCTGATGTACGTCTCGTAGTCCCACCGTTCGTACGCCGGGTCCGACGCCCACCCCTCTTCGGAGGCTTCCGCGATCGCCTTGACACCCCCGGAATCGATCATCTCTCGGCAGTAGGACTCCGACAGCGGCGCGACAGTTCCCGGTGCGAGCCGCTCATCGTCCCCGCTCGAATAGAGGATCGAGAACTCGTCGGTGTCGGTGTTGTTCGAGGACAGGAACGCGTCAGCGGTCCTCAGTCGCTGTCGTCCGAGATCCAGTACGGCCTGGATCTTCTCGTCGAACGAGGCCGCAGGGTCAGCGCTGATCTCGTAGAGTTCCCGGAGCGTCTGGTTGTGCTCCGCGAGCTGGTTTTTGGTGGTTTCGAGTTCGCGCTCGCGGTTCCGCCGTTCGGTGACGTCGCGGGCGAACCCGGCGACGCGAACCGTCTCGCCGTCGCTGTTCGTGATCGGTTCGCCCTGTATCCAGACCCAGCGCTGATACTCCTCGTCGGCGTTGACGCGACACTCCACGTCGGCCGACTCGCCGTCCATGAGACACCGCATCGCGTCTTTCACCCGCTCGCGGTCCTCTGGGTGGATGCCGTTCAGGAAGTCGTGGGGGTCCTCCCGGAGGTCGGCCACTGACCGCCCCCAGATATCCTCGTAGGCGGAGTTGATGACGAGCGCCTCGCTCAGATCGGCCGTGAACTCCCAGAGGATGTCGTGGGTCGCCTCGGTGAGTTCGCGGACGCGGCGCTCGGATTCGGCGGCCTGTCGCTTCGCGCGGTACTCGGAGACCGCGTTCTCGATTCGGTTGGCCAGGAGTTCGTACACCTCGACCCCGAAGGACTTCTGTAGATAGTCGGTCACCCCCATCGAGATCGCTTCGCTGGCTACCTCCTCGCTGCCCTTGCCGGTGAACAGGATAAACGGTAGGTCCGGGTCCGTCTCCCGAATCGCATCGAGCAGTTCGATGCCGGTCATCTCCGGCATGTCGTAGTCGGAGACGACGGCGTCGAACCCGTTTTCGGCGAGTCGGTCGAGCCCGTCCCGTGCGCTGGTCGCGGTTTCGACGGTGATCCGGTCGTCCGCGGCCTCCAGGGAATCCGCCGCGACAGCGACGAAGTCCGGGTCGTCGTCGACGTGTAACACCCGGATCTGTTCGCCGACGACATCCGCCTCGCCGTCGAGATGCCGGCCGCGAAGCGCCTCGGTCATAGTGGACCGGTTCACAGGTTACTGCAAAAACACTTCTGTTGATTGACTCGTCGCTGTGGGCGAGGGGAGCCGGTAATCGTGGGGTCAGTCCGCCGCGCGGCCGCCGCCGCCAGCGTACGCGCGGGTCACGTCGACGAGCGCCTTCCGGAACTCGGATTCGTCCGGCTCGGGCGAGAGCGACGCGAAGTGGCGCTTGAACTCCGCGAGATCGACCGATTCGGCGTCCTGCCCCGCGGCGTGGGCGAGGTCGTACAGCCGGTGGTCCGCCTCGACCAGGTCGTGGCGCTCACACAGCGCAAGGGCAAACGCCGCGTTGACGGCCGTGATGTCCGGGTCCGCGGCCGGCGTCAGCCGCGCGGCCGGTTCGCTGGGGTGGCGCATCCGGGTCGGCGATGTCGAGCGACCCCAGGTCGGCGGATCGCCGGGCCGGTCCGCGACCGCGGCCGCGAGGCTGGCTTCCAGAAACGGCACCAGCTTGTCGCCGGGTACCACCGGCATCCAGATGTCGTCGGCGTAGACGTCTTTCATGTGGTTGGCGATCTGGTAGCAGTGTGTGAGCTTTCGCTGTTCGACCGAATGCCCTGCCAGTGCGAGGTAGATGGCTTCCCGCGTCGACTGGGTGTGTGACGGATGCCCGCGTTCGTGGTGGTGCATGTGCGCGTACTCGTGTAACGCCAGCTCGCGGGCCATCGCGCTCGTTGCCGCCTGGCGGGAGATCGTCAGCCGATGGGCGTCGTCGCTGTGGCTGACGCGGGTGCGCTCGTCGGGGTCCTCCCGGACCCGGACAGTCACTGGTCGGTTCAGATCGTGTTCCGTCGAGAAGAGGTCCCTCGCCCCGAGAAACGGTTCGGCCGGCCCACCCTGCACGTGCACGTCCATGTGTAACCTTCTCATGGGTTGCACAGCTATTAATCCATGGTTCGGGGCAGTGTTCGTCCCCAGCAGCCGACTCCGACCCTGGTCTCACGGCAAGCCACTGAGTCCGTGCGGATTGCGAGACTATCCCACGCGAACGGGCGGATTTCGAGCGGTCGCGGCCGTAGTGAAACACTATCCTTTTGACCCTGCTGTTGATAGAAAGCTGTATAATGGGCCGACGTAAGAAAATCGTCCAAGAATGTGAGACACTGATGGACGATCCGGAGCACATCCGGAACATCGCCATCGCTGCTCACGTCGATCACGGAAAGACGACACTGACGGACAATCTGCTGGCCGGTGCCGGCATGATTTCCGACGACACCGCCGGCGAACAGCTGGCGATGGACACCGAGGAAGACGAACAGGAACGTGGGATCACCATCGACGCGGCCAACGTTTCGATGACCCACGAGTACGAGGACCAGAACCACCTCATCAACCTCATCGACACCCCCGGCCACGTGGACTTCGGTGGCGACGTGACCCGCGCGATGCGTGCCGTCGACGGCGCGCTCGTCGTGGTCGACGCCGTCGAGGGCGCGATGCCCCAGACCGAGACGGTGCTCCGGCAGGCGCTCCGCGAGGGCGTCAAGCCGACGCTGTTCATCAACAAGGTCGACCGCCTCATCTCCGAGCTTCAGGAAGGCCCCGAAGAGATGCAGGAGCGCCTGCTCGCGGTCATCCAGGACGTCAACGACCTCATCCGCGGCATGACCGAGGAGATGGACGACATCGAGGACTGGACGGTCTCCGTCGAGGAAGGGACCGTCGGCTTCGGCTCCGCGCTGTACAAGTGGGGCGTCTCGATGCCGTCGATGCAGCGGACCGGCATGGACTTCGGCGAAATCATGGAACTGGAGCGCAACGACAAGCGCCAGGAACTCCACGAGCGCACGCCGCTGTCCGACGTGGTTCTGGACATGGTGTGTGAACACTTCCCGAACCCCGTCGACGCCCAGCCGATGCGCGTGCCGCGTATCTGGCGTGGCGACGCCGAGTCCGAGCTCGCAGAGGACATGCGACTGGTCAACGAGGACGGCGAAGTCGTTCTGATGGTTACCGACATCGGTGTCGACCCCCACGCCGGCGAGATCGCCGCCGGTCGTGTCTTCTCCGGCACGCTGGAGAAGGGCCAGGAGCTGTACGTCTCCGGGACCGCGGGCAAGAATCGCATCCAGAGCGTCGGCATCTACATGGGTGGCGAGCGCGAGGAAGTCGACCGCGTCCCCGCCGGAAACATCGCCGCCGTCACGGGCCTCAAGGACGCCATCGCCGGCTCCACGGTCTCCAGCGTCGAGATGACGCCGTTCGAGTCCATCGAGCACATCTCGGAGCCGGTCATCACGAAGTCCGTCGAGGCACAGAACATGGACGACCTGCCGAAGCTCATCGAGACGCTCCAGCAGGTCGCCAAGGAAGACCCGACCATCCAGGTCGAGATCAACGAGGACACCGGCGAGCACCTCATCTCCGGGCAGGGTGAGCTGCACCTGGAGGTTATCGGCCAGCGTATCGAGCGCAACCAGGGTATCCCGATCAACACCGGTGAGCCGATTGTCGTCTACCGAGAGGCCCCACAGAGCAACAGCCGCGAGGTCGAGGGTATCTCGCCGAACCGCCACAACCGCTTCTACATCTCCGTCGAGCCGCTCGGCGACGACATCGTCGAGACCATCAAGATGGGCGAGGCGTCGATGGACATGCCCGAACTGGAGCGCCGCGAAGCGCTGCAGGAGGCCGGCATGGACAAGGACGACTCCCAGAACATCGAGCACATCCACGGGACTAACATCCTGCTCGACGAGACGAAGGGGATTCAGCACCTCAACGAGACGATGGAGCTCGTCATCGAGGGCCTCGAAGAGGCGCTCGACGACGGCCCGCTCGCGTCCGAGCCGGTCCAGGGATCCCTGCTCCGCCTCCACGACGCTCGCCTCCACGAGGACGCCATCCACCGCGGTCCGGCCCAGGTCATCCCTGCGGTGCGTGAGGCCGTCCACAACGCGCTCATCGACGCCCAGATCAAGCTGCTGGAGCCGATTCAGCAGGTCCGTATCGACGTGCCCAACGACCACATGGGCGCTGCGAGCGGCGAGATCCAGGGCCGCCGTGGCCGCGTCGACGACATGTACCAGGAAGGCGACCTGATGGTTGTCGAAGGCGTCGCCCCGGTCGACGAGATGATCGGCTTCTCCTCCGACATCCGCTCGGCCACCGAAGGTCGTGCCTCCTGGAACACCGAGAACGCCGGCTTCCAGGTCCTCGCAGACAACCTGCAGCCTGACAAGATCAGCGAGATCCGCGAGCGGAAGGGCATGAAGCAGGAACTGAACCCGGCTATCGACTACTTCTAAGTACCTTTTTAGGTCACCCCCTCTCCTCGCGCGCGCTTTGAGTGCGCTGCGGGGAGCGGGTTCGTAAAAATCTACGCTAAAAACTCCCTTCTCGCTCCCGCTGGTCGCGAGAAGTGAAACCGCGCGCCGGCGGCGCGCGGTATGCTTGTCCGCCGTTCTCTTGTCTTCGCTTCGCTACGGGACCGCCTTATTTACCTGCTTGCTCCCGCAACCGGTCGATTCGGTTCCCCAGCGGCGGCGACCGTGCGAACGGGTTCGCGAGTCGTCGTCGGGACGGCTCCATGTTGTGGACGGCGGCGTACTGTTTGAGGGCGTCAGCGACGGCGTCCGGGCCGACCCGTGTGGCCGCGTAATTGTCGGCTGCTCGGACGCCGCGGCGGGTGACCCACAGACTTGCGACGACGAGTCCGAGACTCGCGCCGACGAGCGGCCACAGCGGACCGAGGTCGGCCAGTGCCACGAACAGCGGGATTAGCGCGATCAGCAGGCCGCCGACGATCCTGGCAAGCACGCGGGCATTTTGACGGCCGGCCTGGACCGCGAGGAGCGCCGTCGCTGTCTCGTCGTCGAACACGTCGAGGAACGTGCTCGTCACGAAGAGCCGGCGATATCCGGGCGGTCCGCGGACGGTCACGTTCGCTGTCGCCTCCTGTTCGGTATCGAGAACCCGAACGTCGCGGACGGTCAGCCCCGCGCGGTCCCGGAGGCGGTCCAGCGTCTCTGTCGTTGAGTCATCCGGCCGTTGGACGGACCGCACGAACGGGATGAGCCAGGGGGCTACGGCCTGACTGGCGACGATGAGGCCGGCAACGACGGCCAGCAGTGCGGCCGGTGACAGGCCGGTCTCAAGCGGCGCGGCGACGATGGTCACGATCACGGACAGCCCGAGGACGTATCGCCCCATCCGGACGAGCGCCCGGCCAGTCGAGAGTCCGATGTCCCGGACGCTGCGGACGCCCGGGACGGTTGGTGCGTAGGCGACCAGTCCGATGACGCCGGCGGCCAACAGTTCCGCAAACGTCGCCAGCAGCGTTTCGAGTATCCCGGTCCCCCCGCCGACCACTACATAGCCGAATCCCAGCAGCCGGAAGACGACGTACGACAGCAGGGCGAACGGGAGCACGACCCCGAGATACAGCTGTCGGTACTTGGCGACGGGGTTCGAGAGCCGCCGTGCGACTGCGCTCCCGAGTGCGCCGATGACCGCTCCGAGGACGGTGAGGATACCGAAGACGAGCAGCGCTGCGCCTGTCGACAGCGATGTAGCTTGGAGGGCGTACACATGTGGACCCCTCCGCAGTCAGCCAAAAAAACGTAGCGCTCACTTGCCAGCGTCTCTCACGAGTGGGGCTGGACCCCACGCTTAGGTCCACCGACGTCGAACAGGGCGGTATGAGCGACCGCATGCACCAGATTGTGGATCTTCTCGTGGCTGCTGTCATCGCCGGTACGTCGACGTTCATCTGGAGTTTCGTCCTGCCGACGGGGCTGGCGCTGACGCTCGCGGGGATGTTCGCGGCGATGTACTACTTCTCGCGCAATCCCTGGGGGTCGACCCGCGGCGAGGCGTACAACGAGTGGATCGACGACCTGTACGACCGCTTTCTGCCATAGATGCGACCAAACGGACGGTTTCTTATACGTGCCCCTGCTGAGTCTCCCACAATGAGCCGAGATACCCAGGAGGTGAGCGGGCGATGAGCGACTCGACCGACGAGGTACGGTCCTACACAGTTCGGCTGGAACTGGTCGATGAACCGGGCGAACTGCTGCGGGCGCTCGAGCCCATCGCCACCAACGGCGGGAACCTCCTCTCTATCTTCCACGAGCGGGGGAACGTGACCCCGCGGGGTCACATCCCCGTGGAGGTCGACCTGGAGGCGACCCCCGAGCGGTTCGACGGAATCGTCGACGCACTCCGGGACGCGGGCATCAACGTCATCCAGGCCGGGGCCGAGCAGTACAGCGAGGCGCTGACGATCATCCTCACCGGCCACCTCGTCAACACAGACCTCTCTGATACACTCTCTCGGATTCACGAATCGACTGACGCAACCGTTACCGATCTCTCGCTGTCAGCACCGGAGGGGACGGACGATGCCTCCAGCGCGCGCATCCGACTGGCGACCGAGGAAGGTGCGGTCGACGAGACGATGCATTCCATCCGCGCCGTCGCCGACGACAAGGACCTCCGTGTCATTGAACCGCTCGCTGCGGGAGGTGAGGCATGAGACTCGCCGTCATCGGAGCCGGTGCGGTCGGGTCCTCCGTCGCCGAACTGGCGAGCGACTACGGGCACTCCGTCACGGCGTTTGCCGACTCCAGCAGCGCTGTCATCGAAAGCAACGGTATCGACGCCGCCGAGGTGCTCGACAGGAAGCGAACCGACGGCGTCGTCGGCAGTGACGCGCCCGAGGACGCGCTTTCGGCCGAGTACGATGTGCTCGTCGAGGCGACGCCGACGACGCTCGGCGACGCCGAACCAGGCTTCAGCCACGTCCAGGCCGCGCTCGAACGGGACCGCCACGCCGTGCTGGCGAACAAAGGACCGGTCGCCGAACGCTACGCCGACGTTCGCGCGCTCGAACGCGAAAGCGAGGGGAGCGTGCTGTTCGAGGCGACCGTCGGCGGCGCGATGCCGGTCCTCTCGACCATCGACGACTTCGACCCGAGCCACATCACCGCCGTCCGCGGGGTGCTCAACGGCACAGCGAACTTCATCCTCTCGCGGATGGCGACCGAAGGCCTCGACTACGAGCACGTCCTCGCGGAAGCACAGGACCTCGGTGTCGCCGAGGCCGACCCGACCTTCGACGTGGACGGCACCGACGCGGCGCTGAAAGGCGTCATTATCGCGAACGTCCTCGCTGGCAACGGGACGGAGTACACGCTTGATGACGCCGAAGTCGAGGGGATTCAGGAGATATCCGGCAGTGCCCTCGAACTCGCGCGGGCCGACGGGCGGACCGTTCGGCTCATCGCCGAGGTCGTCGAGGGATCGGTCCGCGTCGGCCCGCGGCTCGTTCCGGACAACGCGCCGCTTGCCGTCTCGGGGACCCGCAACATCGCGCAGCTAGAGACCGAACACGCCGGCCAGCTCAATATCTCCGGGCGCGGTGCCGGCGGCCCGGAGACGGCGAGCGCGGTGCTTGCCGACATCGGCCGACTGTAACGGGCCAGCAGGATCTCATACGCGACCGCGTCGTTCTTCGTATTCCTCACGGTTCCCAGCCACCAGTCCCGTTTCTCACTCCGAAGGACACAAACCCGGCTGTGACTGTCGGTACCGGCCGCTCCGGCGGTCGAGCTATCGGGTGCCACACTACCATGCCATGGCGTGCCGAATCGCAAGAAAGCGACGGCCTGACGCTTACACGCTTTCGAAATCGTTTTATGAACCACCAGCTAATAAACCCGATACAGCGCCTCTGCGCGTGAGAGATAACAATGAGCGACGAACAACACCAGAACCTGGCCATTATCGGCCACGTCGACCACGGGAAGAGCACGCTCGTCGGCCGACTCCTGTACGAGACAGGATCGGTACCGGAGCACGTCATCGAACAGCACAAAGAAGAAGCCGAGGAGAAGGGCAAGGGCGGCTTCGAGTTCGCCTACGTCATGGACAACCTCGCCGAAGAGCGTGAGCGCGGTGTCACCATCGACATCGCCCACCAGGAGTTCAGCACCGACGCCTACGATTTCACCATCGTGGACTGTCCTGGTCACCGCGACTTCGTGAAGAACATGATTACCGGCGCGTCCCAGGCCGACAACGCCGTCCTGGTCGTCGCCGCCGACGACGGCGTCCAGCCGCAGACCCAGGAGCACGTGTTCCTGGCCCGCACCCTGGGCATCGGTGAACTCATCGTCGCCGTCAACAAGATGGACCTCGTCGACTACGGCGAGTCCGAGTACAAGCAGGTCGTCGAAGAGGTCAAGGACCTCCTCACCCAGGTCCGCTTCGACTCCGAGAACGCCAAGTTCATCCCGGTCTCGGCTTTCGAGGGCGACAACATCGCCAGCGAGTCCGAGCACACGGGCTGGTACGACGGCGAAATCCTGCTCGAAGCACTCAACGAACTGCCGGCTCCGGAGCCGCCGACGGACGCGCCGCTCCGACTGCCGATCCAGGACGTCTACACCATCTCCGGCATCGGTACGGTCCCGGTTGGCCGTGTCGAGACGGGTATCCTGAACACGGGCGACAACGTCAGCTTCCAGCCGTCTGACGTCTCCGGTGAAGTGAAGACCGTCGAGATGCACCACGAGGAAGTCCCGAAGGCCGAGCCCGGTGACAACGTCGGGTTCAACGTCCGCGGCGTCGGCAAGGACGACATCCGACGCGGTGACGTCTGTGGTCCGGCCGACGACCCGCCGTCGGTCGCTGAGACCTTCCAGGCCCAGATCGTCGTGATGCAGCACCCGTCCGTCATCACGGAAGGGTACACGCCGGTCTTCCACGCCCACACGGCACAGGTCGCCTGTACTGTCGAGTCCATCGACAAGAAGATCGACCCGTCCTCCGGCGAGGTCGCCGAGGAGAACCCCGACTTCATCCAGAACGGGGACGCTGCCGTCGTGACGGTCCGCCCACAGAAGCCGCTCAGCATCGAGCCGTCCTCTGAGATTCCGGAACTGGGCTCCTTCGCCATCCGCGACATGGGTCAGACCATCGCCGCCGGCAAAGTCCTCAGCGTCAACGAGCGATAACGTATGTCCCAGCAGGCACGCGTTCGGCTCGCGGGCACAAGCCCCGAGGACCTCGACGACATCTGCGCCGACGTGCGGGAGATCGCGAACAAGACCGGCGTCGAACTCTCCGGTCCGGTTCCGCTCCCCACCAAGACGCTTGAGGTTCCCACCCGCAAGTCCCCCGACGGTGAGGGGACCGCGACGTGGGAACACTGGGAGATGCGCGTCCACAAGCGGCTCATCGATATCGACGCCGACGAACGGGCACTGCGCCAGCTGATGCGCATCCAGGTTCCCAACGACGTCTCCATCGAGATCGTCCTCGAGGACTAAGCCTCGGGGCTGTCGCTTCGCGACAGCGTCGGTGTGCCACCCGTCCGAACCGCTGGCCGGGACAGTGTGAATCGCTATCGAAGGCCGCTCTCACGCGCAGGGTTTTTACAACTCCGCGTTCGAGTGGCAGACCACGCGGGCTCGTAGATCAGTGGCAGATCGCTTCCTTCGCAAGGAAGAGGCCCCGGGTTCAAATCCCGGCGAGTCCATTCGTTTCCTGCCGTCGTTTCGCTCCGTTAGTCATTCTTCGACCTTCGCAAAACCGTTTGTGTCTGCTTCGTCCGGGTAGAAGTCAGTACGAACTGAAATCCCACAGTCCGCGTGGCAATTCACAAAAACCGGTTGGAGCTGTTGATGACTTTCTGGCAGCCGTGACCAACGTCGCAGGTACGCCGTCCTGTTGTGCTGGCCCCGGGAGGGTATCTATAGCTATCGGAGCGGCTGGAATACCGGTCCAGACGGAGGGGATGGCCGCGACGGCATCGCGTAATCGAACGTGATAATCGGACGAGAACGTAGATATGTGGCTGTGTCCCTTAGATGGGTATATGGAGATCGTGGTGTTGGCCGGGGCCGGAATGGTACTTCTCTTGACGATCAGTGTGGGCATCGTAGTGCACGAACTCTCACACGCGGCAGTCCTGTCTCTCCTCGGGATTCAGTGTGACATCGCCATCGGACCGGAGCGGGACGGAGCGAGCCAGTTTGGTGCGAACATCCCCGGGACGTGGGCGTCGGTCACCCCTCGCGAGATACCCCCGGAAACGTCTCCGTGGGCACTGCGCCTGTCCGCCGTTGCGCCTCTGGTTCTTGTCGTTCCGTTTGTGACGGTTGTTCTTGGCGTTGTGCCGGACCCCCTGCAGGCAGGTGATCCGCGTCTCAGCGCCTGGACTATCGGGTGGCTGGCCTGTGCGATCCCGAGTCCACAGGACTTCTCGGTGTTTTGGTACGCCGAACAGGCAGTCGCTGAACACACCGTTGAGTCTTCTGAGAAGTAAACGGGCACACGCAGCTGACCTTCGCAGTTTCACGTCGTTCGTGAACTACTCTCGCCGAGATGTCTCTCAGTTCCCCACTGTCGGGAGTGAGTACTTGACGCACTGCCCTCTGGTCGGTGCTCCCCAGCTACGAGTCTCCCTCTCGTCGATACCCGAGCCAGGTTAACAGCAGCGACAGCGAAACGACGACTGCAGCGGTTCCGAAGCCGGGGCCGGACCCGTCCGTCGTTGTTGTCTGGATACCGGACTTTGGTGTCGTCTCGGCGTCTGTAGCAGTCGCTGGCGTCGTCGATGCGTCAGTCTGTACTTCGGTTACCGTCTGCGTCTCGGTCGCGGTTCCCGTCGCTGTCGCCGTCGGCTCTGGGGTCGCCATCGCGGTGGCGTCTGTCGTCTCGTTGGCGGTGCTGTTAGCCGTCCCGTTTCCGGTCGTGTTCGTCGTCCCGTTCGTTGTGCCGTTGGCCGCTCGAACGGTCACGTTCCCGACGGCCGTCGAGTTGAGTCCCACGGCGTGGACGCCGGACGAATTGAATCGGACGGTGAGGTTCACCTGCCGCCGCTCTCCGTCGGGAATTTCCACAGTCATGTTCGAGCCCATCGCCGTTCCGTTGTTGTAGACGCGCGCTTCGAACGTCCCGTCATCGTCACCGTGGTTCTCGATGGTCCCGGACACCATCACCGGCTGTCCGGGCGCGACTGCCGTTCTGTTAAGCGACGTGTTTATGATCGCAAACGACGGTTCGGGCGGGGAGATCGCACCGCCACCGCCACCGCCACCACCGCCGCCTCCGCCACCGCTGTTGTCGTTGTCGTCGTTGTCGTCGTTCTCGTTGCCGTCGTTGTCGTCGTTCTCGTTGCTATCGTCGTTGCTGTCGTTATCGCTACCGTCGTTGTCGTCGCTGCCGCTGCTATCTCCGTCGTCGCTATCGTTGGATCCGTCGCTCTCATCGCCGTCGCCGCCACCATCATCGGTCGACGTGTCCGTCGGTGTGGTGGTGTCAGTGTCCGTCGGAGTCGCCGTGTCCGTCGTGGTTGCCGAACCAGTGTCGACGCGCAACTCGACGCTGTTGAACGCTTCGGGTGCGACGGTCTCACCGTCGCCGTCCGACAGTTTGGTGTCCGCTTCGACGAAGGTGAGCTGTGTGGACCCAGCCGCATCATCCGGGACTGTCAGCGTGATTTCGGCGAGAAGGGGATCGTCCGTCTCCCCGGACCGAAGCTGATTGAACGCGACCCAGCCGGCGTCGTTGTTCACGTTCGCGACCGGGTCGTCAAAGTCGTCGCTGCCGGTAACGCTGTCGACTTCCGCGATGGTGGGGTCGAACGTGACGTTGGTCTGGTAGCCACGCACCGCCGTTGCGTTGGCCCAGACCTGCACGGTGACTGTCTCACCGGAGGCAACAGCGACGGGGTCGCCAGACTCTCCCGAGACAGTGTCACCGAGCGAAATCGCGCTCGCCGACCCTGGGGCCAGCGCGGCGACCGCCATCGGGAACGTCCCGACCACGACCGCGAGGGCAACGGCGACGACGATTGCTCGACTGTTTCTCATTGACTGTCCTCCGCCAGATTCCGGGCAGAAACGGCATCGCCGATGTCGACATCACCGTCGCCGTCGACGTCCGCTGCGTCCCGGTTGATGCCGATGTCCTCGCCGGTGACCGACCGCTGGATCGCCTCCACGTCGTCGCTATCGACGTCACCGTCGCTGTCGGCGTCGCCGGCCAGGGTCTCGCCGGGGGTGTAACTGACGGTCAGCGTCGGCGGTGTGGCGCTGTCAGCGCTCTGGATGACCCAGCCGTCGGTCCCGAGCGGGCGCAACACCCACCCGCTGTTCTGTGCGCCGGTGACCCACGCCTGCACGCTCGCCGTCACATCAATCATTGTCTCGCCCGTCCCGACTGGCTCGGTCCGTGCGACTGCATCCGATACGGCCTCGGAGCCGTCCGTCTGGATGCCGCCGTCCAGCGACGCCCACGTCGAGTCGGCGCTCCAGCCCGTGCGCAGTCGGTGAAGCGCCGCGCCGTCACCCTCGTCCGCTGTTTCAAGCACTATCGTGGCCTGTTCCACGTCCGAACCGGGCGGTATCTGCCTGGCGTCAGTGCCGATGATGCCGTCGAATCGAAGGAGGACTTGCGAGCTACTGCCCGACCCTTCCGAATCGTTCGGATCGATAGACAGTCTCTCGGCGGAACCGAAGCTCGTCTCCGGATCGGCGGCGCGTATCATCGTGTCAACCGTCCCGCTGTAGTCGTCCGACCCCTGCTGGAACGTTGCCGTCGGTCCGTCCGGTGTCGCCGTCGGTTCCGGCGTCCCGGCCGCTGCCGATCCGAACCGGTCGTCGAAGTCGAGGTCGAACCCGAACTGTGAGTCGTCGTCGGTCTTCTCTTCCGCTGTACTCGGCGAGTACGTCCGTACCTGAAGCCGGTCCGGCGCGTCCGACCCGTCCCCGGGACGGAACTCGATGCGTCGCAGCAGCCCGTGCCCGCCGTTGGGCCGGAACTGGTAGTTCGCGAGCAGCTCGTACACCGACGACCCGCTTTCGTTCGTCGACACCTGATGGGCCTCTCCGCCACTCTCTCCCGTCCCCTCGTGCCAGTGGCCACAGAGGATCATGAATATCTGGTCGTTCGGCGAGACGAGTTCTTCCCAGACGGTCTGGCCCGTGTTCCCGATGCCGTTCGCTTCCTGCAACTCCTGTGTCCGTCGCTGTGGCTCGTCGCGGAGATACGAGTGTGTCGTGAGCATCGTTGCTCGGTCGGGATACTGATCGAGGACGCTCTGGGCCCATCCCAGTGCCGTCGACGGATCGTCCACCGTTCCCGGCGGTTCCCACTCCAAGGCGAGGTGGAGGAAGTCGTAGCCGCCGGCCGAAAACAGCTGGTAGGTGCTGAGAGTATCTCGATCCTCGTCACCGTTGGTCGGGCCTGCCCCGCCGAACCACTCCCGCCCGTCGTAGCGCGAGGGGCCGAAGTACTCCGTGTACTTGGCCACCGATGACTGGCGGTCCCACAGGGTCGCGTAGTCGTGATTGCCCGTCACGGTGGCGTAGGGGACCACCCCGTCGAGCGTGGACATGGCCTCGTCCATGTACCGCCACTCCGCGTCGTCGTCGCCGTGGTCGACCACGTCGCCCTCGTGGCTGACGAACGCGATGTTCTCCGCGTCGGCGTTGTCGGCGATCCACTGCGTCTGGTCCGTGGCGTAGGGCGTCTGCTCGTCCGCGTACACCTGCGTATCCGGCAGTGCGACGACCGTCCAGTAGTCCGGCTGCTGGCCGGTACTGGCGGTTGTTCCCAACGCTGTGACGCTAACGCCAGCGCCGATGGCCGTGAGCAGCCCCCGTCTGGTCGTGGTGGCCGGGCACCTGGAGCTGTCGCTCCTACTGTCCATACTCACACCTGGGAGGCGTCCGGCGGTGAGCCAGGTCATGCCTCGGTCGTCTCCCTGTGAGACACTCGTCGCCCCGGCCGCCAAGATAACAACCCCACGTCCGTAATCGACTGGTCGTCTCGGCAGATGTTAGATACATTGCTGGGCTCTCAAACACGAACCCGTTCGCCGGATGGCGATTAGTTATAGCTCCGTTACCGCGAGTATGCCGTGATTTTCCCCCAGTATCGCGATAGGAACCGCTTACAACAACCGCTCTTCGACACGTATTCAGTGGTTTCAGCGACACGCGCCGTTTATATAGTAGCTTAACGCAGTCTGCCCGAGGGAAGTTCGGTAACCGGCTCAGTCCATCGCCTGTATCACACGCGGTGAGTCGAGCGATTCGACGGCCTCGACGATGGCTGTGTCGAGGTTGTGTTCGCCCCAGTCCCGCTTTCTGGGGATGTGCGCGCGGTAGATCGCTACGTCGTCGAACAGGTCCCGGAACGTCGCCCGCTCCTGTTCGACGACCGCATCGAGGGCGGCGACCATCGAGCCACCGTCGACGAGGGAATCGTAGGCGTGGAAGTACTCCCTGAGCCGCCCGTCCCACTCGAAGTTACAGATCGACGATGTGGCCGCCATCGCGGTTTCAGTCGAGATACCTTCCACGGAAACCGTGTCGGCGTCCGGTGCGGCCTGGAGGAATACCACGTTGTCGACGGTCGACTGTTCGATGTACTCCGCACGCGGATACAGGTCCGAGATGTCCGTGAAATCCCGGCTGTCGTCGCCGAGAAACCTGTCGTTCACGAAGCTGAGCGCCGCTTCCGGGAACGACTGGGAGCGGTCGACTCGCCTGTCGATGAATTCGTGGAGCTCGCTACGCAGGCGGTCCCGTTCTGTGTCGTACTGTCGTCGTATTTCCGGGAACGACTCGATATTGAACGGCTGGAGGTTCACACCGAGCGGGTAGCCGACGGCTGTGCCGTCCGCACCGACCCAGAGCCGGTCGTCGGCAAGGAAGTCAGCGCCCTCGCGCAACAGTGACAGCAAGGTGTTCGTCTTCCCGGCTCCGCGCCAGGCCGGGAACAGCGTCGTCTGGCCGTCGAGCCGCACGCCCGAGGCGTGTATCAGTGCCTGCTGTCGCGCGGCCCGCTGTTGTCGGATGCGGAATTCGACCGGATAGATGGAGTAAAACGGTTCGAAGCCGCGTGTCACCCGAACGTGCTGCCAGCCCGGCGTGACCGCCATGAAGTCCCGCCCGTTTCGGACGACGAACTCGTCGCCGGTCCAGGCGTAGTGGTCGTCGGGATCGCCGAGAACGACCGCTGGCTGGACCGATTCGGTCGTCTCCTCGATGACGATATCGGGATCGCCCGCGGGCGTGTCGGTTTCGAACTGATCGTACATCCTGCGGTACTGCCGGCTTGTTCGCCCGCCGTTCCCGAGAACCGTCACGACGAGGTCGCCGAAGAAGCTGTATGAACGTTGATTCATCGTCATCTCGACAGATATCGGTCCAGCGCCGGACCGAGAGATACAGTTATCTGACTCATCGTTTTTATGCGTACGCGAATACTGCATATTGTTATATATGCGACAATATATCACTCTTCACTCTCAATGTATAACTAGTGATGGATCGGGGCACATCCATCCCGGGATGTTGCATGATGCGAAACGCTAGTGTCCTGCCGTTACGCGGACGATTTCCGGGTAAGGCGGGCTTATGAACGGTTTAGCTCCCTAGAAAAACTGGAACAGGTCGTCCCGCTGGGCCTCGTGGAGGTGGTGCCGGACGGCCTCGTTCAGCGGCTCGATGGCACCGCGCTTTGCACTGATCGGTGCGATAGTCTCCTGCCACTGCTGCCACGGCGGGTGCAGTCCGAGTCGGTCACAGAGTTCGTTCAGCCGTTCGTCCTTGTCGTCGACCTTGTCCATCTTGTTGACAGCGACGACCGGTTCGACGCCGACCTCCCGGAGGAAGTGAAACATCTCCACGTCGTGGGGTATCTCGTCGGGACCGGAGTGGCGGTCGATGATGTCGATGACCGACTTGCCGTCCACGACGAGAATGCCGACGAGGATGTGCTCGGCGTTTCGCTCGACGTATTGGACGACGTCAGTTTTGATCTCTTCCCGGACCTCCTCGGGCACACCCTTCATGAACCCGAAGCCGGGGAGGTCACTGATAACGAAGTCGGCGCTGGCCCAGTCGAAGTGGTTGGGCGAACGTGTGACGCCGGGTCGCTGGCCCGTGTCGAACGTATGACCCGTTATTTCGCGCATCAACGTCGATTTCCCGACGTTTGACCGGCCGACGAGCACCACCTCGGCGTCCCGGTCCGGTCGTGATTCGAACATACCCCGTATACTCCGCCGGCGGGGAAAAGCGCGTCCGTTTCGCGGGGACCGACCGTTTCGGATACACGGTCACACTTCGACCTCCCCCTGGGCCTGGGACCCACTGACTAGCCGCCTTTTTATTGTCGGGGGTCCCACCCGGAGCCGTGCGGCTGGTACAAGTACTGATTCCGACTGGGAAGCGCGACGCCGTCCTGGGCGTGTTGGCCGACGAGGGCATCGACTACGTGCTTACTGACGAGACGAGCGGGCGGGAGTTCACCGCTGTGGTCACCTTTCCGGTCCCGACCAACGCGCTCGAACCAGTCCTCGAAGCGCTGCGTGATGTCGGTATCAACGACGACGGCTACACGGTCGTCGTGGACGCGAACACCGTCATCTCCAGCCAGTTCGACGAGCTAGAGGAGAAGTACGCCGAGGAGGAAGACGAGGACCGCATCGCGCGCGAGGAGCTCACCTCGAAAGCAAACGACCTCGCGCCCTCGCTGTCGAACTACTCGCTGATGACCGTCATCAGTGCGATTATCGCGACTGCGGGGCTCCTGCTCGACTCCCCGGCTGTCGTCGTCGGCTCGATGGTCATCGCGCCGCTTATCGGGCCGGCGATGACTGCCAACGTCGGGACCGTCGTCGACGACCACGAGATGTTCGTCCGCGGCGTCAAACTCCAGGCTATCGGGCTCGGACTCGCTGTGGCAAGCGCGACGGTATTTGCCCTGCTCGTCCGGTACGCCAACGTCATCCCACCGCTTGCTGACGTGACCTTGGTCGGTCAGATCCGCGAGCGGGTCGCCCCCGACTTCCTCTCGCTGATCGTCGCACTCGGGGCCGGCGCGGCCGGCGTCGTTAGCCTCACCAGCGGCGTCTCGACGGCGCTGGTCGGCGTCATGATCGCCGTCGCACTCATTCCACCGGCAGCCACGGTCGGTATCGGCATCGCCTGGGGCCAACCGCTCGTCAGCCTCGGGTCCACCGTGCTCCTGCTTGTTAACGTCCTCTCGATCAACCTCGCAGTGCTCGCCGGCCTCTGGTATCAGGGCTACCGCCCGGAACACTGGTTCAAGGAGGACGATGCACGGTCAGCAACTGTCACACGAGTCGGCGTCCTCGTCCTGTCGATACTCATCCTTTCGGCGTTCCTGGGCGGCGTCACCATCGACTCCTACCAGCGGGCGACGACGGAATCGGACATCCGCGAGGACATCAAAGGGAGCGTCGGTCCGCCGGCCCGCGTGCTGTCGGTCGAAGTCGAGTCCACCAACACTGCGATCTTCCAACGGCCGCGCCGCGTCATCGTCACCGTCGGCCTGCCGCCGGACGCGGAGCAGCCACTGCTTGCCGAACAACTCGATGCCGTGGCCGACGACGCGGCCGGCCGAGACGTCGCGACGGAGGTTCACTACGTCACTGTCGAACGGGAAGACTGACGCTCAAAGCCGACTTTGACCGTTCGATGACATAAATACCGTCGGGCGTGTTGGGGACGATATGGTTTCACGACCACTCGCAATCGCTGGCGTACTGGCACTGCTCGTCGCCGGCGGCGTCGGGTTCGCACTCGCGGACACCGGCGCCGTCGCGCCGTCGACGAATTCGACCGTGAGCGTCAACGCCGACGCGACCGTCGAACGCGCACCCGACCGTGCAACCGTCACCGTGGCCGCGGTCGGCCGCGGTGAGACGGCCGAAGCGGCACGCAACAACCTCACCGGCGACGCCGACGCCATCACCTCGGCGCTGGAAGACGAGGGCGCGAACGTCACCTCCTCGCGGTTCCAGATCCGACCCGAGTACGAAGAGAGTAGGGAAGGCCGCGAGCAGGTCGGCTACGTGGCGATCCACACCGTCGAAGCCGAAACGAGCGACGTTCAAGCCGCCGGGACGCTCATCGACGCCGCGGTCGATGCCGGCGCGGACCGCGTCGAGGGTGTGCGCTACTCACTGAGCGAGGAGACCCGACAGGATGCCCGAGAGGAGGCCCTGACGACCGCGATGGACAACGCCCGGACGGACGCTGCAGTCGTCGCGGCCGCGGAGGATCGGTCCGTCGGTGACGCCGTCACGGTCCAGACCAGCGACCACGGCCGGCCCGTCGTGTACGAGACGGCCGCCTACGCCGGCGATGCCGGCGGGCGGACGAACATCGAACCCGGCGATGTCACTGTCGACGCCTCCGTGAGCGTCACCTACGAGTTAGAATAAGTCGGCCTTACTCACCCTCAATCGGGCGTTTTCAAAACGTTGCGTGCTATGACCGCTATCCGCAGCTAGTCCTGTCAGTGACCGCGTTCCTCGCGGGTCGCTACGCTCCCCGCTCGGCGTAAGCGAGACGCCTCCCGATGACCGCGTTCCTCGCGGGTCGCTGCGCTCCCCGCTCGGAGTAATCGAGACGCCTCCCGGTGGTCGGCGTCTCGCTACTCGTCAAACGGCAGTTCGATCTCGTACCCCACCGCGTCGATAGCGGCCTGCAGGACGCCATCGACGTTGTCGTCTTCGGTGACGCTCATGTAGTGGTCGGCCTCGACGTCCGTCGAGAGGTCGCTCTTGTTCGCGATGGTCAACACCGGCACGTCGAAGCGGGCCTCGATGTCGTTTCGCAGTTCAAGCTGGTCGGCCAGCGGGTAGCCACACTCGCCGGAGGGGTCCACGAACACGAGGACGGCGTCGGCGAGGTGTTCGAGCGCGCTCACGGCCTGTGACTCGATCTCATTGCGGTCCTCCGGCGGCCGGTCGAGCAGGCCGGGCGTGTCGACGAGCTGGTAGCGGATGCGCTGGTCCTCGAAGTGCCCGACGCGGATCTGCGTCGTCGTGAACGGGTACGAGGCGATCTCGTTGTCGGCGCGGGTGACGCGGTTGACGAAGGACGACTTGCCGACGTTGGGGTAGCCGGCGACGACGATGGCCGGCTCGTCCGGCCGGATATCGGGGATGTCTTTGAGGGCGTTGTGCGCCGTCGAGATGGCGGCGAGGTTGTCTTCGACCTCCTCGACAACGTCGGCGATACGGGCAAAGGCCTGCTTGCGGAGCTTCCGGGCGGTGTCGATGTCGCCGCGGGCGACGCGGCTCTCGTACTCCTGGCGGATCTCGACGACCTTGTCCGCGGCCCACGAAACCTCTGCGAGGTGCTGTTTCAGCGCGTCGATACCGGGGTCGTCGTCAGCGGGATAGGCTTCGCCGATGACCGCGTCGGCGAGTTCGATGTAGAAGGGGTCCAGATCGTCGATCGTCGGCCACGCCGTCACCACGTTCTCCATGTTGTCGGAGGCGATGTTTGACGCCGTCATCAGCATCGACTGCTGGGCTTCGTTCCCGTCCTTGGCCCCGCCGGCGCGCGACGCCCGCGAGAAGGCTTTGTCCACGAGCTCCTCGGCGGTGGGCGTCGTCGGCAGACCCTCGAAGGGATGACTCATTACCCCACTGTAGACGGCCGGAGCGTAAAAGCGCGTTCAATCGCTCCCCAAACTGTTGCGAGACACGTTTTTGAGCGTCCCGGTCCCAGTAGCGGTATGGCACACATCGACGCCGGCGAGATTCTGCCCAACGACCACGTCCAGCAGATGGCCGCCGACGGACGGGTCACCCAGATGCACCGCGGCCACCAGTACGCCGACGAGGGCGACACGTTCGAGATCGACGGCACCGAGTTCGAGGTGACGGACGTCACCCACCGGACGCTTGGCGATATGACCGACGAGGACGCACAGCGAGAGGGGTCGGCGGACCTCGACGCCTACAAGGAGCGGATGAAGAAAGTCCACGGCAGCTTCGAGTGGGACGACGACAGCGAGGTCGTTCGCCACCGGTTCGAGCCGGTCGAAGAGTAACCGCGGCCAGCCCGTCAGGGAGCGAACTCGACGGCAGTTATTTCGAACCGCGCGCCGCCGTCCGAACCGTTTGTCGCATGAATCGTCCAGCCGTGCGCTCCGGCAATTTCTTGGACTATCGCGAGTCCGAAGCCCGTCCCGCCCTCGCCCGTCGAGTAGCCGCTCTCGAACACCGTTTCGCGGTCGCCCTCGGGAATCCCGGGGCCGTCGTCTGCGACGTAAAAGCCGGTGCCGTCGTCGAGTTCGCCGACCGTAATCGTCACCTCAACGTCGCGGTCTGTGCCGTCGTCGGCCTCCGGCCGACTGCTTGTGGAACCATGTTCCACACTGTTCCGAAACAGGTTTTCGAGGAGCTGTCGCAGCCGGTCCCGGTCGGCCACAATCGGCCGCATCGCACCGGTCTCCAGCGCCGCGTTCGCCGTTCCGACAGTCGACCAGCAGTCCGTGCTCAGCGGCCCGATGTCGACCAGTTCGATGTCACTGATCTGCTCGCCCTGCTGGGCAAGCGTCAGCAGGTCCTCGATGAGCGTGTCGATCCGCTCGTGGGCCGTCTCAATCGCGTCGAGGTGCTCGCTGTCGTACTCGCCCTGTACCAGCGTGAGACGGCCGCGAGCGACGCCGAGCGGGTTCCGGAGGTCGTGCGAGAGAACGCCGGCGAACCGCTCCAACTGTCCGTTCTGTCGCTTGAGTTCCCGCTCCTGTGTTTCGAGTCGCTGCGTGTACGCTTCGAGTTGGGTCGTCCGTATCGTCGCCCTCGTCTCTTCGAGGCCGATCAACAGCCCACCGATTGAGCCGATCATCAGCGCGATGGCCTGGGTCCCGATCGTCCACTCGACGGTGACGCCGGGGTGGATGTCTCGCAGGACGATAAACCCGAACATCACGGTGATACCGCCGAGCATCCACGCGATAATCCGCGGATAATAGTGCTTGGTGATTTCGGACTGTGGCAACCAGTAGCCTGTGTACATGAGCGTGACGCCGGGCCCGCCGATGAACACCAGGTCGAGCACCACAAGCAGTATCGACCCGCCGGATCGAAGCGCCAGTGCCGCCTGCACGACCGCGATTAGGAGCAATAGCCCACCCGCGACGAATACGACGAACGGCAAAGCAGCGAGGTCTGTGACCGATTCCGCTCGCCGCCGTAGAGCGGGGGAATCCGCACTCTCTGTGTTCTGCTCCACAGTGAGACTAATCATCAGTCACATATAGTGTCAGTTGTTTTCACGGAGTTATACTATTCACGTGACGACAACGGCCACCCACCAGCCGAGTCGACTGCCACCGCGTCGCAGACAACCCTTATGAACTTCGGTAACCATCAGTAACTACATGACAGAGACGGTATCGAAGTCGAAGGCGGACGACCCGGAGCGGGCGCATCTCGCGGACGTCGAGGACGGCTGTGGCTGCACCGAGATCTGGGAGCACATGAGCGAGAACCGCGACGCGGCCGACAGCGAGGAGCCCGCTGCGTAGTTCGGCGTGTCGCCGCCAGTGAGTATACGGCGGAACGTCGCTCGATGAAACGGAACAAACGCGTCGATGAACTGCTCGCTTTCCGGTTATAAGCGCGTTCCCCTGGTTTCTCAGTGAATCACCGCCGCTTGGCCAGTTCCGCCCGTAGATCGTCCACGTCCATCTCCTTCATCGACAGCAGGACGAGCAGGTGATAGACGATGTCGGCTGACTCGTGGGCGAGTTCCTCGGTGTCGTCGTCTTTGGCCGCCAGAATCAGTTCCGTTGTCTCCTCGCCGAGCTTCTCCAGGACGGCGTTTTCGCCCTTCTCGTGGGTAAACAGCGACGCCGTGTAGGAGTCCTCGGGGAGGTTCGCCTTGCGGTCCTCGATGACAGCGAACAGTTCGTCGATGACGTCGCCGGTGTCGTCGCTCATAGCCGCCGTTCGGTCAGCGGGGCCTTCAGGCCGTCGCTACGACTCCACCGAGTCGAAGAAAGCCAGGTCGTGGATTCGCGGGTCCTCGGTCAGTTCGGGGTGGAAGGAGGTGCCGACGACCGGGCCGTCGCGGACCGCGACCGGGCGGTCGTCCCACGTCGCCAGCACTTCGACGTCCCTGCCGACGTAGTCGATGACCGGCGCGCGGATGAACACCGCCGGGAACGGTTCATCGAGACCGTCCACGTCGAGCGGGGCCTCGAAACTGTCCTTCTGTCGCCCGAAGGCGTTGCGCTCGACGGAGACGTCGATGACGTTCAGCGTGTCGACGCGGTCGTCCTGTGCGTCGCTCGCACTGACGATGAGGCCGGCACACGTCGCCAACACCGGCTTGCCGGCCTCGACGTGGGCCTGGATTTCGTCGGCGATCCTCTCTCGGTGGATGAGCCGGGAAATCGTGGTGGACTCCCCGCCCGGTAACAACAGCACGTCACAGTCGGGGACCAGTCCTGATTCGCGTATCTCGACGACCTCTGCGGTCTGATCGTGGGCCGCTGCCGCCCGCCTGATTGCGTCCCCGTGTTCAGAGACGTCGCCCTGAACCGCGAGTACACCCGCGCGTAGCGTCATACGCTACCGTTGGTGTGCCCGTGCGAAAAGCCTCTCGTCTCCTGCAAGTGTCCGGTTCCGTCAGGGCTGTCCTGACGTGTCCGGTATTTCCACTCTGTCCAGTGCTCGCTCCGGTGCAACCGAACCAAACGGTTAGGTGAGACGGACTGTAGACGTGGGACATGGGAAAGCGACGGCGGGACCCGGTCGAACTGAACGCGGACGGGTCGGAGGACCTCTACGAGATATCGAGCTGGGAACCCCGGTCTGTCCTCGATCGGTTCGCCCACTGGCTCTACCACATTGGGATACGTACGCTGCGGTATCTGGTCGTTCTCGCAGCGATTGCGATTCTCCTCCTACAGGTGGCGTTCGGGAGCCTCGGTGCGCTCGGGGACCAGCCGCTGTTTGCCGGGATGGCCATTCTCTCCGCCGTGCCGGCGCTCGGCCTTGCGGCCTACATTTACTACGCCGACGTGACCACGCAGGAGCCGCTGACGCTGCTCGTCGGCACCTTTCTCCTGGGCGTGCTGTTCGCAGGCTTCGCAGGCGTGCTCAACGACGTCTTCGGCGCACCGATCCAGGCTATCGGATCCGGGTTCGGCCTGGTGCCGTTTCTCGGCCAGGTGTTCTTTTTCTTCCTCATCGTCGGCCCCGTCGAGGAGACCGTGAAGCTGCTTGCGGTGCGCCTGTACGCCTTCCGCGACAACCGCTTCGACGCCGTCGTGGACGGCGCGGTGTACGGGGCCGTTGCCGGCCTGGGCTTTGCGACAATCGAGAACGCGCTGTACATCACCCAGAACACCGAGATGGTCGGCGGAACGGTCGAGTTACTCGCCGCGAGCAGCGACATCACCGCGGTCAGAGCGCTCGCGGGGCCGGGCCACGTGATCTACTCGGCGTTCGCCGGCTACTACCTCGGGCTGGCCAAGTTCAACCCCGATGACGCCGGCCCGATCGTCCTGAAGGGACTGATCATTGCTTCGCTCATCCACGCCGTCTACAACACGCTGGCCGGCCCGGTCACAGCCGTCGCGGCCACGATATACAACGTCGACTTCCTCGTCGCGTTCTTCGGGTTCGTTATCGTGTACGACTCGATCTTCGGCCTGCTGTTGCTCAAGAAGGTTCACGCCTACCGGCAGGCGTACAACCGCGCGCACGCCGACCCGGACGAGACCGAGCTTCGCCCGGAACAGACCGAGTTCGACCCCTAAACCAACTGCTCGACGTATTTCGCGACCACGTCGACCTCCAGATGCACCGGATCGCCGACCGACTTCTCCGACAGTGTCGTCTCGGCGTAGGTCGTCGGGATGATCGCAACGTCGAACTCGTCGGGACGACGGTCGGCGACGGTCAGACTGATCCCGTCGACCGTTATCGACCCCTTCCCGACAAGGTAGTCCCGGTGGGCCTCGGGCAGGGAGAACGTGAACGTCCAGTCCTCCCCCTCCTGTTCGATACCGACGATCTCGGCCGTCGTATCGACGTGGCCCTGCACGATGTGGCCGTCGAACCGGCCGTCGGCGGGCATCGCCCGTTCGAGGTTCACCCGGTCTCCGCCGTCGAGGTCGTCGAAGAACGTCCGGGCGAGGGTCTCCTGCGCGAGAAACACCTCGAACCACTCGCCGTCGGCCGCCTTCTCGACGGTGAGACAGACGCCGCTGACGCTGATCGACTGGCCCTGGTCGAGCCCCTCGAACGGCGCGCCGATCCGCATCCGTCGCCCGCCCTCGTCATCGATGACTGCCTGCACCTCGCCGGTCGCCTCGACGATTCCGGTGAACATACCCCAGATACGGCGCGGCCCGCGGAAAGCACTTCGCTTCCCGACGGCGTAATATAGACTCGAAACCGAGTAATTATTTCCAAACAGTATGCACAAGGAATTTACCCTCACCGCTGGTACCGCGGTGTATGGCAGCCACGACCGACGCTGATCACGACTGGACCGCCCGGCACGCACGGACGGCCCCGACCGAGACGCGGCGGATCGTCGACGTTCCCGACGAACGCAACGACTGGGACCTGCGACACGCGGAGACGAAAGGCCGCAGTTAGCGCTGGAGGGCTTCGACGCCGACCAGTTGTGCGCCGGTCAACGCCCGGATGTAGGCCCCACCAGCGATGGAGACGTGGCCGAACTCGTTTTCTTCCATCCCGTACATCTCGATAGCGCGTGAGGTGTCGCCGCCGCCGACGACTGAGAAGCAGTCGGTGTCGGCGATGGCTTCGAGCACGCCAGCAGTCCCGACCGAGAAGCGCTCGTCTTCGAACATCCCCAGTGCGCCCTTCACGAAGACGGCCTCTGAGTCACGGATGATCGGTGAGTACTCCATGACGGTCTCGCTGCCGACGTCGAGGTAGGAAACGGACTTCTCTTCGATGTCGTCGACAGCCTGCTCGGCGCGGTCGCCGTTCTCGTCCTCGTAGGCCAGGTCGACCGCGAGCGTGATCTGGTCGCGGTGGTCTTCGAGCATGGTCTCGATCTTCTCGCTGTTTTGCTCCCACTGCTCGTCGTAGAGGTTCGCGTCGTCGATGTCGTAGCCGACCGGGTAGCCCGCGGCCCGCAGGAACAGTTCCCCGGCGATACCGCCGAGCAGGAAGTCGTCGACCTTCTCGTCGAGGTGGGTCATCACGTCGATGACGTCGGTGGCCTTCGTCCCGCCGACGACCATCGTCACTTGCCCGTCGAACTCCTTCTCGGCGATGGCGGTGTTGGCCTCGTACTCGGTCTCCATCACGCGGCCGGCGTAGGCGTCCATCACGAGCGGGAAGCCCACCAGCGAGGCGTGCGAGCGGTGGGCCGCCGAGTAGGCGTCGTTGATATAGGCGTCGAACTCGTCTTTGAGCGTCTGGACGAACTCCGTCTGTGACTTGATCTCCGGATCCTCCTCGGGCAGTTCGTCGTCACACATCCGGGTGTTTTCCAGGACGAGCACGTCGCCGCCGTCGAGGTCGGCGATGTCGTGAATCGCCTGTGGGCCGTATGTCTCGCCGACGAAGTCCACGTCGTGATCGATGTGCTCCGCGAGGATGTCCGCGTGCTGGTCGAGCGAGACGAAATCGTCGCGGCCGGGACGGCCCTGGTGGGCCAGCACCGCGATCTCGAACCCGCGGTCGACGAGTTCGCTGATCGTCTCCGCGTGGCGGTCGAACCGCCGGTTGTCCTGTACCTCGCCGTCCTCGACCGGTGAGTTGAGATCGAGTCGGACGAGAACGCGCTGTCCGTCGTCGAGGTCATCGAGCGTCTGGAAAGTCATCACTCGAGAGGTTACCTGCCGGCCGCTTAACGGTTTCCGAGTCCGAACAGCGGACGGTCGCCCGGCCGAGCCATACCGCCACTACACCGTCTGTCTCGGCTGCTGACTCGGAGAGGGAGAGAAGGGATGGGGTGGGGGTCCCTCGTCCGCCGTTCCCAACTGCGGGTCACGGGCTGTCGACTGCGGATACGGCTGACTGCGCCGACACACAGAGCCTGCCAGTCGTGTGGGGCTGATTCACACTCTGTGTGTATTCGAGCGTTTTGCGAACGATCAGTATAAATTTTTCTGCTGTTGCGACCAGTTTCTGAACGAAACGGCTGGTCGACGACGACTACTCTGTGATGTACTCGGCCACGTCGAGCATCCGGTTCGAGAAGCCGTACTCGTTGTCGTACCAGGTGAGGATCTTCGTCATTCCGGAGACGATATTCGTCGACTGCAGGTCGACCTGCGTGGAGTAGGGGTCCCCGAGGATGTCAGAGGAGACGACGTTGTCGCTCGTGACGCCCAGCACGCCTTCGAGTTCGCCGGCGGCGGCCTCTTCGAAGGCGGCGTTGACGTCGCTCTCCGTCACCTCTTCGTCGAGGTCGACGACGAACTCGGTGATGGAGCCGTTGGGTACCGGGACGCGGATGGCCATCCCGTCGAGCTTGCCCTCGAGCTCGGGCAGGACCTCGGTCGTCGCCTGCGCAGCACCGGTCGAGGTCGGAATGATGTTCTCGGCGGCCGCGCGGCGACGGCGGGGCTTGCCGTTCGGGCCGTCCATCAGGTTCTGGGAGCCGGTGTAGGCGTGGACGGTCGTCAGCTGGCCGGCGTTGATGCCGAACTCCTCGTCCAGTACCTTGGCGACCGGCGTGATGGAGTTGGTCGTACAGGAAGCATTCGAGACGACGTCTTCGCCGTCGTACTCGTCGTGGTTGACGCCGTAGACGAGCTGTTTGACCGGCTCGTCGCCCTTCGGCGGCGCGGAGATGAGGACCTTGTCGGCCCCGGCATCGAGGTGCTGGCTCGCGTCCTCCTTGGTGCGGAAGATGCCGGTCGCCTCGAAGGCCACGTCCACGTCGAGGTCGTCCCACGGGAGCTGTGTGGGGTCGGTCTCGTGGAAGACGCCCGCCTCGAAGTCGGTGCCCTCGACCGTGAGGACGCCGTCG
This sequence comes from Haloarcula sp. HT12, assembly GCF_055271655.1. NCBI lineage: Archaea > Methanobacteriati > Methanobacteriota > Halobacteria > Halobacteriales > Haloarculaceae > Haloarcula > Haloarcula sp. HT12. The sequence goes on from NZ_JBUXKW010000002.1 coordinate 508,508, forward strand.
TCGACGCTTGCCCCTTCGAGTTCACCCATGACGGTGTCGTACTGGGCGAAGTAGTCGATCTCCGAATCGTCCATTACGTCGTTGATACCGACGATTTCGACGTCGTCGTTGTGTAACGATGCGCGGAATACGTTGCGGCCGATACGGCCGAAGCCGTTGAGGCCGACGCGAACTGGCTCACTCATTGGTGTCTAGAGAGGCACTCGGTCAGTGTAAAGTGTTTTCGGATCTGTTGTAAATTTGTGTTTGTTTATGCGCGTTCGAGCACGAACGATTAATAGTGACAGTGACTCCTCGCTTGACGACACCACTGAGACGGATACTGGACTGGTCCGAAGGCTTTTGAAACGGACGGACGTACTGACCGGTAGGAATGAGACGCGATGACAGTGACGACCCGTTCGACGAGTTCTTCCGGGAAATAGAGCGGATGATGGACGAGATGATGGGGGCCGAAGGCGACGTCCACATCGACCGGGACGCCGGTGGCGGTGGGGCTGACCTCCACGTCGACGTTCACGAAACCGACGAGGAGATCCGAGTCGTCGCCGACGTTCCGGGCGTCGACAAGGACGCGATCGACCTCAAATGCGACGGCTCTGTCCTCACGATCAACGCCGAGAGCCCGGAGCGCGAGTACCACGAGCGACTGACGCTGCCGACCCGCGTCGACGAACACTCCGCCGCCGCGACGTACAACAACGGCATCCTCGAAGTCACCTTCGACCCCGAAGAGGACTCCGCCGACATCGAACTGTAGCGCGCCCTCGCTTTCTGTGGGACTCACTGTTCCGCTACGGCGCCCGCGCTTCCGAACTACCGCTCCGCCGTTTGCCGTATCAACGCCGCCAGATCGTCCCAGAAGCCGTCCTCGTACTTCGTCGCCGAGTCGATGGTCGGCCGGGCGTTCGTCTCGTTGACGACTGCGCGGTCCCCGGTCACTAGCAAGTCGACGCCCAGATACGGAATCTCCAGCGTCTCGGCCGCGTCTTCGGCCAGCTCGCGCAACTCAGACGGCAGTTCTTTCCCCTTGGCTTCGGCCCCGCGATGGACATTGTGCTTCCACCGGCCCCGCTCGCGGCTCGCTTCGGGGAGGCGGCGCTCGACCGCGCCGACGTACTCGCCGTCGACGACCATCACGCGGTAGTCGGCGGCGTCGGGGAGGTACTCCTGGACGAGAAACGACTGGTCGCCGACCGCGCGGTAGTCGTGGACCAGATCCAGGTAGTCGACGATGCCGAGAAACGAATCCAGGTCGTGGGCCGTCGTCACGCCGACGCCCCGCGTCGTCGAGTTCGGCTTGACGACCACCGGCGGGTCGAAGCGCTCGAAGGCCGCGGTCAGCTCGGCCTCGCTCGCCGGGTTCGATACGACGACGGTCTCGGGGACGGGGATATCCGCCCGGCCCAACCGCGCCAGCACGTCGGCCTTGTTCCGCGAGCGGAGGATGGCCTCGCGGTCGTTGACCCACGGTACGTCCAGCATGGCATCGGCGACCGCCCCCTCCATGATTCGAGAGGGATAGACGAAGCCAACGTCGTACTCGTCGAAGGGGCTCTCCTCGAGCGGCAGCGTCCGCTCGGCCGTCTCGACGTGGCCCACCTCGATGTCACGGGCCGAAAGCGGGGCCTGCATCCGCTCGAAGGTCTCGGCGTTCGTGGCGACGGCCAGCCTGTGCATGGCTTTCAGTTGTCTTGGAGGGATAAAACACGCTCGCAGCCACCCTCGGCAGCCCGTGGTCGGGCCCTACTGTGCGTCGTGTACTCACCGTTGCCGGCCACAGAATAGCGGTGTATAATGAATGGATGCGAAATTATTAGAGAAATTACCGGATAAATACTAAGTGAATTGGGGAATATAGATTACATATGTACGACGACATCCTCTTTCCGACCGACGGGAGTGACGGGGCGGACGAGGCGCTTTCACACGCGCTCGAACTGGCGGAGACGCACGGCTCCACGATTCACGTGCTCTCTGTCGTCGATTCGACGTATCTCGGGAGCGCAGCAGCGGAAGCAACGACTATCGAATCACTGCAGGCGCGGACCGAGCAGGTCGTCGACGAGACAGTCGACGATATCACTGCCCACGGCGCGGGCGTCGTCGCCGAGCGCCGAATGGGCGACCCGTACGAGGAAATCATCGACTACGCCGAGACCGAAGGCGTCGACATGATCGTCATGGGCACCCACGGCCGGAGCGGCCTGGACCGGTTTCTGCTGGGGAGCGTCACCGAGAAGGTCGTCCGGACGGCGGACGCGCCGGTGTTGACGGTCCGACTGTCCGACGAGGCGTAGCGGAGCGACTGCTGTCAGCCCCGGTCCGTGTGGCGCGGTGAGTCACCACATAGCTCACTCGCCGCCGCGCCCTCGCTGGAGCGCCCACAGTACGAGGAGGACACCCTCGACGCGGGCGGCGCTGTACACCCACGGGCGCAGGTCTATCTCGTCGCCGTTCGTCGCCGCGAGCCCCATCCAGAAGTCAACGACCTTCCGGGGCCAGAGCAGTTCGAGGACACCGAGGGCCAGGAGTACGGCTCGGGGTACCATACTTGCTGGTACGCGGAACGGGTGCAAGAACATTGTGGGTAGTGGTATCATGGGTCAAGAAGTGTGCCCGAGTGTATGGGTTCGCGATCGAGACACGGCCCAGCATCCTACGGAGCGGCGCGGAAAACACGGCTGAGGGCGCGAGTTGCGGCCGTCTCGCCCTGCGAACGGCGAGCGAACACTGGTGACGTACGCGACCAGCAGGTCTTCGTCGCGTTCTGCGAACGGCCAGAAGTCGTTTTGACCGATTTACGCGATCAGCAGTTCTTCGCCGCGTTCGACCTTGATGCGGCAAGAGGGCGTGATCTTGTTGTAGGCGCGGCGGAACGCTTCCTTGACGTGCTCCGCATCCTCGACGTTGCAGTAGGCGGTGAACAGCTGCTCGCCGGCCTGGACGCGGGCGGCGGTGCCGACGATCTTCCCGAAGGCGGCGCGCATCCCGTCGGAGACACGGTCGGCCCCGGCACCGGTCGCCTGCTTGTTCTCGCGCAGGACCTGGTGGGGGAACTTCCGCAGCGTCATCTTGTAGTCACCCTCTTCGCCGAGCTCCTTGATGAGGTGGCGGTTGGCCGACAGACGGGAGGCCTCCAGCGAGCCGTGGCGGAGCTGGACAGTCTCTTCGACGATGAGGCTGATCTGGACGGGGTAGTCGTCGGCGTCCTTCTGTTTGCGGCCCATCTTGTGCTGTGCGATCTTCGAACCGGGAATGCCCGTAATGTATTCGCGTCGGGTGTACGCGGGCTTGTCGATGTCCCGGTACATTGAGGCGGGTTTGTCCGACATAGGTACTCTTGGAGAATACGTCGCCGAGCGGCCCAATAAGGGCTTCGAACCCGCCCGGCGGCATGTCTCGGTGTCCCACACAGCCGCGAACGCCCGCAAACTGACCGTGGCTGTGGTGGCTGGAGCACCGTTCTCGGTTGTGCGGACGGCGGTCCGTACTGTTCCGGTAACACCGCTGTCACCGCGCTCTTTTACGCTTTGCACGCGTACAAACACTACCCATGAACATGCTCGTCGACGGCGAGTGGCGGACCGACGCGTACGAAACCACGAACGAGGACGGAGCCTTCGACCGGCAGGACACGACCTTCCGGGACAGGGTCGAGGACGACCCCGACGCTCGGTTCCAGCCCGAGGCCGGCCGGTATCACCTGTACGCCTGCCGGGCCTGTCCGTGGGCCCACCGGATTCTGGTCGCCCGGAAGCTGCTGGGGCTCGAAGACGCCATCACCGTCGACTACGTCGACCCGTTCCGTGCCGAGGACGGCTGGCAGTTCACGCCCGACAAAGAGGGCTGTACGCCGGATACGGTCAACGGGTCGGACTACCTCCGCGAGGTCTACGTCGAAGCCGACCCCGACGCGACCTGTCGCGTGACGGTGCCGGTGCTGTGGGACAAGCAGGAAGAGACCATCGTCAACAACGAGTCCAAGGAGATCCTCCGGATGCTCGACACGGAGTTCGACGACGTGTCGACCAACGACGTTGACCTCTACCCCGAGGGCTACCAGGACGAGGTCGACCGAATCATCGACGACATCTACGAACCGATCAACAACGGCGTCTATCGCTGTGGCTTCGCGAACAGTCAGTCGGCCTACGACGAGGCCGCCGAGGAGCTGTTCGACGCGCTGGACCACTGGGACGCCGTGCTCGAAGACCAGCGCTTCCTCGCCGGCGACCGCCTGACCGAGGCGGACATCTGCATGTTCACGACGCTGGTGCGCTTCGACGAGGTGTACCACACCCACTTCATGTGCAACCACAAGCTCATCCGCGAGTACGACAACCTCTGGCCGTACCTCCGGGACCTCTATCAGCTCCCCGGCGTCGCCGAGACGGTCGATATGGACCACATCACGGAGCACTACTACACCACCCACCCCGACGTGAGCCCGAAGCGCATCGTTCCGATGGGTCCCGACCCCGACTTCGAGGCCGATCACGACCGGGACGAACTGCCGGGTGACCTCCCAGAGACGCTCTTCCCGACGGCGTAACCGGGCGTCTCGCCGTCGGATATCGAACGCTGAGTCGACGCTGTGTCTTTTATATACCCAGTTCTCACTTGCGTGTAATGAATCGGGTGTGGGAGCGAAATCGGGGGCTCAGTCCGGTCATCGGCGTCGTCATCCTGATCGGCATTACCGCGATTCTCGCCGCAACTATCGGCGTGTTCGCGCTCGGATTCAGCGAGCAACAGCCCACGCAGGCCCCCCAGGTCGCTATCGTGGCCGACTACAGCGAGCGGACCGCTGGCAACGGGGAATATCTGAATCTCAGCTTCGAAAGCGGCGAGACCGTCTACAGGGACAACCTCACGGTCGTTGTGTCGGGGGCGAAAAGCTCCGACGGAACCGCCGCGACGCTGGACACCGACCCGGTACGGGCACAGGCCCCGACGCGGATTACGTCGGGCACCCGGGTTTCGATACACCAGGGACAGTTCACCGGCATCAATAGCGGGGAGCACCTGGACCTGAGCGACGCGACGCTTCGCCTCGTCTGGAACCCGGCAGACGAACCGGAGTCTGAAACGTACGTCATCTATCGGTGGCCGGACCCGAGCCAGCGCAACTGACACCGCCGGTTGTTCTGGCCCCGCCGACGGGGCGTCCCGCCTCACTCGGCCAGCGAGAGCGTGACCGCGTCGGTCTCGTAGTCCTCGATGAACGATCCGGAGCCGCCAAGCGAGACAGTCCGGTCGCCGATGTCGACGACCAGCGTGTGTTCGATGGGGTAGGAGTTGGTCTCTGGCTCGGCCACCCCCTGTTTCGTCTCGACGATGGTCCCTTCGATAGTGGTGATGTCGTCGTCGGCCTGGACAGCCCGCACTTCCGCGGAGACGTGGACGTCGTGGCCGGCGCGCAGGTGGAGCGTCGCCTGGAGGACGGCGTGGCGGAAGTCGTGGTAAGTCGCCGGGAGCGTGGCCGGGTCGGTGACGCTCACCTCGGTGGCCATCAGCCAGTAGTTCCCGAGGAACGACCCCGACAGCACTGGGACGAGCTGTTGCTGGACGAAGGCGATGGCCCGCTGATCGGAGTTGGTGCGCGTCACCATCTCGGCCGGGGAGACGAGGCCGAACTGGGCGTCGACGGTGAGCATGATCGGCATCGCCCGGTCCCAGGACCGGATGACGGAGGCCAGCCCGGTCAGCTCCTCGGCGCGCAGGTCGTCGGCGCTGCTGACGACCAGCATGACGAGCACGCCGCGGTCGACGGCCGCCGCCAGTTCCTCCGATATCTCGGGGAGGTACTGCTGGGGAACCGACAGCATGATCTCCCGTTCCGCGTTTCGGATGTACTCCGTGAGCCGTTTGATGACCGTCACCCGCGACTTGATGACGTCGAACTGCTGGGGTTCCCGCGCGCTCGCCGAGTATCTGGAATCGAGCGCCCCGCCCATCTCTTCGAGTTGGTCGGTCAGGGCGTCGATGACTTCCTCGGGCGGCCGGGCGCGGATCGTCGTCGGCACGACGTGGTCGTTGACCTCGACGAACCCGCGGTCTTCGAGCGATTCGCTGATGCTGTAGACGTACCGTTTGGAGACGCCGGTGTCGTCGGCTATTTCGCTGGCCGTGGCCTCGCCGCTGCCGAGGATCGACAGGTACGTGTCGACTTCCTTCTCCGACAGGCCCAGTTGCCCCAGCCTGTCCCTGAGAGTCGAGTCGTCCATCTGTTCACATCTGGTAACGGCGGCGGATAACTGTGTTTCGGTGCTGTGTAGCCGTCAGCACCCTCGAAGTCGCCGCCACGGGGGCGTGCCGCCGACTGTCTCGCCACAGTCAGTTATAAGAATGAAAAACTATTACACCATATTTTATATCCCCTGCAGTGGTGTCTCTCTCCAATGACGCTCCGGACGGCACTTAACGACTTCAAACGGACGCGGGACCGCCGCCACCAGTTCCCGGGAGAGTTCCGCTCGACGACGGGGGTTTTCTCCGGATTCGACAGTCGATTGGTACACGTTGACAGCGACGGCTCATTACGGGACTACTCCTATCCGCTGTGTGGGCTCACGGGGATCGACCGCTCGCGGTTCGGCGTCGAAACGGGTTCGACGACGTGGTTCAGCGCCGACGCCGACCAGCGGTATCGCGGCGACGCCGGTGTCGTCGAGACGGTCCACGACTGCGGCGGTTGGGCTGTCGTCCAGACGGACTGTACCATCGAACAGGCTCACGTCACTCGGTTCGAACTCCGCGGCGACGCGCCCGCCGACGTGTCGCTGCGGGCGTTCGTCGATTTCGCACCTGATGGGCGGGACGGCCAACAGAGCCTGTTGATGCACGGAAACACCGTCGAGGCCTACCATCGCTCCGAACACGATTTCGTCGGCGTCTCTACCGAACTCGACACTATCGAGGGCCAGATCCCCGAGCGGTTCCCCGAACTCGTCGACGACGACCCGGTTTCGTTCCCCCGAGCGACCGGGGAGCGCCGGTACGAGGACACGACGCTGACCGCCGGGGTCCTGTTGTCCGCGCCGTTCGTCGACGGTAGCGTCACGCTGACGACTCTGTTGACGGACACGGCTGACACCGACCGCGACGCGGCGCTGTCGACCATTGACCGCCTCGTGAGCGACCACTTCACCCCGGAGACACTGCTCGAAGTGGGCGGGGCACAGCATCGATGGAGCGTGCCCGCGGATATGCCGAGTCGCGAGAGCGTCGTCGCCGACCTCCGGGTCCTCTCGCTGCTTTCGGCCGCGAACGGGGCCAGAATCGCCGCGCCCGACTTCGACCCGTACTACGTCACCTCCGGCGGCTACGGCTACACCTGGTTCCGCGACGACGCCGAGATCTCGTCGTTCGTGCTCGAAGCCGACGAGACCTTCGACCTCGGATTGGCGTCGTGGCACCAGCGCTCCGCCGATTTCTACTGTCGCACCCAGCAACCGGACGGCAGTTGGCCCCACCGGGTCTGGCCCGGCGACGAAACGCTCGCCCCGGGCTGGGCGAACGCCCGGCTCGAAAGCGGCTCTGACGCCGACTATCAGGCCGACCAGACCGCGAGCGTCACCAGCTTCCTGGCGACGTATCTCCGGACCGGCGAGCCAGCCGACCCGGAACGCATCGAAGCCACGCTTGGACGCGCCGTCGAGAGCATCGACGACACGCTGGCCGATGACGGCCTCCCCATAGCCTGCCAGAACGCCTGGGAGAACATGCAGGGCCGGTTCACGCATACCGCCGCGACCCTCCTGCACGCCTACGCATCCGTCGCCCGCGCACCCGTTTGTGCAACTCTCCGGGACCATGCCCGGTCACAGGCCAAAACAGTCCTGTCGGCGCTCGACACGCTATGGACTGGTGACCGCTACGCCCTCCGTGAACACGACGGGGCCATCGACGACCGACTGGACTCCGCGACGCTGGCCCTCCCTGAAGCCTGTCGCGTGGCCGCCGGGGCTGTCGACCTGCCGACTGAGACCCGCGAACGGCTCCGGACCCACGTCGAGACGACGCTCGACGGGCTGGAGCGGGACACCGGCGATATCCGCGGGCTCGTCCGCTTCGAGGGCGACGACTGGCGACGCGGCTCGCAGGACCGTGAGAAAATCTGGACCGTCTCGACGGCGTGGGGGGCGAACGGGGCCGCCCAACTGGGCGCGCTCCTGCGTGACGCCGACGACAGTCGAGCGGCGGCGGCCTACGCCCGGTCCCGGGACCTGTTGAGTGAGATCCTTCCCGGTGGCTCGCTCGTCCAGTCCAGCGGCTACCTCCCCGAGCAACTGTTCGACGACGGCACGCCGGACTGTGGCACGCCGCTTGGCTGGCCCCACGCACTCCGGCTAGCGACGGTCGCCCACCTCGCTGACGCCGGGGAGCTCACCACCGAGCCGCTGCGCGTCCGCGAGTAACGTTGCTGAGCCACTGGGAATCCGCGAGTAATCCATTTATCCGGGCCCCACTGCTCGCAGCTCGAAACGGTAGGAACTGTATAATTGGTCGAAAACAGCGACTACGACCGGGACCGGACCATTGACTGCTTCCCTACTGCGGCGTTGCGACAGGCGCGTCCTCGCCGGCCGTAACCGTCTCACCGGTCTCCGGGTCGAACAGGTGGACGGCGGATTCGTCGAACGACACCTGCACACGGTCGCCGATGGCCGGCTCCACGTCGGTGCTCACCCTGGCGATGAAGTCCGGCGCACCGTCGCCCTCAAACCCGGTTTTCGACTCGCCCAGGTCGAGATAGAGGTAGTTGTCGCTGCCGACGGGTTCGAGTACGTCGACCGTCGCCGGGACGGCGTTCTGGTCGCCGCCATCGCTGACGGAGACGTGTTCTGGCCGGACCCCCAGCACGTAGGAGCCGCGCTGGATATCGCCGAAAGAACTGGCGCGGCCGCCCGTGAGATCATAGGCGAAGTCGTCGTTCGCGCCGGTGAGCCGCACGCCGTCGCCGAGTGGCTCCGCGGTCACGTCGAGGAAGTTCATCGAGGGCGAGCCGACGAAGCCGCCGACGAACTGGTTCGTCGGATTGTTATACACCGTCTTCGGCCGGCCGGCCTGCTGGAGTTGCCCGTCGTTGAGGATGACGATGCGGTCGCCCATCGTCATCGCCTCCTCCTGGTCGTGGGTGACGTAGACGGCCGTGATCCCGAGTTCCTCCTGCAGGCGCTGGATCTCCGTCCGCATCGTCGTCCGGAGCTTCGCGTCGAGGTTGCTGAGCGGCTCGTCGAAGAGGAACACGTCGGGCTCGCGGACGATAGCGCGCCCGAGCGCGACCCGCTGTTTCTGGCCGCCCGAGAGCTGGTCCGGCGTGTCATCGAGCAAGTCGCCGATACCCATCATCTCGGCCGTCTCGGTGACCCGCTTTTCGCGCTCCTCCTTCGAGAGGTCAGTGCTCATCCGGAGGCCAAACGCCATGTTTTGCCGGATCGACTTGTGCGGGTACAGCGCGTAGTTCTGGAACACCATCGCCACGTCGCGCTTGCGGGCGTGAACGTCCGTCACGTCCTCGTCGCCGATGCGGATGCGCCCGCTCGTCGGCCGCTCAAGCCCGGCAATCATCCGCAACGTCGTCGATTTCCCACACCCCGACGGGCCGACCACCGTAACGAACTCCCCGTCGTCGATGGACAGATCGATGTCGTCGACCGCCACGATGGAGCCACCGTCGAACTCCTTGCGGAGACCGTCTAGTTCGAGACTCGCCATTACACGAAGTCTCACACCCCTCGATAATAAGTTTGATGGGATTTTTCATAGAAGTTTGTACAACCACGGATACACTGAGGATCGTGAAACGGAGGGTCGTCAGCTATCGGTCGCCGGTACCACGACGAGATCTCCGACCTCGACCGTTTCGCCGTCGATCAGGTCGCCGCTGAGAAGGTCGGTGTCTCCCACTGGGGTATCGAGCGACACTGTTGCCGTCCCGTCGCCAAAGTACAGAAGGACTACCAGCGTCTCGTTTCCGTCCGTGCGCTCGTAGGCGACAATCCTGTCCGCATCGCCCGTCTCGACGGTGTGGGAAACGGGGCGGACCGCTGGCGCGCGCAACGCGGCGTGGTCCGCTCGCAGCTCCACCAGTCGTCGGTGGAAGTCGGTCAGCGCGTTGTCGCCGTCGTGCCAGCGCATCGTCCCGCGCTGCTTTTCGACGCCACGCTCCTGCCCGGCGTATATCATCGGCGTTCCGGGGAGCGTGAACGTGGCTCCGACAGCCGCCCGCAGTGACGCCTCTCCGCACTCGTTGAGGTAGCGGTCCTCGTCGTGGTTGTCGACGTATCGCATGTGGCCGGCGCGGTCGGGGTAGCCGTGCTCGACCGCGGCGTCGAGCGCCCCGAACAGCGCCGACGCGGGTTCCTCGCCGGTCCCGATGTCGCGGAGCGCGTCGAACAGGTCCGTGTCGTAGTGGAGATCGAATTCGTTTTCGGCGAAGGCGGCATCGCGCGGGACCGTCTCGTCCAGCAGCAAGAATCCGGGATCGTCGGCTTTCACCCGCTCCCGAACCTCTTTCCAGAACCCGTGTGGTACACCCCAGGCCACGTCACAGCGGAACCCGTCGACAACGTCATGCCACTCCGCGACCACGTCGAGCATCCAGCGCCGGACGGCGAGCGAATCGTAGTTGAGATTCGGGATCCGCGTCCAGTTGAAGTAGTGCCCCGGCGCGTCCTCACCCGCCCAGTCGATGTCAGAGACGTCCTGTGACGCCGGGATCCGCTCGTAGTAGTCGGCGTACTCGGGGACGCCGGCCCGGTGGAGCTGGAAGGCCGGGTGGTCCCGCGAGCTGTGGTTGATGACCAGGTCGAAGACCACGCGGATATCGGCCTCGTGGAGCCGGTCGACCAGCGATTCGAACTCCTCGCGCGTCCCCAGGTCCGCAGCGGTGTCGAAGAAGTCCGTGATGTGGTAGCCGTGCCGGGTCGGACTCGCCTGGACGGGCGTGAGCCACACCACGTCGACGCCCAGCGACTCGATGTACGGGACCCGCCGCTCGATGGCCTCGAAGGTGGTGTTGACGGTCTCGCCGGCGAACGACCGGACGAATATCTCGTAGATGGTGGCGTCGCCGACCCAGGCCGGCGGATCGGCCGGCCGCGAGACGGTCACTGTGTCGTCTGCGGCGACATCTTCGGTCCCGTCGCCCCGTTCCACGACCAGCGTGTCCGCGACGCTGTGACGCTCGGCGACGGCGACCGCGTGAATCCGGGCCGTCTCCGGCAGCGCTTCGCGTGGCACTTTGAGTTCGTCGCCGTCGATGGTCACGGCCGACTCCGCTAACGCGTCGCGGCCGTCGAGATAGAATTCGATGTCCGGCTCCCTCCCCGACGGAGCCGCGCGGGCGTCCGCCGAGACGACGAGGTCCCCGTCCACCGTCCTGCCGGTGAGTTCGACCCGCGGCCGGCCGGGACCTTCGATAGTGACCTCGTCGGTCGCGGTCGACTCGAAGGAGCCGTCGAAGCTGAAGATGGCGTGGTGGGTTCCCGGCGGCAGGTCGGTCTCGATGACCCACTCGTCGCCCTCGCGCTCGGCCCAGTGTGTCCCCATCGTGAAATCGTTGAACTTCCCGATGACAATGGCACGGTCGGCAACGGCGAGGGCATCGGTGTCGCCGTCGTGCCCGAAGTCCTCTTCGGTGACGCTGAACCGGGCTGTCTCGGTGACGCCCGGGAACGCCCGGACGACCTGCTCGTGTGTCCCGTCCGGGGCGGTTAGCTCGGCCCGGTAGACGCCGGGCGTGTCGGGTTCGAGGTGACAGACTGGACCGTCGCCAAGTGTCGCCGTGCTCGATTCCGGTCGTTCGACCAGCCGCCACTCGGCAGTCATGTCGGGGTCGGGCTGGCGCGGTGCCAGTTCGACCGATTCGCCGACGGTAAGGAACCGCGGCGGACCTGGGTGATGCATACGCCTACGGTGCGGGGTTGGTGCCGTGAGTGTTACGCTTCCAGTTGAATTTGAGAATGACTATTACCTCATTTATGCCGCGTTGTTCGACATCGTTGCAACCGACACACAGCGGCGCTATCACAGGCCGATCCCAGGAATCTATCATCATTGTCTCCTTCTATTTCCGAATGATTTAAGTTGTGAAAGACTATTTCATCCTATATCTATCCATGACAATGGAACGACGGGCGGTGCTCAAACGGATCGGCGGTGTCGGGGCGGCTGCGGCCTTGGCTGGCTGTAGCGTGCAAGAGCAGGGCAGCGGCGGCTCGGAGGGGGGAACGGCAACCGGCAACGGTTCGGGCGATGGGTCCGGCAGCGGGAGCCAGCAGTCCGGCGGGATCGCAACAGCGTGGTATCAGCTTCAAGATTCGGAGATGCCAGCCCGTGAGGCCGCAATCGAGACCTTCGAGAGCGAGACGGAGTTCGGCGTCGAGGGGTCGGACATCTCCGACATGGAAAAGAAGACCACGAGCGCGATTCCGGCGGGCCAGGGGCCGGAGATCTTCGAGTGGGCACACGACTGGGTCGGCGACTACTACCAGCGGGAGTTCGTCGTCGACCAGTCCGACGACCTCTCCGTGAGCCTCGACCAGTTCACGGACGCCGCCGCCTCCGCCGTCCAGTTCGACGACGCCGTCGTCGGCCTCCCGCACTCGGCGGAGACGGTGACGCTCATCTACAACGCGGACATCGTCGACGAAGCGCCCGAGACCGTCGACGACATGGTAGCGGCGATGGAGGAGTACCACGACCCGGGTAGCAGCCAGTACGGCCTCGCTTCGCCCTTCGTTCCGTACTTTACGAGCGGCTGGATCCAGGCTTTCGGCGGCTACATCTTCGACCCGAACCGGGATCCAGCGCTCGGCCTGGATGCCGACGAAGCCATCGACGGACTCCAGTTCGCGCTCGACACTCTCCGTCCGTATATGCCGGACGACCCGACCTACGAACCGCAGGCCGCGACGTTCTCGGAAGGGAACGCCGCCTTCGCGGTCAACGGCCCGTGGTATCTGGCGACGCTGAACCAGAACGACGTGAACTACGAAGTGGCGACGTTCCCTGCCATCGACGGCGGCGAGGTGACGCCGTACACCGGCATCTCGATGTGGTACTTCGCGGACGCAATGAGCGAGGGCGGGGCCGACGCCACGGCCGCTCGGAACTTCGTCGAGTGGTTCGCCACCAACGAGGACCACGCGACGCGACTCGCCGAGGAGCAGGGCGCGATCCCGGTGCTCGACAGCCTCGTCGGCAGCGACGAACTCCCGGACCACGTCCAGACGTACTCCCAGACCGTCAGCCAGGGGGTCCCGATGCCGACCGACCCGCGCATGAACAAGGTGTGGTCGCCGCTGGAGAACGCTCTCATCGAGGCGTTCAACGGCGATGCGAGCGCCGAGGATGCGCTGACGACCGCCGCCGAGGAAATCCGCAGTAACTGGGGGTGAGAAACGCCCATGAGCACGGTTTCACGAGCGGCGGACCGCATCGAGTCGGTCCCGTTTCTGACGCGGGACGACGCGTCGTTACTGCTGGTGCTTCCGGGACTGTTCGTCTTCTCGGCGTTCATGCTGTTCCCGGTCTTCTATCTGCTCGGCATCTCCTTTACCAACGCCGAACCGGCGAACCTGTTCGCTGGCGAGGGCGTCGTCGCCGTGCTCACGTTCGGCGACGCGCTGTTTGTCGGGCTAGAGAACTACGCCGACGTGCTGACCGACGGCCAGTTCTGGAACTCCTTCGGGATCACCTGGCTGTTCGTCGCCACGAGCGTCACGCTCAAAATCGGGGCGAGCCTGGCTATCGCGCTCGTCGTGACCAGCGAGCTCGTCCGTGGCAAGCGCGTCCTGCGCGCGCTCATCATCTTCCCGATGGGACTGCCGCCGATTTTCACCATCACCGTGTGGCGCGGCATCTTCAGCTCCGCCGAGTTCGGGCTGATGAACCAACTACTGACCGCGTTCGGAGCGAGTTCGGTCGCGTGGCTGTCGGGCCGCTGGACCGCCTTCGTCGCGTACAACGTCACGGAGGCGTGGCTGGCGTACCCGTTCATGGTCATCATCACCGTCAGCGCGCTGCAGGACGTGCCCGATGAGCTCCACGAGGCGGCCGTCGTCGACGGCGCGGGCTTTCTCGCACGCTTTGCCCACATCACGCTCCCGTCGATCAAACGCCCGGTGCTGTTCGCGTCCATCCTGACCTCGGCGGCGTCGTTCCAGCAGTTCCTCATCCCGTTCGTGTTCAACCAGGGCGGCCCGGCGCGGGCGAACGAACTCATCGTCGTCTACGGGTACCGTGAGGCGCTGTCGTTCCAGCAGTACGGCCGCGGGGCGGCGATCAGCATCATCGCGCTCGTGTTCATCGGCGCGTTCATGTGGCTCAACGTCAAGAAAGGCAAGCTCGCCGACGGGGTGAACGACTGATGCTGCTCGGCGCAATCGTACGGAAACTCTCCGAGGACGCGAAAAGGGTCGCCACGATGCCCGCACGGACGGTCCGCAAGTGGTCCTACACCGTGCAGGCGGTTCGTCGGGGCGAGCTGCCCGCCTCGGAAGTTCTGAAGGTCATCCTCTCGACTATCGGGGCGACGCTGGTGGTGCTGGCACTCCTCTTTCCCATCTACTGGATTCTGATGGCGGCCCTCTCCGGCTCCGGAAGCTCGCTGTACACCTCCGAGAGCTTCTCGCTGCTCCCGTCTGACCCGACGATACAGCCGTTCATCTGGGTTATCGGTGATCTCATCGTCCCGTCGTACACGATCTCAGCGGCCATTCCGTTCACCGACCTCGCCTTCGTGTTCCAGACGCCGGGCGTCGAGATTCTCGACGCCTCCGACTACGGCGTCGACCGCCCGTCGGAGTTCAAGCGCTTCCTCTGGAACAGCCTCATGGTGGCGATCCCCACCGTGCTGATCGCGATGTCGCTCATCGTTCCGGCGGCCTATGCGCTCTCGCGGCGAAAGTTCCTCTTCCGCCGGAAGATCTTGTTCGTCTACGTCCTGATGACGCAGGTCGGTGGTGGCCTGGGGGTCGCCCTGCTCATCGGGATGTACGCGCTGTACGTCCAGTTCGGTATCAACGACAGCAAGCTGGCGCTTGCGGTGTACTACGCCGCGACTGCCGTCCCGTTCAACACCTGGCTGCTGAAGACGTACATGGACGGTATCCCGGTCTCCTACGAGGAGGCCGCCGTCGTCGATGGCGCGCCCCCATGGCGCGTGGTGACGGAGGTCATCATCCCGATGTCGACGGCCGGGCTGGCGACGGTGTTCATCTTCGTCTTCCTTACCGGATGGACGGAGTTCGTCGTCGCCCAGACGCTGCTGGGGACGGAGAACTACACGCTGCCGGTCGGCCTCTACGCCATGGTCGACGAGTACTCCATCCCGTGGGCGCGCTTCTCCGCGTTCGCGCTCACTTTCGCCTCGCCGATCATGCTGGCGTATCTGTTCGCCCAGCGCTACATCGAGGGCGGCCTCTCCTTCAGCGGGATGGAAGGCTAGGCCGGCGCGACGCCCGCCGTCATCCAGCAGCCCTCGTAGGACGCTTCGGACTGCTTTTCGACCGTCCACCGGTAGCTCGTCGTCGTCCCGTTCGCGTCGACGACCGTCACCGGCTGTGACGCGGTGTCGCCGTCCCGTTCCAGCGGCCCGTACCGCACCCCCGTCGCGTTCAGCAGCGGCCCGAACCCGCTCTCGATAGTCCGGACGAAGTTCGAGTACGGTCCCGTCAGATCCCGGTTCGACGGCGACGCGAACTGCCAGGTCGTGTTGATCCCCTCGTTTGTCGCCGGATCGTTGTTCTGGAGCGCCAGCACCTGGATGTGGACGACCAGCCCTGGCGGGCGCTCGCAGTTCGGTCGCAGTTCGAGGACCCGCGGCTGTGTCACCGCCGACCGGTTGGCGTCGACGGAGACGTTCCCCCAGTACTCCCGCTCGGCCGCCGCCGATTCAACCGATTGTGTGTCCTCCGTAGGTACTTCGGCGGGCGTCACTGTCGCCTCGGACGCTGCCTGCCCGCCGCTTCCGAACAGTGCCCCACAGCCCGCCAGCGAGACGAGGACAGCGAGCACGACGAGTGCCAGCGGCCGAACGGTTGTCATACCCCTGTATTGGGGTGGAGTCCCTTCGGTGTTCTGTCGCTGCGTACCGGGCGTCGGTTCGCTCGTCAGCGGTCCACGCCCTCGCCGAGTCGGTCTTCGACCGCCTCGATGTCGCTCGGTTCGTTGACGTTGTGACACCAGCCGTCGAGTTCGACCGCCTCGACGCGGTGGCCTGCACTCAGCAACAGGTCGATTGCGTCGGGGAGTTCGTACTCACCTCGGTCAGAGGGCTGTGTCAGCGCGCAGGCGTGGCCGATGGCTGGTTCAAAGACGAAAAAGCCCCGCGTGACCAGCGTCGACGGCGGGGCCGACGGCTTCTCGACGAGGCCGGTCACCCGTCCGTCGTCGTCCGTCGTGACCACGCCGGTCTGCCGGGCCTCGGCCCGCGACACGTCCTCGACGAGTAGTGTCGCGCTGGCGTCGGTCTCGCGGTGGCGCTCAATCGCGTCGCTCAGGTTCGCCTGACAGACGTTGTCGCCGTTCAGCACGACGAAGGTTCCGTCGACGGCGGAGCGGGCCTGTTCGAGCGCGTGGGCCAGTCCCAACTGTTCGTGCTGCCGGACGTACGCTATCGGCGTGTCCCGGTACTGCTCGCCGTAGTGGGCCACGATGTCGTCGCCGCGGTAGCCGATGACGACGACCAGGCGGTCGACGCCGATAGAAAGCAGCGTGTCGAAACAATGTGTTAGCAGTGGTGTGCCGTCCACTTCGACCAGCCCTTTCGGTTTGTCGGCGGTCAGGGGTCGCATCCGCGTCCCTTCGCCGGCAGCGAGTACGACGCCGTCCATGTCCGGCCCCACGCTCGCGCCGGCTAAATGCCTGTGGGCGAGCGGCCTTTGGTTCTAGATCACCAATCCCGATGTATGGCCGAGGAGTGTGAGACCTGTGGGCGGTCGGTCACCGTCGACGAGGCGATCCGCCGGGAGACGTTCGGTGACCTCGACAGCGACCGCTGGCAGACGCTGTGCTGTCCGGACTGTGGTACACGGCTCCGGACTATCTTCGTCGGGCCGGACTCCTGACGGGGAAAGAGACAGGTGCCAGCAGCGTGTGACTCTGACGCATGGAAGACGAAGCGTGGCGCTCGGTCGAGATCATCCGGGATACTGACGGCGTGCCCCACGTCCTCCAGCAGAAGATGCTGGTGTACACCAGCGGCGTCTCCGAGGAATCGGCCGGCTACACGAAGCCGGCGATGGAACACCGGTTGGTACCGCTCGAGGATCTCACGAAGTTCGGGCGGTCGTAGGCAGTTCCGACACGTATCCGACCGCCGGGATCGTCGGGACTTCGACTGACAGCCCTGGGACTGGGACTATTCGGTCAGGAGACACCTCGGGATACATTTTTGCGCCCGTCCGACCGAGTATCGATAATGGCCGAACCGCTGTACGTCGGTGTCGACCGGAGCGACGAGTCCTGGGTCGCCGTCGCGTTCACCGGCGACGGCTTCGATCACGCGTCGGTGTTCGACGGGATCGGCGAGTGCTGGTCAGCCTACGACGAGCGCGCCCGCCGGATACTCGTAGGCGTCCCGATCGGACTCGTGGAGTCGGGCGAACCGGACCGCCGGTGTGACGAACTCGCCCGGTCGGTGCTCGGTGAACGGAGTGGGGCGGTTCGCACGCCGCCGGTGCGAGAGGCGACCCGGAAACAGCGCTACTCGACGGCCAACCGCGTTCACAAGCGCAAGAGCGGTGCGGAACTCTCCGAGCAGGCGTTTGCCCGCAGCGACAGCCTCGCCCGGATCGACGAACTCCTGCAGGAACTGCCCGAGGCCGCCGCGGTCATCCGGGAATCCCACCCGGAGGTCTGTTTCCGGGCCTTCGCCGGCGAGCCGCTCAGCTACTCGAAGCGCACTGCTGGGGGGTACGCCGAGCGGATGCGGATTCTCGCACACTACGACCGCGATGCCGCGCCGACAGTCCAGAAAGCCGCCGAAGCGACCGGTGGGACGGCGGTGGCCGTCCACGACGTGCTCGACGCCGTCGCGCTCGCATACACGGCCCAGCCCGGCGACGGAGAGCTATATACGTTGCCGCCCGAGCCGCCGCGGGACGGGGCAGGTCTCCCGATGGAGATCGTCTACCGGGCGGCGGCGCCACTGCTCGAATAATGCGTGTCCCAGCGAGCGCCATCGCTCGTCGTGAGTTATGTGCATGCCAGCGACACTGCCGTGTACGCTATGGTACACCGCGACCGCTGACAAGTGATTATAGTGCTAGACTGTAGACAGAAGCCGTCTTACAGTCGCGTGAGATTGGTCGCTCGCGGACCCTTGTCCGCTTGCTCGATGTCGAACTCGACTTCCTGCCCCTCTTCGAGGTCAGGGCCGCCGACGTCTTCCATGTGGAAGAAGACGTCTTCGTCCGCATCGTCGGTTTCGATGAAGCCGTAACCACCAGTGTCGTTGAAGAAGTCGACAGTGCCTTCCGCCATTGTTAGAGCCGTGTGACGTTGTTGGCGCGCGGACCCTTGTCCGCCTGCTCGATGTCAAATTCGAGCTCTTGTCCTTCCTCGAGGTCCGGGCCGCCGATGTCTTCCATGTGGAAGAAGACGTCTTCGTCCGCGTCCTCAGTGTCGATGAAACCGTAACCGCCAGTGTCGTTGAAGAAATCAACCGTTCCTTTCGCCATTGCAACCAAAGAGAAGCCAGCACCACGGATAACAGTGTCGGTACGACTATCGGGTGGCTAGCGGACCGAATCGACTGCAGTCTGGCGGTTATGCACTGTGTAACAGTGGCATGCCACACACGCCGCCGGAACTCCCATCTGGCTGTAGACTCCCCGATGATGTGTCCGGTTTACCGTCTCGCTAACCAAATATAATTAGACGCCTGAAACCGAGTCGTAACTATGTACCGTGGCGTGCGGGCCCGGCTCGCGCCCTGGCTGCTCGCTGGCTTCGGTCTCGCCCTCTCGGGTGCGGCCGTCGTCTGGCACCTCGGTCTCGAGACACAGCGCATCGGGCAACTCAGTGGCCCCGCGCTCGCACTGGTCCTCGACGGGCTACTCCCGCTGGCACTGGTGTATGGCAGCTATCGGCTCGTCTCGTCGTCGACGCCCGGAGCGCAGATCTGGACGGTTTTCGTCTGGAGCGTTGTCGGGAGTGTCGCGGTCGGGGCTATCATCGGATTGAGCGTCCCTATCCGCTCGATGGAGGGTCGAGCAATCGCCGAACCGGCGTTCGTCACTCTGTTGGCGATGGATACGGGCGCTGTCACGGGCCTCGTCGCGGGCACGCTTGCGGTTCGAGCCCGTCAGGACGCCAGCCGCGCGGCCCGAACCGCGAGCACGCTGTCGTTCGTCAACGACCTGTTCCGACACGATATCTCGAACGGACTGGTCGTCATCGACGGCCGGGCGACGATCATCCAGCGTAACGCCGACTCCGAGACAGTAGAGGCCGCGGCGGACGCGATCCATGAACAGGTGACCGAACTCGACAGTTTGGTCGACAATGCCGGGACCGTCGTCGAAACACTCGGCTCGGAGCCGGAGTTCGAGCCGATTGATATCGTCGGGATCGCCGAGACGGTGATCCAGCGAATCGAGCAAACACACACCGTCGCTATCGAGTTCCAAGCCCCGGACAGCGCGATGGCCTACGCCAACGAAGCCGCCCGCCCGATCCTCCGGAATCTCTTGGAAAACGCTGTCGAACACGGGACGCCGGCAGCCGAACTCGCCGCC
This sequence comes from Haloarcula sp. HT12, assembly GCF_055271655.1. Lineage (NCBI taxonomy): Archaea > Methanobacteriati > Methanobacteriota > Halobacteria > Halobacteriales > Haloarculaceae > Haloarcula > Haloarcula sp. HT12. Next base: position 528,262 of record NZ_JBUXKW010000002.1, read on the forward strand.
GGGGGAACCGCGACAGACGGCTCCGTGTTACAGAACGACGCACAACGGGCAGGCACAAGCCGGCCGGCGGCAGACGGGGACGACCACCCATCAGTGCTCGTCGCGATCCGCGAGACCGACGACGCCGTCGAGGTCCACGTCGTCGACGACGGACCGGGGATTCCCGACGACCGGCGTTACAGCATCTTCGACCCGCGGGCGGGCGACACGCACGGCGGCGGGCTCCATCTCGTACAGACACTCGTCGAAAGCTTCGGGGGCGATATCTACCTCGCTGCCGGCACTGCCGGGGCTGACACAGCCGTCCCCGACTCCGGTCTCGACGGCGCGCATTTCGTCGTCGAACTCCCCAAGGCGTGACAGCTATCCGCACGACCGACGTTTCTTGACTGTGGCGGGCACAGTGGGGGGTATGTTCCCTCGCTTGCGTGCTCAGGGACCGGCCGTGCTCGTCCCGCTCGCCTGGACGGTCGTGGGACTGGCCCATCTCGATGCGGTCACTAACCACCCGGTGCTGGTCTTTCACGCCGTCGCCGCTGTCCTCATCGCTGCCTTCGCAGCCCTCTCGTGGGACGAGATGGAGACCGGTATCCTCCGGATCTGGCGCGATATCCTGCTCGTCGGACTCCTGTTGACCGTCGGTGGTATCGTCGGTCTGCTCTACTCCCCGCTCCGGGACCCGTTCCTGACGACGACGATACTGGGGTGGATGGTCGTTCCGGGAATCGGTCTCTACTACACCGGCAAGCGCGTTCCGGCGGGTCAGCGGGCGTACACGGTCGGGGCGGCGCTGAGCGGTATCGGTGCAGCGGTCTACGCCGGCGGGCTGTTCCCAGCGGCGCAATCCGCGCTGCTCGCCGGCATCGGGCTCGCGCTGGTCGGCCAGACGGTCGGCATCGTCCAAGCGGTCCGCCAGCCGGGCGAGACCGACTCAGGCTAGAGCTGCGTCGAGTTTCTCGACCGGGTGGGGTGGTTCGCCGTCGCTTTCGTCCCAGTCCTCTAGCTGGGTGCGACAGGACGCGCCGGGCGCGACGACGGTGTCGCCACGACTGTCCGCTATCTGGTCGAACAGTATCTCGCCGATGGCCTTGCTCATCGAGAAGTGCTCGGTCTCGTAGCCGAAGGAGCCGGCCATCCCGCAGCAGCCCGAATCGAGCGGGTCGACGTCGTAGCCGGCCCGCCGGAGGACGCCGACGGCGTGGTGGTCCTTCTTCGTCGCCTTCTGGTGGCAGTGCCCGTGGTAGGTCAGCGTCTCGCCCAGCGCATCCCAGTCGACCCCCTCGTCCAGCCGGAAGGTATCGAGGTACTCACAGACGCCGTAGGCGTTGGCCGCAAGCGTCTCCACGTCCGCGCCCGACAGCAGGTCCAGGTAGTCCGACTGGAACATCACGGCATCAGAGGGTTCGACCAGAACCACGTCCCAGCCCTCCTCGACAGCGGGAACGAGCGCGTCCACGTTCTCCCGCGCAGTGGCCCGGGACTGGTCCAGAAAGCCCTTCGAGTGAGCGGGTCGCCCGCTGTCGGTTCGGTTGGCGAGCCGGACGTGAACCCCTGCGGCTTCGAGGACACGGACGGCGGCTTTCCCGACCTCGGGGTGGCTGTAGTTCGTGTACGTGTCGGGAAACAGCAGCGCTTGCCGTTCGGCCTCCTCTGCCGGGACCTGCGGACCACGCTCGTCGAACCAGTCCTGCAGCGTCGTCCGCTGGAAGCTCGGTAGGGTGCGGTCCGGGGCGATACCGACCGTCTTTTCGAGGACGGTGCGGGCACCCGGCACCTTCGTCGCAAGGTTCGACAGCGGCGCGAACGTGCTGCCGAGACCGGCCAGCGCGTCGACGTTGGCGAATATTTTGTCGCGAAGGCTGGAGCCGTGTTCCTGATGATAGGCGTGGGTTACCTCCGCTTTGAGCTTCGCCATGTCGACCTCGCTCGGGCAGTCCTTCGCACACCCCTTGCAGCCGATACAGAGGTCGAGCACCTCGTGCATGAACTCCTCATCAGTGGGGTCGTCCGGAAGGTCACCGCTCATCGCCTGCCGGAGCATGTTCGCGCGGCCGCGGGTCGCGGTGATCTCTTCTTCTGAGGCGCGGTAGGTCGGACACATCACGCCGCCGGTGGTCTCCTGCGGGCCGCGACAGCCGCCACAGCCGTGACAGAGTTCGACCATCCCCTGCATCCCGTTGTCGTTGTCCCATTCCAGCGCGGCGTCGAAGCCCGCGTCGAACTCGTACTCGGGGTCGAAACGGAGATGCTCGGTCATGTCGACCGTGCGTGCTCGCTCGGGCTTCGCGCCGGATTCGATGTCGGCGGCGTCGACCCCGACGACCTGGCCGGGGTTGAGCAGCCAGTCGGGGTCGAACGTCGATTTCAGCCCCTGGAACGTCTTCCAGAGGTCCGGACCGTAGAGTTTCTTGTTCCACTGCGTGCGGGCGCGGCCGTCGCCGTGTTCGCCAGAGACGCTGCCCCCGTATTTGACCACGAGGTCGGTCACCGCATCGGCGATGGACTCCATCGTCTCGACACCCTCGACCGTCTTGGTGTTGATGAGCGGGCGGATGTGGAGCACGCCGGGGCCGGCGTGGGCGTAGAAGGAGGCGAAGGTGTCGTGGTCTTCGAGGATTTCCTGGAAGTCGGCGACGTACTCCGGTAGATTTTCCGGCGGGATAGCGGTGTCCTCGATGAACGAGCCGTGTTTCTCGTCGGTGGTTCGCGAGAGCAGTATCGGGAGGCCGGACTTGCGCATCTTCCAGAACTTCTCGCGCTTTGCCTCGTCGTGCGCTTCCATGGCGTTGAAGGCCCGAACCGGCGCATCGACAACGGTCCGTCCCGCCGTCGGCTCGGCGACCGAATCGACGCCCTCGGTCCGATCCGCCAGCAGGTCGGCGACCTTCCGCCGGCCGGCTTCCTCGTCGTCGGCGTAGAACTCCACGATGAGGACTGCACGGGTCCCGTCGGGCAACATGCCGACCACGTCCTCGAACTCGGCGGTGTCCCGGGCCAGGTCGATGAGCACGTCGTCCAGCACCTCCACGGCCGCCGGGTCGTGTTCGAGGATGTCGGCGACGTCTTCCATCGCCTCGATGAGCCCCTCGTAGGCGAGCAGGGCCATCGACTTGGTCTCGGGAATCGGCTCCAGGGACACCTCGGCCTCGGTGACGATGGCCAGCGTCCCTTCGCTGCCGGCCAGCAGTGACGCGACGTTGACGGTTCCGTCCTCTGCGTCTTCCAGAACCCAGTCGAGGTTGTACCCCGATACGTTGCGCTTCAGGTCGGGGTAGTGGCTGCGTATCTCCTCGCCCTCCTCGGCGAGTATCCGCTCGATTTCGGCGTAGATCCGGGCTTCGAGGTCGCCGTCGGGGTCCGCCCGGTCGCGCAGTTCCTCGCGGGTGACCTCGCCGAAGGTGGTGACGGTACCGTCCGCGAGAACGACTTCGCATTCCTCGATGTAGGCGTCCGTCTTGCCGTACTGCAGGGAGTGGGCCCCGGTGGAGTTGTTGCCGATAGCACCGCCGAGGACGCTCTTGTCGCCCCACGCGGGGTCCGGCGCGAACTTCAGCCCGTGCTCGGCCAGCTTCCCGTTCAGGTCGCCGAGCTTGATGCCCGGCTGTGCCCGCGCCCGCCGGTCGGACGGCCGGGATTCGACGAGGTCGTTCATGTACCGCGAGAAATCCAGCACGACGGCCTCGTTGACGGTCTGCCCGGCGAGGCTCGTCCCGCCGCCTCGGGGTAGGACCGGTATCTCGCGCCGGGCGCAGTAGGACATGACGGCGGCCACATCCTCGGTCGACCGCGGGTAGACGACACCGATAGGCAGTACCTCGTAGAGGCTGGCGTCGGTCGCGTACAACTGCCGGGAGTACTCGTCGAACCGGACCTCGCCATCGACGCGCGCCTGCAGGTCGTCGACGAGCCCCGACCGAGCGACGCTGTCGTTCTGGTAGTCGTAGTTCGATACCTCGTCGGCCGACGGGTCTGTTCGGGTGCCGGAATCGGTTGCCATGGTGTATTTCGTACCGTTCGCCCGGCCACCGACGGACCGGGCACTCGGCGGTTATCTATGGCTGTTCTAGCTGTACGCCTGTCAAAACAGTTCCGCTACGGTATCCCATCACGCACTTTCGATCCGGCTGTCTGCCGTCCGGCGTCCCGCGTTCAACTGCCCGACCGTGATAGCACGTGTTACGCAACTGTTACTACCTGTACTAGCGTATATAAGGTGATTATGACACACAGCAACGACCCGTTCGAGACGATGCTCCGACTCTTCGCCCAGACGCGACGGACAATGCTGGACGACAGTCCGAGCCACCTGATGGACACCAGTTCGCGCCGCCGGATGGACGACGGTTCGGAACGCCGCGCCGACCGACCGGCCTCGGACACGCCCCGAAGCCACCACCACCGCCACGGCATCGACACGAACCTCCACGTCGACGAGACCGACGACGGATACGCCGTGATGGTCGACCTCCCGGGCTTCGAGCGGGACGACCTCGTCGTCCGCTTCGAGGACGGCGTCCTCACCATCCAGGGCGAGAGCACGGTCGCCGAGGAGACCAGCGACGGCGCTCGCCGACACAGCCGCCGGGTCGCCGAACGCGTCACCGTCCCCGAGCCGGTCGTGGACGAGGACATCACCGCCACCTACCACAACGGCGTCCTCGAAATAACGCTGCCGCGCGCGGACGACGCTGACGACTCGCACCGAATCGATATCGAATAGGGTTCGCGGCCGTGGTTTATCAGGCTATTAATCTGTTATCACCAGCTGCTTACTTCCGTTATAAACGTCCTTACCCCCTCCATAGTCTCGTAGAGCCGCCGTCGACTGTACGTCATGAGGCCGTAACATGTCCGAAGCGACCTGGGACGTTCAGGACGGCGCTATCGTCGAGCGGCCGCGAAACGTCCGGAAACACCCGCTGTTGCACCGAATCTACGAGCGACACGACGCCCTGATCGCCGAGCAGCTTCCGGCCGGCCGGACACTGGAAATAGCGTTCGGCCAGCACATGCACCCCCGGGCCGATATCGGACTGGAAGGCTGGCCATCGAACGCCGAAACCGTTCACAAACCGGCGCTTGCTGGTGATGCCCGGGCGCTACCGTTTGCCGACGGCTCCTTCGACGCCGTCATCGGCCGTCGGTTCCTCCATCACGTTCCGCCCGCCGACCGCCCCGAAATCCTCCGGGAAACCGCCCGCGTGCTCCGCCCCGGCGGCTGCGTCGTCCTGCTCGAAGGGACGCCGGGGCTGTACCGGCGACTCACCAAGGGGGCCGCGTTCCGACTGGGCCTGCTGGAGGAAGACACCGACATCTACGGCCACCTCTCGGAAGACGCCGTCACCGACCTCGTCTCCGGCCCGTTCGACGTCGTCGAGAAACAGACGCTCGGCTCGCCGCTGATGCTCGCGAGCATCTCCGAGTCGGACGCGTCGGCGCGGCTCCTCGATCTCTACGAACGGACGCAGTTCGTCAAATGGTGGACGTTCGTGGTTGGTGAGCGGCCCGACCAGTGAGCGTCCCTCAGAACGTGTACGCCAGCATCACTTCGTCGACCGGTTCGCCGTCGATGGTGAAGTGGTTCTCCCGCACGGCCTCCCGGTGCCAGCCCTGCCGTTCGAGGAACGTGACCGCGTTCATGTTTGTCCGCGCAACGCTGTTGTACACTTTCCGGTAGCCGTTCGTCTCTGCCCACGACAGCGCGCGGTCGAGCAGGCGCTTACCGACCCCGTAGCCGCGGTACTCCTCGCGGACCCCGACCGTGAGCCGTGCCGTCTCCCGGAGCTTGTCCGAATGTGGTAGGTCGAGGTGTGACCACCCGACGACGTAGCCGTCGACGGTGGCGACGAAGAACACCCGCGACCAGACGCTGTTATGTCGGGTCACCGTGTCCTCGTACCGGAGTTCGTCGGCGAGTTCCTCCCCGACGGCGTAGGTGCGCCTGTCTGTAATCTCCTGAATTGTATCGACCAGCTGCTCGAAGTCCTCGTCGCGCGCTGGTCGGACAACGTATGTGATGTCGTCGGCTTCGTACTCACGCTCCGCACCGATATCGAGCCGTAGCGCCAGCGTCCCGTTCTGCTCCGTGAGATACTCCTGTTCGGTCAGTTCGTCGACCGCCGACCGGAACTCGGACGCCGGCATATCGAGCGCATCTCGCACTGACGCCGTTTCGACCGTTCCGTTCCGCTCGACGTACTGATACACCCGCTTGCTGTCAGCCGACTTGAACCCCGGCTGTTCGAGTATCATACGTTCAGGTAGGGACTGGTGTCGACTTATTTCTTGTTAATAGATACCATGTACCAAACGATTTGCTAGTACCGCGAGAAGTTCTCGTCGGGGTAGACTCCCTCGTCGGTGATATCAACCACGTCCAGCGTCGCCAGTCGACTGAGGCGGTCTGCCGCGTCACTCTCGTCGACGCCCAGCTCCACCGCCCGCGCCAGTACCCGGTCACGGCTGGGCACGGATTCGATGAAGCCGTCGCTGTCTGTCTCGGTCTCCTCGGCGATGATGGCTTTCAGGACGGCCCCGTGTTCCCGCTTCGACGGCGTGGTGCCGTCGCCGGTCCAGTCCACGCTCAGCGTCCCGTCCTCGTTGACGTGCGAGACGACGAACCCATCCGGCAGCGTCTCCGTGACCGCCGCTACCAGCGCCGCCCGGTCGAGCCGCGCCTCGAACCGGAACCGCTTGCCGTCCCTGGACTGCCCGAGACTCCCGACGTTCGTACCTGCTTCTGCTATCGCCTCCGAAACCGCGTCGGCAAGACGGTCCTGTACTGACGCCGCGACGGCATCCCGCTCCGCACTGAGCGCCGCGATTTCGTCGGTCAGCGCCGCGTGGCGGTCCATCTCCTCGTGGGCCGGCTCCTCTGTCATATCCCTGCCATTCGTCGCCAGGGAATTATTGTTCCGGCCACCGTCTCTCTCGACCGGATTAACACGTGCCGTCCGTTCTGTTCAACTGTTCGGCGCTTGGCCGGCGGTTTGGTGAATTACACCATTGACGAATCCTACTCGGATCCGGTTCTACCGCTGGTAGTGTGGTTCGGAGGAAACTGCCGCCTCCTGGATTGTGAACCAAAGGAAGACTCGCTACGCTCGCGGAAACGGGGACAGTTCGCGTCGGTCGAGTGCTGTCCCAGTCCGAGCCAGGGAGCGTCACAAAGCCCGCCGGTCGACCAAACGTAAGATTTCGGATCAGGCGTGGCCTCTCACCCATTGACGTCGAGCCCCGGACCCGCGCGACAGAATAGTCTACCTGACAGACCGGCAACTCCGCTTCCGTCGCCGATTCCTCGTCGGGGGTCCTCGGGGACGTTCGGATACGGACCGCTCCGAACTGCTTCTCACGTGCCGTTCCGCGTCTGCCGGCCTCAGAACGAGGTGATTCCTTTCTTGAACTTCTGGATGATGTCCTTCTGCTGGAGGTAACTCGCGGCTGCGAGCAACGTCGGTGCCCACAGACCCACGAAGAGGCCGCCCTCCTTGTCGCCCTTCATATAGAACTTGTACCACGCGTACAGTACCGATCCTCCTGCGAGAGTTGCGACGGGATCGCCGACCGACATCGGAGTCGAATCAACCATATTGTCGACATTTTCCTCGACCTTCGACTCCTCTTGCTGGAATAGAGTCATTGCATTCTTCAATCGGCTGGGTCGCTTGTGTCTGTTCTGCCGTCCCTTGCAAGCCCGTCGACCACCATGGAGCGACAGGGGTCCGAGCTGGTGACGCGTCCATTCGAACAGTACACCGATGCCGAGCACGATTTCTGCGGTTCTGGACAAATACACGAGTAGCCGCGGCCGCGGGAACTGCAGCGGTACGATCCGTTCGTACATCTTCGGGGCGACGAAGTGGGGACCTCCCGCGAAAACATACAAAAGGCACATCACGTATCGGAGCGGCCGCTTCGATCTGGCGAGTAGACTGGATTACACGGTGATACCCTTTGAGAGCGAGAAACCAAAGGTTTCCTCTCGTCAGTCAGATTCGGGAAAATGCCGCCTCCCGGATTTGAACCGGGGACAGCTCGATCTTCAGTCGAGTGCTCTCCCAGTCTGAGCTAAGGCGGCGTGCACTCCAAGCGATGACGAGGGTAGAAAAAAGCATTTCGAAAGCCGGCGCAGGTTCTGTGGCATCAGTCGGGACGGTCGACCGCCGATTACGGGAGGAACAGGTCGGCGCTGTCGAACGTCTCGCCGCAGTTGTCGCATTCGTACTCAGTGCCATTGGTCGTCGAGACGTGCCCGCTACAGGCCGGACACGTCGAGCCATCTATCATGCCACGCACTACCACCACTCCGGATATATGAATTACGGGCGACTATCAATCGAGATAGAGGCCCTGATATCTGGAGTTAGACTCGCCGCTCACGAGTGGCCGCGATAGAATTTATCGGTCCGGACGTCCTTGTGAGCGAAGCGAACGAGGGCTCGGGAGAGCAGTGCTCTCCCGGCGGATTCGAACCGAAGCCAGACGTGCTCACTACGTTGCGCGCGACTGGCAGGAATCGAATCCGCAGGGACCATCCGCTCCTCACGTCCGTTCGTCGCAGGATAGGTCCGGGCGGATTCGAACCGAAGGAAGACTCACTGCGCTCGTCTTCCAGGGTTCGAACCACCATCTCCCACACAGACACCGCTGGCTCCTCGTTACACTCGTCGCAGTCGGTGTCAGAAGTGGGTCCGGGCGGATTCGAACCACCGGCCTCGGCCTTGTAAAGGCCACGTCATAACCAACTAGACCACGGACCCGTATCCCACCGTTTTCCATCGGCAGGAATAACGCTTTCTCTCTCGGCCGACAGTGGGTACCGACAGTATTACCCACGGCCTGCCCTTCACACGGAGTATGCAGCGCCCTGCTGTGGTCGTACTCGGACTCGTCGGTCTTCTCGTCGCCGCCGCTGTGGTCCTCCAGACCGGACTCTGGGTCGAGGTGCTCGGGACCGGTGAGTACGAGGAGGGCACGGTGACGGTCCGGGAGGGGTCGGAGGAAGGGGTGACGACCGCCACACAGCCCGAGACGGATACTTCGACGCCGGGAACGACCGTCGCGGTCCGTGAAAAAGAGGCAGGGGAACCGCTTGGCACGGTCGAGGTCCGCATCGCACAGACGTTCAATCAGCGGTACGTCGGACTGAGCGAGACGGAGTCGCTGGGACCCGACGAGGGGATGCTGTTCGTCCACGACGAGGAAGGCCAGCACACCTACGTCATGCGGAACATGTCGTTTCCGCTCGACATCATCTTCATCGACGCCAACGGCACCATCACCACTATCCACCACGCGCCGCTCCCGCCGGAGGGGACCAGCGAGAGTAACCTGACGGGCTACGAGGGGCAGGGCAAGTACGTCCTCGAAGTGAACCGCGGGTGGACGAACCGGACCGGCGTCGAGGTCGGTGACCGTGTCGACCTGCCGCCCGAAGCCACGTAGCCCGACGGCCTTTTGCGGATTCGGCCCCTGGATTCGATAATGGATTTCGACGCGGGTTCGGACGACGACGTGTTCGAGGACGCCAGGGAACGCGTCGACCGGCCGATGCTCCGACTGTTCACCGGCTACGGTCGGGGCCAGTGGATTGCGTTCGTCGTCGGCCTGTTCAGTTCTATCGTGGCCCGGATGCTGGACCTGCTGCCGCCGCTCCTCCTGGCGCTAGCTATCGACGCCGTCATTCAGCAGCAAACCGCCTACAGTCTCTTTCTGGTGCCCGACGGCCTCCTTCCCAGCGAGCAAGGGGCACAGTTGTGGCTCACGGCAGGCATTATCGCCGCGTCCTTTGGCCTCGGAGCCGTCTTCCACTGGAGTCGCAACTGGGGCTGGAACAAGTTCGCCCAGCACGTCCAGCACGCCCTGCGGACGGACACCTACGAGACGATGCAGCGGCTGAACATGGACTTCTTCGCCGACAAGCAGACCGGGGAAATGATGTCCGTTCTGTCGAACGACGTGAACCGGCTGGAGAAGTTCCTGAACGACGGCCTGAACTCCGCCTCGCGGATGATTATCATGGTCGTCGGCATCGCTGCGTACCTGTTCTACATGAACTGGCAGTTGGCACTCGTGGCCCTCCTTCCAGTGCCGATCATCGCCGTGTTCACCAAGCGGTTCATCGAAACGATTCAGCCAAAATACGCCGACGTGCGGTCGACCGTCGGGAAACTCAACTCCAGGCTCGAAAACAATCTCAGCGGCATCCAGATAATCAAGACGGCAAACACCGAACCGTACGAGGCCGACCGGGTCGAAGACACCTCGGAGGACTACCTCGACGCTAACTGGGATGCTATCGAGACGCGCATCACCTTCTTCCCCGGGCTCAGGCTGGTGTCCGGGCTGGGGTTCGTCGCGACGTTTGTCGTCGGCGGCCTCATGGTCGTCGGCCAGCCGCCGGGGCCGCTGACGGCGAGTCTCTCGCCCGGGCAGTTCGTCGCCTTCATCATCTACACCCAGCGCTTCGTCTGGCCGATGGCGCAGTTCGGGCAGATCATCAACATGTACCAGCGGGCCTACGCCTCCGCCGAGCGCGTGTTCGGGCTGATGGACACGCCCGGTCGCCTCGAAGAGGCCGAGGACGCGCCGCCGCTTGCCGTGACCGAAGGGCGAGTCGAGTACGAGGACGTGTCCTTCAGCTACGACAGCGACGACGACCCGGTGCTCTCAGATATCTCCTTCCAGGCCGACGGCGGTGAGACGGTCGCTCTCGTCGGCCCGACCGGCGCGGGGAAATCAACCGTCCTGAAGCTCCTGCTCCGGATGTACGACGTGGACGCCGGCGCGGTCCGCATCGACGGCCAGAACGTCCGGGACGTCCAGATTCAGAGCATCCGCCGCGCCATCGGCTACGTCAGCCAGGAGACGTTCCTCTTCTACGGCACCGTCCGCGAGAACATCGCCTACGGGACGTTCGACGCCACCGACGAGGAGATCGTCGCTGCTGCGAGGGCTGCCGAGGCCGACCAGTTCGTCCGCAACCTCCCCGACGGCTACGACACGATGGTCGGCGAACGCGGCGTCAAGCTCTCGGGCGGTCAGCGCCAGCGCATCGCCATCGCCCGGGCGATTCTGAAAGACCCGGACATCCTGATTCTCGACGAGGCGACCAGCGATGTGGATACGGAGACGGAGATGCTCATCCAGCGCTCGCTCGACGACCTGACTGCCGATCGGACCACGTTCGCCATCGCCCACCGCCTCTCGACGGTGAAAGACGCCGACACGATTCTGGTCGTCGAGGACGGCCGCATCGTCGAACGGGGGTCCCACGACGACCTGCTCGCTGCGGACGGCCTCTACGCCAACCTCTGGGCGGTTCAGGCCGGCGAAATCGACGAGCTTCCCGAGGAGTTCGTCGAGCGGGCGATTCAGCGACGGGCGCGGACGGATGCTGATGACTGAATCAGCGAGGACTCCGTGTCCGAGCCGTCAGTGATCAGCAGTTGCCGACGACTGAAGCGGTGAGAACGCCGTTTTCCGGTCGGCCGGGCACAAACGATTATTACGCATTGTGTTGTAATGCTATCACATGGCAACCGCGTACCTCGCTAGCACGGCACTGATGGGCGTGTTGGTGATGGCGGTGGTCGCATGGATGGTCCGCGGGCGCGGCTGGTATCAGTACAGTCCGGGGGCGTCGACGAGCGCCCAGTCCCCGGCGGGCGACCTTGAGAGTCGGTTCGAGACGTACGCTGACGAGCCAATGGTCTGGGTCGCCGCGTTCGCGGTGCTGGTCGTCGGGCTCCTCATCGGCGTCGTCGCGTCTATCTCCGGTCCCGTCGAGACCCAGTCGATAGCCGGGCTGGCGGTCGCCGTCGTCGGCGGGGCGGGCCTCTGTGGCTACCTGCTGTTTGGCGTCTACCTGTCGGCGACGCGCCGGGGACACCCCCGTTCGCTGGCCGTCGCCGAATCAGCGACCGTCGCCGGCGTGCTCTTCCTCATCGCCATCGGCTTCCAGTTGCTGGCCTGACTCTCAGGTTGCTTGGTCACAGTATCGAGTACGCCGCCGCGCCGGTCAGCGCGAGCGCGGCGACAGTCCCGCCCAGTACGAGGTACGTGACGGCGCGTGGTTCCCAGCGGAGGTGCTGGTAGTACGCGGCGACGCCGACAGCCTTGATGACCGACAGCACCATGATGAGTGCGAAGGCGGTCCAGTATGCGCTGTCGACGAGGCCGGCGAACTCGACGACGGCCTGTGCGGTTGCGAACACGAACAACACGACGTATATCGCGGTGTAGCCTTTCCAGTCCATTGTTCTAGAGGATGTAGAAGAGGGGGAACAGGAACAGCCAAACGATGTCGACGAAGTGCCAGTACAGGCCGAAGTACTCGATGGCCCTGTCGTCGCCCTGGTAGGCCCCGTTCCAGGCCCTGACGGTCATGTACGCACAGATGATGAGCCCGATGATGACGTGGGCCCCGTGGAGCCCAGTCGTCAGGTAGAACGTCGACGACGCGATGTTCGTCGAGAGGTTCCAGCCGTTCGGGAACGCCTCCGTGCTGATGTGGAACAGGTGGTTCCACTCGATCCCCTTGTTGATGAGGAAGCCGACGCCGAGCGCGAACGTCCCGACCAGCGCGGCGACGGTCCCGCGCTTGCTCTCGCGCTCGGCGGCGACCATCGCCAGCACGACGAGGAAACTCGACGTGAGCAGCAGGTACGTGTTGATGAGGCCGGGCATCGTCACGTGCTCGGCGGGGATGAGGTCGTGGTGCCAGGCCGTCCAGCCGTACGCGACCCGGACGAATGCGTAGGAGCCGATGAACGCGCCAAAGAGGACGATGTCGCTGGCGAGGAATGTCCACATCCCGAGTTTCATCTTCTCGACCTTGTCGAAGGGCCACCGTTCGGCGATAGCCATCTCCGGCGCGTGGAACGGCTCGCGGGTCATCCCGACGAGCGAGCCGAACGTCGTCACCCCGCCGACGGCCGCCATCGACAGGTAGAACACGCTCCCTGTTCGCACGCCCGAGAGCCCGAGGAAGGCGATGAACCCGCCGAGGCTGACGAGGAACGGCCAGAAGCTCGCGTGGCTGGCGTGTTCCTCGCCGGCGGTTTCGTGGGCCGGCTCCATCGCGGCGGCCGTCACTGCAGCTCTCGGTGTGACCGCGCCACCGTCGGTTGCCGTCCCGCCGTCCGTCGCCGCGTGGCCGTGTGCTGCGGCTCCGGGCGCGCGTTCGGTCCGTTCGACGACCGTCTCCTCGTCGAGGAACTCCAGCTTGCCGGTGGCGTAGCTCGGCACGCCGGGGAAGTTCTCCAGCGGCGGCGGCGAGGAGACGGCCCACTCGGCGGAGGTGGCGTACTCCCAGGGGTTCGGGCCGACGTCCTCGCCGCGCCAGAGGCTCACGAAGAGGTTGTAGAACATGAGGAGGAAGCTCGCTCCGAGGATGAAGCCGCCGGCGGTCGCCATCGAGTGCCAGATCTGCAGGCCGTCGGGGTAGACGAACACTCGCCGCGGCGTCTCCCAGGCGATGAACATCGGGAAGTACAGCAGATTGAACCCGAGGAAGTAGACGCCGAACTGTATCTTCCCCAGCGTTTCGTTGTACATCTTCCCCGTTATCTTGGGATACCAGTAGTAGAGGCCGCCGAACAGCGCCGTCGCGCCCGCGACCATCACGTAGTGGAAGTGCGCGACGACCCAGTAGGTCCCGCGGAACTGGTAGTCGAGCACGATCGCACCGAGGAACACGCCGGTGATGCCGCCGATGATGAACAGGATGAGCGCGCCGAGCGAGAACAGGAACGGCGTGGTGAACCGGACCCGGCCCTTCGCCATCGTGTAGATGAGCGAGAACACCATCAGGTCGAAGGGCAGTGATATCCCGATGGTCGTCGCCATGAAGATGGTCTTGATTGGGAGGTTGATGCCGGTCAGGAACATGTGATGCATCCAGACGACGAAGCTCTGGAGCGCCACCAGCACCATCGAGATGATGAACCACTTCCGGCCGACTAACCGACGGCCGGTGAAGGTCTGGAAGCACTCGGCCATCACACCGAGCGCGGGGAAGAAGACGATGTACACCTCCGGATGGCCGAAGAACCAGAACAGGTGCGCCCACAACAGCGACGCACCCGGGTTGTCGGCGTCGGTTGCCATCGTGGTGCCGTCGATAGAGTACTGGAAGTAGGTCGTCCCGAGGATGTGATCGGAGGCGAGTATCATCAGCGCCGCAAGCAGGGCCGCGAAGGCAAACAGCATCATCCAGACGGTGAGGTTGATCGACAGCGAGAAGATGGGGATGTCCCGCATCCGGAGCCCTTCGGCACGCATGCGGTACATCGTCGTCAGGAAGTTCACCGACCCCAGCGTCACCGCGGCGGTGAACATGATGAGCGCCAGGACGACCGAAGTCGCCCCCAACCCCTCGCCGGGGATGTACGCCGGCGTGTTCAGCGGGGCGTACATCGTCCACCCGCCCGCAAAGGTGGTCCCCTGGAAGAAGGAGACACCCATCAGGATGCCAGAGAACAGGTAGAGCCAGTACGACAGGGCGTTCAGCCGCGGGAAGGCGAGGTCGTCCGCGCCGATCTGGAGCGGAACGAGGTAGTTCGCGAAGCCGAAGGCAAACGGCGAGATGAACCAGAACACCATCAACAGTCCGTGGGTCGACACCGCCTGGTTGTACCCCATCGATCCAAGCAGGTCAGCGCCCGAAGAGATCAGTTCGAGACGGAACAGGAGCGCGAGGACGCCACCGAAAACCAGGAAAAACAGCGCGGTGATGAGATACAGCACGCCGATGTCCTTGTGGTTCGTCGTGAGGAACCACCGGCTGACCGACGACTTGGGCGGCAGGCCGTGTTCGTGGTCGTGGCTCATGCCGGGACACCTCCGCCGGTGGCGGGTGCGATCCGGTGGTCACTGCCGCCGGTTTCGTTCCCGTGGGTCGCCGTTTCGTTGGCGCCTTCGGCCGTCTCGCCCGTCCCCTCGGTTTCCGCGTACCACTCCTCGTACTCGTCCTGTGGCATCACGACGACTTCCGTCGTCATCAGCGAGTGGCCGCTGCCACACAGCTCGTAGCACTTGGCGGCGTAGGTCCCGGTTTCGTTGGCCGTGAACCAGGCCGACGTGTACTGGCCCGGGACTGCGTCGGTCTTGACCCGTAACTCCGGGATGCCGAAGTTGTGGAACACGTCCGTCGCGGTCACCCGTAATCTGACCACCCGGTCCTGTGGCACGTAGAGCGTGTTGGTCGTGTGCCCGTTCGGGTAGATGAAGTCCCAGCCGAAGCGGTAGCCCTCGACGTCGATTTCAAGCGCCTCCTCCTGGGCCGGGTCCGGCCCTTCCTCGATGTACAGGAGTTGCGAGTACGTCCAGGCGATGAGCGAGACGACGATGATGGCACTGATGCTAAACGAGTAGAACACCTTCCGACCGCCCGAACCGCCGGTCGGCATCTCGCCCATCTGCGGCCGCTCGACCTTGTCGGCGTACGGGTCCGTTCCGCCGCCGTCGTCGCGGTACTTGAGCGCGTGGTACATCGTGTAGGCCACGACGACAACCCCGACGGCCGTTCCCAGCAGGAGGAACACCTCGAAGATCTGGTCGAACACCGCGCTCGGTGCGCGCACGTCGCCGCCGTGTAAGGGGAACACAAACGCGGTGCGTGTTATCACGACTCCCACCATTTCCCTCATGATTTTTTCCACCATGTATTAGGCATTATGGACAGGAATCTGACATAGAACGTTCTCAGACCTAACGTGTGCGGGAACTTTTTTATCTACTGGCATGTTACAACACACCATGGAAGACACGCCACCCGGCGTCGAGGACCCGTCCATCAGCGACGACGGGCTCACAGAGGTCGAGGAGTTCGATAGCCTGGCTGGGATTCTCGCCGATGGTGTCGTCGGCGCGGCCGGCGGTTTGGTCGGGACGGCGATGATGACCGTCGTCTTCCTCATCGCGCAGTCGCTGGGCGCGTTCAACCTCGACGACTTCGCCATCCTCACCGAACTCGTAGGTCTGACCGGCTACGTCCCCGAGGTGCTGTTTGGCTTCTTCATCTTCCTCGGTGGCGGGATGTTCCCGTGGCCGCTGCTGTTTGCCTCGCTGAAGGCGTATCTCCCCGGTCAGTCGGACCACATCAGCGGGGCCTTCTTCGGCGCCGCGATGTGGACCGGGTTCGTGTTGGCCTTCTACACCGGTCAGTCCGGACTGGCGCTGGTGCTGTACGTGGTGCTGACGCTCGTGGCTCACGTCGTCTACGGGATCGGCCTCGGCGCGGTGTTTCACTACTTCTCGACGCGGCCGGATTCAATCGTCTGAGACGGACTCCTGTCGTATTTCTGCGGTAGAACAGCCCTTCGTCTCTGCAGCAACGGTCAGCAGTCAGCCGCCAGCCGTCCCTGCACCCTTTCACGACGGAACGGATCGGCTTGTGGGACAAATACCGCTGGACGACGTGAGCGACGCGCTGGTCGCACTGGCGAACGCGGCGGGCGTCCGACGTGGGTGGATCCCTCGTGCTCAGGCTTCGGCTTCCGCGTCGGCGTCCGCCTCCGCATCAGCGTCCGCACCGTCTTCGCCCTCGAACTCCTCTAGCGTGCTGCGCAGTTGCGGAATCGTCGCCGTGAGGTCCCCGACCTGCTCGCGGGCGTCGTCGACGTCGTCGATGAGGTCCGCGATGGTCTCGATCTCTTCGGCGAGGTCGTCGGCGTCCTCGAATGCGTCGGCACGTTCGCCCATCGTGTACCACTTCTTCGCATCGCGGAGGTGATCCTCCGCGTCTCCCACATCGAGTGCCGTCTTCAGCGAGTTGAGGACGCCGAGCGTGTTGTCGGCCTCCACGTCCCAGACCGAATCGGCCTCGGGAAGCGCGTCGCGGGCCTTCGCGAGCGACTCCTCGACGTCGGTGCGCATCTCGTTTGCGGCTTCGCCGAACAGTTCGTCGTCGTCCAGGCTTGACTGACTCATACGGAGTCGTTGGTACGGTGAGGGATTAAAAGCCCGCCTGAAAGTGAAAGTGAAACCGCAGGACGCGACCGGTCGGAAATTTTTGAAACCGAAAAGCCGTTGTGACTACTCGGTTCGGATGTCCGAGCGTACCTCGGGAATCGGGTCCATGTCGGCGTCGATGTCACCCAGCACGAGCATCGCGTAGTACCGCAGGAACGTCGTCAGCGGCACCTGAATCAGCGCGCTGACGACGATCAAGACCAGCAGCCCCAGCAGCCCGACAACCCCGGCCAAGGCGATTCCGATGGTGTTCTGCAGGGCGAGATACAGCGCGGCCGCACCGAGGCCGAACGGGATCATGACGACCAGGAGCGCGACGATACCGAGAATCGCGCTGATGATACCGACGCCGATCTGGAGGACGATGGAAAAAAACAGGTAGGCGAGGTACTGTTTCGGCTCGCTTTTGATCGAGCTCCAGAGCCGCGACCAGCCGGCGAGGACGCCGTTATCGTCCGCTGTCATCAGCGGGACGACGAACACCGTCGTGAAACCGAAGACGATCCCGTAGCTTATCGCGAGTACTGCGAACACGGCGATGAGCAGTCCCGACAGTGCGAGAACGCTCGACGTGCCGACGTTTGCGGCCTCGCCGCCGAGCGCCAGGAAGAACACGGCCCCACCGATCACGAGCGCGATGCCGAGCCAGATGACCCCGAGGGCAAGCCGGAACAGGAACAGCCGTAGTCCGTTCCCGACGTGGTCGCTGAAGTACTGCCGGACGTGTATCTCGCGGTCGATAAGCGCCTGGGTCAGCACGAACTCCATGAAGTTGCTCAGGATGCCGTACGCGAGCGCCAACAGGACGACCAGGCCGATGACGGCGAACACGAGGAGCCCGGCCCCGGCGAGCAGTTCGTCCGGAGCACCGGACGGGACACCGGGCTCAGAAACTTGCAAGGGAAGGCTCCCCGGCAGGGATGCCACGCTTTCGAGTGGCGCGGCCAGCTGGAAGTCGCTACCCGGGCCACCGGGGCCGCCGGGACCGCCGCTCCCGCCGAAATCGCCGAAGTTGCTGAACGACTGGACGTTGTTCAGTCCGACGCCACCGCCACCGATGAAGAACACGACGAACGCCATTCGGAGCCACGTCCCCTTCTCGACCGGAAACAGGAACGACTTCGTCGCGTCTATCGCGTCGTCGATATCGTCGACTGCGTGGAGGGCCATGTCGGTAGTCTCACAGCCCCCTCTGGTAAAATTTTCGGGGCTGTGACAGGGATTCAGGCTGCCCTCGGGCCATTCACTCCTGCACTGCGTCGACCTGCATCAGCGGATAGCCGTCCTCCATCGCCATGCTCGTCTCGACCGTCACGTCCTCGTACTCGATGCGCATCTCGACGTCGATGAGCCGCCCGGTGAGTTCCGTGTAGTCCGCACCTCCCTCGGCGATAGCGTCTTCGAGTGCCGCCGTACGGACGCTGACGGTGACCGCCTCACAGAACGGCTGGTTCTCGATGGCCTCCTCCATCGCCGCCGCGAGCGAATCGGCGCTGTCGGGGCTGACTGGCGTCCCCGCGAACTGGTGGTACAGCGACCCGAACTTGATACCCGCTTCGAAACACGCCTCCTGTGGGGTTGTGGGTTCCATACGATCGGTCCGGTTGGGCGACACAAAAGCGAACCGCAAGCTACCTATTGCGTGCGACGTATCCTCTCATACGAATGGACGACCCGGTTCTGCTCACCGGCGCTGGCGGCGCTGTCGGGGCGGCCATCCTCGAAGGCCTCGAGGACGCCTACGAGTGGAAACTCATGTTCCACAGCCCACCCGCCGAGGAGCCCGACCACGAGTACCTCGTCGGGGACGTATCCAGCGAGGGCGACGTGGCCGCGGCGATGGACGGCGTCGGCGCTGTCATCCACCTGGCCGGCGACCCCCGGCCGGAGGCCCCCTGGGACTCCGTCCTCGAAAACAACATCGACGGCACCCAGAAGATGTACGAAGCCGCCGTCGACGAGGGCGTCGAGAAGTTCGTCTTCGCGTCCTCGAACCACGCCGTCGGCTCCTTCGAAACGGACGAGCGCACGCCCGAGATGTACCGCCCGGACGACCAGTACCGCCTCGACGGGACGGAACTCCCCCGCCCCGGCAACCTCTACGGCGTCTCGAAAGCCACCGGCGAGGTGCTGGGCCGCTACTACCACGACCAGTACGGACTCTCCGTCTGTAACATCCGCATCGGGAACCTCACGCGGGGCCACCCGCCAATCGACTACGAGCGCGGCCAGGCGATGTGGCTCTCCTACCGCGACTGCGCCCACATCCACGACTGCGCGCTCCGAGCCGACTACGAGTACGAGATCGTCTACGGCATCTCCGACAACGACCGGAAGTACTACTCCATCGAGCGCGCCAAGGACGTGCTGGGCTACGAGCCGATGGACAACTCCGCGCACTTCGAGGGTGAGGAGCGGGTGGCGGAACCGGACGCCTGAGTCTGTTGCCGGCCCCCTGAGATTTCATCACTTGCGCCGATACAGGGGCAGCTTCGAGCGACAAGCGGGTACGGTTCACCCAGGCTGTCAGCCGCCGTTCGTCTATCACCAGTCAGGACCCTATTCGTCGGCCGAAACGATACCACTCGCTTCGTCCGTTACTTTCTCGGAGATGGGACCGATGCTCGCTCGCTTCTCGCCGATCGTGGCTCCGACGAGTGCGCCGAGAGCGGCGCCGCTACTCGCAGCACGTTTACTGAACAGTCCGCCGACTCCGGCACCAGCGGCAGCGAAGATGGCAGCGTGTCTGGCACGACTCCACGCGCGGATGAGACGGGACTTCATGCGTCCTCATTCTCCAAGGATTGACATAAATACGTGGGTCGGCACACAAAATCGGCGAACACGCCCTTGGGAGGACGGTATCGCCGAACCAGCCGTAGCGGGACTGCGTAGGCCTACCACTCCTCGCCGAGTGCGCCGTGCTGTCGGTCGTCGTAGGTCCCGTCTCTGAACACGGTTACCCGCCCGTTCTCCTCGCTCAGCGTCACCACCGCAAACACCGCTTCGCGAGTGGAGGTCTCCAGCGCACTCATGTGCCGTGTCCCCATCCAGTCCGCGTATGGGAGCGGGTCCGCAGTCTCTTCCTCCGCGGCGGTCAACTGCCGTAGCCGAACCATCTCCGGACGGATTGTCCCGTCGCTGTGGACGACCACTGCGCCGTCACACGTAACCGCAACCGACCGGGCCGTCTCGGACAGCACACCAGCAGGGGCGAACACACTCGAACAGTCCTCCACCGGCCACCGGTTCGATCCTATCGGATCGGTAAACGCAGCAGTCGAGTCGCGCTCGACGACGACGTACAGGCCCGGCCCCCGCACGTGAGGGTCGTCCCACCGCTCGAAGGCCACGCTCACGCTCTCGGCACAGCACCTGATTCTGTCGAGGACGGCACTCTTCGGGACGGCGTCTCCCTCTGTGTCCGCGGGCCTCGGACGTTCGGTCGAATCGCTCATTCGGGTACGTGTCAGTTGGGCCTTCGCAGGCATAGTCGGTGCGAAATTCCTGGAAAACCGTTGTACTGATTAAGCGAGTGACTCGGCACGTCGGCGACGCTGGACTACTCGAACAGGCCCCGAACGTCGTCGTCTTTCTGCTGTTCCAGTTCGACGTGGTCACGGAGCCGCTGATACACGACCGGGCGCTGGTCGCGCTCGCGCACGAACGAGAACAGCATGCCGACGAACTGCGAGCCGCCGGCGGTGTCGAGTTCCGAGCGGGCGTACTCTACGGCCGATTCGATGACGGCCTCGTCGTAGCGCCCGGCCTCTGCCAGTACTTCGGCGGCGACTGCCGTTGCATCGAAGTCGAGATCGTCGTAACCGATGGCGTCTCCTTTGTGGGTCAGCGCCGGTGGATCTGTCTCTGCAGCGTGGTGTGGGGCAGCCGCCACTGCGCCGAGAAACGACCGCACCTCGCCCAGTTCGACGCCCCGATAGGGATCGGGCAGCCCATCGAGGTACTCCGCCGCGCTCTCGGCCAAGCCTTCCGCGCCCGACCAGTTCCCCTCGCTTGCGTGGTGGACGACCGCCGTGAACTGGATGAGGCCGTGCAGGAACCGCTCGTCGTCGCCATCATCGAGGTCCAGCCAGTATTCCTCCCACGCATCGTGGGCGGCGTGGTAGCGGCCCTCGTTGAACACTGCGATGCCAGCGCGGAGATGGTCGCGCACACGCTGGGTTGGATTCGAGGTCGGAAAACTACATCGACGTTTCGGCCAGGCGACGGACGGTGCGGTGTCTGTCGCAACGGCGTGACGCAGTGACCGCTCGCCGTCGCTCGCGGTTTGGTGTCGGCAGAAACGTCCGGACGGAGTTCCACGCGAGCAAAGCGAGCGTGGAGCTCGCCGGTCGTGAACGAAGTGAACGTCCGGACGGCGATTTGAACTCGCCGAGAAATGCTCGCTTCGCTGCGCGTTCCTCGTCTGCTCAAATCTCCTCGCGGAGTTTCCTGCAGCACTGACCGCTCGCGATGCTCGCGGTGTTGTGCTGCAGAGAAACGTCCGGACGGAGATTTGAACTCCGGTCCCTGGCTCCGCAAGCCAAGAGGATAGTCCACTACCCTATCCGGACTCATCTCCAGAGAGGGTGGTGCATCTAAAAAGGGTGACGGTTCGCGTGCCGTCACGCGGTGGGTCGACATACCGCGCTGAAAGAGGGCGTTCGACTCACCGGAGGAAGCGGAACTGACTACCCGCAACTACGGCGATGGCCCGGTGGATGTGGCGACGGCGACGCACTGACCGCCACCTTGGCGGCTATGCGGTGGTGGGGGACCCTCCGAGCGGCGCGGTGGTGCGGGAGTCCGAACTGACAGCGCTCGCGACGAGGGTTTATAATCCATCACGCGACAACCCTCGAATCATGGACGGGACACAACCGAAATCGACCGACAGCGCCCGCTCGCTCGCCCAACGACAACGCTTAAGCGCGCCCCAGCCCAGCGTCCCATAGATAGATGGGTGCGATAGAGGACATTTACGAGGACTTAGAGACGGACGTCTCCGAGGCGGAGTTCCGCGAGGCCGTCGAGGAGAAGGTCGAGCAGATGGGTGGGCTCGCCGACGAGGAGACGGCCGCGATGCTGTTGGCCCACGAACTCAACGAGAACGAGGTCAACGCCATCGCCGATATCGAACCCGGCATGAACGAGGTGAAGTTCCTCGCGAAAGTGATGGCCATCGGCGACCTGAAGACCTTCGAACGCGACGACGAGGACGAGGACGGCCGGGTCATCAACGTCGAGGCCGCCGACGAGAGCGGCAGCGTCAGGCTCGCCTTCTGGGACGGCCAGGCCGTCGACATCGACGAGGGGCAACTGGAGGTCGGCGACGTGCTCCGGGTCAAGGGTCGGCCGAAGGACGGCTACAACGGGCTGGAGGTGTCCGTCGACAAGGCCGAACCCGACGAGGACGCGACAATTGACGTTGAGCCGGGCGCTGGCTCCTCCATCGACGCGCTGACGATGGGCCAGTCCGACGTGACGCTACGCGGGCTCGTCCTCGACACCGACACGATTCGGACCTTCGATCGCGACGACGGCAGCGAGGGCCGCGTCTCGAATCTCACGCTCGGCGACGAGACGGGACGCATCCGCGTGACGCTGTGGGACGACCGGGCCGACCGGGCCGAGGAACTCGACGCGGGCGCGGCCGTCGAAGTCGTCGACGGGTACGTCCGGGAGCGGGACGGCTCGCTCGAGCTTCACGTCGGCGACCAGGGTGCCGTCGACGAAGTCGAGGACGATGTGGCCTTCGAGCCCGACGCCGATCCCATCGCCGAAGTCGAACTCGAAGCGACGGTCGATATCGCCGGCGTCGTCCGCTCGGCTGACCCGAAACGGACGTTCGACCGCGACGACGGCAGCGAGGGCCAGGTCCGGAACGTTCGCATTCAGGATGCAACGGGGGATATCCGCGTGGCGCTGTGGGGCGACAAGGCCGACAAGGACATCGCGCCAGGTGACGAGGTCCTCGCGGCCGACGTCGAAATACAGGACGGCTGGCAGGACGACAAGGAGGCCTCGGCAAGCTGGAACTCAACGATTGTCGTGCTCGATGACGGCGCTGATCTGGCGACTGGTGGCGCAGGCGGGGGGGCCAGCGCCGAGACGACTGATGCCGAACACGCCGGCCTATCCTCCTTCGGCGACGGTGGGGACGGTACGGAAGCGGACACCGGCGGGGACGGGACAGCCGCCGTCAGCGCCAGTACCGGCGACACTTCGTCGGACGGTGGCGCACAGAGCGCCGGCCAGCAAGTAGAGTTCACCGGCACCGTCGTCCAGACCGGCGACCCCGTGGTGCTTGATGACGGCGAGCAGACCATGAGCGTCGAAACCGGCGAGCGCGTCCAGTTAGGACAGGAGATCACGGTCCGTGGCGAACTCCGCGAGGACCGGCTCCACGCTGAGGACGTGTTCTGAATCGCCGAGCGACGCTACGGAAACTCTTAAGACCGCAACACTCCCCGGTTTGGGTATGAGTGTCGAGCTACCGTTCGCACCGGTGGATGCTGTCATTCGGCGGAACGCGGACGGACTCCGGGTGAGTGCCGACGCTGCGGAGGAACTGGCTCGTCGAATACAGGACCACGGCGCCTCGCTGGCCGTCACGGCAGCCACGGAGGCCACCACGGACGGGCGGAAGACGCTGATGCCGGCCGACTTCGGCATCGAGCAGGTCCCGGAGAAGGACGGGCTCGAACTCCCTGTCGCACCGGTCGACCGTATCGCACGGCTCGACATCGACGACGACTACCGCGTCGCAATGGATGCCCGCGTCGCTCTCGCATCTATCCTCGAAACGTACGCCGACGATACGGCCGCCGCCGCCGCCACGTTGGCGCGTCACGCTGACCGCCGGACGATCAAGGCAGCTGACGTGGAAACGTACTTCGAACTCGCACAGTACTATTGAATGAACTTCGGCTACCGCGAGGTCTGTCTGGACCACGACACCGGGCCGCGACATCCGGAGAGTCCCGACAGACTTCGAGCGATACGGCGAGCGCTCAAAGAGCACCATAGCGTCGAGTACGTCGCCGCTGACGACGCCGACATCGACCTCGTGCACGAGGTCCACGACACCGACTACATCGCGGAGTTCCGCGAGTTCTGTGACGACGGCGGCGGGAACTGGGACGCTGACACCGTCGCAGTTGCGGAGACGTGGGACGCCGCCTTCGCCTCGGCCGGCCTCGCTGTCTGGGCGGCGGAAGCCGCGCTTGACGGCAACTCCGGCCGAGATACGCCGTTCTCACTCGGCCGTCCGCCCGGCCATCACGCCGTGGGCGACGATGCCATGGGCTTTTGTTTCATCAACAACGCAGCCGTCGCCGCACAGGCGGCCCTCGAGGCCGACGCCGAGCGCGTCGCCGTCTTCGACTGGGACGTCCATCACGGGAACGGCACACAGGACATCTTCTATGACCGCTCAGATGTGTTCTACGCCTCGATACACGAGGACGGGCTCTACCCCGGAACGGGCGACATCTCGGAGACCGGCACGGGTGACGCCGACGGTACGAACCTCAACGTCAAGTACAAACCCGGTGCCGACACCGCCGACTACCTCGCCGCCATCGACGAGTGCATCGCGCCGGCGATCAAGGACTACGACCCCGACCTGCTGCTCATCAGCGCCGGCTTCGACGCGCACGAACACGACCCTATCTCGCGGATGCGCGTCTCGACGGAAGGGTACGGTGCGATGACTGACCGTATGCGCTCGCTCACAGACGCCTGTGACGCCGCGCTGGGGATCATTCTCGAAGGCGGCTACGGACTGGACACGCTCGCTGATTCGATCACGACCGTCCACGAGGTGTTCGACGGCTACCAGCCCATGGAACCCGATGACGACGTCAGCGACGACGCCCGCGAGGTCCTCGATGAACTCGCCGCTCAGGGCTTCGGATCGAAGTAGTCGGCCAGATCGATGCCGAAGCCGTCAGCAAGCGCCGCAAGCTCTGTTCCGACCAGTACCTCGTAGCCGTCGTTCAGTGCCGACTCGATTCGCGGCCCGAGTCCCACGTCGAAGACAGCGTCACTCGACAGGAACCCAGTAGCCGTGGTGACCGCCCGCGGTCGCTCAACCACGTACCGGTCGCCGTCGATGAAGGGACCGGCCACCTCGGGGTCGTCGTCGTACTTCTCGAAGAACCCGCTCGCGTGTTCGCGGACGTGGACTGGCGGCCCCTCGTGGCGCTCGACGGCCGGCCGCTCGGCGACGGCAAATTCGAGCAGCAGGACGGCGTCCCGCTGTGCTGGCGGGTCACCGTCGCCGCTGGCCGTCACGCCTTCGACAGCACGGCTCTCGTCGTCGCCGCTGCCGTCCTCGACGAACGCGGCCGACCGCAGTACTTCGAACCCCCGTCGGTCGAACTCGCTGCAGAGTCCATCGAGGGACTTCCGAAGTTGCGGCCAGAGCTGGTCGTCGACCACGTCCGGAGCGGCGAAGCGGAGCGCCACCGGCGTCGTTTCCCGCCGTGACACTGCGGCTTCGATATCCTCCGCTGTGAACGGGTCCGGCTCGCGCTCGGTGAACAGCGACGCCCGGGGTTCGGCGAGCAGGTCCCGGGCGTAGTGCTGGAGCGTGGCGACGTTCGTGGCGGACAGCACCGCCGCGACGTTGCGCTCCGGATCGGTTGGGTCGATGACGACCAGCGGGTCGTCGAACGTCTCGGTCCCGTGGTCCTCAGGGTCCAGCCGAACCGGCGGGTGCCAGTCCGCTACTGTCTCGACGAATGCCCGGAACCCACCGTACTCGAGCACCAACAGTTCCGTCAAGTAGCCCGAGAACCCCTGTGTCCGGAGGTCGCTCCCGTAGACGCCGATGCCTTTCAGGAACTGCTTCGCCACTCGAACCTCGCCGGCGCTATCGTCGTCCAGTCGCGCCTGCAGATATCTGGTGTGAAACGGCGTCCGGTCGACCGCGGACTGGATTTCCGTGGCGTTCTCGACCGCATAACAGGGCACCAGATCCACGGCGTACCCCTCGCGCTCGCCGACGACGTAGGGGTGCTCGGCGTATTCTTCACGTCCATCGGGCAAGACTTCGTGCCCGACTGTCAGCCCGTACTTCTCTAACTGGTCGCGGTCGAGTGACGGTGAAAAACAGACGAACACGTCCACGTCCCGGTCGCCGGCTGTCCACGTTCCACGGGCCGTCGACCCGACCTGAACGACCTCCGCATCGACCGGCAGGTCGGCGACGGCCGCCTCGGCGTCGGCCATCACCGCGTCGGCGACCCGCTGTAACTGCGCTCGCTCGTCGTCGGTCGGCGAGGCCCGCGCTCGCATCTCCTCGACGACGGCGTCGAACTCATCGCTCATACCGCCGCTTGCGCACAAGTGCGTGAAAGCGTGTCGATGCCGGCTTGAAACGAAAGCCCTAATTACCAACTCTGGCAATCAATAGATGCGTTCGCGCCGCCGTAGCTCAGTTGGTAGAGCACCTGGTTGTTACCCAGGTTGTCCCAGGTTCGAGCCCTGGCGGTGGCGTCGTTCTTTCACGCGTAAACCGATGAGCGCCGGGAGTCACGCACTGAACCATCGAGTACACAAGCGGTGGCTGGAATTTTCCGTACTAGCCCGCCAGCAGCTTCGAAACCGTCCCACTCCAACCCGACAGGCTAAAGATGCGGACTCATCAACACCACTCTGAGGGCCCTTAGCTTAGTCTGGTTAAAGCGATCGGCTCATAACCGATTGAGCGCTGGTTCAAATCCGGCAGGGCCCATCCAGTTTCTGCCCGAACCGTATCCCACACGAATCGGCAGCGATAGGTGTCCGAGCGGGCGGAGAGCGGCAGAATAGGGGTCCGGAGATACCCCCGCTAAATCCTGAGTTCAACAAGCATCTTGTTGGGAGTCGCCGCTGTCTGGCGATTTTGCGATCCGGAGGTGCGAGCGATGAGTAAGGCGTCAGCGCCCGCGAGGCTGCCTGAAACGGGCGTACGGAACCGTTCGCAGTACGCCGATACGCTACACCGCCCCGATCCGGACGCTGATGAGCCAAAACCCGCCTGTCCCGAAGCGGATTACCGAAGTGACGCGGACTTCACGGAGGTTCCCATTGCCGCGTATCGACCCCACTACAAACTCTGTGGGAACCCGGAGTGTTTCGGAGGTGACTGGCGGTGAGCCCTCAGTCGTCGCTGTTCGACTACGAACCGGACCTATCGCCACTGACTGACGCCGAACGAGAGGTGTACCAGGCTGTGGGCATGGGCCAGTATGGGCCGCGCGAGTATGCCCGCCAGACTGGCCGCTCGCCCGGCACTGTCGGCAACCTGCTCCGTCGAGCCCGCGAGAAAGTGGAGGTGACTTCGGCATGATGGGGTTCGTTCGCGCCTCGAAACTGTACGACGTAGAAGCGGGCGAACCCCTTCAGTTCGACTGGACAAATCGCCGACCCCTCACGGAGAGTCAGGCCGAAGTCGAGCAGGCCGTCGCGGAGATAGAGGACGGGAGGTAGGGATGTCGCGGTACCTCAAGTGCGCCCCTCATGAGGGCGACGTGCGCTTTACGATTGGCGTGCATCCTGATCCCGGTGTTCCGGACTACGGGCTGAAACCCTACTACGCGATGGATTCGCTCATCAAGGAGTGGGGTGATCGCTGGGAGACCGAAGGCAAACCCACGCGAGATATCGAACTCGCGGGCGAGACATGGGCCACCTGTTTCGACTACTCCGAGAGCGGGCTGGATGCCTGGGACAATCCGGAGTTCCAGATTCAGAACGTCCGTGAGTTCCAGTTCTACGTTGTCTCGAAGGACTCGCCGACCTACGAGGGAAAGCGGGCAGATCGGGACAAGCGCGTGAAGGGCGGAACGATCACCATCCGGCCACGGTGGCCGAATCTAACAGCCGATGGGGAACCTGTCTCGGTGCCCCAGTACGGCGAGCCCTACATCGACGTGCAGGTACAGGCGTCCAACATTCCCCACGAACGGTATCTGTCTCTCGTGAAGCGCGTGATGGATGACTACGGAATTGCCGCGCGATATTTCGACAACCCACACCCTGACAGCCACATCAACGATCTGGCCTACTACGTCCGGTTACACCGCGAAGACAGCGGGCCGCTGTACGCGCCGGATGGACCGATAGCGCGCTGTCACACACTCATTCAGGGCGACCGCTCGGGGTATCGCAAGCACGTCGAAGACAACACGAAACTGCCCGGCTACTACGTCACGGCCACGGTCGAAGACGAGAAAGCCGACCAGCTGGTCCGTGGGCATGGGCTGGGGAAGGAACTCAAACACTACTATCCGAACCACCCGGACAACTACGAACCGGACCAGGCCCCCTACCATCCGAAATTCGAAGTGTCCTACCAGACCAGCCGAACCGAGGGGACCGTTCGGTGGGACGACCTCGACGACGCTCGGCGTGAACTCGAAGAGACGATCTTGAACTGTCTGGACTGGTGTGGGCTGGCGACGAGTGCCGAGAGCAGTGTGTTCGTCGATTTTGACCCGTTCTGGAACATCCGGGATACGACGGAAGCCCGGAAGTTCGTCCAGTGTCCCCTGCCGAAGATCGAAGACGATCAGGAACACCGCGTGATGCAGCTCTGGGGAGAAATGACCACTGCCGACCGCGACGTGACGGAACTGCTACTCACCGACGGTGGGAAGGTCTCGCCACAGAAGGCGGCCGAGAAGACCGGCTACACGTACCGGACAATTCGGACGGTGATCGACCGGATGGAGGGGCTGATCGAGCACACCTACGGCGAGATGGAACTGTCCTCGAAGAAGGTCCAGCAGGAGCTACTGAAGCGAGTTCGCGCAGCGGGCGAGCGGTTCGAGCAGGAGATCGGGAGCGCCACGATGGAACTGGCCGACGCGGCCGAAGAACGCTCCCGGTCACGATGGGCGCGAATCCGCCGTGAGTATGCAATCACGGAAACCGACGCT
This sequence comes from Haloarcula sp. HT12, assembly GCF_055271655.1. Classification (NCBI taxonomy): domain Archaea; kingdom Methanobacteriati; phylum Methanobacteriota; class Halobacteria; order Halobacteriales; family Haloarculaceae; genus Haloarcula; species Haloarcula sp. HT12. Next base: position 557,169 of record NZ_JBUXKW010000002.1, read on the forward strand.
GACGACTGCCGGAAACTGCTGAAGGTGGGCTACACGCCTGCCGACTTCGAGGAAGCACAGACCATCATGCGGGAAATCCAGACGGCGTACACCGAGTGCGTCGAGGAGAACACCTACGGTGTCCACGTCGTCGTGGAGACCGTAGAGACCGGCCGTGAGCGGTTCCGTGACCTCTCGAAAGTCTTCGAGACGGCATACCGCTCCGGCGATTACCTGCGAGAAACGCGGGCGGCCGAGAAGGCCCGCAAGGGATTCGACTTCGAGGCATGGCGGGCGGCCGGTTGCCCGCCAGCTGACAAGTGGCGCGGCGGGTAGCATGCCAACTGCATAGAGGCATCACTGTCCAACACACTGATTTTGCGGCAATACTGTGTTCTTTCCCCGAAAATCGCACGTCGCGCGGCTGGGTTCGTTCCCGCTGGTCACATCACCCAGCCGCGCGACCAGGGGAAACCCGGTGCGCAAGCTTCCGGGTTCCCCTTAGTCGTGTGGCTAAGGCCACTTCTCCAAAATACACCGCACTACGCAGAAAGCTCGCCACTTCGGGGTTTTGAGCTATATCAATTTGTTTCACTCTGAGACTTAACCTCAGTATGCACTGGCCCTAAAACAATGCCATTCTTTTAGTAAGGGCTGGCTACATATGCTTATAACACAAAAATTGGACGCGAGATGAGTTCCAATCAGTTCTAATTTATGCCATTTCAGAGATAAAAAGGAAAACAGGATAAACTGGTAGACCGAACGCCAGGCCCGGTATATATCTATTATAGAGAGATACAAGAAGAAAATCTGAAATCTCGGACCTTGACGGATAGCACTGAAGTTCAGAATTTCAGGGCTGTTATTGATGAATTTGATAGACAGACAGGATTACATCAAATCTCAGACCTAGATTTAGATGACAACCCGAAGATGCTGATTGAGGGCTTATTTGATTCATATCCTGACCGGGATGAGATGGCGGGCACGATGTTATTAAATAACTTCTGTAATAATATGGAAACTAGTGCTCGTCAATCAGGAAAGTATGCAGTTCTCGTAGTGATGGGTGATTCTATTTTCCTCTGTCACGCGGATTCTGCTGAAAAGACGATCACCAAGGACGCAAATGTCATAGAACGTCTTCTCGATACAGATAACGTAGATAAGTATGCGGAGTTCCGGTCTCCTGAGGATAATGATGAGATCCAGGTGAGGCATTACGAAAGCCAACCTACTAAGTCACTTTCTGGCTGGTTGGGGGTTCAAAAACATGAAATATCCTACGGAGATGCCGGAGATATAAAGATTCAGACGACAGTTGACGGGGCACCTTGTGCATTCCAATTTACCAAAGATGAATTCATTGAAAAATTTCAACAAGGTGAGGACTATGAAATTGTCGATGAGCTATTCTTGACACCCTCAGGAAACGAATATCCTATTGAGCAAATCAAATTTGGTAGGCGGATTTTCCAAGACCCTGATGAATTTCTACAAAGTTTCTATAGTATCTACTATGATGTTGAATCCTTCAGGGAGCATTATGCCAGCATTGCAAGCTCTATGGAAGTGTATCAATCAACAGTTTTTGATCAGAAAAATGAGATAACTGAGGGGAAGCAAGGTCCGAGGTTAAGACGCAAAGAACATGAGAACTTCGAGGTGGTGTTTGCTGATAAGCATATAAAGCTCTCCGCAAAGTGGAGGGTAGACTTGGTGAATTCTTTTGACGATAATTCAGAAGTATATCTCTTTCATGCCGGCCATCCTTTTTCTAAGGAGCCTGTTGAACTGGGGCCTTTCAAAATCCATAATGAAATTGACATCCCCCACCAATCCCATTTGAACAATCTTTACGCAATCACTCAAGAAGCGAGGACTGGTGATGTGTTGTCTAACGTCCTCTCTTACGTGATCTTCTCTGTAGCCTCTAATTGGACTGGCTCGCCAATCTGTCACTTTTTCCGACAAGTTGCGGAAAAATATGGGAATCGTCTCAGTGCAGATGGATTAGTCCTGAGAGATGAAGATGAAATTCTGGAATTCAAGGCAAGAGATTGGTTTGCAGTTGAGGACAACGAAGAGCTTGCCAGTCGGTTTACCAAAGAGATCCAGGGTAAAACGAGACTGGTGATTGGTGGTATAGATGAAGATGAACAGCAGATTCAACCACTCAACAAGGGTAGATGGAAGCCAGAACGGAATGAGCAAATACAGGAATCTGTTCGTGACATGAACGGAAATCACGACTCAATAACAATCCAACCAATGCCCCTAAGCAATGGGAAATGTCTTGTATTCGCTTTCACTGTCAGAGAAGGTGACGACAACGCTGGCCTCGAACTTCTTGGCTGACATCAGGGGACAAATGTTATAGTTGATCTGTGGCGGTAGATCATTTCCTATTTGTAATATCTATATTCACAATAAACGCTGAATACCTAATTTCGCCTGCTCCGCGTTGCGATGCTCACCTCCACCATGCCAGTCCAGTGTCGGTAATCGAGATGAATGTCGCATCTCCCATCCGAATATTTCCACACCTTGCCCACGAACCCGATAGACGCCGAACACGTACCATCCATTCGCCGCCCGTAGCTTCTCGTGATACTGGTCGTAGAGTTTGAACGTACCAGGCTGCCCATCTGCGTGCCGGTGCATAGCGGACTTAATTTCCACTGGCGTCCCATCGGGTCGCTTCGCGTCGTGCCAGCTGCACCGATCTAATTCGAGGTCGTACCGCTCGGCGGCTTTCCGCTCGACGAGCGTGCCGTAGTGATTGGCCTTGTGGCTTCGACTCATTCGCGCACCTCGCGTGCGTCATATATAGATACTCCTCCAGACTGTTCGCGGCCGTTGCCCATAGCTCGCGCGTGCTCGCACCGCGAGCGTACGCCATGGGCCAACAACAGGGCTACGCCGGGGGGTTGGTTGTTGTTGGGTTGCTCGAATCCTATCGCTGTCATGCGGTTAGCTCCGTCACCTCACCAATTACGTTTCGGTGCTTGCCGTCGTCCTGATACTCGTTCCAGCGCTGGCGGACCCATTCGGCGCTGTACGGCACGAAATCGGCAATCTCGTGGTTTGGTCTGTCCGGTTCAGATTCCTTGGCCGTGATGGCCGTGTAGATCGCAAGCTTCCGCGAGAGGTCTTCCGGGTCCACCTCGTCACCGTCATCCTCGCCGCTCGACCACGACCACGTAGTCGGTTCCTTGTCGTCATATCGCCAGTCCGTTTCGGGGATGCCCGATACTGAGAAGATCGGGTTGACGCCCTTCCGGTTTCGTACGTCTTCGTAGAACGTCGCTTCTTTCAGCCCCTCTTTGTGGACGCACACACCGAGTTCCCGAACCAGTGGATGCACGTCGCGGCCGTCGTGGCCGATGATGATGAGCGAACCGCCGTACTTCCGGATCTTGTAGGTGAGCGGTCCGAGCTTCGTTTTCGTTTCGTAGCCGTCCGACCCACTCCCGCCCGCGTTGCTGCTGGCCTCGTCGAAGATGAACAGTTTCGGGACCTGTTCGTTGTGCATCGGGTCACCGTCCTGTTTCAGCCACTCGTTCAGCTCGCCGTAGTTGGCGAGCCAGCCGTCACGACGGTCGCCGTCCGAGTCCGTCCACTCGTCAGTCTCTTCGAGCGTTCGGATGTTCGATGCGACCAAGGCGTCCGAGGGCTGTTGTTCCTTCCAGAGTTGTCCGAGTAGACAGGCGAAGTTCGACTTCCCTGTACCGGGTTCGGCCCACTCGTAGAACATTGGCGCGGGGCCAGTCATCTGCGCGCGAAGCTGGTCGATAGCCTTGATTCCGGAGATATCGGCCCGCTGGCCGGCGTCTCCGGTGAAGTGCTTGAGCGACTGCATATCGCCATTCGCCATGGCTTGCCGGGCTGTTTCGGTTCCTTCAATCCGAACGATATCCCGAACATGAGAGAGGTCTTTAGCCTGTCCCGGCATCTTTTCGGGCCGGTCACACTCCTGCGGGTCGTAGTGAGTTTCGAGGATCGAGAGGTAGCGGGATAGCTCCTCGTCGCGGACGATGCCCGCGTGTTGATGCACGTCGGATTCCCGCTGACCGTAGCCGTCCTGATACTCGCGGAACTGGGCAGGTGTGTAGAGGTCGTTACCGTCGTCAGTCATCGTTTAGTTGTGGGTCCTGCGGTTGCTCGCTGGCCGGTTCGTCCTGCCCATAGCCCATAGCGGCGTCTGCTGTGGGGTCGGGCGCGTCGGTGAGGTCGTGGATGGTCGGTGCGTCTTCGGGATTTTCGCCGTCTTCGATAAGATCGCCGAAGGTCTCCTTGGCTGCTGTCTTCTGGATCATCTGGCCGCGCTCGTTGGCTTCGGCGTCGGCAGTGACGAGCTTCTTTTGCAGCTCGACACTGCCACGACTCCACCGGCCACGGATTGCGGCGAGTTCTTCAGCACGGTCTATGAGCCAACCGTGAATATCCTGCATCTGCTTCTTGCTGGTCATCAGTTGGGTATCCTGACAGCCTTCCAGCCAGACGCCTTCGACACGGAGCTGGCCGATGTCTTCCAGGTACTCGTACTCGCGGACGGCCCACGCACTGCCGCCGTTGACAGGATAGGGGTCCGGGCCGTCGATTTCCTTCTCACGCCAGAGTTCCGGCGGGACGTAATACTTCTCGGTGGTGTCCTCGACGGCGTTGATATGATGGACTTCGACCCAGTTGCGGCGACGGAGCCAGCGGGCGATTTTCGCACCGACGAGATAGCAGGGAATTGCCAGCACGAGCCAGCCGACGGCAACAGCGGGAACCCACGTCGGCAGGGTCGGAAGTTGGGGCTGGTAGTAGGCGAAGAGCACGACCGCGCCGACAAACATCCCCGAGACGAGTAGCTTGTACTCGGCCAGCAGGTAGGTGAGTCGGTCGCGGTTGTCCGCGAAGGTCGGTGCGGGCATCATGCCACCTCCGGCCGGCCGTTCTCACTGCGAATGACGTTGTAGCCGGCGATAATCATCCAGACGAATGCGACAGCAGCGCCGGCCAGCCACGCCTGGAGCGACGACAGCGCGCGCAGGATGTCCAGGCCGTTTCCGGAGGGCTGCTGAACGATTTCGGCGTATAGCGGTGTTTTGCCGGTGGAAATAGCGACACCGACGTACCCGTCTTTTTCGGTCACCGGAATCTCGACAGTCGCGGTGTCATCAGATTTCAGTGCGACCGAGCGGACGGGAATCTTCCCGCCCTCTTGGAACCGGCCGGCGTCGGAGACGGTCACTGTTTGTACCGCGCTCGACCGGACGGTGATGCGGGCGATACCCTCGTTCGGTAGGTACTCGGAAGAAACGAGTTCGGTCTGCCCGTCGATGCGAGTTGTCTGTGATTCCGAGACGTTCGTCGAGTCTGAGCGTTGGGCTGTGGGCTGTGGGCTGGGAGTTTCGGCGGGTAGGTTCCCCGCGGACTGTGCGACGGCCGGGGCGCTGACGCAGCCGAGGCTGACCACGAGCAGCGCGACGAAGAATAGGGAACGCATGGGTGGATTAGTCCTGCAGGACGACGACGGCAAGCAGCGTGCCGATGACGGCCAGTGCCACGACGGGCGAGACGCTGCCGCCACCGAGTAGGCCACCGCCTGCAGACTGTTTCAAGGCCTTCTCACGGGCTTCTATCTGTGCGCGCTTGTACGCCAAGTCCTCGTACTGCTGTTTGAGTTCTGAGACGTTCGTGGTCTTGTACTGTGTTTTCTCTATCGTAACGTTCTGGACGTTCTTGCCGTCGGTTGTGGTGATATCGTCCACCGTGAAGTTCGATTTCAGTTCAACGATGCGGTCACTGGTAACGACGTACTGAGTGCCGCCAATCTGGTTCGGGTTGTACGTCGTGTTCGTCTCGAATTGACCGCTGGCGGGGTTCTCCTGGGAGAACAGCACGCCCTCGTACTGGGTGCCGGATTCGGTGGTAACGTTGAAGCTCCCGATCTGGTCGAAGTTCTCCGGGGAGTTCTGTCCCAGCAGGGTGAGCTGCGCGGCAGTCCAGCCCTGGAAGTCGTCGCCGGCCGACTGCTGGTTCGCCAGGACGTAGGGGTCAACGAGGTCGCTACTGTTGATTTCACCACTCCGGTAGGCGCTATAGGTGTTGTTTACCAGCGTGTCCATGTCGTTCTGAACCTGCTGGTTCTGTGTCTGGATGGTATTCCACCTCTGGCCGTATTCCCACCACGGAAGCACCGTCTGGGCCGAATAGGTCTGCGTCGGCGCGGGGGCTTCGACTCGCTCGACGTGGGAGCCGTAGCCGTTGTTATCCTTGACGGCGGTGGATGTTTCCGTCACACCGATGTACGGTGTCCATCCAGTCCCGTAGTCGGAGCCAGTATTGGCGTTCTTCGACTTGATTTCAAACCTCATTGTCGCGGAGGTGGCCGCTGTCCCGTTTACCAGCGTAACAGTCTCTTGGGCCCCATATTCGGACCCGGTGAGATACGCATTGTAGTCTGAGCCCGCATCATCAATAATCGGGTCTACAACATCTCTCTGGCTGATTCCAGATTCGTTTGCGGCCACCGAGCGCGAATACTCGGCTTGCGACATTGACAACTCCCACTGGGTGATGAGATTCGCCTGTTTGACGGCATAGTAGTCTGCTACTGCCTGTTTTGCCTGACTCTTGGCCGCCGCTTTGCTACTGCCGTTGTTCAGTGCCCGAATATACGCGTTCTTGCCGATGATTCGGGCCTGAGTCTGTGTGTCCTGCAAGTAGTTGTCGAGCGTCGTCTGATAGTTCTCTCCGCTCGCCTGCTGGTTCTGGAAGGATTGGTACAGGTCGATTTTGGTTTGCTTGGCGTCCGTTCCGGTCGTGTTGACAGTTGTGCTGCCCGGCAGCCCAGTCCGGTCCAACTGGACAATCTGGGGCATTACCGACTCACCAATGCGCTCGCTCATGTCGTAGGTAAAACCGGGGTCACCGCCGGTGTCCCCCAAGAATTTGCCGGAGCTTCCCGGTGTCCATGCAGCGCTGGGACCGCCCTTGCTGAAGCTGGGTTTGGCGTCAGCACCGGACACCTGCACGGTGAAGGTCTGGTAGGCCCCAGCGTTGCGAAAGTGAGCGGACGGTTCGGACCCGCTGACTGTCTTCTTCATGATGGTGGCGTTATCACCAGCGGGCGATTCTGAGGTGATTACCGAGATGGTCGTCTCGGTGGTGACGTTCGAGAGGTCGATAGCGACTTTGTGCGGGCCGGTTGTGAACTGCTGCGCGTACGTGTCAGTCTGCGCGCTGGCGAGTCCCGGCCCAAAGCCCACGGCGACCGTGGACACCAGGACGAGCGCGGCGAGCAGGACCGAGCCTGCGCGGGTCACTGCTGACGCCCCCCGTCAGTCTCCACCTGCTCGACGCTGGCGCGAACGTCCTGGTCGTCCGCTTCGCTGCTGCCCTGCTGTCGGACGTGGTGGCCGGCGATAGCGGCACCTGCGACGACCGCGGGCGTGACGACAGGAATCGGGTCCCCGACGATAGCCGCGGAGATCGTGGCCGCGGAGACGCCCATACAGCCCACAAGCCCATAGCTGAGTATTCGATCCATCGTTCACCCCAGGTAGCTGATGACGTAATAGCCGGCCGCTTCGATGCCAACGACGGTGAGGCCAATTGCGGCCGACCCAACTACGATATCCTGCGCGCCAAGGATGTTCAGCCCGGTGAACAGGACAATCACGAGTGTCCCGAGCGCAAGATATGTCTCGACGGTGGCCGACCCCTTGGCGATTTCAACGAGGTCGGTTTCCAGCTCGTAGTTTTTGGCACGACTCTCGTTCACCCGGTTGGTGGCGTAGGCCATTGCCAGGGCGGTGAGCGACAACAGAAACGCGAGGTCGATACTCGTGCCTTGGGCGGTGAACACGGCCGCGCCAAGGTCGTAACCGAGCATGCTGATCGAAGCGATACCGTTGGTGACGAACGCGCTGGCGGTGAAAATCACACCGGCCAGGGCGTCTTCGATGTCTATCTTTCCGAACATAGTAGGACTGGCCGCGAGTGCGGCCATATCTGCCGGTCTGGGGAGGTTCGGTAAAAGTGAGGAGGAAGAGAATTTTGAACTACATGTGCGTATTGGACTGTGATTTATTATTCATACGACACTATCGCCAGAACATGGTCTCAAACCGACTACGAGCAATTCTTACATTATTACAGCTGGTTGCCCTAACATTGCCCGCAATCCTCATAGCATTAGACTTGTATATGAGTAATGTATCTGGTATATTTGAATACCAAGAAAATCTGAAAAAAGACTCGTCTCAGGGAACATTCAAAGGAATAAATCCCGTATTGAAATTTGCACATATCTCCGTCGCAGCACTGGTAATGAGTGGATTTGTACTACTTATTGGAGTAATCTGGATTATCGGATTGAGTTTTTTCTTAGCAGTAGGTTCAATATTAATTCTGTTTTCTCTATCCTCATTCGGAATCATGATTTGGAAGATGTACCAGTATTCGAAATCTGACTGGGATTGGACTACTTGATAGTCTGCTCCAACCATGGGGTCGCAGCTCGGAGATCATCTTCGATACGATATGCACACGAGGCGAATCTAAACGTGTGCATATCTACAGAATAAACCAGTCGTTTTGAGATCATAGCACCACAGAACCACATTGAACTCTCAGTTTACCTGATATAGGGGGTTTTCACAACTCACTCAACACAAAATATGAGGCTCGTGTGTACGAGTGAATGTGTATGTCGGATAAATCTGAGGAAGATTCGGGGGTTGAACAGGATAATTTTGACATATGGGTTACAGAATATGAGCAAGCCGGTGAGGAAGGCCGATATCGAGATAGGATGATACATAACACATACTATTTGACGGTTATCGTCGGGGCGGCTTTTCTCTCTCAAATATTCCGATTATGGAGCGGTTCAGAGTATCTTCGATTATCTGTTCTAATGTCGATTGGAGGAGCAGTAGCACTATTTCTGGGTGGTGTTATTCTGGCGCACGAATCGAAACGACATTCAGCGTGGTCGCTTCGAACTGATATAGAAACAAGATTTCACCGTGAGGGGATTAACACCCTCAGAATTCAGAAGAGAGTGTTAGGACAGAGTTCGAAATTCAATCTTGAAACAGGCGAACTGGAAGAGGCTGATCGTTGGATAGATCGTGTGAAGTCTGCTCGGCTAATTGGGGAAATTATGCTCGTTGGCGGAGTAGTCGTTTGGATTTCCTTTGGAATTATTTCTCTTTTTAAGCTGTTTGCCTGACTTATTATCTCCAACATCAATTCAAAGGTATGCGAATCCGGGAAGACGGTAAGCACGCGCATCGTACGGATACCATTGAGCAAGCTGCCGAGTTCTGGGACTGCAACAAAACGAAGGCACTCATGCGCTCTGCTGAATTCTCCTGGCGAATCGACGAGCGAATCCGAGAAGTATTGGCCCGTGACGATTTGACGGTTCAGCAGAAACGAGAAATCGCCGAGACGTTACGTGTTCCTGGTACGTATGAAATCAAAATTGAGGAGACTGTTGTAGTTGATATGTGAAAGTCGTTAGCTGATTTCCAAGCTTTCCCTTGGAAATAACTCAATAAGGGAACTCAAGCCTTGATCGATTCACTAACTTGCTCGCCACCTGTCAGGAAAACCGTGTGAAATATAGAGGACTTAGTCTACATGGAGGGCTATTGTCTCCTCCAAATAAATTGTGAGTAAGTGAATAAAACCTGTCTGCAGATGCAGCCATACAACTTTATTCTATAACAAAACGAATCAAATTGATATGCCACTCTGGGGCCCACTATCGGAAGAAAATATTCAGCAAGACTACAGTGCAGTTCTGAATATAATCGGTAAACAGGAATTCAACAAAGAGGAAGTCATATCGACAGAGTTGGGGGATTACTACGAGTCGAGCCGGCTAATTATAAACGAAGGAAAGGAAGTAGAAGATCTGAGCAGCGCCGAGGTTAGTCAGGCAATCCGATTTTTTGAACTCGGATATCATGTGCGCAATCTATCCAGCGCCGAAATAATTGATTTTGAGGGGGATAGTGTTAAAAAATCAATCAAGGACTTATATAAGTCAGATCTGATTGACAAACCGCTTGATTTTATCCACGAACTGCGAACCGCATCTGCCTATGTTGATGACGGTCACAATATTTCTTTAATAGACGAAAATTCGTCCAATCAGAAAGTTCCAGAGTTTAGGGTCACGGACACTGAGCCAGTTATGGATGTGGAATGTAAACGCCCGAGTCCTAAAGTAGCCAACAAGAAGTCCGTTAATTTACCGAGCAAATTGGCGGGTATAATACAGGATGTGAGCGAAAAGTTCGAAAATGATCGACAAAATATTATACATATTGAGGTCCCTCAGCAAATTCGCCTAACCCCGAATCAAAACGAACAATTAAAAAACGAAGTAGCTGGCGAGATTGTTCAAAGAAACGATGTTATCAACGGAGTTTTCCTTCAACAAATTGGTCAAAGAGAAGAAGATGGCAATCCGGGGGCAATTGTCGGAGTCAACGGGCCCAGAGGTGATACTACTATATTGGATTACTCTAGTGATTTCATACCTCATTACTTCGACCAACCTGACGACTTCAAAATATTAGGTTTTGATGCTCAAAACGCGGTAGGCGCACATCAAGTGCTTGACGATGCCATCGGAGTCGGTTCAGGGCCCGAATACGTTGAGCGTGCAATCAGTGTAAACGGTAATTTTACACTTCAATGCTTGATTGATCCTTCCGTCTTTTTCCAAGACCAACAAGCGCTATTTTTCTCAGAGTCGGGAAAGCGTATATTAACATTCGGCGGAAAAGGATCTATAGGAAAAATAAAATTATGGGATGTTAATCGAGGATATCATCGGATAAATCTCCCAAGTGAATTAAATAAACTTGACAACTGCCAACTAATATTACGGCTTGAGGCTGAAGATCTATTTGTTAGTGTCACTCCATTGCACCCAGACTCTGGAATAAAAAACATCGAACGGTCCAGCAAAACCTAGATCGGGAATCTTAGCATTTGTATACTGTATTAAACGATTCGACGGCATCAAATCCATTTTGGGTTTCGTGTGAGAAACGCGTTCTGTATTCAGCAGATTACTCTCCTCACGTCTTGTATTTGAAAGAACTTGTTACAGTGTATCATGAGATACTTCAGACCCTCTACTTGACAATTATACAATTATCAAAACCTGGTAGTTTCATCGACTGTTGGCTATGTTTTACTTTTGGGGTGTGAATAATATACGTTGAAAACTATTATTTTACACGCCACAGCGTGACTACTCATCCTTATCACCTAATTTTCTCTCTGACCGTTAGTGGCCTTGGTAATAGACTTAATTACAGGACCGTTCCCTCACAAAACTTTCTTAGCTGATGGTCGTGGCTGATCACTCGCATCTAACCGTCCTTCCAGATACCGCAGTCCGTACCCCGTGATATCGTAGTTCTGGAACTGACGGGTTAGCGGTTCGATCATCTGTGCGTACGTAAGCATCCGACAGCGCTCACGCACACGGCCCACAGAGGCTTGGAGCGATACCTTCTGTGCAATATAGCTTGGCGATGACCAGCCTTCAGCCTTCAGTATTTCGAGTATCCGTTCATCTAACGGGACCATCCATTTGGCGGGCTTGCGTGACATGATTCAGGGCAACGTCTTCAGCTATTGACTCCGGGACCGTCAGCTGCATCTGCTCCATCTTCCTCGTTAGAAGATCCGCCGCCGTTGATGTACCGCTCTTTTTCGGCGTCGTATTCCTCTTCAAGATATGCGTCACCCTCGTCAGTGAGAATATAAACACCGTTTCCGAGGGAACGGAGGAGTTCATGGTCGGCAAGCTTCTGGAGACGTCGGGAGACGGTAGACTGGGCTATGTGAATTTCATCCCGCTCTGCGAGCTCAGTTGATGTGCCTGACTCTTCTTCGTGGATGATTTCCAGTATCCGATCATCCCAGATAGTCATCCAGGAGCCCGATTGACGCATTCAATTCCAACATCGGTATAGAGTATCTTATGTCTCACTGATAACCCAATTTTACTTATTATATTAAAATTATAGTTGGCAATGCATTTATGCATTACTGGCCAGTTTGTCGATATGCGAAGCTCCCAACTCGGTTGAAGATGACTCTCCTTGGTTCGTGAAGAACGGGCGGTCTGGTACACCGCCCGAAAAGGTGGCTTCGCACTCTGTGCAATATGAGCGAATCCACCATTACGGGGCTACAGCCCCGCACGAACACCGAAGCATCGCAATCGAATAGTTCTGACGACGGCAGTTGCGCCACCTGTCGAGCTGACGCTGACGGGATCGATGCACGAACCCGCGAGCCGACTTGTTCAAACTGCGCAACCCGGAGCTATGATATTGGGGGATTGGGGCGCGGGGGTGGGAAAGCGTGAGTGATGACCTCCAACCGCTGGAACCCGGCAGGGCCGTCAACATGTATCTCAAAGCCCGACAGGACGAACTCACCGAATCCACGATCCAGTCACAAGAGTATCGTCTGGAAGCCTTCGAGCAGTTCTGCCGCGAAGAGGGGATTGAGAATCTGAACGATCTGTCGGGGCGGGACCTGTACGCCTATCGGGTCTGGCGTCGAGAGGGGAACGGGAAGGGCCGCGAGGGAATCGAGCCCATAACTCTACGGGGCCAGCTGGCGACAGTTCGTTCGTTCCTTCGATTCGCTGCTGAGGTGGATGCAGTTCCCGAAGACCTTCGGACGAAAGTCCCGCTCCCGACAATCAACAGCGCTGGCGAGGTGAGTGCGTCTACGCTCGACCCCGAGCGCGCCGATGTGATTCTCGACTACCTCCAGATGTACAAGTACGCATCACGGGTCCATGTCATCGTCCTGCTGTTGTGGCATACCGGGGCCCGCATGGGTGCGATTCGTGGCCTGGATATCGATGACTGTGAACTCGAACAGGACAATCCAGGTGTCGAATTTGTCCATCGCCCACAGTCCGACACGCCGCTAAAGAACGGCGAGAAGGGCCAGCGCTGGAACGCAATCAGTGAGCATGTTGCCACTGTGGTGCAGGACTACATTGACGGTCCCCGTGAACCGGTTTTCGACGAACACGGGCGTCGGCCGCTCATTACGACTTCGCAGGGTCGTGCCTCTACATCGACGTTCCGGACGACGATGTACAGGGTAACCCGCCCATGTTGGCGCGGAGCCGAATGCCCGCACGACCGCGACCCGGAGGAATGCGAAGCTACGGAGACCGTGAAGGCTTCAACGTGCCCATCCGCCCGGTCACCGCACGATGTTCGGAGTGGCAGGGTGACAGCGTATCGGCGTGAGGATGTCCCGCGCCGTGTGGTGTCAGACCGGTTGAACGCGAGCGACCAGATTCTCGACAAGCATTACGACCGCCGTGGCGAGCGAGAGAAGTCCGAACAGCGCCGTGATTATCTCCCTGAGGTGTAACAATGACTAACCGACTTACTTTCAGCAACCGCATGACGGAACCGCGAAACCGGCAGGGCCCATGGCGGCTCATCGACAGATAGCAGGGTTGTGGGCTAGCATATTTAGGCGATTCAGGGCCTCCACCAGGCGTGTTCTATTTCGCAAATCTGTCCGCCGGAAACGCGCCGACGAATCGCGGGTTCGGCCGTCAAAAGGTACGAAATATTATGTACTCTTGTCATCACATGCGGCTATGGCGGCAATCGAGGTCTCGGGGCTGAGCAAACAGTATGGTGACGTTCGGGCCAACGACGACCTGACGTTCACCGTTCGGGAGGGCGAGATTTTCGGTTACCTCGGGCCGAACGGTGCGGGGAAGACGACGACGATCCGCAGTTTGCTCGGTTTCCAGTCGCCGACCGAGGGAACCGCGACGGTGCTCGGCCGCGACGTTCGCGACGAAGACGAACTCCTCGAAGCGAAGGCCGACATCGGGTATCTACCGGGTGATCCGGGTCTCGACGAACAGGTCACGGGCCGCGAGTACCTCGACTACCAGGCGTCGCTGAAGGGCGACGAGCGGCGCGAGGAATTGCTGGAGCTGTTCGATCCGCCGCTCGACCGGAAGATAAGGGAGTACTCCCGGGGCAACAAACAGATGGTCGGCATCGTTCAGGCGTTCATGCACGACCCGGAACTGGTGATTATGGACGAACCGACTTCCGGGCTGGACCCACTGAAACAGGAGGCGTTCAACGAGTTTATCCGGGGAGAGCGAGCGGAGGGCAAGACGGTGTTCTTCTCGTCGCACGTTCTCGGCGAGGTCCGACGAGTCTGTGACAGAGTCGGGGTCATCCGTGAGGGGAAACTTGTGACCCTCGAGGAGATCGACACACTGCTCCGGCGCGGTGGGAAGCGCGTCCGGGTCCACACGCGGTCCGACGCCGATCTCGCCAGGCTAAGCGGTGACGGCATCCTCGACCGAGAGACGTTCGACGACGGCGTCCAGTTCACGTTCACTGGGGATTACAACACCCTCGTGTCGCTGCTTGCAGACTACGACATCGTCGATCTCGATATCGAGGAACCGCCGCTCGAAGATGTGTTCATGCACTTCTATGGAGAGGACTGATGTTCGAAGTGACCCGCTACGAGGGCCGCCGACGGATGCGAGGGACGGCCGTCCTCACCGTCCTGCTTGCGATCTACGCGCTGCTCATCGTCTTCCTGTATCCGTCCATCGCCGAGTCGAGCGTCGACTTCGACGAGTACGTCGAGAGCCTCCCGCCGGCACTCCAGGAGGGGTTCATCGGGTCGGCGAACTTCTCGACCGTCGAGGGGTTCCTCTCGATCGAGATGTACCAGTTCCTCTGGCTCCTGTTGCTCGGGCTGTACGTCGCCTACAGCGGGGGCGCGCTCGTTGCGGCGGACGTCGAGACCGGGAAACTGGACATGCTGCTCGCGACGCCAATATCGCGCTCGCGGGTCGCGGTCGAGAAGTACCTCTCGCTGCTGGTCCCCGTCCTCGGCGTCAACCTGGTGACGCCGTTCGTGGTCTATGTCGGCCTCCTCGCTATCGATGAGACGATCGACCCGGTGTCGCTGTTCGCCCTCCACCTGCTTTCGATCCCGTATCTGCTGATGTGTGCCGCCGTCGGCCTGCTGCTGTCGGTCCGCCTAGACCGCGCCGACATCGCCCAGCGCGGCGGGATCGGTGCGGTGTTCGGACTGTTCCTGCTGGACACGGTGAGCAGCGACACCGATTTCGAATGGCTCGGGGCCGTCAGCCCGACGCGGTACTTCAGCCCTGTAGACATCCTCAACGAGGGGACCTACGACATGGCCGGCGCGCTGCTCCTGCTCGGCGGGGGCCATCGCCTGCGTCGGCGTGAGCGTCGTCCTGTTCGAACGGCGGGACATCTGATGGCGTGACCGATGCCACCGACTGCCGATCCACCGATACCCAATGAACGACCCTACCACACTTCGCGACGGCGGAATCGCCACTGAGACGGACCGATCGACGGAGGGCGCATGAGCCGACTCGCCACCGGCGCGAAGCTGCTCACCGTCGTGGTCATCTGTTCGCTGCTTGTCTCCGGCGTAGTCGTGGGATTCGTCAGGGGGGAACCGGAGCTCTCCGCTTCACTCGCCGAGAATCGCGTCGTCGCCGGCGAGGAGGCGACCCTTGCGGTGACGCTCACGAACGCGGGCGAACTGGAGACCATGTCGACGACGAACCCGGAGCTGAACCGGCGCGTCCTCACGGCGACCGGCGTCAGTACCCGGCTTCGGGCGGGCGACGCGCCCCTCTCCATCACCACTGGCCGGCAGAGCGTCGGGAGTATTGCTGACGGCGGTGAGCGGGCCGTCCCGTTCACCATCTCGGTCGACGAGGACGCCTCGCCCGGGACCTATCGTCTCCCCCTGCGCGTGGCGTACACGCACACGTCTGAGATCGACGAAGGCGGGGGATTCTCCCGATCGCAGACAGTCGAGCGGACGCTGTCCGTGACAGTCCGGGTCGTTGAGCAGGCCCGGTTCGCCGTCGTCGACACCGAGGCGGACGTGGGGCCGGCAAGCGTCGGTACGGTCTCCGTGACCCTCGAAAACGTCGGCAGCGAGGCGGCGAACGAGACGGCCGTCTCGCTGGGCTCGCTGGACCCCGACGTCCGCGTCGGGTCGTCAGGAACGTCAAGCCAGTACGCCGGCGCGTGGGACCCCGGGCAACGACGGACGCTCACATACGTAGTTGCGGCGACCGAGACGGCGACGAACGCGACGTACCCGTTTCGGGTGACCACGGCGTTCGACGACGACCGCGGTGTCCGGCAGACCGACGAGTCCAGCGTCGTCGGCGTTGAGCCACAGACCGACCGACGGTTCGCCGTCACCGACGTCGAAAGCGACGTCGCGGCCGGCGGGTCGGGAACGCTCGCCGTCACCCTCCGGAACGACGGGTCGCGGACGAACGAGGCCACGCTCGCCCTCCGATCGGCCGGCGGGGCACTCGCCGTTGACGGAGGGGATGCGAGCACTCGGTTCGTCGGGGACTGGCCGTCTGAGGCCGAGCGGACGTTCACCTTCGACGTGACCGCGCCGCCCAGCACGGAGGGCGGGACCTACACACTCGACGCGGCCGTCGACTACCGGACCGACCGGGGTGCCGACGCGTCGGCCAGGCCCGCGAGCATCGGTGTGGCCGTCGCGCCCGACCCTGACTTCGCCGTCCGCGACCCCGACGTCTCGCTGACTGTCGGTGAGGAGGGGCAGGTGCGCGGGACGGTCGTTAACCGCGGCCCCACGCCGGCACGCAATGCCGTGGTCGTCATCTCCTCTCCATCGACGAACGTCCGGTTCGCGGAGACGACGTACGCCCTCGGCGATATCGAAACGGACGCCACGGCTGATTTCTCGTTCGACGCGGCAGTCACCCCGACGGCTGAGGCCGGCCCTCGCCCGTTCGACGTGACTGTCCGCTACGAGGGGGAGAGCGGTGACGACAGACAGAGCACGCCGCTCCAACTCCGAGGCGACGTCGCGCCACAGCCCGACCGCCTCGCGTTCGAGACGGTGAACGCCAGCTACGGCATCGATACGAGCAACAGGCTTCGCGTGCGAGCCACGAACGTCGGCGACACGCGCCTCGAAGACGTGCGGGTCAGGCTCGCGACGGCCCCGCCGCTCACCAGCGAGTCCCCGACCGCGTTCGTCAGCGCCCTCGATCCTGGAGAGACCACGCTGCTCGGCTTCGAACTCACTGTCTCGGAGGACGCGGTCGAGAGCACGCACGCCGTCACACTCAACGCGACCGCCGAGACGACCAACGGTGACGCGGTTCGGACCGAACCGTCACTCGTGTCAGTAACCATCGCGGAACCGCCGGGGCCGGGCGGCGACACCGCTCTCGTCGTCGGCGCGGCCATACTCGCGGCGGTCGTAGTTGTGAGCGGGTGGTGGTGGCTCCGCCAGTGAGCGCCACTGGTGTCGTCTGGGTCGTACTTTTGCCCATCGGAACACCGAACTGGGTGGTATCGGGTTCCGTGTCGGCTGCCTTCCAGAACCACATACGCAGGAGAGGCATTTTCACGAACCACCGGCTGCAGTTGAGAGTGGCCTTCGCCCCATCGTCAGCGCGCAGTCGAACCCGTCACGCACTCTACCACGCCGAGGGGTTGTGTACATTCGAGGGCGCTCTCCCACACCGCCGCTCACTCGTCCACAACGACGACCTTGACCTGCTGGACGCCGCCAATCGCCCGGAGACGATTAGCTAACTCTGTGATTTTGCCGCCCGCGCCCTCGACGACCAGCGTCTCCATGCAGGTGTCGTGAGAGAGATGGATATGCTGGACGGAGGTGATGATATCGGCCATCTCGTGTTGGACCGTCTGCAGGTCGTCAGCGATGCCTGAGACGTGGTGGTCGTGGACGATGACGATGGTCCCGTGGTGGTGTTGCTCGTCTCCGGACTCCCACTCGTAGGTCGCAAAGAAGTCACGTAGCGAGTCCCGTATCGCCTCCGACCGGCTCGCGTACTCCCACTCGTCGACGATGCCGTCGAGCCGGTCGACCATTGACGACGGGAGTGTCAGGCTGATCCGGTCGAGATCCTCACTCATGTGTGTCGATAGGTGCGGGCTGGCATATGGATACCTGGGCTTCGGTAATACTCACTCGCCGGCGGTAATACTGCTTGATGAAAAAGTATTATTACCGCGCGCGGGCCAGACCCGGGTAGCATGCACATTCCCGACGGGTATATCGATCTACCGCTTGCGTTGCTGTTCGGTGCGCTTGCGGTCGTCGTTCTGAGCGTCGCTGCGAAGCGTGTCAACGGCGACATCTCCGATGCGCGCGCACCGCTGCTCGGCGTTGTCGCGGCGAGTATCTTCGCCGCACAGATGCTCGACTGGCCGATCCCGGGCGGGACCAGCGCCCACTTCGTCGGGGGCGCGTTCGCGGCGATTCTCCTCGGCCCGCACCTGGGCGCGCTCTGTGTCGCCACTGTCGTCACGATTCAGGCGCTCGTCTTCGGTGACGGCGGGCTCGTGGTGCTTGGCGCGAACGTGTTCAACATGGCCGTCGTCGAGGTGTACGTCGGTTACGGGATCTATCGGCTGCTCGTTCCCTACGGCGAGTTCCGGGCCGCCTTCGCCGCTGGGTGGCTGGGAATCACGGCTGGCGCGCTGACCGCCGCGCTCCAGCTCGGCCTCTCCTCGGCGTTCCAGTACCAGTTGCTGACGACGCTGTCGATCATGGGTGTCGGACACCTCGCGCTGGGGCTGATCGAGGGGGCCATCACCGCCTCGGTGTATCGGTACCTGGCCCGCGCTCGACCCGACCTCCGACCGAACGCCGCGCCGGAGGTGAGCGCCTGATGGCCTGGGACCGTCCCGACTGGCTGCCCCGTGCGCTCGCCGCGCTGGTGATTCTAACGCTGCTCGCGCCGGCGTTCGGGTGGGCGGCCGGCCAGGTCGGCTACGCGGAACCGCTTGAGAACGCCGCCGAGGCGACGGGCGCGACGGAACACGCCACCGCGGTCGGGACGGCGCTGTTCCCGGACTACGGCGTCCCCGGCCTCGGCGGGGCGACCGGGACGTTCGTGTCGGCCGTCGTCGGCACCGCGCTGACGCTTCTCGTCGGTGCCGCTATCGGTCGCGCACTCGGGGCGGATACCGACGGGCAGCAGTAGCGCATGACCGGCAGCGACCTGCTCGACCGGACTGTCGCAGCCATCGCGGCCAGCGCCCAGTGGTTCCTGCTCGCAGAGGAGCTGCCGGATCGAGACGGGTTTCTCCAGGCTGTCACGCCGACTGTCAAGCTCGTCGGCATCGCTGCGCTCGTCACGCTCACCGTGACACAGCGGACGCTGTCGACGGTCGTCGCGCTCGCGCTGTTCGCTATGGTGCTCGCGGCGCTGTCGCGGGTCCCCATCCGTACGTTCCTGGGTCGGCTGACCGGCCCGCCGGCGTTCGCGCTCGTCGTCGTCGCGCCACAGGCCGTCCTGATGGGCGGCCCCTCGCTGGGTTCGCTCCCACTCTCGGCCGCTGGCGTCGACTACGTGCTCACGTTCGCTGTCCGCGTCACGGCGTGTGTCGGCTTCCTGTCCGTGTTGCTGTTGACGACTCGTTTCGCAGACCTGCTGGCGGCGTTCCGTCGGCTCCGAGCTCCGACGATTGCCGTCTCGCTGCTCGGGATCACGTACCGCTATCTCCTCCTCTTTTTCGCCGAACTCGAACGGATGGTCCGCGCTCGCCGGAGTCGGACTATCGCCGAGCCGAGCCTCCGCCGGAACTGGCGCGACTCGGGGCACTTCGTGGGCTCGTTTCTCGTCCGGAGCCTGGAACGCGGCGAGCGGGTCCAGCGCGCCGCCCGCGCCCGTGGCGGCACTGGCTCGACGCCGACACAGCCCCGGGAACCGCTCGGGCGGGCCGACCTCGCCTTCGGACTAGTCGTCGCGCTCGCCGTCGTGGTGGTGGTCGCGTGACTGCTATCGAGGCCACCGCTCTCCGGTATGCCTATCCTGACGACACGCTGGCCGTCGACGGGGTCGACGTATCCATCGAACGCGGCGAGCGCGTCGCGTTGCTCGGTCCCAATGGAGCCGGCAAGTCGACGCTGCTGGAACTGCTGGGCGGCCTGGTCGACCCTGACAGCGGACAGGTTCGGTACTTCGGGGAGACGACCGACGCCGACACTGTCCGCAGTCGACTGAGCGTCCTGACGCAGAACCCCGCCGACTACCTGTTCAATCCGACTGTCCGCGAGGACCTCGCATACGGGCCGGCGCAACTGGACTGCTCGCGCGAGGAAGTCGACCGCCGCGTTGCGCGCGTCGCCGACCGCCTCGATCTCGACGGCCTCCTGTCGAAACCGCCGTTCCGTCTCAGCGGCGGCGAACAGCGACGGGCGGCCCTCGCCAGCGCACTCACCGTCGAACCGGACGTGCTCCTGCTCGATGAACCGGTGAGCAACGTCGACGCCGCGAACCGGGAGACGATCCTCGACCTGCTCGACGAACTCGCGGCCGACGGCGTCACGCTCGTCGTCTCGACGCCGGACACCGAACTCGTCCCCCACGTCGCGGACCGGGTGGTGCTGCTCGACGACACCGGCACGATTGCCGCGAAGGACACCGCCCGAAACATCTTGACCGACACTGACCTGCTGGCGGACTGTGACCTGCGCCCGCCCCAGGTCGTCAGACTGTTCGACGGCCGAACGGCGGACGTGCCACTGACCGTCGACGGTGCCGCCGGACGGCTGGACGCAGCCAGCTTGGATAATGGGGAGTGACGTTTTGATCGCGAGGGAGACGACCGACCGCTACGTCACTCCGATCCGTCGAGCAGCCGACCGTGCACGTCGATCTCGCCGTTCCGAATCCGGGTGCTGCTGATTCGCGTGCCGTCCTCGGCGACGACGAACGGCGGCGTGTGGATTTCCAGCGGGTGGAGCCCCGCCTCCCGCCGCTGTTGATTGAGTTCGTAGGCTCGGCGCTGCGCCTTTGCTTCCGGCGAGGCGACGAGCGCGTCCACGTCCGCTCGTGTCGCGGCCGGCCCCTGCGTGTCGTCTAACCGGAGAATCTCGTAGGAGGCGGTGTACGACTCACCTAACTGGTCTAACTCGGCATCGAGCGCGTTCCGGCGGTCGTCGTACGCACCCAACTGCTCGACGTGTGCCGGGTCGCTACGCGTCTCCGTGGCCAGTTCGGAACTGGTGAGTCCGACGATGACGTGGCCATCGCCGGGGCCGTCGTGGCTCGCGGTCTGAAACGCTTTGTGCAGTAGCGCCCGGTGACCGTTGTGTATCGGTGTGAACGTCCCGCCGAGAATCGCTGTCCGGTCCGCGTCTGCCATACGCGAATGTCCCACCAGTGTCATATATAGCTGCTGTCCATCACGAGACGCCCCAGTGTTATCGGCTTCTACCGACCGTGACCCGGTAACACTCGCGTCAGCAGTAACTCAAGTAGCTCCGGTGCGTATCCGTAGTCATGACTGAAGTCACCACACCGGGAATTCATCACGTCACGTGCATCGCGAGCGACCCACAGCAGAACATGGACTTCTGGGTCGAGACGCTCGGTCTCAGGCTCGTCAAGCGCTCGATCAACCAGGACGACCCGAGCACGTACCACTTCTTCTTCGCCGACGCCGCGGGGAACCCGGGCACGAGCATGACGTTCTTCCCGTGGGAAGACCACGCACAGGGGAAGGTCGGCTCCGGACAGGTCTCACGCACTGCGTTCCGCGTTCCTGAGGGCAGCCTCGACTACTGGGAGGACCGCTTCGACGAGTACGGCGTCGACTACGACGACCGCGTCGAGCGGTTCGGCGAGACCGTCCTCCCGTTTCGCGACCCGGACGGGCTACCGGTCGAACTGGTCGAGGTCGAGATTCCTGACGACGACCCGACCGAGCCGTGGACGGAGTTCGTCCCCGAAGACGCCGCAATCCGTGGCTTCCACTCCGTGACGCTGTGGCTCGCCGACCCCGAACCGACCGAAGACCTGCTCCAGAAGATGGGACTGGAAGAAGTCGGCACCGAGCAGGCACAGGGCGACACGCCCGGCGACGAGCGGACCCGCTTCGCCGCGCCCGGGTCCGTCGGGAAGTACGTCGACGTGTTGCCGACTATTGAGGGCGGCCGACAGGGCCACGGCACGGTCCACCACGTCGCCTTCCAGACGCCGACCGACGAGGACCAGCAGGCGATGCGCGAGGCCGTCCGCGGTGCGGGACTGCGACCCACCTCACAGATCGACCGCCACTGGTTCCGGTCGGTCTACTTCCGGGAGTTCGGCGGTATCCTGTTCGAACTCGCCACGAGCGACCCCGGCTACGACAGCGACGAGCCGCTCGACGACCTCGGCGGCCGACTGGTGCTGCCCGGGAAGTTCGAGGACCGGCGCGAAGAAATCGAAGCGGGGCTCACGGACGTGACGATCCCCCGGGCGGAGTCGGCCGAAGCCGACGACTAACGCCGGCGAACCGACCGGTATACGCTTCATTCTTCCTGTTAGCCTGTGAGTAAATATGGGTGCCCGGAATGTCCAGTGGTACATGTCCACAGAGGGACAGGAGTACGTTATCGCGCCGTGGGGGGAGGGTGAGTGTGAGACGACCGACGTTACGGTCGACTTGCCGTCGCGAGACCTTGCAGCTCAACTGGAAGTTCCGACGAGCGTGCTGGACCGCATGGCACAGCTTAGTGACGACCACGATATCCCGGTGACGCAGGCCCTTGGAGAGCGACTGGAGATCAACCGGGCGCGGATCTCGCTCTGTGCCGCGAAGTCGGTCGAGGACGTGGCCGCTGTCCAGCAGCATCTCACTGACGCCCGCGAGTACCTGTCCGGCGTCGAGGCGCTCGATACGGCCGATCTGGAGGCCGACATCGAACACCTCTGGACGAACGAACTCGGGAGCGTTTGATCGGGGTCCGAACGCGCTCTGCCCGGAACGCCGTCGTTAGTCGTCGCTCATCACGCCCTCCGCGACGGCCATGTCTTCGACCGTGGGGTCGTCCTCGGACGCCCGGAGGACGAACCGCTTGCGGACCAGGTCGGCCGCGTAGATGGCCGTCCCGAGGATGATGAGCGTGTCACCGGGCAGGCGCGCCCAGAACAGCGTCTGGACGAGCGGCTGGTTGTAGAACGCCACGCTCCGGGCCGCGGCGTAGCTGCCGGTAAAGGCCGCCTCCAGCTGGAGGAAGCCAACGGGTAGCACGGAGACGAACACCATCAGCGCCAGGCCGACGTTCCAGCACCAGAACGCCGCCCGGAGCCAGGAGCCGTCCCAGCGACCGGGCTCGATGGCGAGCTGGAGCATGTAGGTGACCATCCCCAGCGCGAGGAAGCCGAAGGCCCCGAACATCGCGGCGTGGGCGTGGCCGACCGTGAGGTAGGTGCCGTGCTCGTAGTAGTTGATGAGCGGGAGGTTGATGAAGAAGCCGAGCACGCCGGCTCCGACGAAGTTCCAGACTCCGCTGGCGATGATGAACATGAACGGGAGCTTGTAGGGGAACCCGCCGGTCTCGGACATCGCCCGGTACTGGCCCAGCGCCTCGTAGAGGATGAACACCAGCGGGAGCAGCTCGAGCGTCGAGAACACGCTCCCGATGGGGACCCACATGTCGGGCATGCCGACCCACCAGTAGTGGTGGGAGACGCCGATGACGCCCGTACTCATCACCAGCAGCGCCTGGAGCATGACCGCCTTCTCGGCGCTGCGGCGGCTGAGCAGGTTCATCGACACCAGCGTCAGCCCGATGATGGCGACGATGAAGAACTCGAAGGCCCCTTCGACCCACATGTGGACGACCCACCAGCGCCAGAACTCCGTGACGGCGATGTTGGTCTCCGGGGTGAAGAAGAACCCTGCGGTGAACAGCAGGGCGATGGAGCCGCCGGCGTACAGGATCATGTGTGCGAGACCGAACACCGGCTCGCGGTCCAGCAGCGGCTTCAGGCCCCGGATGGAGAGGACGGCCCACAGGCCGAAGCCGACGAGTAGTCCGACCTGCCAGACCTTCCCGACTTCGAGGTACTCTAGCCCTTCGTTGCCGAACAGCCACCAGAGGTCACCGAAGTAGCCGTGGGAGCCGAGCCAGATGCCGCCGAGGCCGCCGACGGTGACGACGACGATGGCCCCGAGCAGCACGTCGATGTACGTCGACTGGCGTTTTGGCTCGTGGCCGGTCAAAAGCGGCGGGAGGAACAGTCCCGCACCGAGCCACGTCGCGGCGATCCAGAGAATACCAAGGTCGATGTGCCAGGTCTTCGCCATCGCAAAGGGCAGTAGCTGGAGGATGTGGACACCGAAGATCTCCTCGATGCCGAAGAACCCGGCCCGTTCGATGTAGAAGTGCGCGAGCAACCCGCCGAGCAACACCTGCGCGAGGAACAACCCGGCGGCGACCGGGATGAACCGCAGGGCGGCCCGCTGGCTGGGGAAGATGCTCACGTCGCCCGGCTCGGGAACCGAGAGGGAGTCGGCGGACGGCTCCGGGAGCCTGACGGACTGGTACAGCCAGATGCCGCCACCGGCGGCGGCGACGAGGAGGACCATCGCGATGACGCTCCAGGTCATCGCCGCGCCGGTCGCGTCGTTCCCGGCGGCGGGCTCGTATGGCCAGTCGTTCGTGTAGGAGTGGTCGCCGTCCGGGCGGTCGGTGTGGGAGAACCACGCCGTCCACATGGCGAAGTCGGCGAACTGCCGGGCGTCGGCCTCGGAATCGATCATCCCCTCGGGGACGCCGCGCTCGTGGCTCCCCTCGTGGTATCGCTCGACGTACTCCTGACGGACCTGCTGGTGGGCGTACAGCTCCGCGGCGGAGTACTCGATGTTCCCGCCCTGGTACTCCCCACTGAGATCTTGTTTGACGTCATCGTCGACGGCGGCCTGTTCGGCCGTCGACAGCGACTCGTACTCGGTGCCGTAGCGCTCTTCGGCGTAGTAGGTCCGCATGTGCTGGGTTTTCAACTCCAGCGAGTCGGCGGTGTAGTCCGCGCCGTAATACGCGCCGTTACCGAGAATCGAACCGTGGTTCATCAGTCCGTTCTTCTGGAACGCCTTCTTTCCGTCGCGGATATCCTCACCCGTGACGAGCGTCTCGCCGTCGGGTCCGACGACCTGCTCCGGGATGGGTGGCGCTTCCTGGTACGCCACCCACGCGCCGGCCCCCATGACGACGAGGTTGAAGACGAACGCGGCGGCGATCACCTTCGCGATCGTTTTTCGTTTGAGCTCCATGTGGTTGGAATTCAGTCATCCCAAAATAAGAAGGGGGTAAGACGTTCCCAGTCGCTGGCGACGCGAGGGAACATGTTCGCCCTGATAGGGACCAGTGGTGTCCCGTCCCCGGATTCGTAGCAGTGCGTGGCGCGGTATCACAAGGCAAATTACTACCTGTCCCTCCCACTGTGGCATGCGCCGTCGCCACTTCGTCCAGACGCTCGGTGTGTCAGCACTGGTCGGGAACGCGGGCTGTACTGGGCAATCGGACGACACAACATCGGCCTTCGACGTGTCGAGCCCCGCGTTCAGTTCCGGGGACGAGCTCCCGGCCCGGTTCACCTGCGACGGCGACGGTGTTTCGCCGCCCTTTGTGATCGAGCGCGTGCCGGAACCGACGGCGGCGCTTGCCGTCACCGCCGAGTACGACGGCGGCGTGTTCAGCCAGCCGGTGTTCTGGACGCTGTGGAACGTTCCACCGGGGACAGAGCGGATCCCCGCCGGGCTCCCCCGCGAGCCGTCCCTCGATACGCTCGGGGGCGCTCGACAGGGGAAACAGCCCCCCGGAGAGCCGGGATACGAACCGCCGTGTCCGCCGGCCGGCCAACCCTACGAACACCGGTTTCAGGTGTTCGCGCTCGGCGAGGCGCTGTCCGTCGAGGGCGGGACGGAACAGGAGACGGCGACAGAGGCCATCGCGAACGCGCTCATCGCGAGCACCCGCATCACTGTCGAGTACACTCACCCGGCTTCGACAGACGGCTAACGGGAGGACCCCGGCCACGAGTGTGCTGTACGACCGTTTCTTCGGTAGCGACTGCTTGGAATCCGGCTCCTGAATGGCGCGGCCCGCTGTGAGTGGCTGTCTCGTCGCGCGTGATGTATCGTTACTCATGGCAATGTTTCACAATACCATTAAACCTATATACTGGTGTGATATACCATAGCATGTATGGCGTCCGCACCGAGTAGTGACGATATGTTCGACGAGTTCCTCTCCCAGCGTGGCCACGACGTGGACCAGAGTGGTTGGGAAGAGAGCTATAACAAGAAGCAGTGCCCTGACTGTGGCGGTCTTCACGAGTCGACAGCGGCACAGTGCTCGGTGTGTGGCTGGACACCGGTACGGTAAGGATACTCCGCTTTTTCGCTCTTCTGTGCTCCATCCGGTAGTGGCGGTACCGACCTGCAGAACGGACAGCGAACACTCTGCCGGCGATGCGCTCCGCTACGCGCAATGTCGAGCCACAACGGCGTAGACAGTAGGGACTGCATTACGTTATCACGAACGGAAGTGGGAATGTTCGGTCAGCCAGCCAACGGCTGGGGGGTCGTGTGCCGGTTGACCGACCGATTAGTGATGGTTACAGCGCATCGAGCGATCCATGGAGAAACAGCCCGAGCGCGAGATGTTGGTACGCGGACGTCGCGATCTGCTCCTTTGCAGCCGCGTCGTCCGCGATTCCGTACTGCTTCGTCTGGATGAGTTCGTGCATCTGGAGCGTGCCGTCTGCCTCTAAATCGTGCAGCCGGGGGTACACAGTCCCCGGACTCAGTTCGGCACCGAACTGGTCTTCGAGTGCCTCCATAAGTCCGGTGCCGTGGGTGCCACCATCGGCGACTGCGATCATCGCCAGGAGGATCTCTTCCAGACTCTGTGTGACCAGGCCGTCATCGACCGCGATATCGCCGTCGACGACGTCGTCAATGACCGGATCCAACAGCGACTCCGTGATGGCGTCACGACTGGGTGGGTCATGCGATTCCGGGCGCTCTGTACCGCCGAGCGGGGTCACTCGCTCATCGGCTGTCTGGCCCTGCCTCTTGCCCGTCGTCACGCGACGGAGGTTGTCTCCGGACATCGTCTCACCTGAACGGGATCCGCACTGACTGGTACAGTGGCTATCGTCATATAAACGGGGCAGTGTTTTCTGAACGTGAAACCACCACAGTGCTCGAAAACGCTTATATAATATGACGCGAATTTTGGTGTAGTGGCTGAGGAACAGAGCATCGAGGAGATTCTCGATACTATCGGCGATAAGCACGCTCGCCGCGTGCTCGCCGCGATCAGTCGGGAACCGCAGTCGGCGAAGGAACTCGCCGAGGAGTGTGACCTCTCGCTGCCGACAGTGTATCGACGTATCGAACTACTTGACGAGTACGATCTCGTCACCGACCGGACGCTCGTCGCCGAGGACGGGAACCACTACAAAGTGTACGAGTCCAACTTCGAGTCGACGGTCATCTCGCTCGAAGACGAGGAGTACAAAGTGCGCATCTATCGGGAAGAGAACCTCCCGGACCGGTTCAGTCAGCTCTGGGACGAGCTGAACCCGGAATGAGTTCGCCCTCCAGCGGAGGAGTGACCGTATGACGACTGGCGTGGCTATCGCACGTGGCGCGCTCATCCTGATGCGGATGATCGTGTTCGGGCTGACACTCGGTATTACCCTGATCAGCTTCCAGGCCTACCGGAAACGCCCCTCAGAACGCCTCCAGTACGCGTTCGTCGGTTTCGCGTTCATCAGTATGGGCGTCGCCATCTCCAGCGTGATCACACAGCTGAGCGCCGGTGAGACCGGTGCCATCGTCCGCGTCTTCTTCCAGATGTCGGAGACGATCCCGTTCATCATCGGGTTCGCAATGTTGTACGTGTCGCTGTACCGATGAGAAACCCGTTTGGATGCGCCTGTCAGTTGTCGTCCCGCTAAAGCACGTTGTTTATTTGGCCGCGGTCCCACTACATGTTCAATGACTGATTCGACCACCGAGGTTGTCCGCCTGTTCGGTGGGCCCGGAAGCGGGAAGACGACGGCGCTGCTCGACCGCGTCGACGAACTGCTGGAAGACGACGACGTCGATTTCCGCGACGTACTGGTTGTCTCATACACGCGTGCGGCGGCCGCCGAGATCCGCGAGCGGCTCGCGGACCGACTCGGCCTGTCCCCCCGTGCACTCCGTGGAAACGTCTGTACGATGCACGCGAAGGCGTACGAACTGCTGAACCTTTCCCGCGGTGACGTTGTCGGTGAAGACGACAAGGAAGCCTTCTGTGAGGAGTTCGGCATCGACTACGAGGACGAGTACGAGGGCTCGCGTCGCCGCTCTGCCCGCTCGACGACCCTCGGCAACAAGATCATCGCGACGAGCCAGTGGCTCCAGCGGACCCGCCGTGACGTGGCCGACTGGTACGACGTGCCGTTCAAGTGGGACGACGAGGAGGTCCGACTGCCGCCGGAGATCGACGACAACGCCCAGACCGGCAACAAGTACACGCCGACCTGGCCGACAGACGACGACCGCGTTGACGTGCCCGCCGCCATCCGCGGCTGGCGTAGTTACAAGGGCGAGAACGACCTGACCGGTTTCGCAGACATGCTCGAACGGGTCGCCCAGCGCTCGCTGCTTCCCAACGTCGACTACCTTATCATCGACGAGTTTCAGGACATCACGACGCTGCAGTACGACGTGTACGACGAGTGGAAGCCCCACATGGAGCGGGTGCTCATCGCCGGCGACGACGACCAGGTCGTCTACGCCTGGCAGGGCGCGGACCCCGATCTCCTGCTCGAGGAAGTCGTTACCCAGGACGAGGTGCTGCCGAACTCCTACCGGCTCCCATCGCGCATCCTCAACGTCGTCAACCGCGAGGTACGCCACATCGAGAAGCGCCAGGAGAAAGACCTCAATCCGCGCAAGGAGGGCGGCCGCGTCGAGGCGGTCCAGAACCCCTCGATGTTCGACCTCTCCCGGAACGTCACGCGAACCATCGAGCAGTCCGACGAGACGGTGATGGTGCTGTTCCGGGCCCGCTACCAGATGTTCCAGTTCATCGACGAGTTCATCGACAACGGGATCCCCTTCTCCTGTCTCACCGACCAGCGGATGTGGACCGACCGGCTCACCCAGTACGTCAACGGGCTGGAGGCCGTCGAAGCCGACGAGCCGCTCACGGTGCTTGAAGCGCGCCGCCTCGCCGACATGCTCGTCGACTCCGCTTTCGGGACCGGCGAGCGCGACGACCTCTTCGACGCGCTCGAAGAGATCGACGAATCGCACGAGGACAAGGACATCGCCGATATCGAAATCGACCCCGACGTGGTCCGCGACCACGTTCCCTTCCTCCCCGACGCGGCCTCGGCGGGCGACATGCTCCGGAAAGTGACCAACTTCCAGGAACGGACCGTCGACGCCTATTTCAACGGCGACTACACCGGGATGGACGCCGACCGGGTCCGCGTCGGGACCATCCACTCCGCCAAAGGTCGCGAGGCCGACCACGTGTTCGTCGCGACCGACCTCACGGAGAAGGTCGTCGAGCAGATGGCCGCGACCGTCGACCAGCAGGGCATCGAAGTGCCCGGGGTTGAGGAGTTCACCAAACACACCAGCCCCGTGCCGACGCTGACCGACAACGAGCGGCGCGTGTTCTACGTCGGGATGTCCCGAGCCCGCGAACGGCTCGTCCTGCTGGAGAACCTTGTCGACGGTGCACCGACGCTACCCATCGACGTGTTGCTGGAGAACGAACCCAGCGACCGTTCAATCGAGCAACTGCTCGACGACGCCAGCGAGACCATCGCTGCCGACTGACGCGGTCGATTTTCTCACTCGTCGATTGTCCCACCTTCTAGGTAGTATCTCGTCTTGTCACGCGTCGACTGGGCGACTTTGGTGAACGTAACGACCCGCTGGCTGCCGTCTGTCTCGTCGCGCTCGACGTGTAGTTCCAGCCCCTTCTCGCGGAAGTACGACAGCAGGTCATCGATCGTTTTCGGATCGCCGCGAACGGTGTGCGTTTCGCCGACCGGTTCACCCTTCTCCACCGCCCGTATCGTCTCGACTGCTGGCCGGAGGATAGCCTCGCCCAGTTCTCGTGCCCGCTCGCGGACAACATTCGGGGACTCACCATACTCGACGGCTTGGAAGGCCTCTCGAATGACCCGCGTAAAAACGAAGTCCCGGCCGTAGTCGAAGGGCAGTTCGAACGCGTGTTCGAGATCGGCCCGGTGGATGGCGCTCGTCGTGTACTTTAATGCCGTATCACCGTCCGTCGATTTGAGGACAACGCCCTCCCGACCGCGGGCGTTCAGATCGTCGATCCGCTCACGGGCGGCGTCGACGGCCGCCGCCGGGGTGAATGTCCCGTAGTGGTCGACGCTGTCGAGGCCGTAGGTCGCACATCGGTCGAGTCGCCGTTCCACGCCCATCGGCGTCCCGCTCTCGCGGTGACGGATGCCGAACACGTAGAACCCGACTTCCTCGATTCCGCCGTAATCGTGGTCGGTGTAGGGGTTCTCCGGCCCGACGAGTTCCCCACACAGCATGTGCTCCGGGTGGTCGTCGAAGAACGCCTCGGCGTCCAGTAACGCCTCGACCTTCCGCGTGGTGTACGGACAGACGAACCCGCTCCGGGTGAACGCCAGGAGGTCGCCGTCGATCCGCGCGACCCTGACGTTGTAGCCGTTGAGCTTCTCTTCGATGGCGATGGGGCCGTCGAACGTTTCCCGGATCGCCGGTTCGAGGACGAGCGCGCGCGGCATCGACGGATAGCCGCGAACGACCACGTCGCCGATAACTGCAGTCCCGCGTTCGATACCGTGGCGTTCGTCGCTGAGGTGTCGGTATCGCTGTCCGCGAAACCACTCGGTATCGAAGTGCTCCAGCAGGTCTTCGGGGTCGGTGTCGACGCCGAACAGCGACCCCCAGTCTCTCGACATACGTGTGCCTTGTTGACATGACACCAAAGTTCTGCTGGCGCAGGTCACTACCGGAACTGCCAGAGGGAATTAGTGGCAGGCTATCGTAGCGCCAGTATGGTCGACCGCCCGCTCAAACAACGGTTCGTCCTCGATACGTCGCTGTTTCTCACCCCGGAAATCAGAAGCGGCGACGAGGACCTGGAGGCGGCCTGTCTGGACCTGCTCGATCTCATCTCGGAGGCGAAACTGGTCCACAACATCTCCTGTTACATGCCCCCGTCGATACAGGCCGAACTGACGACGATGTTAGCGGACCGGGACATCAGTGACGACGTGCTGACGAAGCTGGATACGTGGGTCATTACGAAGTCACCGGCCCACTACGAGGTGATGATTCCGGCGGACCTGGTGTACGAGTTCATCGACGAGATGTCAGAGCGGGTCGACCGCGGCCTCCGCGTCTCGGAGAAGGCCGTCCGGAAAGCCGAGGAGTCGCGGGCCGAAACGGTCGAGGAACACGACCACATGACCGAGGTAGACAAGGTGATCTCGGATCTGCGCGACGAGTACCGGGACACGCTCCGGCAGGGCGTGCTTGACTCCCGCGAGGACTTCGACCTCCTGATACTCGCACAGGAACTGGACGCCGGCGTCGTCACGGAGGACCAGGGCATCATCAACTGGGCGGAGGACTTCGGACTGCGGTATCTCAAGGGCCGGAACTTCCCCCCGCTGCTCAGGGAGTATCTCGCGGCCGACGACCCGGACCGCTGGCGCGACGAGAGTTAGTTGTCGTCCTTGTCCGGTGGTTTCCCGCCGGGGAGCGCACTGCGTGCCCGCCCGGCGATTGCACCGGGAATGTCCGTCGGGGAGGGCGCGACCCACTCGATGGCCAGTAAGGCGACGGCTAACCCGAGAAAGACCGCACCGACCGCCGTCTGGCCGCGAGCGAGGTTGTCGAATCCGAGGAGGGTGACCCGCGCGGCGAGTACGACCGCGACCATCAGCTCGATCGTCCCGATGAGTCCCCGTGCCATCGGCCGTCGTAGGCGGCGACTAAATAAAAGCGTCGCGCCTGCGGGGCGACCGCGCTTCCGACGAGGGGAACACGCTCAAGTCGCTGCCGGCTGAACGTCGTCGGTATGCAAGTCGGCATCGTCTCGGACACGCACGACAACGCGTCGCAGGTCGAAGCCGCAGTCGAGCGGTTCGCGGACGCGGGCTGTGAGACGGTCATCCATTGTGGCGACTTCGTCGCCCCGTTCTCTGTGACGCCGTTCGACGGCGACTGGTCGTTTTACGCCGTCCGCGGCAACAACGACGGCGAGTGGGCACTCCAGTCCACTGTCGAGGAGTTCGGCACGTACTTCGGCGAGATGGGCGAGTTGACCATCGACGGCCACACCATCGCGGTGTATCACGGGACCAGCGGGGAGATCGTCGACGCGCTGGTCGACTGTGGAAACTACGACTACGTTTTCCACGGTCACACGCACGAACGCGGGCATGAGGAGCGCGGGGACACGGAACGGATCAACCCCGGCGGTATCTCGATCCCGCCGGCCCCCGAACCGTTCTCGGTGGCGACGCTCTCGACGGACACCGGCAAAGTCGAATTCCACGAATTAGGGTGAAATTAGTCGTCTGCGTGGCTGTCGACGCGCTGTGGGCTGCCGTCGTGTTCGACGAGTCCGCGGCCGACG
Source organism: Haloarcula sp. HT12 (assembly GCF_055271655.1). Taxonomy (NCBI): domain Archaea; kingdom Methanobacteriati; phylum Methanobacteriota; class Halobacteria; order Halobacteriales; family Haloarculaceae; genus Haloarcula; species Haloarcula sp. HT12. Next base: position 589,719 of record NZ_JBUXKW010000002.1, read on the forward strand.
CCGAGGGCTTCGTCGGTGCGTCGGATGCTCTTCTCGGCACTTGCGGTCCGCTCTGAGAGCGCGCGGACGGCGTCGATGTTCTCCGGCACGACATCGGCTTCCTGGTGGATCGCTTGGAACAGGTAGAGGTCTCGCCCCTCGACAGTGATGGATTCGGCCCAGATGCAGTTCTCCCACACGTCACCGCGCGGGCGACCGGCGTCGCGAGTATACTCTTTGAGTTTGCCCGCGCCGTCGATCCCGAGCGTCTCCGGGATGAGGAACAGGCGCGACTCGTCGGTCAGCAGTGACGTGACTTCCTCTGTGGTCGGTTCACTCTCCAGCGTGACGTTGACGCTGTGGGTGTGCATCTGCGTCGTCGGGACCTTCATCCCCATCGTATCGATGTCGAGGTCGGGGAAAATCGTCTGGACGTCAGGACCGTGGTGGGAGGGGATTTCGACGGGGTCGGGCAGCGTGTCGTTGATGGGACCGCGACCGGTCTGGCCTGGATCGGCACCGCGCCGGACCAGTGTCACGCGCGATTTCTCGACGCCGTAGGATTCCTTGAGCGGCGCGAGCAGACGCGAAAGCCCGGTTGTATTGCAGGAGACGACGCGGGCGGTGTCCGCGCCGACTGCCTGCTCGTAGTTGGCGCGGGCGTTGAAGCTCACGTCTGCCAAGTCAGCGTCTTCCCCACCCTGGAAGATGGCCGGCGTGTCGTGTTCGGCGTACAGCGGCGCGTTGGTCGCACCGACGCCACCCGGCGTGGTGTCGACGACCACGTCACTCGTTTCAATGAGGTCATGGACTGTGCCGGCCGTCGCGAGATCGGCTTCGTCGAACGGTTCGCGGCCGTCCGCGGCGTAGAGATCGTAGCCGCGGTCGTCTGCGATAGTTGCCTCGAAGTTCGGCGAGCGCTTTGCGACGCCCGCAACTGTCATATCTGGCTGGACACGCACCGCGTCAGCGACGCGTTTCCCGATGGTGCCGAAGCCGTTGATGCCCACGTGGAGCATGCACGTCCATACCTTCGGGGAGAGTATATTCTTTGTGATTAAAATTTGGAGAAATTAACTCAGAAAGTTGTACCTCTGACGAATGTCAACTTTTGCCACGGAATACCCGAAAAGACCGAGGTGTCGCGCGTTTCCACAGCGTATGCCGGCAGTCTATCAAGAGTTATTCAGCCGGAGTACGCAGCCAGTTGTATGGACAACTCGTCGCTTCGCGCGCCCGCAGAGACCGCCGTCAAACAGTGCCTGAACCTCCAGCCCGACGAGTCATGTGCAGTCGTCACTGACGACCAGCGGAAAGCGATCGGCGAGGCGCTGTACCGCGTCGCCGCCGAAATCACCGACGACGCCGTTTTCGTTCGGTACCCGCCGGGTGAGCAACACGGCGCGGAACCGCCTGCGCCGGTCGCTGGCGCGATGGAAACCGCCGATGTCGTGCTCGCGCCGACGACCAAGAGCCTGAGCCACACAGAGGCTCGGACCGACGCTAACGAGGCTGGCGCTCGCGTTGCAACACTGCCCGGCATCAGCGAGGGCGTGTTCCTGATGGGATTAGACGCCGACTACCGCCTCATCAAACAGCACTGCGAGGACGTGCTGGCACAGGTCGAAGACGCCGAGGAAATCCGGGTCACGTCGCCACAGGGAACGGATATCACGTTCGGCATCGGAACCCGCGAATGGCACATGGACACCGGCATCGTCCACGAGGCCGGCGAGATGTCGAACCTCCCCGCCGGCGAGGTGTTCCTCGCCCCGGAGACGGCCGACGGCACGTTCGTCGTCGACGGGACGATGCGGCCCCACGGCAAACTCGACGGCAAGCGCCTCACGTTCGAGGTCGAGGACGGATACGTCACGGATATCGACGATCCCGATATCCGGACACAAGTCGAGGACGCTGCCGAAGAAGTCGGCCGGGATGCCTACAACCTCGCCGAACTCGGCATCGGGACGAACGTCGCGGTGACCGAACTCGTCGGCTCCGTCTTGTTGGACGAGAAAGCCGGCGGCACGGTCCACATCGCTATCGGCGACGACCACGCGATGGGCGGCGATGTGCACGCACCGATTCATCTGGACGGAATTCTGACGGAACCGACCGTGTATGCGGACGGCGAGGAAGTGGAACTTCCTCGGGTAGAGTGATCGAACCGAGGTCAGAACGGATTTGCGACAAAAAATGGAAGCCTGGGTAGCGCACGCCGATTGCCGGCGGTCTCCGCTATCCCCGTGCGTATTCCATCTTCACCGCGTATCCGACGACGAAAACCGCCCAGACGAGCGACCCGACGAGAACGAGGTCGAACGGCACCGGGTAACCGAGGTTCCACGCGAGCACGAGTCCGTGTATCCCACCCATGAACGCCATCGTCGCGATGGTGATGGTGGCCGCCACCTGCGGCACTTCCGGCGGGTCGTAGCGAAACGCCCCTTTCAGCACAATGAGGGTTGCGAGCATCAGCACCGGCATGAGAACGACTCCGACCGACTTCGAGACGTAGCTATCGGGCATGCCCGACGCGGAGAAGTGAATCGCGACTTCGGCGGGGAGGCGCGACCAGACCGCGAAGCCGGCCAGGGCTGTCAGTGCGATGAGGGCACCGCTTGCGATATCGGCACGGCTCTGTCGGCGGGCCATACCCGGCGTTTGTTCCGACGACGCAAGAAAGTCGGCGTGACTGTGCGAGTGAGAACCACGAGCAACGCCGTGGCGACGACCATTTACGGGAGCACGGTCAAATCCGGTATATGACAGACGCTACACCGGGCGACCGTATCGCCCTCCCGTGTCCGGCCTGCTCGCCGGACTTGGAAACGGTTCACGAGGTGCTGAAGCCGGGCGGCCACGTGACGGTCCGCTGTACGGACTGTGACCACGTCCACAAGGAACAACTCCCCGAGGAGGAGACGCTGGAGCGAAGCGTCGTCGTCTCCCAGGACGGGGATTCCTTCACCGCGGAAGTCGACGTGCCGGCTGACGAGGAACTCTCCGTCGGCGAGGAGTTCCTGCTGGAGACCGAGGAGGCCGTCGTCACCGCGCGCATCACCAGCCTGGAGACCGCCGATGGCCGCGAGGACGACGCGGCCGCCGAGGACGTCGAGACCATCTGGTCGCGGGCCGTCGGAAACGTCTCGGTCAACGTGACGATGCACCCGAAAGACGGGACCCACGACGAGACCGAGAGCTTCAAGCTCCACGTCCCCGGCGACTACGAGTTCGTCGTCGGTGAGACCGAGGCGTTCGGCGAGGAGGAGTTCACTGTCGAGGGGATCCACGTCCGCGACGACGCGCACGGCTACGACCACGAGAACATGGACCACGACGGCGACATGGGCATCGCGAAGGATATCAACCGACTGTACGTCAGGGACGAGTCGACCACGGCGTGGTCGGCGTGGTAGGATGGCCGACTGGGACCGGGAGCGGTCGCAACTGGTCGACCGCCTGCGCAGACGCGTCTCTAACGAGTCGGTTCTCGACGCGATAGCGACGGTTCCCCGTCACCGGTTTGTTCCGGCTGACAAGCGACGCGACGCCTACGCCGACCGCCCGCTCCCGATCGGGTCGGGCCAGACGATTTCCGCGCCGCACATGGTCGCGATCATGGCCGAGCTACTCGATCTGTCTCTGGGAGACCAGGTACTCGAAATCGGCACGGGCTGTGGCTACCACGCCGCGGTGACCGCCGAACTGGTCGGCCCCGAGAACGTCTACAGCGTGGAGTACCACGCGACGCTGGCCGAGGAGGCACGTGAGACGCTGGACGCGACCGGCTACGGCGACGTTTCGGTTCGGGTCGGCGACGGCAAGGAGGGGTGGCCAGAACACGCGCCCTACGACCGGGCGTATCTGACCTGTGCCGCGCCGGATTTCCCCGCCCCGTTCGTCGCGCAGACCCGCGACGGTGGCGTCCTTCTAGCTCCAATCGGCGACGGGCGACAGCGCCTCATCCGGGCGGAGAAGCGGGCCGACGGGACGCTCGACAAGAACGACCACGGCGCCGTCCGGTTCGTCCCACTCCAGTAGGCTTTTCGAGGGACGTGGCCGGTGTCGCGCCATTGATATAGCTCCGGCCGAATACACTGGTATGGACCCGGCGGTACTGCGGGACGACATGGTCGACAGCCTGCAACACGAAAGTAAGGGTGTCGTCCGGAGCGCGTGGCTGTCGACAGCGATGCGTGCCGTCCCCCGGGAGGCCTTCGTCGGCGAGCAACAGGCCTACTCCGACCGCCCGTTCGAACGTCTGGGGACGCGCGTGCTCTCGCCCAGCACCGCCGGCCGGATGCTCGAACCCCTCTCACCCGAGGAAGACGACGACGTGCTCGTGGTCGGTGCCGGCGTCGGCTATACGGCCGCAGTGCTGGCAGAACACGTCGGCGCGGCGAACGTTCATGCGATAGACATCACGCGCCGGCTCGTCGTCGAAGCGCGGCAGAACCTCGCGGAAGCGGGCTACGACGCCGTTCTCGTGGATCGCCGTGACGGGGCTGATGGCCTCCCAGAGTACGCCCCGTACGACCGCATCCTGCTTGAGGCCGCCGCTATCGACCCGCCCAGGGCGCTCCTCCAGCAACTGGCAGAGGACGGGCGGCTGGTGATGCCCCTGGGCACCGGTGAACAGTCGCTGGCTGTCGTTGAGGCCGACGGATCGGTCACGCGACACGGCACCGTCGCCTTCCAGCCGATGCTCGTCGAGGGCGAGCAGGCCGACACCGTCGAGCGCAACCGGACCCACCGCGAGGACCGCGAGCGCGCCCGGCGGGCGGCCGAGTCCCGCGCTGGGTGGGAGCAGGACTGGATCGACTGGGACGGCTAGGGCGACTCGACGACGAGCATATCGGTGTTCGACCGGGCGTCCTCGTAGCTACTGCCCGCGGGCGGTTTCACCTCGAAGATCACTGTGCCGTCCTGTTGGTTCGGTCCGAGCGACGGCGACAGCGAGAGGGTCACGTTCCCCGCGCTGTCCGTCTCCCCCGTCGTGACCGACGAGAGCGTCGCCGTGCCGCTTTTCGCGACCACCGTCGCGCCGGACACGGGCGACCCTTTCGAGTCGACGACGGTGACGTCCACGTCCTGTGTCCCCGGGTCGGTCACTTCGGGCTGTGGCTCGACGTCGACTTCCGTTACCTGCAGCGTCTCGATTCCGGAGATCGTACTCATCATCACGGAGAGGCAGGCGACGCCGACCACCAGCGCGATGACCAGTCGAATCGGGAGTCCCTCGATGGCGCGTTCGTCGCGCCACAGCGAATCTGACATGGGCAGGGGTGGTCCCGGATTCGCACTTGAACCCTCGGACGAACGTTCAAATACCGGAACGGGTCAACCGCCGGCATGGTCGTTATCGGACGCGAGGGTACGACGGGGGAGACAGCCCGACTGGGCCACTACCGGGCTCGCGACGGGAGCCACGGGGCTACGGTCGACTTCGATGTCGACCGGCCACACGTCGGTCTCATCGTCGGCAAGCGCGGGTCGGGGAAGACGTACGCGCTCGGTGTCCTCGCCGAGGGGTTGCTGGCCGCGGAGGGCGTCGCACCGGTCGTTGTCGACCCGATGGGGGCGTTCACGCCGCTGGATACTGCGGACGTGACGGCGACCGTGGTCGACCCCAGCGTTCGCGCGGACGCGCTCGGCCCGCGTCAGTGGTGTACGGTGCTCGGCCTCGATCCGGAACGGGGCGCTGGCGCACTTGTGTGGCGGGCCGCGAGTGAGTGTTCGACCCTCGATGGGATGCGCTCGTGGGTGGCCGATTCGGATGCGGCAGCGAGTTCTGTTCGAGCGGCGGCGAACCATCTTGCCCTCGCTGCGTCCTGGAACGTGTTCGATCCCGCAGGTTTCGACACAGGGATGCTGTGCAGCGATGGCCTGACGGTCCTCGATATGTCGGGATTCGCTTCGCGGTCGGCCGGGGCGGTCCTCGCCGCTGTCGCGACTGTGCTGTACGACGCTCGGGTGGCCGGACGGACGAGTCGACTGCCGTGGCTGCTGGTCGACGAGGCCCACGCGTTCACTGACGGGGTCGCCAAGCGTCCGCTCCGCCGGCTCGTCACTCGGGGCCGCCAGCCCGGCGTGAGTTGCGTGCTGGCAACACAGCGACCCAGCGCCGTCCCGCCGACGACCGTCTCGCAGGCGGACCTGCTCGTCGCCCACCGATTGACGAGCACTGCTGATATCGATGCGCTGCAGGCGGCCCAGCCGACGTATCTCGACGGCAATTTCGCGGCCCGGCTACCGGACACGACCGGTGACGCGCTCGTCGTCGACGACGGCACCGAGTCCGTCCACCACGTGACGGTCCGCGAGCGGCGGACGCCCCACGGCGGCGAGACACCGCAGGCTAGCGATTTCGCGGGAGCCGACGGAGACCGTGTCAACGATGAGGTCTGATGCTGTGCCTGGCGCTACCAACGCGACAGCACTCACAGGACCTGGGCGATACCCCAGGCCAGCCCGATCCCGGCGAGCGCACAGACGAGGTTTCCGACGGCGTTGAGGGCGGCCAGCGCCACGTAGCCGTCCTCCCACAGCCGGACTGTTTCGACAGAAAACGAGGAAAACGTCGTGAACGATCCACAAGCACCGACGCCGACCAGTAGTGCCGCGTCGCCGGTCACACCGGCAAACGTCACCAGTCCGAGGACGAAACTGCCGACGACATTCACCGCGAGTGTCCCGAGCGGGAACGTCTCCGTCCCGACCACCTGCACCAGGTAATGGCGACAGAGGGCGCCGACAGCGCCACCGGTCCCGACCAAGTGCGCCGGCTCGACAGTGATCATCAACGCTCACCCCCGGCGGACAGACGGACGGCCGCACGACCGACAAGGACGCCGGCAAAACCCAGGGCGTAACTTCCGACGATGTTCGCGACAGCCCATCGGGGCGTCAGCACTGTCTCCACCGCGAACGTACTGTAGGTGGTAAACGACGAGATGAACCCGGTCGAGGCGGCCAGTTTCGTCTCGCTCGCCAGCGCACCGACCTGCAGCCCCTCGTACACGAGCACGCCGAGCGCGAAACTGCCGAGGACGTTGACCAGCAGCGTCCCCTGTAAGCCCGGCAAAAAGAGGCCGACGAAGTACCGGAGGTTCGAGCCGGCAAAGCCTCCGAGAGCTACGAGGACGACAGTTTCGACAGTTACCAGCGGGTGGGTATCTGCCATCCTTACTCCCCGAGTATCTCCGCCAGCCGCGCTTCGCCGAGCGTGTCGACGAGCTGTGCGAGCTCGATAACCCGTTCCTCGCCGAGCGTATCGACGAGTTCACGGATCTCTGCCGGATCGAACGTCCGGGCGACGTAGCCGAGGTTCTCCACCATCCGCGTCGTCCGGTCCAGCGTCTCTTCGTCGGGGCGGAGCGTCAGCGGTCGGTTCGTGAATTTGCCGTTTTCATTGAAGTAGCAGAACCGTAGCTCGGCGGTGTCGCTGTCGTCCGGGTCGACGATCTGTAAGACGCCGTACCCGCTCTCCCACTCATCCAGTTCGACCTCAAGTAACGTCTCGTAGCGAGTCATACGATCTGGTTCCAATCACGCCGACTTATAGGTTGGCATGTAGTGATCTACACAAGCGAAAAAAATTGCCAAACACAACAAAGCTAAAGAATCAAAGAATAGTGAACGATCCTTCTGAGGACGACTTTGTATAGGAATAATATTGGTACAGGTGTTATTCCGGCGCTGGCTACCGCTTCGTGCGCTGTCTGCCGAAAAACACCGCTACTGCGTCTGACGCGTCGACCCACATCTGGGACAGCACTACGTAATTTCGTTTTCGGGAATGAAATTATTTTTATATCCTCTCCGACAACAGCAGACCAATGCCAGAATCAAAGCAAGAAGCTAGTGTCGCCCATTTCGATGTAACCAATATCGGTGGGATCGACGAGACGGCAGTCGACATTCCACCGGGCGTGACGGTCCTGACGGGCAAGAACGCGACCAATCGGACGTCGTTTCTGCAGTCTATCATGGCGGCGATGGGGAGCACGCAGGCAACGCTGAAAGGTGACGCCGACGAGGGAAGCGTTGCCCTCACCTACGGGGACGAGGTGTATGAACGGACGCTCGCGCGGGCGGGTGACACCGTCCAGTTCGACGGCGAGGGGTACCTCGACGACCCCGAGGTCGCCGACCTGTTCGCGTTCCTGCTGGAAACCAACGAAGCGCGCCGGTCCGTGGCTCGTGGCGACGACCTCCGCGAGATCATAATGCGGCCGGTCGACATCGACGCGATCCGCTCGGAGGTCGAACGGCTAGAAGCGGAGAAAGGCGACATCAACGACGAACTCGCCACTATTGAATCCCGACAGCGTGACCTCCCGGACCTCGAACAGCGCCGGACCGAGCTCCGCGAGCAGATCGAGGACAAACGCGAAGAACTGGCCGAGCACGAGGAGGAGATCGACAACAGCAGCCGAGATATCGAGGAGAGCCGCCAGGAACAGGACGCTCTCGAAGAGAAGCTCGACGAACTCCGCTCGACGCGGTCGGACCTCGAATCCGTCCGCCGGGACATCGAGGCCCAGGAGGAGAGCATCTCCTCGCTGAAACGCGAACGGTCCGAGCTCAACGACGAACTGGACGAACTGCCGGAGACGCCGATGGGTGACCAGCAGCACCTCGAAGACGAGATCGCGAGCCTGCGCGACCAGCGCCAGCGGCTCAACAGTGAGATTTCCGACCTCCAGAGCCTCATCCAGTACAACGAGGAGCGCCTCGAAGAGGAAGACTACGACGTCATCCAGTCGCTCGAAGACGCGCCCGAAGGGTCCGATGGCGATGTCACGGAACAACTCCTTGAAGGCGACGATGGCGAATCCGTCGTCTGCTGGACGTGTGGCTCGACGGTCGACCGCGAGCAGATCGAAGACACCGTCGACCGCCTGCAGGACCTCCGCCGGGAGAAGGTCGAGGACCTCAACGACATCAAATCGGAGCTCGACGATCTCAAGGCCGATCAGCGCGAGGCCGAAAAGAAGCAGCGCCGCCGCGAGAACGTCGAGCGAAAGATCCAGGAGACCGAAACCGAGATCGACCGCCGCGAGGAGCAGATCACCTCTCTGAAGGAGCGACGTGAGGAGCTGACCGCGGACGTCGAGTCGCTTGAAGACGAGGTCGACAACCTCGAATCCGAGGACTTCGACGAGATCCTCTCGCTGCACCGGGAGGCCAACCAGCTTGAGTTCGAGATCGACAGCCTGGAGTCCGACCTCGACGACGTGTCGGCCGAGATCGAGGAGATCGAGGAGATGGTCGAGCGGGCCGACGACCTCCGCGACGAGCGCGACGCGCTGGTCGATGAACTCACCGACAAGCGGACGAAGATCGACCAGATCGAGGCTAACGCGGTCGACGAGTTCAACGAGCACATGGACGCCATCCTCGGCATCCTGGAGTACGAGAACCTCGAACGCATCTGGATCGAGCGCGTCGAGCAGACCGTCCGCGAGGGCCGACAGAAGGTCGACCGAACGGTGTTCGAACTCCACATCGTCCGGACTACCGAGAACGGCGCGGCCTACGAGGACACCATCGAACATCTCAGCGAAAGCGAGCGGGAAGTGACCGGCCTCATCTTCGCGCTGGCGGGGTATCTGGTGCATGACCTCCACGAGAGCGTTCCGTTCATGTTGCTGGACTCGCTGGAGGCCATCGACTCGGCCCGGATCGCCGAACTCGTCGAGTATTTCGCCGACTACGCCGAGCATCTGGTCGTCGCCCTCCTGCCGGAGGACGCCCAGGCGCTCGACGACGACTTCAACCGTATCACCTCGATCTAACCCCGTAGTCTTTTAGTTCCGGTTACCGTACGTGGGAACAACAAATGGCGAATACGACAGACGGCCGGCCGTCGAGCAAGGTCGCTCGACTCATCGACGAGTACGAACTCGACGGACTCGGTGCGGAGATGGAGGCTCGCTGGACCGGTGACGGCGAAGAGCGTATGAGCCTCCGGGATCTCGCAGAGTTTTTCAACAAGCGACTGCTCGAACGCGCGCTGGTCGATGCTGGCCTGAGCGCGCTCGAAAGCGACGTGGAGTCGACCTACGAGAACCTCACCGGCGACGATATCAGCACCGGTGTTCGGACGGACACTGTCAATCGACTCGAACGCAACGGCGTCGACGTCGAGAGCCTCGAAACCGATTTCGTCACGTATCAGGCTATCCGGTCGTATCTGAAGGAGTGGCGCGGCGCGGAGTACCAGGGGCTCTCGGACGACGAGAAGATCGAGAAGGACCTCGAAAGCATCCAGCGACTACTGACCCGAACGCTGTCGGTCACCGACCAGCGCATCGAGAAACTGCGCGACACGGGCCGGATCGACATCGATGACTTCGAGGTGTTCCTGGACGCGCAGGTGCTGTGCCAGTCATGTGGCAGCCAGTACGCCGTCGCGGAGTTCTTCGAGCAGGGCGGCTGTACGTGTCAGCAGGACTGAATCGGACGCTTTTGTTCTATCTGACCTGTGATGAGGGGAACCGCAACGATACGAGAATATAGAACAATCGAATATCGTTGTGAAACGCAACAGAATACACTATATGGTGGGAATAGACGGCCGCGGAAATAATTCCGCACTGCTGCCTCGGAAACCCGCCGTCCCAGCCGCCTGCTGGCTCACACAGGGCTGAAGACGCCAGGGACCGTCGGGGCGGATATGAACCCAGCCGAACTGCGGGCGTCGATTCCGGCGCTCGAACGGTGTACGTACTTCAACACGGGTGCGAGCGGACCGACACCGCGCCCCGTGGTCGACGCTGCGACGTCGTTTCTCGAACGCCACGCCTTCGACGCGCCGGCCGGCGACGGCCCCTACACGGTCGCGTGGGACGCCATCGCGGCGGCTCGTGAAGTCGTCGCCGGCCACCTCGGAACCGAGGCCGAAACCGTCGCGTTCACCCGTAGCACCGCCGATGGGGTCAACATGGTCGCCGGGGCTATCGACTGGCAGCCCGGTGACGTGGTCGTCCGGACCGACCTCGAACACCCCGCCGGCACGCTTCCCTGGGACCGACTGGCCGACACCCACGACATCGAGGTCCGCGTGCTGGAGACCGACAGCGGACGGCTGGACATGGCAGATGTGAAAGACGCCGTGGCCGACGCCAGACTGGTGGCACTGAGCTCGCTCACCTGGACACACGGGACCAGACTCCCGGTCGCGGATGTCGTCGACGTCGCGCACGACGCCGGCGCGCAGGTGCTCGTCGATGCCGTCCAGTCCGTCGGGCAACACTCCGTCGACGTGACCGAGTGGGGCGCGGACTTCGTCGCCGCGGCGGGCCACAAGTGGCTGCTGGGAATCTGGGGTGGCGGGTTCCTCTACGTCAATCCGGACGCCTACGACCGACTGCGCCAGACTCGCATCGGCTACCGGAGCGTCGAGGACCCCAGTGCAGATGGATACGAATACTACGCTGGTGCACGCCGCTTCGAGGTCGGTACCACCTCGCCGGTCCCCTACGTCGCGCTCGCGGAGGCCATCGAGACGGTCGAAGACATCGGGCTGGACACGATTCAGGCCCGCGTCGAACGACTGACCGACCGCCTCAAGAGCAGCCTCGGCGACCGACTGCTGAGCCCGCGCGAATACGAATCGGGGCTGGTGACGTTTACCGCAGCCGATCCCGCGGCGACCGTCGAGCGACTCGCGTCGGAGGGGATAGTTATCAGGTCATTACCGCACCCCGAGGCCGTCCGCGCGTCGGTCCACGCGTTCAACACCGCCGACGACATCGACCGCCTGCTCGACGCGCTGTAGCTCCGACGGCGCCCGAGTCCTCACTGCTCCTCTCCCCCGCGCCCGGACTTTCTTGTCCTGGCCGAACGTTTCCTCCCGCATGGAGACACGCCCCGTCGTGACGTGCTTCCTGCGCAGCGAGGGCGAGGTGCTGCTGTTGCGCCGGAGCGACGCGGTCGGCTCGTATCGGGGCCAGTGGAGCGGGGTCGCGGGACACGTCGCTGACGATGCTGGTCGCGACCGGGACCCGGAGACGGCCGCGCTGGCCGAAATCGACGAGGAGACCGGGCTGGCCGATGCGGTGACGCTGGTCCGACGGGGTGATTCGTTTCAGGTCGACGACGCAGAGCGGGGCATCCGGTGGGTCGTCCACCCGTTCCTGTTCGATTGCGAGGCCCGCACAGTCACTGCCAACGCGGAGACGACCGAGACGGCGTGGGTCCATCCACCGGAGATACTGACCCGTGAGACAGTCCCGCGACTGTGGACCTCCTGGGACCGCGTTCGCCCGCGGGTGGCGACCGTCCGCGAGGACCGGACCCACGGGTCAGCGTGGCTCTCGCTCCGGGCGCTTGAAGTGCTACGCGACGAGGCCGCCCTTGCGGAGGCCGGACGGACTGACGACCTGGAGGCCGCCGAGCGGGACGGCGATGGCTGGGACGCGATCGCTGCACTCGCCGTCGAACTCCGCGAGGCGCGCCCCTCGATGGTCGTCGTCGCCAACCGCATCAACCGAGCGATGGCCGCCGCTACCGAGGCGACGCCGGCGGCAATCGAGCGGGCCGCGACCGAGACGCTGAACCACGCAGTAACCGCCGACCGGGTCGCTGCCGCCGTCGCCGCCGAGCGCGTCGGCGACCGCCTCGCCACGCTATCGCGTTCGGGAACAGTCCGTGCGGCAGTCGACGCTGCCGCGCCCGAGGCTGTTCTCGTCGCCGAATCACGACCGGGCGGTGAAGGCGTCGGGGTCGCCGAGACGTTCGCCGACGGCGTCGCGGTGACGCTGACGACCGACGCGGCCTTCGGCCACGAACTGGACGCGTGGAACGCCGACACACTGGTCGTCGGGGCCGACCGTGTCCTCCCGGACGGTCGCGTGGTTAACAAGGTCGGGACCCGTCCGGCAGCCCTGTCGGCCGCCGCCGCGGACGTGGACTGCTACGCCGTGTGTGCCACGGACAAGATCGCGCCACGGGCTGAGTGGGACCGGGAGGAACGTGACTCTGGGGAGGTGTACGACGGTAACGCCGATGTCTCCGTGTCGAACCCAACGTTCGACCTGACGCCGGCGTCGGCGGTGTCGGTCGTCACCGAGCGCGGCGTGCTGGAGACGGACGAAATCAGGGAGATAGCTGACGCCCACCGGGACCGGAGCGAATGGGCCGAACGCGGGTAAAATTCGAGATGCGCGGGCGCTCGCTCACTGCTCGTCCAACACGACCGGGACGCCGGCTTCGGCCACGTCGGCGGCGAACTCGCGGGAATCGGCTTCGAGATTGGAAAAGGTGTTGTAGTGGACCGGCAACACGAGGTCCGGTTCGATGGTCGCGGCGAGGGCGGCGGCCTCGTGGCGGTCCATCGTCGCCCGCGGCCCGATGGGTGGACACAGCAGCGACACCTCAAGCGTCCGGTGGCCCGGTAACACGTCAGAATCGCCCGGATAGAATGCTCTGGTTCCCTCGACGGCGACCATGAAGCCACAGCCGAAACCCTCCGGGTGGTAGGGAGAACCATCGGGGAGCGTATGCGGGCCGTCCGGTTCGTTGTACGCCGGCGTCGACCAGATCGGCACGTCCTTGACCGTCGTCTGTGATTTCATCCCGACTTCGACGACGTCGTAGGGCAGCGAGGACAGCGGCGGGAGGTCCCGGTCACCGACCCGCTCGTCGATACCTTCGTAGGCGACAATGGTGGCGTCCTCGCTCGCGACGCGCTCGATACCGTCCGGATCGTAGTGATGGACGTGGGTCACACACACCACGTCCCCGTCTTCTTCGCGGTAGTCGCTGCTTGGCGGATGGCCGATACCGGCCGTGTGGGGCTCCCACTCGCCGGTGAGCACGCCGTATCGGCCCGGATCGACGTACACCACCGTGTCCTCGCCGGCGAAGCGGAGCGTGGCATACCCCAGCCAGTCGACGGTTAGCCCGTCGTGTCGAACAGTCATTGGGTACCCATACGCGCTACACCCTGAATAAGGCCGCTACTCGTCGCCGTCCCCAGGCAGAAGATATACCCGACCACTGTCCGTTTGCTTGGCCGTGCGAAACTTCCACATCACGACGGTCTGGGGGATTCCGATACGAGTCAACGTCTCGCTGCTGATTTTCCTGCCGGTGCTGGCCTGGATTATCGGCAGCGGGGCCCAGATCGAGCTGTACGCGGGCATCGTAAGCGCCCTCTCCGGCACGGCGCTCGATCTTACGATCCTGACTGCGGGCCAGACGCCGTGGGTTATCGGGTCCGCCGCGGCCGTCGGCCTGTTTGCCAGTGTCGCCCTCCACGAACTCGGGCACGCCTGGGCGGCGATGCGCTACGGACTCCGGGTCGAATCGATTACGCTCTGGATTCTGGGCGGCCTCGCCAGCCTCGAATCTATGCCCAAGGAGTGGAACCGAGAACTGGTTATCGCACTGGCCGGCCCGGCAGTGAGCGTGTTGACCGGTATCGCTTGTTACGCCGCGCTGTTTGCCCTGCCCGCGAGCGCGCAGGTGACACTGTTTGTCGTCGGCTGGCTGGCCGTCACGAACCTCTTTCTCGCCGTGTTCAACATGCTCCCAGCGTTCCCGATGGACGGCGGCCGCATCCTTCGGGCGCTGCTTGCGCGGAAACGACCCTACGCCCAGGCGACACGTATCGCCGCCCGGATCGGCACCGCGTTCGCGATTGTGTTCGCTGGCGTCGGTATCATCTTCTTCGCCCCGATGCTCCTGTTGCTCGCGCTGTTCGTCTACGCCGCCGCCTCCAGCGAGTCCCGCACGGTCGCGCTCGCGGCCTTGCTTGAGGGCCTGACCGTCGACGATGTCGCCAGCCCGCTCGAAGCGACCATCGACGCCGACGCCAGCGTCGAGGACCTGGTCGACCGGATGTTCGCGGACCGCCGGACGGAGTTCGCCGTCACACGCAACGGCGACGTAGTCGGCGTCGTCACTGTCGCCGACTTCAGGGAACTCTCGAAGGCCGAACGCGAGGCCGATACCGTCGCCGACCTGATGGAGACCGACCTCCCGCGGTTCGTCTCCGACATGACCGCCTTCGACGCGCTCGTCGAACTCGACACGGCCCGGGCTTCCGCCGCCTTTGTTGAGGGCCCCGAGGGTACCCGCGTGGTCTCCCGGGACGACTTCTCCAGCGCGATGGAGATGCGACGGCTCGTCGGGTCGCCGGAACCGTTCTAAAACAGCGTGTAATCGCCCGAATACGCGCTCTACCAGCCTGAAAGCACTACTTGAAACGCTAAAAAATGAGCGTGGCTTCCGTTCTGTGTGGGACCAAACTGGAACCGGAGACGATCTTCCCTGACTGTCGGTACACCCAAGAGGGGGCGACGTACACTACTGGACAATGCAATCCGGGTTCGTCGACCTGTTCGTCGATACCGTCGGCACCGACCCACTGATAAACGGCCTCGTCGGTGGGATCATTATCGCGACGATGAACCTCTTCGGCGCGTCGCTCGTGCTGGTCTGGCGTGATCCCTCGGAGCGGGCGCTGGACACGGCGCTGGGCTTTGCCGCCGGCGTGATGTTGGCCGCCGCGTTCACGAGCCTCATCATCCCTGGTATCGAGGAGTACTCCGGCGGCAACCCGATTCCGACGCTCGTCGGCGTCGCGCTCGGGGGCCTGTTTCTGGACCGTGCCGACGGCCTCGTTCCCCACGCCCACTACCTGCTGACGGGAAGTCGGCGGTCCGACGCCGCCAACCCCAGTCAGGACCTCTCAGTCGACGAGTCGAAACTGACAGGCGTCATCCTGTTCATCCTCGCGATCACGCTGCACAACATTCCCGAGGGGCTGGCCGTCGGCGTCGGCTTCGGCGCGGCCGCCGGCGACCCGCTCCAGATCGGGGGTGCGCTCTCGCTGATGCTCGCCATCGGTATCCAGAACATCCCGGAGGGGCTGGCCGTCTCCGTCGCGGCGATGAACGCGGGCCTGGACCGCCGGCTGTACGCCGTCTTCTCCGGGATTCGCTCCGGCGTCGTGGAGATCCCCCTTGCGGTGCTTGGCGCTGTCGCCGTCGTGACCGTCGAACCGCTCTTGCCGTACGCGATGGGCTTTGCGGCGGGCGCGATGCTGTTCGTGATCTCCGACGAGATAATTCCCGAGACGCACCAGCGCGGCTACGAGCGCATCGCGACGCTCGGCCTGATGGCCGGCGTCATCGTCATGCTGTACCTTGATATCGCGCTCGCGGCCTGAATCCGAGCACTACCTCTCGTAGGGCCAGTTCGGGTCGCGGTCGAGATCTGTCGGCTCCTCGCAATCCCCGGCCTCGTCGGGGGAGCAGGCCCCGTGTTCGCGGAAGTTCTCTCGCGCCTCCGTCAGCGACACGTGGTTCGTATCGCTGACGAACTCCGCGTCGCCGAACTGGATCGGGTCGTCGAGCCAGTGACACACCGGACACATCTCGTATGATCCGGGTCGCCCCTCAGGGAGCGTCTGGTAGCCACAGCACGGGCAGTATCCCAGTTCCCGTGCGGCTGGATTCCCTGGCGTCTCGGTTGACATATTTCGTGGTATGTGTCTTCACATCATAGAATTATCGACTGTTAATGACGATCAAACTACAGTTCTGAGTGAGTCGCTACTCCGGCTGTGCGTCCTCGACCTTCCCCGCGTACTCCTCCAGTTCGGCGGCCAGCTCGCGGGCCTGGGCCGCCGACAGCGTCACCGAGTCCGCGTGTGGCTTCACCGAGTCAATGTCGGTGTTGTCCATCTCCAGCTGGAGTTCGACGTGGTCCGGGTTCTTGCGCGGCGCGGTCACGTTCAGCACGGCCAGGGCCTCCTCCTCGAAGCCGTGGCCCTCTATCTCACCGTCGAGCAGGTCGAAGGTCGTGTACGCGTTGACCTTCATGATGCGGTCGACCATACCGCAGTTTTGTGGGCCGGAGACTTAACGCCAGTTACTCGTCGCCAGTCACGCCCTCGTAGCCGACCCGCTCGGCGTCGGCCGCCGCACGGTCGATGGCCGCGTCGAGATCGAATTCCCGGACGATCTCCCCGTCCCGAATCAGTGGTTCCAGCAGCGCCTCGGCGTTGTCCGGCCCGTCGCGGTCGGCCAGGCCGATGTGGTGGCCGCCGTCGGCGGTGCGGTACACCGACTTCGTCCCGGTGAGTTTCCCCCGCTTGGCGGCCGGTTCGCCGTCCAGTTCGACGATATCCAGCGCGAAATCCAGCGGGTCGGCGTTGGCGACGTACCCCCCGACGCCGAAGCCGTCGGCCACGTCCTGTAGCTCCCGGAGCGTCGTCGGAGTAAGTCCGCCGGAGAGGAACAGGTCCACGTCCTCGTGGCCGTGGGCGTCCAGCGTCCAGCGCACCTCGCGAACGATGTGGCGGAAGTCCCCGCGGCGGGACCCGGTCGTATCCAGTCGGACGCCAGCGAGATCGTCGACAGCTTCCGCCGCGCGGAGCGCTTCGTCGGTCTCGTCACTGTAGGTGTCTGTCAGGGCGATGCGGGGCGTCTCCTCGGGGACGGCGGCATCGAAGGCCTGCCACGCCGCCTCCTGGTTGCCCCGTCCGAAGCAGATCATGAGTGCATGTGGCATCGTCCCGCCGGCGTCGTGGCCGATGATCTCGCCCGCGGCGACGTTCGAGATGCCGTCGAGGCCGCCAAGCAGCGCCGACCGCTCGACCATCGCCGCTATCGACGGGTGGACGTGCCGCGAGCCGAAGGACAGCACCGTCGACTCCGGGGCGGCGTACCGAGCTTCCAGCGCCCGCGTCGCGGCGCCGGTCGGATGCGAGAGAAAGCCCAAAAGCGCCGTTTCCAGCCGACAGAACTCCCGGTACGACCCCTCAATGCGCATTACCGGGCCGCCGTCGAACAGCTGGCCCTCCGGGAGCGCGTCCACGTCGACGGGCCGGCCCTCAAGCAACGCGGCGGCGTCTTTCAGCCCCGCCAGCAGTTTCCACTGCCCCGTCGCGAACTGGTTTGCCGTCACTTCGGCGACCACGTCCGGGTTCTTACCTGCATGTTCCAGCGCCTCCATCGTCCGGTCGAAGTAGGCGTCGGTCGCCCGCCCCTCGCGAATCGCCTCTGGCGAGACGATATCGAACTCCTCGGTCATGGCACGTTGTTCTCAGGGTACTAAAAAAAGCGGTCCGGTCGGCGACTCACAGCGGCCCGCCCACCGTCAGGACCCTGCCGGTCGGTGAATCTCATCGAGGTCGCTCACGGTCGGTCCGTTGACGATGCGGACGGTCTTGCCCGACCGGACGACGCGGAAGGCGTCGCTGAACTGCGATCCCTCGGGGACGACGTAGACGTTGGCGCGGGGCTGGCTGGCGTCGTGTTCTTCGGTCAGGGCCGCCCGATACGCCTGTTCGAACTCCCTGGCGTCTTCGTCGGTGTCCCAGCGCGTCTCCCAGACGTAGCCGTAGCCGCCCGAGCCGTTGCGGTAGGGCACGACGAGGTCACCGCCCCAGCCTGCCGAGATGTCGCTCTCGTAGCTGTAGCGGTCCCCCTCGGTCTGGCCATTGTGGTACATCGTCGCGTAAATCGACGTCTCACCGACCGTGTCACCGACCGGGTCGTGGTCGAAGCGGCTCCAGTCACTACTGGAGCGGTCCGCGACGCTGACGTTCACGGGTTTCTCGTCCGGGTATGTCTCCGGGTGGAGTACCTGCTCGGTGCTGTCGGGGAAGTCGTCGTGGAGCGCGTCGACGGCGTCCCAGCCGCCCTCCGAGCGCACCTGGTCGATGAACCGCGGCCCGGTGACGTAGGGCTGGTAGAGGACGGTGAACAGCCCCTCGTTGTAGCTCGGCTGCTGGCTGTCACCGTCTCCGTCGCTGCCGCTTCCCCCGTCGTCGGTCCGATCCGGGAGCGCGACACAGCCCCAGTCATCCCCACAGCGGCGCTCGTAGAGGACGCGGACGTAGTTGGCCTCGCCCTCGGTGACGCCCTGCCGGGACAGCTGCGTGTCCTGGGTTTTCGCGGAGCCGTTCAGCCCGAAGTGCTGGTCCTGCAGGGCGTGGACGAGTTCGTGAGACAGCGTGCGTCGGTCGATCTGTGGCGTCTCCGTCGGGCTGACGATGACGATCTCGTCTCGACTCGACGAGTAGTAGCCCTGGACCGTCGTCGAGAGCGTGTCGTCTATCGACTCGCTGCTCCCCGAATCCTCGCCGATGAGCAGGAGCGCTTCCCACACCTGGTCGTTCCAGGGGTCCTGTGGGCGGCCGCTGCCGCCGCTGCTGTTCCCTTGCGACCGGTTCTGGTACTCGGCCCGGGAGATGACAGACACCGGCACCGACTCTTTGAACTCCAGGCCGCGGACCCGCTCGACCCGGGCCATCGTCCGGGCGACGACGGCCTCCCGTTCCGTCTCGTTCAGCCCGTCGTCGGTCGTCACCGACACCGAATCGTCGTACCAGTAGCCGTTCTCGTAGCCGATTGCGTCCTCACCGGCCGGCGTCTCCGGGTGGTCGCTGCCGCTGAAGGACGGGACCGTACAGCCCGCGAGGACGACCGCGACGACGACGAGCAGCTCCTTACGCATCGTGGACCTCGTCGAGTTCGTCGGCCGTCGGGGCGTTCACGACGGTGACCGTCACCCCGTCGACCCTGACGGCGATAGCGTCGGTGTAGGGACTGTCTTCCTCGACGATCCAGTGCCCTTCTGCGGTTCTGGTGCCACCCCAGTGGTCGATGATCGCTTCCCACGCGTCGGCGAACTCGCGGGCGTCGGCCTCGCTGGCCCACGTCGTTTTCCAGACGTAGGCCGTCTCCTCGCCGTTGTCGTAGACGTGCATCCGACCGCCCTGCCAGCCGTCAGTTGCGGGCAGGTCGTAGTTGTACGGGTCGTCGGCGTCCAGGGACCCGTCCTCGTAGTTGATGACATCGCGAGTCTGTACGACGCTCGACTCGTTGTAGTCGTCGGCGAGAGTGTGTGCCATCGACCCGGCGATGGCCGACGGGCCGACGACGCCGTAGTCCGGCCGGTCACGGTCCCGGGACGGTCTGACCCGCTCCCAGTCGTCGCTGGACCGGTCCGCAAGCGAGACCGATTCGGGCTCCCATTCGGGGTAGCGCCCGGCGTAGGTCACTTCGGCGGCCCCGTCGGGGTACTCGTCGTAGGCATCGTTGACGGCGCTCCAGCCGCCGCGCTCCTGGAGATCCGCGATCAGCCCGGGACCGTCGCTGTAGGGGAAATACTGCATGAAGTTGATGCCGAAGTGGCGGTCGCCGCCACCACCGCTCGACGTATCGGGCCTGTCGATACAGCGCCACTCGCCGCCACAGCGTGCGGTGTAGGTCTGGGTGACGGCGACGGCGTCGCCTTCGACGAGGCCGTTCCGACCCTGGACCTGGTCACGCGTCCGCGCGTCGCTGTCCAGCCCGAACTGCTGGTCCTGTAAGGCGTGGACGAGTTCGTGGGCCAGCGTCCCCCGGCTTATCGTCGGCGTCTCGGAGTCGCTGACGATGACGATCTCGCCGCGCCGGCTGCTGTAGTAGCCCAGCACGCTCTCGCCGCGGTTGCTGTTCTGGACGGCGATGGAGTCGCGGTCCTCGCCGATGAAAAACAGCGCCTCGAACTTCGCGTTGTCGAACCGGCGCAGGGACTCGCCGGCCTCGCCGCCGCCCGTCCCGTTGCGGTACTCGGCCCGGGAGACGACGGACACTGGCACTGTCTCTTCGAACTCCAGCCCCCGAATCACCTCGACGCGAGCCATCGTTCGGGCGACGACGGCCTCCCGCTCGCTCTCGTTCAGCCCGTCGTCGGTCGTCACCGACAGCGACTCGTTGTACCAGTAGCCGTTCTCGTAGCCCAGGCGGTCTTCGTTTGGTGCCGGCGGGGCGGAGCCGTTGGTCCCGTAGTCGGTCGCGGGCTCGCTCGGCGTCAGATCGGTACCGCCGGGTTCCGTCTGGCTGGCCGGCGAGCCGGGCGCTTGACAGCCTGCCAGTAACAGCACGGCGACACAGAGAACGGTGAGAGCGAACGGGCGGCGCATCTACCTCTACGGTAGGCCACCACAGGGAAAAGTCACACGGGGTAACTTTCGTAGTCGATCCGCGCCAACGCTCGCGCATGGAACTCGACCCAGCACAGACCGCCCTGGTCGTCGTCGACATGCAGA
Organism: Haloarcula sp. HT12; assembly: GCF_055271655.1. NCBI lineage: Archaea > Methanobacteriati > Methanobacteriota > Halobacteria > Halobacteriales > Haloarculaceae > Haloarcula > Haloarcula sp. HT12. Next base: position 610,762 of record NZ_JBUXKW010000002.1, read on the forward strand.
ACGGCTTCTGTCACCCCGACGGGAGCCTCTACGCACCGGACAGCGAAGCGGCCGTCGAGCCCTGCGCCGACCTGGTGGACCGCGCCCGCGAGGCCGGCGCAAGTGTCGTGTTCACTCGCGACGTCCACCCGCCCGACCAGTTCGACGGGAACCACTACTACGACGAGTTCGACCGCTGGGGCGAACACGTCGTCGAGGGCTCGTGGGAGGCCGAACTCGTTGACGGGCTGGACCCCCAAGACGAGGACTTCGTGGTAGTCAAACACACCTACGACGCCTTCTACCAGACGGAACTGGCGGGCTGGCTCGACGCCCACGGTATCAAAGACCTGGCGATCTGTGGGACGCTCGCGAACGTCTGCGTGCTCCACACGGCCTCCAGCGCCGGCTTGCGGGATTACCGCCCGGTCCTCGTCGAGGACGCCGTCGGCTACATCGAGGACGACCACCGCGAGTACGCCTTAGAGCACGCCGACTGGCTGTTCGGCGAACTGACCGAGCGAGACGAACTCACCTTCGGCTGACGGATGGCTGTGGACCCCGTTCGCGGCGACGTGACCGAAGTCGAGGACGGCCCCGAGTACGATCTGGACTTCCGCGAGCACCCCGAGCGCTACCGGCACACCGCCGACGAGCAGGGCGCGTTCAAGATAGAGCCGTACAAGAGCGAACTCCTGCCCGAGTGGACCATCAAAAACAGCGAGGACGCTGCCGCGGCCACCGAAACGATTCGCGACCGCTATCGCGAGTACCGCGACGCGGGAGATTTCGTCGGGATGGATATGGCCCGCAAGTACCTCCAGATGGGGTGGACGCGGGCGATGCGCTACGCGAAATATCCGGGTGGACAAAAGTACGAAGACGGCGAGCAGAGAGAGCCCCAGGAGTGGTACGATCCGGAGAAACGCGAGATAGCCCTGACGTACAAGGAGCACCTCGACGCGGTCCGGTCGGATCCGGACTACGGGCGGGCGAAGCGGGCCCACGCCGAGCAATACGGGGAGTCGTAGGCGGACGGACCGTCCTACGCGGAGCCGACATCCCGCTCGATGGTCACTCGCACCTCGTCGCCGACAGAAAGATCGATACCTTCGCCGACGAGCTTCGCGCCGAAGCGCTCGCGGCCACAGAACAGCGCGATGCCGGTAATCGGCTCACTGTTTGCTAGCACGGTCAGTTCGTCCCACGTGACCGTGCGGTCGTCGGCCGTCCCGACCCGCTGTCCGGCGATAGCTGCTTCTTCGATCCCGTCACCGCCCAGTAGCCCACCGCCGGAATAGTGTGGGAGCCCGCCATCGAGAACCCCCGAATCGCCGTCGATATCGTTAGCGATACCAACAAAGGATTCCCCTGGCTCTGGATGAGCGGGCTCGTCAAGCCGGACCCACGTCTCGCCGCCGTCGACGACGGTGCCGGTCCCGTCCCAGGACAGCGGCGTCACGTCGACGCCCACGTCGACCGGCAGCGACCCCGACGCACGATACGGGTTCGCGTCGAGCTCCCGGAACCCGAGGTGGATGTGGTTCGGCACCCACGGCGCGAAAAAGCCAGCCCGGACCAGCTCTCCGAGGTCGTCGCCCACTGCGACCGTGTCGCCGGGTTCGACGGTCGGGTCGACGTGGAGCGTCCGAGCGACGACACCGCCGGTGTCGATCAGGATGAGATAGTCGTGTTCGGCGGCGTAGGCTTTCGGCGGCGCTCGAACCGTCTTCGTGTCCAGCACTTCGCCGGCGACCGGCGACGGCGCGCGCTCGCCGTCGGGGTAGAGGTCGATGGCACACCCCTCGTCGTGGGCGTCGAACGGCGAGTTGTACAGGGAGAACCGGTAGTACTGGACGAGCACGTCTCGCGGTATCGTGACGGCCATCGACGGCGGTTAGGGGTGTATCGGTATGGCTCTGTCGTCCCACCTTTTTCGGCGTCGGGTGGCTCGCGATGCTTGCCACCACTCTCCGCTCACGGCGACTTCGTCGCCGTTCGCATGGTCAGCGGAACCTTTGGTTCCGCTCGACTTGAAAAACGTGGTCTTGCTGAGCCTTGCTTCGCAAGGCTCGTCAGAGCGCCGCTCTGACGGTGGCGAAAAAGCCGCGCTCTCACAGGGTTCGAGCGCGGTACACCAAACACTGGCTGTGGGTTGGTATCGATCTGTACCCTTCGCTCTCTGACAACGGTCGTCCATGGTTTCAAGACCCATGCCGGGACCAGCCACCTCCGTGACCTGACGACGACCGCGGCGGGGGCAGCGGGAGCGCGACACGTCCCGCCGCGACGGTTGTGTGTCGCCTGTTCGCCTTTCGTCGCTGACGGGCTTGTCATCTGCTTGACCGGCGGACGGTTTTAGCCCCGCGAGTCCCTACCGCTCGGGTATGCGTCTGCTACGGGGCCGCGCCGCCGACCCGGAAACCGACTTCGAGCGGACCCGTCGGATGGCTGACCGCGTCGCCGAGGATCGCGAGCCGGCCCTGCGCGTCTGGCGACCGCACAGGCAGGTCGCGTTCGGCCGCCGTGACGCGAACAGCGACGGCTACGACCGGGCGCGCGCTGGCGCTCGCGACCGGGGGTACACCGTTATCGAGCGCGCCGTGGGGGGTCGCGCTGTCGCCTACTCCGGGTCGACCGTCTCGTTCTCGCTCGCGGTCCCGACAGAGGATCCGCGGGGGACCATCGACGACCGCTACGAATGGGCGAAAGCCGCCCTGAAGCGCGCGCTCGACGACTGCGGTATCACCGCACGGGAGGGCGAACCGGACGCCGCGTTCTGTCCGGGGTCCCACTCGCTCCAGGCCAACGGGAAAATCGCCGGACTCGCACAGCGCGTCCGCCGGTCCATGGCCGTGGTCGGCGGCATCGTCGTCGTTCGGGACCACGAGGCCATCGCCGAGGTGCTGGCTCCCGTCTACGAGGCGCTTGACGTCCCGTTTGACCCACGGAGCGTCGGGAGCGTCGCCCGCGCCGGCGGGACCGACGACCCCGACCAGGTTATCGCGGCGCTGGAACGCTCGCTGGCCGACGGCCGCGACGTGTCGGTGACGACCATCCGAGAGACTTAGGGGCGCGCCCGGCCGACTGGGGGTATGCTCATCCGTAACGCGACGCTGCCGGACGGTCACCAACGCGACGTCCGGGTGCGTGGCGAATCTATCGTCGAGGTCGGCCGCGACCTCGACGCGACCGACCAGCACGTCATCGAAGCGACCGGCAAACGCCTCTTTCCGGGAATGGTCGACGCGCACGTCCACTTCCGCCAGCCCGGCTACCCGCACAAGGAGACGTGGGAGAGCGGCTCGCGGGCTGCGGCGGCCGGCGGCGTCACAACCGTCGTCGACCAGCCCAACACCGACCCGCCAACAATCGACGGCGAGGCGTTCGACCAGAAGGTCGACTTCGCCGCCGATTCGGTCGTTGACTGGGGCATCAACGGCGGCGTCACGGCCGACTGGATTCCGAACGTCCTCCTTCGCCGTCGTCTGTTCGCGCTCGGCGAGGTGTTCCTCGCGGACTCCACCGGTGACATGGGTATCGAGGCCGACCTGTTCGCCGACGCGCTGGAGGCCGCTGCTGACAACGACGTGCCGGTCACTGTTCACGCCGAGGACGCCGACTACTTCAACGACGACGCCAAGGCCCGCGACGACGCCGATGCCTGGAGCGCGTTCCGGACCGCGAAAGCCGAAGCGAAGGCCGTCGAGCGGGCGTGTGCCGTCGCTCAGGACCACGACACGACGATACACATCGCCCACACCTCGACACCGGAGGGCGTCGACATCGCGAGCGAGGCCGGAATGACGACCGAGGTGACGCCCCATCACCTGCTGCTCTCCCGGCGCGACCTCTCCGAGCTGAGGACGTTCGGGCGGATGAACCCGCCCCTGCGTCGCGAGAAGCGCCGCCAGAAGCTCTACGAGCGGGTCGTCGACGGCACCGTCGATATGATAGCGACCGACCACGCGCCACACACCCGTGAGGAGAAAGACGCCAGCATCTGGGACGCACCGTCCGGGGTCCCCGGCGTCGAAACCGTTCTCCCGCTCCTGCTGACTGAAGCCCGAGACTCGGACAGCGGCCTCACCTACGGGCGCGTTCGGGACCTCACCGCACGGAACCCAGCCGACGTGTTCGGCCTGCCACAGAAGGGGGCTATCGAGGCCGGCAAGGATGCCGACCTCGTCCTCGTCGACACGACCGAAACGACCGAAATCCGCGGTGAGGCCCTGCACTCCAAGTGCGACTGGACGCCGTTCGAAGGGCGCGACGCAGTGTTTCCCGAGTGGACGATGGTCCGGGGAACGGTCGTCTACGAGCGCGGTGACGCGCTGGCTGACGATGCAACGCCGCAGGAAGACGTGTTCTACGATCACCATGGCGAGAACGTCCGCGGTGCGGACAGCGAACGGTTAGAGTAGCGCCGCGACGACGGACGTGCCGACCATTATACCGCCGCCGCCGCCACACAGTCGGGCCATCGCCCGCCGCGAGTCGCGTTCGGTCCAGTTGCTTCGCGTGCCCATATGCTCCTGCATGGCTTCGATGCCGCGGCCCGCGAGTATCGACCCGGACCAGCCCAGCAGGCCGAAGCCGAACACGAGCGCGCCGAGGGCGAACACCGTCGCCTCACTGCCTCGGGCATCACCGGTGTAGAGCGTCCAGGCCGCCATTCCGGACGCACCCAGGACCAGACCGACCACCAGCCCGCTCCCCACCAATCGTGCCCGGACCACGACGTACTGCCGAAGCCGGGGTGGGGAACCGCTCTGGGCCATCAGTCGACCGCTTCGCGCATTCGCGGGTCGAGCGCGTCGCGCATCCCGTCGCCGAGCAGATTGAACCCCAGCACGGTGATTGCGAGGAACAGCCCCGGGAAGAAGGAGAGCCACCACTCGCCGGTCAGGAGGCCGTTCTCGACGCCGCGGGACAGCATCAGGCCCCACGACGGCGTCCCGGCCTGCGCGCCGAACCCGAGGAAGGACAGCGCCGCGAGGTCGATGATTGCGAGCCCGAAGTTCAGCGTCGACTGGACGGTGATTGGCGCGAGCGTGTTCGGCAGGATGTGCCGGACGAGAACCCGCGGGTCGGTCGCGCCCAGCGCGACCGTGGCGTCGACGTACTCGTCTTCGAGCACTTTGAGCGCGGCCCCGCGGACGACCCGGGCGAACCGCGGCGTGTACACCAGCACGAGCGCCACCACGGCCCGCCAGAGCCCGAGGTCCCGCGGGAAGATAGCGACCAGCGCGAGCGCGAGCAACAGCGGCGGGAATGCCAGTAGCACGTCCATCGTCCGCATGATGACGTTATCCGTCACATCGCCGTAGTACGCCGCGATGATACCCAGGCCGACCCCCACGGTGGTCGAGAGGCCAACCGTGATCGTCCCGAACTTCAGTGCCAGCCACGCGCCGTACAGACACCGCTTGTAGATGTCCCGTGCCGCCGCGTCCGTCCCGAACAGCTGCTGGTTCGCGGGCGCGGGGCCGAGCCAGCCGGGCGGCGCGCGGTCAGCGACCTCGGTGCCGAGCTGTGAGCTGGCAAGCGCGCCGAGGTCGTATGTCACACGGGCGTAGACGGCGACCGCGGCCATCCCGAAGATAATCGTCAGCCCGACGACGGCGAGGCGGTTCGTCAGCAGGTCGGCGAGGAACGGGGACGCACGCAGGCGTCCCAGCGTGCCTCGTGTCTCGGTGTCCGTACTCATTGTTGAATCCGTGGGTCGAGGTAGCTGTAGGTGACATCGACGAAGAGGTTCACGAGCGTGAACAGCAAGGCGAAGGTGAGAACTGTCCCCTGAACGACCGGGTAATCTGAGACGCCGATGGCGGTAACGATGGTCAGCCCCATCCCGTTGATGCCAAAGACGGTCTCGGTCAGGACGGCCCCGCCAAGCAGCGTGCCGAACTGGATGCCGATGACGGTGACGACCGGGATCAGCGCGTTCCGGAACCCGTGTTTCATCAGCGTGATCTTCGCGCCCTGGCCTTTCGCCCGCGCGGTCCGGATGTAGTCCTGGCGGATGACCTCAAGCATCGAAGAGCGCATCATCCGCGAGATGAGCGCCGTCGAGTAGACGCCGATGACCACCGCCGGCAGGAACAGGTGATGGGCCGCCGAGAGGAACGCCTCGGTGTTCCCGAGTAGAATCGTATCGATAGTTATCATCCCGGTGAGGGGTAGCTCACGGCCGAACAGCGTCCACGTGTCGGGGAGGAACAGCGTCGATTCGATGCGACCGCTGGTCGGGAACACGTCGAGGTACGTCGAGAACAGCAGGATGAGCAGCGGTCCGGACCAGAAGATCGGGACCGAGATACCCGTCAGCGCCCCGATTCGGGTGACGTGATCCGTCAGCGAGTCCTGCTTGACTGCGGAGATGATGCCCAGCGGCAGCCCGAGCAGGATGCCCGCCGCCTGGCCGTAAATCGCCAGTTCGAGCGTGATGGGGAGCCGGTCGGCGATGACCGAGCGGACGCTGTTCCCGCGGCTGATGCTGTAGGACTGGCCGAAGTCGAACCGCGCTGCGTCCCACAGGAAGTTCAGGTACTGCTCCCACAGCGGGCGTCGCAGCCCGAGCTCCTGCCGTATCTGTTCGAGTTGCTCGGCTGAGGCCCGCTGCCCGGCGATGACGATAGCCGGGTCGCCCGGAGCGAGGTGGAGAATCGCGAACACCACTGATGCCACGCCGAACAGGACCGGGACGAGCAACAGCAGCCGCTTGATGACAAAGCGTGGCGGCACCACTGGCTCGATCAGCTTGAAAAGGGACTGTGTCCAGTTCATTCGGAAGTTCCCTCGAACGCTACTGCAGTTCGACCGTGTTGAGATACGGGCCACCGACGGAGCTGATGGTGTAGGAATCTTCGACGACGGCCTCGTTGACCGCCCGGAGGGTCTCGGCGTAATCGAGGAACACCCACGGGGACTCGTCGTAGGCTATCTGGCTGGCCTCCTCGTACATCGTCTCACGGTCCCCCTCGGCGTAGGTCCGCTGGGCTTCCCGGACGAGTTCCATGTACTCGGTGTTGGCCCACCCGGAGACGTTGAGCGTGTTGTACCCGTCGGCGTCGAAACTGACCCAGTCCTGCCCATCGGGAACGGCGTCCATCTCAACCTGGGGGTCGAGCAGGACGTACAGGAAGTTGTCCGGGTCGGCGTTGTCGGTGTACCAGCCGAGGAAACAGGCGTCGTGTCGGCCGGCGGACGTGTAATCCAGGTACGGCCCGAAGTTGGAGAACTGGTTGATGTTGACCGTCAGGCCGATGTCCTCCAGGTCTGACTTCACCTGGTTCGCGGTCTGGACCGGGCTGGGGTTGTATCCGCGGGGGTTCGAGAACGTCGCGAGTTCGAACTCGAAGCCGTCGCCGTAGCCCGCGTCTTCGAGCATCGACCGGGCCTGGTCCTTGTCCGTCGGATACGGGTCGAGGTCGTCGTTGTGCCCGAGCACGTCCGGCGGGAGCGGCTGGGAGGCCTGCGTCGCAAAGCCCTGGTAGATCTGGTTGACGATCGCCTCGGTGTTGACCGCGTGGGCGATAGCCTGGCGCACCTGTCGGTCCCGGAACGGTTCGAACCGGGCCATGTTCATCGCCATATAGCCGTGGTTGATACCGTCCTTCCGCAACAGCGTCGCCGTCTCGCTCTCCTCGGCGCGCTGGAACCCGGAGGAATCGAGGTTGTCCGTGATGTGTGAAGCCCCGTTGATGACGTCCTGTACCCGGGTGCTGTTTTCCGTGATGGTCTTGAAGATGACCGCTCCGACGTTCGGTCCGTCACCCCAGTAGTCGTCGTTGGCTGTCAGTCGGATGCGTTCGTTCGGGTTGTCGAGCGTGTCGAACTGGAAGGCACTGGTCCCTGCGGGTTCGTCTCCGAGATCCGCCTGGCTGTCCCCCATCGCTTCGATCTGGGCCTCCGAGAGGACCGCCGCGGCGAACATCGCGAGGTTCCGGAGGAACGGCGCGTACTGCTGTGTGAGTTCGATCGTCAGTTCGTAGTCCTGGCTCGCGTCGACGCTCTCGATCCAGTCGCCAAGCGTGAACGGACCGTACCCGGATCGGGTCTCGTCGCCGAGGTAGTACTCGTAGTCGCTCTGGGTGAACCGCTGCCAGGTCGCCCTGAAGTCCGACGCGGTGAACTCCTCCCCGTTATGAAACGTCACGCCCTCTCTGAGCGTCAGCGTCGCCGTGCTTCCGTCGAGAGAGAAGTCAGTCGCGAGCGCGTCTTCCAGTTGGCCGCCGCTCCCGGGTGCAAACTGGATGAGCGTATCGAACACCTGGTTCGTGACTTTCGCGACCTCGCCACTAGTCGACTGTTGCGGGTCGTAGTTCTCGGGGTGGTCCCCGCGGGCGTACACGAGCGTCTGATCGCTCCCGCCGTCACCCCCGTCGCTATCGGCGCCGTCTTCGTCGTCACCACCTTCGGTTCCGTCACCGCCATCACCGGAACAGCCTGCGAGCGTTGCAGCTGCCGCGGCACTGCCGGCTGCCGTAAGGAAGCTCCGTCTGTCGATAGAATCGCCGGATGACATGGGACTTTGTTCAAACAGATATATTATAATTGTACCGGATAGAACAATGATTCTGTGATATATATCCTGAGAGTTATGTGCAGCTAAATAATACTGCTCAGTTCCGGCCCTCGTCTTCCCGGTCGTAGAGATGGCACGCTGCCGGGTGTGAGCCCGACCCCAGTTCGGGGTGTTGTGTCTCACAGACGCTCTCGAATCGGTCCCGCAGCACCGACGCGGCAGCGTCCCAGTCGTCGTCCGCCAGATGCCCAATCGATTCTTCGACGACGCGGCGGTTCGCTCCGGTCAGATTCGTTTCGAAGAACCGGTCGAGCATTGTCTGAACGAACGCTGACATCGACACCTGTCCCCGGCCGCTCGGCGGTTCGGTGAGGTCCGCACCGCCGTCCGTCGCCGCCGTGGTACTGTCGGTTTCGCTGGCCTGCTCCCGGACGGCATCGATGGCGATGGCCTCGTCCTCGACCCGCTGTCGGTAGTCCATCACCTCTCGGTACGTCTCCTGCTCGATATCGATATCCGGCGGGATGATCTCCGGGCAGCGAGTCCGAAAGTGACAGCCTGACGGCGGGTCGATCGGCGACGGGACGTCGCCTTTCAGCAGTATCCGGTCGGCCTCCACGGTCGGGTCCGGCTCCGGGATCGCCGACATCAGCGCCCGCGTGTAGGGATGTTTCGGGTCGGCGAACAGGTCCGGCGTGTCGGCGACTTCGACCACCTCGCCGAGATACATCACCGCGACCCGGTCACAGATGTGCCGCACCACGGAGAGGTCGTGGGCGATGAACAGATACGTCAGCCCGAACTCCCCCTGGAGGTCCTCCAGGAGATTGATTATCTGGGCCTGCACGCTCACGTCCAGCGCCGAAACGGGTTCGTCACAGACGATGAAGTCGGGATCGACGGCGAGCGCGCGGGCGATGCCGACCCGCTGGCGCTGTCCACCCGAGAGTTCGTGCGGGTAGCGATCGTACTGGTCGGGGTCGAGCCCCACCGCCTCCATGAGGTCAGCCACTCGCTCGACCCGTTGCTCGCGGCGGGAGCCGTCGCCGGTGTCTTCCGGGAGGTCGTGGATCTTCAGTGGCTCCATGATCGTCTGGCCGACGGTCATCCGTGGGTCGAGGCTTGACATCGGGTCCTGGAAGATCATCTGCAGGTCCCGACGGACGTCCCGCAGGCCACCCTTATCGAGCTCAGAAAGGTCCTGTCCGGCGAACACTACCGTCCCGTCTGTCGGTTCCAGCAATCTGAGGATGGTCCGGCCGGTCGTCGATTTCCCACAGCCGGACTCGCCGACGAGCCCCAGCGTCTCGCCCTCGTAGATGTCCATCGAGACACCGTCGACGGCCTTGACCGACTCCGGCTCGCGCCCGATGTACTTGTCCAGCAGGTCGTCGGCCCGCGAGAAGTGTTTCTTCAGCCCGTCGACTTCCATGAGCCGCCTGTCCGTTCGCGTCGTCTCCGTCGCGGCGACGCCCGCGTCGCCGGTGCCGTACTCGCTCGTGTCGAACGATTCGAGGATGCACTTCGAGCGGTGGGTGACGTCGTCCGGGCCGTGCTGGAGATACGGAATCTCACCCTCGCGGCACTCGGGTTTGGCCCACGGACACCGGTCGGCAAAGTGGCACCCGTCCGGCATGTCGACGAGACTGGGGACGTTTCCCTCGATGGGAGTCAACCGCTCCGTTCCCTCGCCCGGTATCGACTCAAGCAGCGTGTACGTGTACGGATGCGAGGGGTTCCCGAAGATTTCCTCGACCGGCCCCTCCTCGACGATTTCGCCGGCGTACATCACGGCGACGCGGTCGCAGGTCTCCGCGACGACGCCGAGGTCGTGCGTGATGAACAGCACCGACATCCCGAGGTCCGCCTGGAGGTCGTCGATGAGGTCCAGGATCTGTGCCTGGATAGTCACGTCAAGCGCCGTCGTCGGCTCGTCGGCGACCAGCAGCTTCGGACGGCACGCCAGCGCGATGGCGATGAGCACACGCTGGCGCATCCCGCCGGAGAACTCGTGGGGGTACTCGTCGACGCGGTCGGCCGGCTCCGGGATGCCGACCTCTTCCAGCAGCGAGATAACGTCCGACCGGATCTCCTCGTCCATTTCGCTGTCGCGACTCAGCGAGGGCGTGATCTCCCGGACGGCGTTGAACCACGAGTCGTTTCGCTTGCTTCCGTAGCGGTGGAGCCGCAGGCTCTCCGCGACCTGCTCGCCGACCGTTATCGCGGGGTTCAGCGACGTCATCGGGTCCTGGAAGATCATCCCCATGTCGCCGCCGCGGATGTCCCGCATCACCCGCTCCGGGGCTGCCGTCAGATCGACGTAGCCGTCCGTAATCGTGATCGGCGCGTCACCGTGCTCTGGCAGGGCCTTCTTCGGGGCTTCCCGGATGAACTGTGTGGCCAGCGTGGTGTCGTCGGCTGTCGTCTCAAGCGATTCGGGAAGACGGCTCCGGTCGACCGTTGCCGCGTCGATGGTGACGAACCAGCTATCGTCGTCGGCTGTTCGCACCGCGTCCGGATACTGCCGAGCCAGTCGCGTGACTGTCTCGAGTGCGCCGAACCGCACCTCCCCGCCGGCGATGTGTCCGGGATCGTCGACAATATCCATTGCCGATAACGCTGTGACGGATTTCCCTGAGCCCGACTCTCCGACCAACCCGACGGTTTCGCCCTCCCTGACTGTGAGGTCGATGCCGTCGACGGCTTTGACGGTTCCGCGGTCCGTCTCGAACTGGGTCCGGAGAGCAGATAATGTTAGGAGGTCGCGCATCTGTCGGCTTCTTCTCGAAATACCAGTAAAACTGTTGTGCCACTGTCCCACCAACAATTTATCCGGGCCGCCGCCACACTCGGCGTATGGACGACCCTGCCGACCCCGAATCGAACCCCTTCGACCGCGTCGTCGGTCACTGGGAGCAGGTCATCGACGACATGGCGGCCACGGCGTCACAGTACCGCGACGACGGCCGCGAGACGATCGAACTCCACCCCGGCGACGTGACGGTCCTGACCGGCGAGCCCCAAACGGTGGCCGAACAGACCGGCGAGTACGAGCCGGAAACCCGGCGGCTCGGCTTCGACGTCGTGGTTCCCGGCGACGAGTTCCGGCGGGTCGCCGATGCCCTTGCGGACCGCACTGTCGACCGCTCCGAAGTGTTCCGGGCGACCGGCGACGGGATGGTGTTCCTGCTCGTGGCGCTGGAGTGTGGCGACGAACTTGCCGTGCTCGTGCCGCTGTACTACGACCAGACCGACCGTGAAGACCTTTCGCAGATTGCCGCCGACCACGGACTGTCCTCACATATCCGACCGCTCACCGACGACGAGGTGGTCACCGTCTCCCACGAGGACCCCGAGCCGTTCTTCCCCGACTGAAATCCAGTGTCGGATGGGGCACCGACTGCTCGGCTACGACTCCTCCCGCACTCTCGTGAGCCGGTACGCCGGCACGTCGAAGACGATGCCATAGAGGAGCCGGTTGCCGATGACACCGACCCCAAAGCCCGAGAGCACGGCCGCGAGCACGACCGACATCGACGCCCCGGAAAGCGTTACGAGCCCGGCAACGGCCCCGACAAGCACGATGAACGACGCGAGCGCGGCGACCTCCGGATACACGCCCGGGACCGCGTTGTGTTCGACGACAGCCACCGCGACGCCCGTCAGGAGTCCGAACCCGACGACCACCGGTAGCAAATCGAACAGAGCTGTCCCCGCCTCCGCGTAGCCAAGCACCGCCCCGCCGATGCCGACGGCCAGATCCGTCCGTAGTACTTTCTGTGTCGCTTCGTGGACCGACATCGACGGCTGTGCGTCGGGATCGATGTCGCTCATCTCAGTCGCGGCTCACTCGTCGACCTGGAATTCGTTGCCACACTCCGGACAACACACCTCGTCGTGTCGCAACGCGGCCGACTGCTCTCTGACCTCCCGCATCACCGAGGAGATCCGGTCTTCGGCCTCCATCTCGTCCTCGACGGCGAGGTCGACCCCCTCGACTTCGAGCAGGAACTTCGCGACTTCGGTGGCCTCGTACATCACGTCGTCGAGGTCCTCGGCAGTGAAGAAGTCACACATCGCGCCGTAGAGGAACGTTGCCCCGGCCTTCCTGACTTTATCCTCGAAGGCCGAGCGGGCCTGATTGACCGCCTGTGGCGTGTACGTGTCCGTCATGAACGGGACGAGTTCGGGGAGGTTCTCCCCGATTTTGGTCATCTCGACGCCCGTTTCGGTCCGGAAGTCGGCACAGAGGCGGGCGATGGCCCACTCGCGGGCAGTGATGTAGGTCCGGTCCCGCAGGAAGTCGTTCGCGCGGTCGTAGGTCCCGCCTTCGATCTTCTTGAAGCGGTCGTACTTCTGGACGTCGGACGGGACATCACTGGCTGTGGCGGCCGTCGCCTCGCTGGCTGACTCGGCCGGTGCCGTCTCTTCGGTGGCCGGATCGGCAGGGTCGCTCCCTGCGTCGTCGGTGTCGCCTACCGAGGCGTCGGCGTCGTCGGTCCCCGCATCCGTGGCCGCCGGCTCGTCCGGCTGGTGTCCGGCCGACCCGTCGTCTGCCGCTTCGACATCCGTCTCGTCCGGCGGTGCGCCCTCAGTCATAGCCGAGAATGCGTGCCCGCGGTGAAAAAGGGTATCGCCGCCGCCCGCGATCATTGCTCATTGGTGACACGTCCGCCAGGTGGCTTTTTCACCGCTGGCATGCATGGCCCGATTATGAAACTACTGCTCGGTGTCGGGGGCAGCGAACTGTCCTACCAGGCACTGACCGAAACACTCGAGCGCGTATCGGAAACAGGCGATGAACTGACCGTCGTTATCTTCGAAAACGAGGACAGCGACGCCGACCTCGACACGGTCCAACAGCGGGTACAGGAGCGGATCAACGAAAGCGGACTTGAGCCGCCGCTCCGACACATCGATGGCACGTCGCCGGGCAGCGAACTAGTGAATATCGCCGAAAGCGAGGAGTTCGATAGAATCGTCCTCGGCGGTGGCGGTCGCTCGCCGCTCGGGAAGATACAGCTCGGCCCCGTCGTCGAGTTTGTCCTGTTGAACGCACAGACGCCGGTGACTCTCATCCGATGACTCGCACGTACCCAGACGAACCCGCTGAGGAATTCCCACAGCCGCCGCGGACGATCACCGACCGCGAGGGCCGCACCATCGATGTCATCCCTGCCGACGACGCCGACACCGAGAGCCTCGTCGAGATGTATCTCGACTTCGACCCCGCCGACCGGGCGCAGGGCATCCCACCGGTCAAAGAGGAAGCCATCCGCGAGTGGCTCGACACGATACTCGACGACGACTGTGTCAACGTCGTCGCCAAACACGACGACACCGTCGCCGGCCACGCGACGCTGGTCCCGGACAACGAAGGCGAGCACGAACTCGCAATCTTCGTGTTACAGGCCTACCAGGGAGCCGGTATCGGGACGGCGCTGGTCGAGACGCTGCTGGGCCACGGCCAGGCCGAGGGTATCGACCACGTCTGGCTCACCGTCGAACGGTGGAACGATCCGGCGATATCGCTGTACGAGAAAGTCGGGTTCGAGATCAGTAGCGCCGAGAGTTTCGAGATCGAGATGGCGATCCGCCTCTAGACGGTGAGCACTGGCTGGCTGGCGTACTCGATGACGTAGATCGCCGCGCGCCCGACGGCCTCTTCGCTGTCTTCCTCGCGCGGGACGACGATGAAATCCGCGTCGATGTCCTCCGCCACGTCGAGGACGACGCTGCCCGGTGTCTGCATCAGTCGCGTCTCGGAGAACGCGGTCGCGGACGACGTTTCGAACGCGCCGTCGTGAACGTCGCGGAACGCCGATTGGATACGCTCGGTGAACGCCCGGTGCTCCTCGGCGATCGCGGCCGCACTCACGTCGCCGTTGTCGATATCTCGGTGGAGCCGTTCGTCGATGACGAACAGCAGGTGGAGGTCGGCGTCGTACCGCTCCGCGACGGCGATCGCGTACTCGGCCGCTCGTTCCGACTGGTCGCTGCCGTCGACCGGCGCGAGTACGAGGTCGATGTCCATCACTCGCCACTGTGACCCCGGTCGGCAAAAAGCCACCGAGGTTCGAGCCGGCACTGTGGTGTCGTACGAAGATTCCCTCGCCGTGACCAACAGTGTATTTAGTCGCGGCTTCGATGCGTGGTGTATGTTCGATACGGTGGTCATCGCCACGGACGGCTCCGGCAGCGCAGAGCGGGCCGTCGAAGCAGCGCTGGACCTGGCAGCGCGCTTCGACGCAACTGTCCACGGGCTGTACGTCGTCGACACCGGCGAGGTTGAGACGACGCCCGAAGAGGTTCGTGAAGCGCTGGAGCGCGCGCTGGCGACCACTGGCGGCCGCGCCCTCTCGTTCATTCTGGAGGCCGCTGACGCCGAGGCCGACGAGGAGCTCGTCACTGCTGTCCGGGAGGGCGACCCGGCCGACGAGATTATCAACTACGCCGAGGAACACGACGCCGATGTCGTCGTCAGCGGGACCCGCGGCCGTCACGGCGAACACGGGTTCCTGCTGGGAAGCGTCGCCGAGGAACTCGTCCGGGAGGCCCCGATGCCGGTGCTGACGGTCCGCCAGCTCGAAGGCGAACCCAACCCCGAGCGCGAGGACGTGTAACGGAACCCGACGGCTTCTTGACGCCGCGCCCGCTTGCTCGGGCATGGACGATTGGCTCATCGACGACGACCGCCTCTCTATCGGCCGCAAATCCGTACTCCCCGGTGAGGGGTTCTTTATCCCGGATTCCTACGAGGAAGAGCAAGCCGAAGCCGAAGCCGCCGAGACACTACAGAACGCCGGCGTCATCGTTATCGCCGATCCGGACGCCGACGGCCTGGCCTGTACCGCGCTGATCCGCGAGGCCCACGGCGAGGGCGCGCTGTTGCCCGCTGGGCCACACGAACTCACGGAGGCGCTCGAATGGACCGCCGAGTACGCCGACCCCGACGCGACCGTCTTTATCTGCGATCTCTGTCCCGACCGCGAGTCCGACATCGCCCCCCTCGATTCGCTGATCGAGCGCGTCGAACGCGTCGTCTGGTTCGACCACCACCAGTGGCCCGACGACCTCGCCGCCGACGTGGACGCGGCCGGCGTCGAGCGCACCGTCGGGGACAGCGAGGAAGTGTGTACCGCCGACGTGGCGCTGTCGGAACTCGACTACGACTTCGACGAGCAGTGGGCCGACCTCGCCGCCGTCACCCGCGACCACGATCTCTGGATCCGAGACGACCCCCGCAGTGACGACCTCGCGGACCTCTCGTACTGGAGCGAACCCGAGGAGTACATCGAGGCGGTCCGCGAACACGGCCCCGACCTCTCCCCGGAGTTCCACGAGTTCCTCGAAGAGAAGCGCGTCGAGAAGGAGGCGCTCATCGAGAAGGCCGTCGACCGGGCCGAACTCCGCGAGGTCGGCGAGTGGACGGTCGGCGTCACCTACGGCCGCTGCTCCCAGAACGAGGTCGCCGAGGCGCTCCGCGAGCAGGGCGCAGACGCCGCCGTCATCGTCAAGCCCGCCGGCTCCGCCTCGATCCGCGGGACGGACAGCTTCGAGCGCGCCCACGAGGTCGCCCAGCAGGTAAACGGCGGCGGCCACCCGAAAGCCGCGGGCTGCAAGCCCGACATCTACGACGACATGATGGACTACGCGCACCATTGGACGACACAAGGGGCCGTTGCGAAGCAGGCTATCGTGGACGCGTTCCGGCGGCTGCCCGAGGAAGCGGACGAAGGGATGGACACCGAGCGGTAAGACAGACTCCGCGACCGAGACCGCGGTTTCCGCGATGCGGTTCTACGCTACTCCCCGACGACCCACTTGTCGCTGTACCGTTCGCCGCAGGCACACACCGCGTAGGCGTGGACAACGTCGCCCTCGGCGTAGAGCCCGCCCACGTCCTCGTTCTGTTCCTCGGCGAAGGCGAAGACAAAGCGGGTCGTGTGGTCACTCTCAGGTTCTTCCTCGGCGACCGGACAGACCGCGCCGGTTAGGTCGTCGTCGATGTCGCCCTCGGTGCCCATCGCCTGCTGGGCCAGTCCCATCGGGTCGATACCGGTTGCCGATTGGAACGCGCTGCGGCCGTCGTCGCCCGGCAGGACGAGGACGTGGCCGTCCTCGACTTCGTCGGCGTACTCGGCCAGTGCGCCGGGGTTCGAGACGGCGTCCTCGTGCAGGAAGAAGAGTACGTCTTCAGGCCGCTCGCCGGCCAGGAACTCCTCGTGTTTGGTCATGCAGGGAGGGACTCGCTCGCCGGTCAAAAGTGCCGCGCTCTTCTAATCACTACAGCCAGCCCACCAGCGCCGCGACGAGGAGGTACACCCACAGGACGACACCGGCACTGAGCGTCCGGTTGACCGTCTCGACCGGTGCACTGCGGGTCACCGCCCCGGCGGCGACCGCACCGAGCGCGACGGCCAGACCGAGTCGATGGAGTACCACGTTCAGCGGCAGCGCCGTGACGGCGACGTACTGGTAGTCCAGTACGAACGCGGTCCCGATGCCGGTCGCCGCCGCCGCGAAGCTCCGGACCGGGTCGAGGTTCCGGCCGGCGAGGTACGCCCCACCGGGGAGACCGAAGGCGAGCACCGGATACAGGAGCGCGGCGAGGAACTTCGGGTCCGCCGCGGGAAACGTTTGTTCGAGCGCGACGCCGCTGAATCGGACGCCAAGGTAGAGCCCGAGGAGGACGGCGAACAACAGCAGGTACGAGAGACCGCGCACGAGGCGGCCGACCAACCGCGGGTCTAGCCGGTCCAGCGACCGGAGCCATCGCGGCAGCGGCGTGCCCGACAGCGGCGGCGGTTGCGTGGTGTCAGTTCGTCGTCGGTCCCGCTTTCGGTGCCTCCGTCGCTGGTGTCGCCGGACCGCCGTTCCTAAGACCAGTCCGGCAGCGCCGAGTGCCATCGGGCCGGACCCACTGGGCTCACGCTCCCCGACGAGGTCGATGACCGTCGCCCAGCCGTCGGAGCCGCCCCCTCCGGCGTTATCCAGGTAGAGCCGCCAGACGCCGTCGGCGAACGGCTCGCCCATGAACTCGCGTTCCACCCGGTTCTGGGCCGCTTCGGTGCCATGGACCGTGTGCCGGAGCCGGAACCAGTCCCAGTGCTCGCTGTGGGCCTGGATAGCGACCCAGTTGTCCGACTCGTAGGGCGATTCGTACAGGCGGATGTGGTGACGTGCCCCCAGGTACGTACCGTCGTGGAGCTGGTCGGTCTCCTCGATCCAGGTCCCGGCGGCCTCCCTCTCCAGCGGCTCGGTGTATGAAACCGCACGGTACGGCCGCCGGGTTACCTCGCCGGCCCGGTCTTCGGTGAGCGTCCGGTCGTGGACGTAGAGGTAGCGCGTCGACCCCGTGGCGGCCCCCCACTCGACGAGCGTGCCGTTGGTAGCGTTGCCCTCCGTTATCGGTCCCTCGCCGGGATCGATGTCCTGCTCGTCGGCTTCGGTCCGGTTCCAGGCTGGGTCTCGGCCACGGGTCAGGTAGCCGCGAACGGTCGCTGTGTCGCCGTACACGACGACGTTAATCGCCAGCGTCCGTCCGGACGCCGACCGCGACCGGCTGGTGTAGGGCCAGAACACGTTCTCGCCGGGCTTGGGTTCGACCAGTTTCGTCGGCGTCTGCCCGCGCTCGGCCGCCGCTCCCGGTGATCCCGGCTCGACCATCGTCACCGCGCCGGCGAGCAACACGACGAGAATCGCGGCGACCAGCGTCACCTTCGGCGAAAGCGGCCACGAGTACGCCACAGCCGTGCTTCGCAACCGAGACCAATACGCGTTGTGCCGCCCATTCCGGCCCCACATTTAGGCCCACTCGTCCGGTATAGTCGTCCATGACCGACTTCAGCGAGTACGTCACGGATATCGTCCACGAACCGACCCAGACCGACAGCCCGGGGTTCGACCTGACCGTCGCCGAGGTGTACGAGGTCGTCGAGCCGGGGCGGATCGACTTCGGCGGCGGCGAACTCGATCCCGCCGGCGTCACGCCCCACGCAAGCGAGAAGCGGAACCCGGACGACGACTACGAGTGGTGGACGCTGCGGGGCGGCCAGTACCTCATCGAGTACAACGAATCGCTGACCGGTGAGGCGACGGTGACCCTCCAGCCCCGGACGGAACTGCTCGAACGCGGGGCGACCCACCCGACGCTGCACGTCGACGCGCTCCCCCGCGTGCCGCTGTCGGTCGGCGGTGCGGGACTGCAGCTCAAGGAGAACGCCCGAGTCAGTACGATTGTGGCGGCCGACGAGCCAGCCGAGCGGTGACGCGCCTCCGTCAGCCCGCAGAGATCCACTACCAGTACGACGGGGTACTCCCGTACAGCCGCATGAAGTGGAGTCGCTCGCTCACGGCCCGCGAGAGCGGCAGGAGAAACTCGCCGGTATCGGGGAACAGCGTGACCCCGGAAACGAGAACGTAAACGGCCGTTATTCCCGCGGCGGTACCGAGTATCATCGCACCGACCGGTTCGAACCCGCCGACCGCTGTATCGAGGAGCACCCAGCATCCCACAGCGCCGGCGACTGCCAGCGCCGCGAGCGCGTATAGCTGGACTGCTTCACCGAGAACTAGGTCGCCAGCGGCGATGACGCCGAGATACAGAGGGCCGCCGACCAGTACTGTTGTACCGAACCCCGCCACGGCCGACCGTCCGGCCGTTTCGATGGCGCGACGGACCGCCGGTATCCGTATCACCCAGTAGATGCCGACCGCGTAGAGCGGGTGGAGATACCGCATCGTGAACATGTGATGCAGCGGAAGCGTCGTGAGGGCCAATCCAAACAGCAATACGACGTACAGAACCGAGAACGAATCGACGACAGTGACGGGGGCCGTCCGTCCGGGACGATCCGGACGGGGAAGGCCGACTCCGCGAGCGAGCCGACGTGCGGCGAGCAGAGGATAGACCACGACGGCACCGAGCAGCGGCATCGATTCGAGGACGCTGAGATTGACCGCGGCGTCCTGTGACGCCGTCAGGCTGTCGACGTATCCGTGCCGGAGGAATATCCGGACGACTCGCTCGGGATCGAGGAGTACGGCGTAGGACCCCACGAACTGGCCGAGAATCCGCGACAGTATACTTCCTCCGGAGGCGGACAGCCCGCCGTCGGCTACACTCCCGCCCGTCGAACTTCCGCCCGCCGAACCGCCTGCTGTGCCATCGCCGCTGAGCACGTCGCCGCTGTATCCCGGGAGTAACCGGGGCGGCTGCAGCGGTTGGCCGGAGATCGCCAGGTTCGTCAGGAAAAACGGCACCAGCGAGACGAACAGGACGAGCCCGACGACGAACAGGTCTCGGATGCCGTTAGACCGAGCGGTCGGCAGGTCGACGGCCGCGATAGCCACCAGCAGAAAGAATCCCTCGGGCGCGTGCACCCAGGTCACAGGGCCGATCCACGCGTAGGTGAGCGCCCTGAACCGTCTGGCAACGACGGAGGACTCTGTCTCACGGCTTCGGTAGAGTGTGTAGCACACACAGACGACGAACAGCGCGGTGACGCTGTGGCGTTTCGGCAGGCTCGCCCAGAACCCAAGCGGCGTTGCGAGTACGGCTGTCAGTCCGACGGCCACGCCCAGTCGGCCGGTGTAGAGCCGACTGACAAGCCGGTAGAGGACGACCGCGGTGAACGCTGCCGCCAGTGCGGTCGTAACCTGCAACGCCAGCAGGGGGTACCAGTACGTCGATAGCGGCGTCGCAACGAGGAGGTTCCCGACGAAGACAGCCGCTCCGACTGCGGTCCCGGCAAGGACGCACAGCCGTCGCCGGTCGAGCCAGACGCCGACCCCGGCCGCGGCCCCGATGACGGTGAACGACCACAGGCCCATCGCGACCACCCGGACGTCGGCCACCAGCGAGACGGCTTCGAGCGCGACCAACCAGGCGGCGGAGACGATCACGATCCCGTAGTTCCGGCCGTACACGCGACCGTCGACGAGATACGTTCCCGGCGACGCACCGGAGGCGGGGCCGTACACTGCCCGGTCGATGAACAGGTGTCCGTCGGCGACGCCGACCAGCGCGTTCGCGAACGTGAACTGGTCGTTCGAGAAGAACCCCAGCCGCCAGTAGAGGCCGAACCACGCGAGCGCAGTGAGAAAGAGCGTCGCCCCGAGGTAGTTCCCGAACACTGCTCGGAGCACCGTGATTCCGAGTTCGTCGGTATCGAAGTCGACGCTGCGTGAAACGCGGTCACGAACGCTCATCGTTCGACCTCGATAGTAATCCGCTCCAGCAGGACCTGTCTCTCTCTGTCGCCTTCCCGGACCCATATCGTCAGAATCGCGTCGTAGCTGTCACGGTCGACCCGCTGTGGACTGATACCGATGGGTTCCGGCCGGAGTTCCATCTGCGTCCCCTCGGCCCCGGCCAGTTCGTACCGGCTCGTCGCGGTGATCCAGAGCGACGGGATATCGATAGTGTACCTGACTGCAGGGTTCCCCGCAACGCGGTCGACGGTGACCGCTGCCGGCGGTGCCGCCAGATGGTACCGACCGGACCCGAACCGTCCTCGTTCGAGCGTTACCTGTCCCGTCGGGACCGAGTCGACAGACAGGGCGGCACTCCCGTCGCCGGTCGGCGTCTCCTGCTGGGTGACATCCACGGCACCGACGAGCGGTCCCGACGCGACGGCGAGAATCGCGACGAAGAGCGCGAACGTGGCCGGCACCACCCCGTTAGTCATATGTGTCCGGAGTTGGCAACCGCCGTATATCACTCTACGGTAGCGATTATCGGTTCGGATAACGCGCGGCAGGGACGGGAGCCGGTGACGAGACCGTTCCGCCGGTCAGGCGTTCACGTCTTCGAGGTGGCGGCTGGCGACGACCTTGCCAGTCGGCGTGAGCGTCGGCCCGTCAGCCCCGTCCTGAACGAGGCCGTCCTCGGCGAGGTCCTGGAGAATCATCGACACCTGTGAGGAGTCCTTGCCGAGAATACTCGCCAGCGGCATCCCGTCCATGTCGCCGGTCGAGTACATGGCGACCAGCACTTCCTTTTTGTCCTTCGTGAGCTCGACGTCTTTGAGCTCTTCCATGAGTTCGGCGTACTCGCGCCGGAGATAGCGCCCGAGGATGGACATCTTGCGACTCGAAGCCATCGCGGCCAGCGTCGTCATGGCCGTCCCGTCTTTCATGTGCCGGACTGTCAGCACCGGCCGGCCCTTGCCGTTGATCTCCCGCGTGTTCCGGTCGAAGTCCGACACCGTCTTCAGGTCGATAGTGAACGACCCGTCGCTGCGCCGGAACTCGACGCTGCCGGGCGCGAGGAACAGTTTCGCGGTCTTGAACGACTCGTCGGTGACGCGGCCACCGACGCGGGCGCGCTCCTTAACCGTCGTTTCGGTGCCGTTGATGACGGCCTTGAAAAGCACCGTGCCGAACTTCTCGATCTTCTCGTCACCGGCCTCGATGGCTGCGACGAGCCGCTTTCCCTTGTGCTCGAAGGCGATCGTCACCGTCGAGTCGAAGAAATCCCCCAGGTCGGGCGGCACCTGTCCGATGGCGATGTCGAAAATGGAATCCAGCGGGATCGTCAGCTTGTCGTCCTCGCTCGCGGCCAGTACCAGCCGCTTTTGCGAGAGGACGATCCGACCCTTGATGGGGTCGCCCCGACCGGCCACTTCGGAGTTGAATTTGCCGACGAAATCCGCGATCACTGATTCCGACATTCGTCCGTTACCCGATGTACATCAGCACCGATATTGAGCGTTTCGCGCGAGTATCAGCAGCAAAAATCGGATTCATTCAGAAGAACGGAGGCAAACGGTGTCAGCTATCGAGATTTCGAGCGATATCTGACAGCGAGGAGTCCGGCCCGTCGGTCGCTGTATAGACGACGCGCTTGCCCGGCGTTCGGAGGCCGTACTCGGTCCCGTCGGTGACCACGTCGAGGTGTGCCGAGCCGCCGAGCGAGACGTCGCCCTCGGCGACCCACTCCGCCAGGCGGTTCGTCCCGTCCCGTTCGCGGGCCAGCCGGCGGTTGTCGGCGACGTGTGAGAGCACCGGCTCGCCCTCGAGATTCGTCTCGACGACGGCGTGATACTGGTCACCGTCCAATGCGAGACGGATGGTGTCACCGTCCTCGAACTCCAGTTCCGCCGGGAGCACGACCCGCGGTCGGTCGGTTCGGCCGACCGACTCGACGGGAACGCGATGCGTCTCGACGGTGTCGTGGTCACTGGGAACGCGGTCCGGCACGTGACTTACTCGTCGTCGTCGCCGAGGAGGTCGGCCACGTCGTCGCTGCCGCGGGCCGTGATCTTCGCGTTGATCTGGCGCGTGTCGTCGCTGACCTCGCGGCCGCGGACGGTGATGCGCTTGCGCTCGCCGTCGGTGGTCGGCTTGAAGCCGACGCCGCCGTCGGACATGATCTCCTTCGTCGCGACGCCGCGGACGTCGGGTCGCATCGGTCGGCCGGAGGTGTCAGAGCCGCCGGTCAGTTCCAGCGTGTAGCCCTCAAGGCCGACAGCGCCGCCGTCGACCTCGTCGCCGAGTTCGCGGCCAATGAAGCGGTTTGCGTCCTGTCCGTCCACGTCGATCTGGTAGGTGTGGCCGTCCTCCGGGTCGGAGACGGCGACCGTGAATTCTGCCATACCTGTTCTCAATCAACCGCGCTTCAAAAACGCGTCGAACTGCCCCGCTCGTCGGAGTCGTGCCGACGGTCACACGCTCGCGGGCATGTCGGTAACGTCCTCGGAGACGATCATGCCGCGCTGCCCACTGTCATCGGTCGTGACCGGCAGCGCACGCACTCGATACCGTCTGCCGCTGTACTCCTGTATCCAGTCCTGTTGGGTTCCGTCCAGTGCGGCACGATATTTGGGCCGCTGTACCTCTGCGACCTCCGGCGGGAACACCTCGTCAAGTGTTTTCCCCTCCACGTCTTCCGGCGAGAGGCCGAGTATGGTCAGTCCCTCGCCGCGGGCGACGAGGTATCGCAGGTCCTCGTCGAACAGGAACACGCCGCCGTCGGGGAAGTTCTCCAGCAGGGTCTTGTACCGCTGTTCCGCCTGTCGGAGGTTTCGCTCGAGTTGCTCCCGCTCGATAGCGTCCGTGAGGGTGTTCGCGACGCCTCTGACGAACGTGATATCGTCTTCGGTGAAACGCCGTCGCTCACTCGTATGCGTCCCGAGCACGCCCCACGGCTCCGCGGGCGTCCCGATGATGACGCTGATACCGCTCACGACACCGTGGTCCAGCAACAGCGGCGGCCCGCTGAACCGCGACTCCGTACGCAGGTCCTCGACAACGACCGGCTCCTCCGTTTGCAGCGTGTAGCCGGCCTGGGACTCGTCGCCAGCCCCGACCGACGCCTCGCCGACCAGCCCCGACTGCCAGCCGACGCCGGCTCGCAACAGTAGGTCATCGCTCGCTGGCCGGTACTCCAGCACCTTGCTGTACTCCGTATCGAGGCCCTCCGAAACTGATTCGACTGCCCGCTCGAACAACGCGTCGAGATCACACTCCCTCAAGGCGTACTGGCCAAGGTTTGCCACGGCCGCTTGCTGTCGTATCCGGGTCTGGAGCCCTTCCTCGGCACGGTGCTGTGCGACGAGGTTTTCGATCCGGTTCGCAAGCAGCGTGTACCGCTCTGTCCCGCCCCGCTTCTGGAGATAGTCGCTCACACCCGCTGAAACCGCGTCGCTAGCGATCTCCTCGCTCCCTTTGCCAGTGAACAGTACGAACGGGAGATCCGGATACGCCGCCCGGACGGCTTCGAGGAATTCGATGCCGTCCATCTCCGGCATGTCGTAGTCGGAGACAACGCAGTCGAACGCAGCTTCGGCGAGCCGGTCGAGTCCCTCGCTGGCACTGGTCGCCGTCTCGACGGTGAAACCATCGCTCTCGTGCCGGAGGAGTTCAGCCGCTGTCTCCGCGAATCCCGGCTCGTCGTCGACGTGCAGCACCGAGATTCGGGGGCTGTCGGGCCCTTCCATGATACTGTATGACAGGTCGAGGGTATGTCGCTCTTGCGGTACACCGGCTCTTCGACCACGCTAAATAAGGGGTTCAGTGCTGTTACTGGTCGGCCATCGCGTCGCTCGCGATGGACCGCCCGCGGGCCTCCAGTTGCACCTCGCGGCGGGTCCGGACCGGTTCGAGGATGTCGGCTTCCATCAGCCGGTCGTACACGTCCTCGACCTCCTCGATCTCCATGTCGACGAACTCCGGGATTTTGAACGGCGAGATGCCGGAGTACAGCGCCATCAGAACCTGCGTCTCCTTGTCCGAGAGATCCACGTCGTCGGCGGTGTTGCGCTGCTCGCCCTGTCGGACCAGCCCCTCGATGAGCGAGACGTGCCGGGGCGTCCCCGAGATGTGAGTCTCGACGCTGGTTCCCTCGATGGTGTGTTCGA
The DNA here is from genome assembly GCF_055271655.1 of Haloarcula sp. HT12. Taxonomy (NCBI): domain Archaea; kingdom Methanobacteriati; phylum Methanobacteriota; class Halobacteria; order Halobacteriales; family Haloarculaceae; genus Haloarcula; species Haloarcula sp. HT12. Next base: position 635,635 of record NZ_JBUXKW010000002.1, read on the forward strand.
CCTCCAACAGCGGCCGCTCGTCCCCGCGAATCGTTTTTTCTTTGGTTTCGACGGTCCCAACGTCGTCGATGTCCAGTTCGACGAACGTCCCGCTGGCGATGGCCAGATTGATGCAGTCGCCGTCGAGTTTGAGCCGCCCCTTCTCCCAGCCGCCGTCCTGGACGACGCCGCCCTTGACTGCCGGATGGTTGACGAGCACGACGGTCTGGTCAAGCAGCGTGCTGTAGAGGTTCTCCTGGAACTCCTCGTCTTTCTTCGCCGAGATGAGCGTCACGTCACGGCCGGCCTGAATCTTGATATAGCTGTCCACCTGCGCGAGGGGCTGGTTCATCTGGCTAGCCGTGACGCTGCTGACTTTCGACAGCGGGATGGTCTGTTTGCCGTCGTTGGTCGCGAGGACGAGGCGCTTGTTCGAGAGGAGAATCCGGCCGGGTAGCCACTCGATGTCGTTTCGCTTGCGCCCGTCCGAGACGACCTGGACGAACTTCCCCTTCGTATCGACCAGTGCGTGTTCTCCGTCGCTCATCGGTTAGCCAGCTATCGCTCTCGTGTACGCGATGCCCGGTCTTAATCCATCCGGACGATTCATCCGCGGCCACCGAGCTTCGAGATGGCCGAGAAGGCTTTCTTCCGGACCACGTCGTGTTCGGTCTCGTCGATGAGTTTGTCAAGCGTCTTCCGGGAGCGCTCGCCACCGACCTTGCCGAGCGTGAAGATGGCCTGGCCCCGAACCTCGGGGTCGACGCCGTCGTCCTGGACGATTTTGAGCAGCCGCCGCTCTACCATGTTGTCGTCGTCGCCGAGTTCGGCGAGACTGGTGGCGGCGAACTGCCGGAGCATCTGGTCGTCGTCGCCAAGTGCGTCGACGAGCGACTCGATGACCCGGTCCCGCTCCTCCTGGCTGGTGACCCGGCCCAGCATCCAGGCGGTGTTGCGCCGCTGGGCGGCCTGCGTGCTCTCTTCGAGAATCTCGACCAGCGGCACGACGACGCTCCGGTCGTCCGTGTTCGAGAGCTTCTCCACGACGGTATCGCGGATCTGGTGGCTCTGGTCGGTCGGGACGTTCGACAGGAGTTCGATGAGCGAGTAGACGGCCGTCCGCCGGACGGCGGCCGAGTCGTCCGAGAGCGCCTCGATGAGATAGTCGACCGGCCGGTCGTTGCCGAAGTTCCCGAACGCCCCGACGGCGATGCGCCGGACCCGCTCGTCGTCGTCCTCGTACAGCGGCAACAGTGCCTGGAGCGCCTGCCGGTTCCCGATGTTCCCCAGCGCGTCCGCGGCCTCGCGCCGCACGGCGGCTTTTGGGTCCGACAGGACGTTTTCGAGCGGGTTCGTCGCCCGCGAGTCACCGATCTTCCCGGCCGACCGGGCCGCTCGCGCCCGCACGCGCGGGTCGGGGTCCTCGAAGCGCTCAGCCAGCTTCGGGACTGCGTCGGCCTGATCCAAGTTCCCGAGCCCGTTGGCTGCTGCCATCCGCAGTTCCGGCACGTCGGCGTCGAGCACCTGCATGTACGCCTTCGCCTTCACCCAGTCGGCGGCGTCGTCTTCGAGGTCGACCCCGGCCATGCTCCCGATGAGTTGCGTGATGGCGTCGTCGCCGAGTTCGTCCAGCGAGTCGATGGCCGCGCCGGTGATCGCGTCGCTGTCGCTCTGGGCCGCGTCTACGAGCGCGTTGACCACGTCGCGCCGGTCGTCGTGGTCGTCGAAGTTCCCCAGTAACTCGGCGGCGCGGGCCTTGACCCGCTCGTTGTCGCTCTCCCTGAGGAGGCGGATGAGTTCCTGTGCCTTGCCGTCCCGTTCCAGTTCGTAGAGGCTCATTGGTCGCTACACTCGCCGGTAGATCCGGTGTCGTTTGTCGACCGCTTCGAAGGAGTCCCGACACTCCGCTGGCAGCGTCTCGGTCATGCCGATCATGAGGTAGCCGCCCTCGCGGAGCGACCCGCGGATGGTCTCGAAGATGGGGACCTTGAACTCCGAATCGATGTAGATGAGGAGGTTCCGGCAGAACACGAGGTCGAAATCGCGCTTGGGGTCGCCCCGGATGAGGTCGTGTTGTTCGAACGTGACCATCTCCTTGACCCGGTCCCGAACCTGGAACGTGTCGCCGTCCTGTTGGATGTATTTCGTGTAATCGTCCAGCGGTTCCAGTTCCGCGGCGATATCAGTCGTCTGGGAGGTCGCGTACGTCCCGTCGCGGGCCTCTTCGAGGATATCGGCGTTGATGTCGGTCGCCGTGATCTCGATCTTGCGGGCGTCGATGTCGGGGTCGTCAAGCGACAGCATCGCCGCCGAATACGGTTCCCGGCCGTCGGCACTCGGGGCTGACCAGAGCCGTACCCGACGGTTGTTCTCCGTCAGTTCTCGGAGCACCGGCCGCAGTCGCTCCCACGCGTCCGGGTTCCGGAAGAAGCCGGTGACGTTGATCGACAGTGAGTCGAGCAGTTCCTCGCGCTCGCCGTCGTCCCGTTCCAGCAGCCGCTGATAGGACTGGTAGTCCTCGGTGTCGGTTCGGCGCATCCGCGCGGTGATGCGGCGGTCGAGATACGAGTCGTTGTAAAAGCCCGACTCGAAGTCCATCTCCGCGCCGATGAACTCCACGAGGTCCTCGAAGGTGCGTTCGCTGCCTTTGTTCATAGGGTCACCACGTCGAGGATGTGGACGATGTTTCCGTCGCCCAGCACGGCCGTGCCCGAGAGGCCGGGCGTGCCCGAGAGGATACCCTCCAGGGGCTTGACGACGACCTCTTCTTGGCTATTGACCGAGTCGCAGTGGAGCGCGACCTGGCGCTCTGACTCCCGGATGCGGACGAGCATCCCGTCGCCGTTGGCCGTCTCACCCTCGATGTCGAAGGTATCGTCCAGGTGAATTACGGGGTAGATCTCGTCGTTGTGCTTGATGACCTCCTGGCCGTTGACCTGCTTTGCCTCCTCCGTCCCGGTGATCTCGTCGACGTTCTTGATGGGGACGCCGTACTCCTCGCCGCCGACCTTGACGAACAGCACCTTGACGATAGCCATCGTCACCGGCAGGCGCAGCGAGACGGTGGTCCCTTCACCCGGCTCCGAGTCGACGTTGACCGACCCGTCGAGCTGGGAGACCGTGTCGTGGACGACGTCCATGCCGACGCCGCGTCCGCTGGTATCGGTCACTTCGTCGGCCGTCGAGAAGCCCGGGTGGAACACGAGGTCATACACCGCAGAGTCGTCCATTGCGTCCAGTTCCTCCGGCGAGCGGACGCCCTTCTCGATGGCCTTCTCCCTGATCCCTTCCACGTCGAGTCCGGCCCCGTCGTCTTCGACTTCGATGATGACGTGGTCGCGCTCGCGGGAGGCCCGGAGCGTGATGTGGCCGGTGCGTGGCTTGCCCGCCTGTTCGCGCTCCTCGGGCGACTCGATCCCGTGGTCGACGGCGTTCCGCAGGATGTGCATCAGCGGGTCCGAGATCTCGGTGAGGATGGTCCGGTCGAGCTCGATGTCCTCGCCCTCGATCTCGAACTCGATGTCCTTGTCGAGTTCGCGCGCGAGGTCCCGGACGAGCCGCGGGAACTTCCCGACGACCTTCTTCAGCGGGATGAGCCGCATGTCCATCACGGTGTTCTGGAGGTTCGCCGTGATCTTGTCCAGTTCGTTCAGCGTCTCGCTGGTCGAGTCGAGGTTGTTCTGCTCGACGCCGCGCCGCAGTTTGATCCGGCTGGTGACCAGCTGCTCGACGAGCCCGTGGAGGTCGTCGAGCTGGTCCACGTCGACGCGGACGGACTTGATCTCGTCGACGCTGTGTTCCTCTTCGGCACCCGGGTCTGGGTCCGAATCGGAATCCGAATCCGTGTCGGAGTCGTCGATGGCGTCGGAACCGGTGTCTCCCCCGCTTGCCAGTTCGTCGGTCACGTCGGTCACGTCGAAGTGCTCGACCTTGCCGGTCGTTCCCAGTTCGGCGTCGACGGTCGCCGCGTCGGGGCCGTCGAGATACAGGACGAACGTGTCCTCGAACTCGCCGTCCTCGATATCGGCACGGCTCGGGCTCGAATCGAGAATATCGAACCGCCCCTCGATGGATTCGACGGCCAGCATCGAGTCGACGCCGAGCATATCAGACTCTCCAACGCTGATTTCGGCCTGGAGGACCCGGTCGGCGACGGCGTCGCCGTCGATGTCGGCATCGGCGATGTTGGCATCCGTGGTGAGCGACTCGTTGCTGTCCGAGGAGTCGCCGTCGTCTGCCGTCTCGGTGTCGCCCGCGGCGGCAGCCCCCTCTTCGAGGACGGCTCGGAGCTCTTCGACCATATCGTCGGTCTCTGTCCCCGATTCGCCGTGCTCTTCGATCTCCCCGACGATGACCTCTATCTGGTCGACGCCGGCGAAGACGAGGTCCATCAGCTCCGGTGTGACCTCCATCTCGCCCTGGCGCATCTCGTCGAGCAGATCCTCCATCGCGTGCGCGAGGTTCGCCGCGTTGTCAAAGCCCATCGCACCGAAGTTGCCCTTCAGCGTGTGGGCTGTCCGGAAGATCGAATCCATCGCCTCCGTGTCGGAGGGGTCGGATTCGAGTTCGAGCAGTGAGTTGTTGAGTTCGGTAATCGCTTCTTCGCTTTCACGGATGAATGCGTCTAGATACTGGTCGTCCATTGTCAGGTCACCTCAGTGGTAATCGTGTCGATAATGCCGTCCGCGATGTCGTCGATCGGCAAGACAGTGTCCACACAGCCCGTCTCGACGGCACGCTTTGGCATGCCGTACACCGCGGACGTGGCTTCGTCCTGTGCGATGGTCTTGCCGCCGGCCTGCTTGATCTGCCGGATCCCATCCGCGCCGTCCTCACCCATTCCGGTGAGAATGAGGCCGACGAGCGGGTCGTCGATCGTCTCTGCGGCTGTCCGCATCGTCACGTCGACTGCCGGACGGACGCTGTTGACCGGGTCGTCCTGTGTCAGCTTCGTCCGCAGTCGGCCGTTCCGGTAGTTCTTGACGACCATGTGCCGGTCGCCGGCGGCGACGAGCCCCTCGCCGCCGCCGATACGCGCCCCGTCTGTGGCCTCCCGGACCTCGTAGTCGCTTCGCGTGTTGATCCGTTCGGCAAAGCGACCGGTGAACCCCTCCGGCATGTGCTGGATGATGAGCACCCGGAGGTCGGCTTCGATAGGGAGACTCTCCATCACCTGCTCTACCATCTTCGGGCCGCCGGTCGAGGAGCCGATGACCAGTGTCGGGTTCGCAACGTAGGTCGTCTGGCTCGACGCGGTTCCGCCGGTGCTGGGGTCCGTGGCCGACCCGCCGGCTGTTGTCGGAGCCGTTCCGCCGCTACTGCTTGCCCCACTGGCGCTGCTCGTCCCGACGCCCTTGGTCGTCGCGCCGACATCGACCGCCGCGACTGAGCTGACCATCTCGACCAGCTGGTCTTTCAGGCGAGACATCTCCATCGACACCTCGCCACCGGGCTTGGTGAAGAAGTCGACCGCCCCCCTGTCGAGTGCCTCGAAGGTCACGTCGGCGTTTTCGTCGGTGTGGGCCGACAGCATCAACACCGGCGTCGGACACTCCGACATGATGCGCTCGGTCGCCTCGATGCCGTTCATGACCGGCATCTCGACGTCCATCGTCACGACGTCCGGTTCGTGTTCGATAACGGCTGACACCGCTTCCTCGCCATCACGCGCCTGCGCGACGACATCGATACCGCCATCGCTGAGGATATCAGAGATGACACTCCGCATGAAATGAGAGTCGTCTGCGACCACGGCGCGGACACCGTCTGCCATATCACCGACGCTCCCGTCCGACAGGAGGCATCGGCGAACGAGACATCCTCATACCTACTTCCAACTCCCGTTCGGCCCCGAAATAAATACTCCGCCCACGTAATCAAAGTTGATAGCCCAGCAGGCACCTTTATGCGCCCCTGTCCGCGACAGTGTGGATAAGAACCGCTATGGCAGCCCAGTCAGCCACCACCGGCCAGGTACTTGAATTCCAACTCGGCTCGGAGACGTACTGCGTGAGCATCGACTACGTGACTGAGATCGTCGACATCGGCGAACTCACGTCCGTCCCGAACGCCCCACCGCACGTCCGTGGCGTCATGGATCTCCGCGGGCGCACGACATCTATCGTCGACCCCAAGGTCGTCTTCGGCATCGAGGACGAGGGCGCGGAGAAGCGCATCATCGTGTTCGATCCCGAAATCGTCGAGGAACAGGGCGCGGCCGGCTGGCTCGTCGACGAGGTGTATCAGGTGGTCCAGGTCACGTCGGAGCAGGTCGATCGGTCCCCCGCGAACGACGCCGGCTCGATTCGGGGCGTCATCAAGCGAGATGACAGTTTTGTTATCTGGGTGGACCCCGCCGTCGTCCACGCTGGTGACTGATTCCGGTTCGTTGAGCGACATACCAGCAAGACTTTTTAACATTCCCGACAGAGAAGTATCTAATCAACTTCCAGTTCCTTCCGAAACTATGATTGAGCAAACCAAAACGGGGATCGAGGGCCTCGACGACATTCTGAACGGCGGCATTGTGAAGAACTCGACGACACTGGTGAGCGGCAACCCCGGGGCCGGGAAATCGATCCTCTGTCTCCAGTACATCTACAACGGCGTCGAAAAGTACGACGAGAAGGGAATTTACCTCTCTTTCGAGGAAGACGCGTCGGACCTCCGGGAGGCCGCCGAATCCATCGGCTTCGAAAACTGGCAGGACCACGTCGACAACGGCGACATCAAGGTGTACGACAAGCAGGTGCTCCTGCGGGAGAACGACTTCACCTCCTCGCTGGATATTCTGCTGGAAGAGCTCGAAGACGGCGACTACGACCGGCTGGTGCTGGACTCGCTTGCCATGTTCGAACTGTTCTTCGAAAACGAGAAGGAGAAACGGACGTATCTCCTGAAGTTCACTGACATCCTCAGCGACAGCGGCCTCACGACGCTGATGACCAACGAACAGGGGGCCGTCTTCCCGGACACCGAGATCGGGCTGGAGAACTACCTGACTGACGGTAACATTTACCTCATCCAGACGCCGACCGACACCGGCGTGAACAGATACGTCTGGGTCGCCAAGATGCGAAAGCAGAACATCGAGACCGATATCTACCCGATGGAGATCGACCACGGCGGAATCGATGTCCACCAGAACGCCAGCGCCTTCTCGATGATGAGCGAGGAAGAATCACCAATTTAGGGACAGGATAGAGTCATTATTACTCCGTAGAACGACGGATACAGCCACACAGAGCCCTGTTTTCGTACGAACGTCCCGTAACGCGTGTTCGTCTCTCATGCACTCGATATCACAGGCGATAGCTTTATTATCGACTGAATTTATGATTTGATAACGATGGATTCAGGGGAGATTCTTCAGACGCTTGGCAATAAATACAGCGCCGAAATCCTCGACGCAACGGACGAACCGGTCTCCGCACAGGAACTCAGCGACGAACTCGGCATCCCCATCGCGACGTGTTACCGACGGATCGACGAGCTGACCGAGCACGATCTCCTGGAACTGCACGACAACATCCTCTCTGACGACCGGCGCCGCATCAAGGTGTACCGGCGGAACGTCGACGAGGTCCGGGTCGACTTCGACGACGAACTGACTGTTCACATCGAAGAGCGGTCGGAAGTGACCAACAAGCTCGACGAAGCGTGGCGGACCCTGTCCGAGCGGTAGAACAGCTCAAACCGACGTTATCACGAGAGATATTTTCGAGCATGGATTTAATAACGGGTTCGCTGTAGCACTGTACAGTGCCGATGATAGAACTTCTCTACGCCATCTCGACGCTGGTGTTCGTCGTGGCCGGACTGACGATGGTCGGGATGGCCATGCGGGCGTACGTCCAGACATCCCGGCAGGCGATGCTGCACCTCTCGGTCGGGTTCTCGCTGGCGATTGCGGGGGCGGCCGCCACGATGATTAGCGCGTTCATCAACGACTTCGAGGGCGTGCGGTCGCTGCTGCTGGTCAACAGCGGCCTCACGACCTTTGGCTATCTGTTCGTGATGTACAGTCTCGTCACGTACGAGTGAGCATCTGCCGCTTCCCAACCCAGTCTCTCAGCGGGGGCCACTCCTCGGTTTACACCTGACGCGATATCCGCTGCTTACAGTCCAGTAAGCACTGATTTCTATCGCTGATATCCACTGTCGAGTTACATCAAATCTGATTCTCAGTTGCGCAACGATATCACTGTCTGCTTCAAGTCGAATTACGACCGTTCTGCTGCCAGAATAGGACCTAAGCCCACTCAAACCAGTGTTATCAGGATATATAATTTGGGGGGAGGTATTATTACTAACGAAAAGAACGGTAGGGTAGGGTCAGACAGACCCGGATCAACAATGCTAACGGAACTAACGAACGACGACGACCGCGGGCAGGTCGGTATCGGCACCCTCATCGTGTTCATCGCGATGGTGCTGGTCGCCGCAATTGCCGCGGGCGTCCTGATCAATACGGCTGGCTTCCTCCAGAGCAGTGCGGAGGAGACCGGACAACAGAGCAGTGACCAAGTGACCAACCGGCTGCAGCTCGTCAACGCTGTCGGTGAAGACATCACAAGTGGTGGTGTTGGTACGGTGAACCTAACGGTCAAGCGTGCCCCCGGTGCAGCTAACATCGATATCGGAAGTACGATCGCCCAGTGGGTCGACTCCTCCGGCTCATACGATCTGACTGTCGAGGACGGTGCTGAAAGGACGGCAGACGGAGAGAACTTCGGCGTCACGCAGGTTCAGGACGACGACGGCTCCATCTCTGAGAGCCAAGTGCTGAACGACCCGTCTGACCGTGCCCGTCTCGAGTTCGATACATCCGCCATCCGCGGCAGCAATCTCGCGGAAGGTTCAACGGCAACTGTCCGACTGAACACCCAGTCCGGTGGGACGACGACCGTCCGCCTGGTCGTTCCGGAGACCCTGTCTGGTAACTCCGCAGTCAGCCTCTAAGCTCTCGGATATTTTCGTTTCGACGCGTATCTTTTCTCACCCACTCTGACCAGCGACGGAGTTATACGATAGCCACACACAATAGCACGTATGGCTCGGCGGTCAGACGAACCGAATCCGGAAGAGGGCAAGGTACTCTCGCCCGAAGAGCTCGATATCGCCGACGACGAGCACGTCACCGAGATCGACGAGGGCCGCTACGTCGTCTCGTCGGACGTCCGCACTGACGACTCCTACGGGAATCAGGTCTCGTCGGATTCGGCGTCTGAATCCCCGCCATCTCCAGCGCCTGACCCGGAGCCGTCGACTCCCGAGTTCTCCGATGCGAACGTCCACGAGTGGCTCGCCGAACAGATGGCAGACTCGAACGCCAGATACGGCTTCGACGTGACCGCGAAGTTCGACGGTGACGTCGACCAGCAACAACTCGCCTCCAACGATATCGTCACGGTCTTCGAGAGCTTTATGCTCTGGTACGGTCGTCAGATGGACGGTTCAACGCCGGTCGAGGAAGTCCTCGGGATTCTCCTCTCAGAATCGAACGTCCCGGTTCGCTATCCGCCGGCAGTTATCAAACAGCTAGTTCGGTCGACGCAACTGACGCCCGACGACTCTATCGCTGATCTCTTGCAGGCTGTCGAAGACGCTGACGGTGCCGAACTTTGATGTGAACCGCTGTATGTCATTCTCACACCGATCGTCTGTAATCGGGCAGTGGTCCCGGTAAGCAGTTACAACAGCCTGCTCGACTGACGAGGGATTTAAATCCGGGCACGGCAGTGTGTAGGGTATATCATGGTCCCCCGCCATCCGCCGACGGTCGTTGCCCTGTTCGTTCTGGTGACGCTCGTCGTGACGGGACCACTCATCGGCGTCGACGCCGTCAGGACAGAACCGACGACTATCGGTGATGGGACGGCGGCTGTCAGTTCTGTCCAGGTGACGACTTCCGAGATACGGATCACAGACGGCAGATTCGGAACGGACGTGGCGTATCTCCGAGTGCCCGATGCCGGCGTGACCGTCGACTCCGTCTCCGGTCGCCCACGGTTACTGTACCAAGTCGACGTGCCTGCGCTCGATATTTCCCTCGAAGACGAGAGAGTGCTCTCGGCGGGGCAGTCCGGGACGTACCGGCTCGCACCCGGCGACAGGGCGATTTCGCCGTCGTCACTGGACCGGGACACGTACACTGGAAGTGTTCGGATCCGAGTCCAGAGCTTCGAAGCTGACCAGACGATAGTCGCTGAAAACGTGACGGTTCGGGTGGCGCGATGAGCCGAAATCTCGGCCGTTTCAGGGATCGCTGTCGACGGATCGGAAAAGCTGTCTTCGGCGACCGCTACGGCTACGCCCTCTGGCTCGGCCTGCTCGTGACGTTCGGACTGTACTGGCGCGTTGGCATCTTCATCACCGACACGTACACGACCGCCAACACACTTGTCGCTGTTTCGAACGGCAAGCTTCACATCACGGAGACGCCGTACTCCCTGACGCTCGGCTCGCAGCCGGGACTGCACGAGTCCGGCGGCAGACTCTACGGGCGCAACTACGGCCAGGTCGTCCTGGCTGTTCCGCTCGTATGGGCGCTTCAGGCCCTATCAACGCTCGTCACGCCGCGGTTGCTGCTCCTCGGCCTCTGGTCGGGTACCGTCCTCGCTTTCGTCTCCCAACTCGGTGTGCTCGGACAGCGTCATACCGACACCGCCAGGCGAACGATTCTATGGGCCGGCAGCATTGTTGTTGCGATCCTGTTCCTGAGCGGTGTGTTGACGGCGACAGCCCTTCCCGACACGCCGCTTCCGATTGCTGCGTTTCAGCTCTCGACGATGCTCGCAGCAGCGACGACGGCTCTCGTCCTCTACCGGCTTGTCGCCATCTGGCACGACCGTTCTGTTGCGCTGGCGGCCGGTGTCGCAATCGGAATCGCGTCGTCTGTCGGGTTCTGGGCCTCGCTCCCGAAACGCCACGTCTTGGTGGGGCTGCTGACACTGGCAACGGTGTACCTGTTCGCCCGAAGCCGAGTCGCGTACGCCGACGCCAGGTTCCGGCTCGGACTGGGCTTTCGTGCCGGTGCGTATCTGACAGCCGGACTGGTTACCTGGACGCACGCCTTCGAGGGGTTCTTCCTGGTGGCGACGCTGGCTTTCGTGGACCTCGTCACCGCCAGACGGAACTCCCTGCTGCATCTCGCTGTCGTCGGGCTCGGGCTGTTCGCCGGTTCGCTCCCGATGCTCGTGACGAACTTCCTGCTATCCGGCAACCCGGTTGAACCACCGCGGCTCCTGCCGTCTGTCGGCGGTGCGAACGTCGAGTTCACACCCGATACCGGCGGTGACGGCGGAACAGGTAGTGGCAGTGGCGCGGGTGGGACTGAGGGAGGTAGAACTGACGGTGGCACGGGTGGCGGTACAAGCGCGGGCTCTGATGGGAGTGATGGTGGGAGCGGTGGTGGTGATGACGGGCGTGGTGATGACGGGCGTGGTGATTCCGGACTACCGATTGTGACACCGCTACTCGGTCTGTTTGAGCGGCTAGTAGATCCTGCGACACCCGCGATATCGTTCGTCTTGGATGCCGTTTACAGCGGACTCAACGTACTGACCACCCCCGATAGGATGTCTCAGATTTTCCTCCGGAGCGGTACAGCCTCAGGTATCAATTACGCCCCAAATAGCTACGAGGCAATCGAACTGACAATGCTTGAGTCCGTCCCGCTTTTTGGTGCAGTAGCGGCGCTCCCTGTGGTCTTGATTCGAGCAGCCAGTCAGCGGATACGGCAATGGAACGTTTTCCCCTCGCGGTACCCGCCTCGAACGCAGACAGATCTGTTCGTCGCGGCTCTCACGGTCGTGTTCACGCTCATCTATCTGAGCCGTCTACCATTGCACACACAGCTCACTGTTCGGTATATACTGCCGACTGTTCCGCTCATCATGTACGGCGTCGTTCGGATTCCAGCGGTACACGAGGCCGCTGGGGATGCAAAGCGATGGCTGACTGGTGGATACGCTGCGAGCACTGTCGGCGGTCTCATCCTCGGGTTGGGTGTCGTTGCCGGACTCGACCTGGCGCTCGGGGAGGCGGTACAGTTCCACGCGCTCCTCAATCTCGGCGCTGCAGCGGTCTGTGCCGGGGCCGTGCTGGGCCGTACCGTTGCTCCCGATTACGTCTCCTCCAAAGCCGTCGCGGTCGGTCTGGCACTTCCGGCCGGATTGACGACAGCGTACGTCCTGCTCTCGGGGTCTGTGTACTTCCAGTATGGCCCCTTCGCGCTCGATTTCGTTCGTGTTCTCGTCACACATCTCCCGGCGGTGTAACCGGGTTTCGGAGCCCACCGATATCACACGCGATAATTTACGGGACACCTTTATCTAACTCATCGGGATATGTAGCCTTGATAGGCATGCCAGACGTACTGATCGCCGACGATTCAGAGTTTATGCGTAACCTCCTCCGCGAGATTCTCGAAGAAGATCACGAGATCGTCGGGGAGGTCGAGAACGGAGTCGAAGCAGTCGAAGTATTCAAGGAAAAAAGTCCGGATCTGGTGATGATGGACATCGTGATGCCCATCCGCGACGGCATCGAGGCCACGGACGAGATCAAATCCTCCAGCCCCGACGCGAACGTTATCATGTGTACGAGTGTCGGCCAGGAAGAGAAGATGAAGGAGGCGGTGAAAGCTGGGGCTGACGGGTACATCACCAAGCCGTTCCAGAAACCCAGCGTGATGGAGGCCATCGAGGACGTCGTCCCCTCATAGATGAACGTCGATATCCAGTCGCTCGGCACGTTCAACCAACTCGCTCACGAGGGGGCGGAACAGGCCACGCAGTCGATGGGCCAGATGACGGGTATCGACGCCGTCGTCGACGTGACCAAGATCACGCTACTCGATAGAGCAGACGTCGGCGAGGAGCTGGTGGGCCGGGATTTCGTCGGCGTCCAGTTCTCCTTTGACGGCGTACTGGAAGGCGATACCGTCCTCGCTTTCGACGTGGACAGCGCCGGGACGATCACCGAGGAGATGATGCCTGGCAGCGGCGACGACGAGGCGATGGCCCGAAGCGGCATCGAGGAGATCGGCAACATCATGATGAGCGGGTTCATCGACGGGTGGGCCGACTACGTCGGTGCGACCATCGACCACTCGCCGCCGGAGTACATCGAGGAGTCCGGCGGTGACGTGCTTCCCGATGCACCCGAGAACGGCGATCATCAGCAGGTGTTCGTGTTCAAATCGGAGATCGAGTGGATCGACGAGTCGGTGAACTTCTACATCTACATGCTCCCTGAGTACGAATCGCTCACGGAGATGATGGTGGAGCACGTCGATACGGACGGCGACGCCATCCCCATCGACAAGCTCCAGACGTTCAACGAGATGACGACCAGCGGCACCCAGAAAGCCGCCGACAACGTCGAGATGATGACCGGTATCCCGACGGCGGCGGAGGTAACACAGATCAGTTTCGCCCCCATCGAGGACGTGCCGAAACAGATCGGGACGGACACGTTCGTCGGGACGGTCGTCGAGTTCACCGGGACGCCCAGTGGCTACCTCATGGTGCTGTTCGACGAAATCTCGGCTATCAACGTCGCGGAGGCGATGATGCCGATCGAGATGGACAGCGAGGAGCTGACCGACCAGCACAAGGCCGCCATCGAGGAGCTGGGGAACATCATGACGAGCGGGTTCGTCGACGGCTGGGCGAACGTCCTCCAGACCTCCGTCGAACACACGCCGCCGCGGGTCGTCCACGACATGGGGCGGGCGATCATGGACCCGCTGGCGGCGCAGGTCGGGCAGTACCAGGAGCACGCGTTCATCATCGACTCCCAGATGCAGACCGACGATATCGAGTTCCAGGCCGAGATTCACGCGCTACCCAACGAGAAGGAGTTACGCGCCGCCCTCAACGACCTCGACGTCGACCGGGCGACCGAGACGAGCGCGGACGTGGAACAGATATTCGAATAATGAAAGTATACGATGGCAGCCAAACAGAGAGCCCCGACCAGAGCACGCCGGAGCGCATCAAAGTCGGTATCGCTGAGTACAGGGTGACCACGGAGTCGGCGCTGCTGACCACGAGTGGACTGGGTTCCTGTATCGGGATCGCGATCTACGACACCCGTAACACGGTGGCCGGGCTCGTTCACGTGATGCTCCCGTCCGCAGCTGATATCGATGGCGGCAACCGCGCGAAGTTCGCGGATACGGGCATCGAAGCGCTCATCGAGGCCATGGAGGACGACGGTGCGTCGACGGACACCATGGAAGCCAAAATCGCCGGCGGGAGCGACATGCTCGACTTCTCCGAGAACGGGTCCTCTATCGGCTCGCGCAACGCGGAGAAAGTGCGCGAGACGCTCGATGAGTACGGGGTGCCCGTTGTCGCCGAGGACCTTGGCGGTGATCACGGTCGGTCCGTCAAGCTCGAAGCGGACACCGGCAACCTCGTCGTCAAGAGCGCGAACACGGATTCGATAACGCTGTGACCTGCACGAGCATTCGATAACGCTGTGGCCTGTACGAGCAACAGTCGTCGTGCGTGAACCGGGCGTCAGACGGGCGACAGCCGCTCGTCTGCCGGGGGCGCACTGATACGCTCTGTTCTCTCTGTTACGGTCTGAAATTAAAATGAAATGTAACAGGCTAGTACTTGAAACGTTAATTTACTCTATCTGAGCCGGGAAAATGGGATATTATTATCAAATATGATACGCTAAGGGGAATATTCAAGAGTAGAAATAGCATGAGATACAAGAGATGAGTAGTCTCGCTCTCGTGCCGCTGGCTCCAGCCGTCTCACCGGAACTGGTTGGACTGGCACCAGCCCTCTTAGTTCTGCTGACCGGCGGGCTGGTCGGTATGAGCATCAAGAACATGTTCGATTCGATTCTGTCGGACGACGAGAGCGGGGACGCGAGCGAGGACGGCGGTGGCGGCGAGATGGCCGACGGCGGTGGCCTGATGGCTGACGACGGCGGTGGCGGCGGCGACGACCTCGGGGGCCTCGGCGGGCTCGACGATGGCGGCGACGACATGGGCGGGTTCGGTGACGACGAGTTCGGCGACATGGAGGACGCCAGCGGGCCCGACACAGACGAACTGGAACACCGACTCGACGAACTGGAAAACGAAGTCGGGAGCCTCTCCTCGACGGTCAACACGGTCCGGACGGAAAACGAGAGCATCTCCGAGTCCGTCGAAGAGACCGAGGAGAACGTCCGGAAGCTGCTCGATATCTACGAGATGGTCACCCGCGGCGTCAACCCCTTCGCCGACGACGTCGACGGCGGTATGGGCGGCATGGACGCCGGCGGCGGCTCATTCGGCCTGTTCGACGACGACGGGAGCGACGATACCGAGGAGGACATCGACGACGACGTTGCCAACGCCGACGCGGAGGGCTTTTTCGACGAAGACCTGACGGAGGACACCGGCGGTGACATGTCGATGGACGACGGCGGTGTCGACGACATGTTCCCCGACGACGGCGACGACATGGGCGGCTTCGAGGACGACGGCGGGTCGTTCGACGAGGAGTTCGACGATTTCGACGACACGGAGGAGGACATGAGCATGGACGATGGGATGAGCATGGATGACGGGGAGAGTATGGACGAGGACAGCGACGACGGCGACGGCGGCAAATCGTTCGCAGAGCTCAAAGACGAGTACGAGTCCGGCGACGCCGAGTGGGCCGAGGGCGAGGAACCCGAGGACGAAGCCGACGACGACCCGCTTGGCGGAGACGATGACGACCTGCTGGCCGATGAGGACGACGACCTGCTGGCCGAGGACGATGAAGGCGGCGATACGGGTGGCTTGGAAGACGACGACCTCTTCGACGAGGTCATCGAAGACGACGGGATCGACGAGGCCGAGGCGGCTACGGAAGCCGAAACAGAGCCAGAACCTGAACCAGTGGCCGAGACGGAGCCGGAACCGGAACCAGAACCGGAACCCGAGCCCGAACCAGTCACGGAGCCCGAACCGGAACCGGAACCGGAACCGACGAGCGCGACACAATCCGAGACGACGGCAACCGCCGACACCGATACGGCGTCGGAGGCGGACGCAGACGCGGGCTCAGACGACGGCAAGCCGTACCTGTCGACGATGCCGGAAGGGTTCGCGGCGGACCTCATCATCGTCGAGTGGCTGGAGTTCCTGGTCCAGCACTCGGGCTATCGCGAGACGGCCCGCGCCATCGACTACTACGAGACCATCGACTGGATCGACGAGTCGGTCGCGGACCAGCTCAAGGAGTACCTCCGCGGCTTCGACGACGTGAGCGACACCGGGGACGGGCTATCTATCGACCACCACACGGAGAGCCTGCACTACATCTCGCAGCTTGACAGTGACAGCGGCGCTGACGCCGTTGCG
The DNA here is from genome assembly GCF_055271655.1 of Haloarcula sp. HT12. Classification (NCBI taxonomy): domain Archaea; kingdom Methanobacteriati; phylum Methanobacteriota; class Halobacteria; order Halobacteriales; family Haloarculaceae; genus Haloarcula; species Haloarcula sp. HT12. Next base: position 651,977 of record NZ_JBUXKW010000002.1, read on the forward strand.
CTCTCGAAACTGGTGGGAGGTGGTTCCGATGGGATTCAGCGTTAGCGGCTCGGCAGCCGTCATTTTCGTGGCTGCGTTCATCGGCTTCGGGATGTTCTACTCCGCGACTGCTAACAGCTTCGAGCGGGTCGCGGACGCCCGTGAGGACCAGCAGGACCGGCTGCTCGATCAGCAGAACACCGACATCTCGCTCGTGTCGGCGACGTGGAACAGCAGCGGGAACGACGATCTCGTTGTGACCGTCGACAACACCGGCTCCGAGACGCTGTCGGTCGAAGCAACCGACCTGCTGGTCGACAACGACTACCGAACGGGCTATGACACGACCGTCGAAAGCGACAGTTCGACGGATATCTGGGCGTCACAGGAGCGGTTGACGATCACCGTCAGTTCGCTCAGTAGTCAGCCTGCCCGGGTGAAAGTCGTCACCGGGAACGGCGTGGCCGAAACGATGGTGGTGAGCTAACATGGCGAGCGTCTCCGTCTCACACCTGATCCTGTTCATCGCATCGATGGCCATCGCCGCGAGCGTGGCCGGCGTGTTCACGAGCAGTATCGGCGAACTGAGCAACGCCGTTTCGGAGCAGGGGCTGGACGTGAGCAGCGACGTGCGGAGTGATGTCGAAATCATCTCTGACAGCGGTAGCGACAACATATACGACGACAGCAGTGACACGATCACTATCCACGTCAAAAACACCGGTTCGGAGACGCTGTCGCCAGTCCCCGGACAGATAGACGTGTTCGTGGACGGAACCTTCGTCAGTGACTACACGGTGACGCTGGAGCCCGACGGCGGCAATAGCTGGCGGCCGGGCGGGGTCGTCCGCATCGATATCAACCGCAACCTCAACCTCGATAGCGACCACCGTCTCAAGCTCATCGTCAACGGCGACGAGGAGGTGTTCGAGTTCAACACATGAGTATCGCAAGTACTGACCTATTCTCCCTTGGACTGGACGATCACGACCGACTGAACAAGGAACTGGGCGGCGGTATCCCGCCGGGGAGTATCATCCTCGTCGAGGGTGACTACGGAGCCGGCAAATCCGCCATGAGCCAGCGGTTCACCTACGGCCTCTGTGAAGAGGGCCACGAGGTGACCTATCTCTCGACGGAGCTCACCGTCGGCAGCTTCCTCGACCAGATGCACTCGCTGTCCTACGACATGGTGGACCACATCCTCGACGAGGACGTGCTGTTCCTGCACGCCGATATCGGTGAGTCGAACGCGCTCACCGGCGGTGACGACGAGACCGACCGGAAAGAACTCCTCAAGCGGCTGATGGAGGCCGAGGTGATGTGGGACGCCGACGTGGTCGTCATCGACACGTTCGATGCCATCCTCCGGAACGACCCCAAGTTCGAGGCCCTCGTCCGGCAAAACGAGGAGCGACAGGCCGCACTGGAAGTCATCTCGTACTTCCGGGACGTCATCTCGCAGGGCAAATGCATCATGCTCACCGTCGACCCATCGACCCTGGACGAGGAGGCAATCGGCCCGTTCCGGGCCATCGCCGACGTGTTCATCGAACTGGAGATGATCGAGGTCGGCAACGACGTGCGCCGGCAGATCAACGTCCTCCGCTTTGCCGGCATGGGCGAACAGGTCGGTGACACCATCGGGTTCTCGGTGCGTTCGGGAACCGGCATCGTCATCGAATCGCGGAGCGTCGCTTAGAGGTGACATAAGATATGACAGACCACGGACGTGCGAAACCGTCGGACGAACTTCGACAGATGGCAGCGCGGCGGCCCCACCTGCGGGACCACCTGAAGAAGTTCAAGCAGATCACCGGTGAGTTCCCGATGCTCATCGACGAGGCCGACGACGAGTACGAGACGAACCGGCCGAACGTGCTCTATCCCGTCGGCGGCCCCATCTTCTGTCATATCTACGGCGACGTGGGCCAGGACATGAAGTACTACGCCATCGAGCCGGAGCTCGACGAGGACGAGCGAACGGTGTTCAGCAAGGTCCGCAACCGTCTGCTCCAGCGCAGCGTCAACAAGCCCGCACCGGAAAACGAGGCTCAGTTCGACGACCGCATCGAGGAACTCCTGCAGGAGACCACGAAAGTCCGGGACGAGGACAGCGACAGCGGCGTCCTCACGCGCCTGTCGAATCTCACCGACGTGAGCAGCGTCGAGGTGACACAGGAGACCTACGAGAACATCCTCTATCGGCTGAACCGCGACATCGTCGGGCTCGGCCCGCTCGAACCGGTCATGCGCGACCCGGCCAACGAGGACATCCACGTCATCGGCCGCAGCGAGTGCCACGTCGACCACGGGGTGTACGGCATGCTCGAAACCACCGTCGAGTGGGAGAGCGAGGAATCGTTCGACCAGTGGCTCCGCAACATGGGCGAACGGATGGGCGATCCGGTTTCCGACTCGGACCCCATCGTCGACTCGACGCTCCCGGACGGGTCGCGTCTGAACCTCATCTACTCCGACGACGTGAGCCTCAAAGGCCCCTCGCTCACGATCCGTCAGGGCGACGAGGTCCCACTCTCAATCTTCCAGATTACCAAGTGGATGACGCTGTCGCCGCAGTTGGCCGCGTATCTCTGGCTCTGTCTGGAGAACGAACAGACCGTGTTCGTGGTCGGGGAGACGGCGTCGGGGAAGACGACGACGCTGAACGCCATCACCTCGTTCATCCCCGACGACGCGAAGATCTACACCGCGGAGGACACCGCCGAGGTGCTCCCCCCGCACAACACCTGGCAGCAACTCCTCACTCGCGAGGGCGAAGACGAGGGGACCAGTATCGACATGTTCGACCTCGTTGCGGCCGCGCTTCGTTCCCGCCCGGACTACATCATCGTGGGGGAGGTTCGTGGCGAAGAGGGCCGGATGGCGTTCCAGGCCGCCCAGACCGGTCACCCGGTGATGCTGACCTTCCACGCGAGCGACATCGTCTCGATGATTCAGCGCTTCACCGGAGAACCGATCAACGTCCCCGAGACGTTCATGGACGTGGCCGACGTGGCGCTGTTCCAGAACCGCGTCAAGCAGGGCGATCAGGTCCTGCGCCGTGTGACGAGCGTCCAGGAGATCGAGGGGTACTCCAAGGAGATGGACGGCGTCGTTACCCGGCAGGTGTTCAACTGGGACCCTGTCGAAGACGAGATAATCTTCCAGGGAATGAACAACTCCTTCGTCCTCGAAGAGCAGATCGCGACCCTCCTGGGGTACGAGGACACGCGCGACATCTACGACGACCTCCAGTTCCGCGCAAACCTCATCGAGCGAGCCATCCAGGAGGGGATTCTGGGGTATCACGAGGTCAACGACTTCATCTCGGACTTCCAGCGCGACGGGGTCGAAGGGATTCCGTTCAACATGGCCAGACCCGACTGACGATGGCACAGGGCGAAGCCGAGAGCGACCTCGATCTGACGATTTCCGAGACGATCCAGTCGCTCGTCGAGTCCTACCGCCAGATGACGATCCCGCTGGAGCGGTATCTCTTTCTCATCCTCCTGCCGGCCGTCGCCTTCTTCATCATTTCGACGGTCGTGGCCTTGCTGTTGGATCAGCCCCTTGCGGTCCGAGCACCGATCCCACTGCTCGGCTTCCTGGTGATGGCCTCGGCGATTTTCTACCCGAAAATCCTCCTGAGCCAGCGCAAGCGCGAGCTCAACAACCGGTTTCACCTGCTCATCACGCACATGACCGTGCTGGCGACGACAAAGATCGACAGGATGGAGGTGTTCCGAACGCTGGCCGAGGAAGACGAGTACGGCGAACTCGCCATGGAGATGCACCGCATCGTCCAGCTGGTCGACACCTGGAACCTGAGCCTCGACGACGCCTGCCGCCGCCGGGCGAAACAGGTGCCGAGCCGCGCCGTGTCGGACTTCTTCGACCGCCTCGCGTACACGCTCGGGGCCGGCCAGGGACTGGACGACTACCTCCTGACCGAACAGGAACAGATCATCCAGCACTACTCGACGGTGTACAAGAGCTCGCTCGACAGCCTGGAAGTCATGAAGGACCTCTACCTGTCGATGATTCTCTCGATGACGTTCGCGCTGGTGTTCGCCGTCGTGCTGCCGGTGCTGACCGGCACGAACCCGACGATGACTGTCAGCGCCGTCATCGTGATGTTCGTCTTCGTCCAGACCGGCTTCTACCTCGCCATCCGCTCGATGGCCCCCTACGACCCGGTGTGGTTCCACCCGGTCGACTACCCCTCGCCGGTCGAGTCCAAACTCAACAAATCGATGGTCGCCGGCGTGGGACTGTCGATGGTGCTCATCTTCATCACGCTGGGCGGCATGCTCGGCGTCTCGCCGATCACGCTGAACGACCTCTTTTTCATGTTCGATGAAGTGCCGCTACCGCTGTACGCCGCCGCGCCGATAACCCCGATGCTCATCCCCGGCATCGTCTTCCGGCAGGAAGAACAGCGCATCAAGGACCGCGACTCGGAGTTCCCGAACTTCATCCGCGCACTGGGGGCGACTGAGGGTGCGAAGCAGTCGACGACCGGCGCGGTGCTTCGCACCCTCCGCAAGAAGGACTTCGGCGCGCTATCGCCCAACATCGATAACCTCTACAAGCGACTGAACATGCGGATCGAGCCGACGTCCGCCTGGCGCTTTTTCACCGCGGACTGTCGCTCCTACCTCATCCAGACCTTCTCCGAGATGTACCTCATCGGCCGCGAGATGGGTGGGTCGCCCAAGCAACTGGGCGAACTCATCTCCGAGAACATGAACCAGGTGCTGCAACTGCGCCAGAAGCGCAAGCAGGCGACGACGACCCTCGTCGGCCTGCTGTACGGGATGACCGCCGCCTCGACCTTTGCGTTCTTCATCGGCCTGCAGGTCGTCAACATCCTCGCCGGCATGTCGCTCAATCTGAGCACCGGCAGTCGGCTCGACGCCGCCTCGCTCATCAACACGAGCGTCTACAACATCCCGCTCATCGAGTTCCTGCTCATCATCATTATCATGTTCGGCGCGATGCTGTCGTCGCTGATGATCCGGACCGTCGACGGCGGCCACAACGCCAACACGTACATGCACTTCGTCATGCTCACGTGGATCGGCGCGGTTACCGGGACGTTCACGAAGTGGCTGGTGTCGCAGTTCCTCTCAATCTGAGAGTACCTTTTTACTGCGTCGGGTGTCCTCGCGCGCTCTTCGAGCGCGCTGTGGGCACCTCTCCTTGTAAAAATCTACGCTAAAAACGACCTCCGAGTCGCGGCCGCTGGCCGCGCTCGGAGTGAAACCGCTCGCTCCGCTCGCGGTACATCACAACAGCATCAGCACAGCCCTCGGCAGACCTGCCCTTCCCCGGGGAGCGCCACGGAGGGCGCTCCCGGCCCCCAGCACTGCGACAGCGACTCCCGGCCTGCCGCACGGCGGTACTGCGACAGCTACCCTTCGAACCCGTCTTCCCACCGGAACAGGCCGTCTCTCTGGACGACCTCGCCGTCGACTTCGAGGCGTGACCCCTCGCCCATCGTCGTGATGAGATCCTCGTGGACGGCGCTGTCGTTGCCGGACTCGCCCTCCGGCAGGCAGGCGTCGTACGCGCGCCCGAGCGCAAGGTGAACGGTCCCGCCCATCTTCTCGTCGAAGAGGATGTTGTCGGTGATCCGGTCGACGCCGCGGTTCATCCCGATGCCGAGTTCGCCCAGTTTGCGGGACCCACCGCCGGTCCCGATGATATCGTCGATGACCGACTCGCCCTGCTCGGCTGACCAGTCGACGACGACGCCGTCCTTGAACGTCAGCTCGACGTTTTTCACGCGGCGGCCCTGGATCGTCATCGGCACGTCGAAGGTGACGACGCCGGCAGTGTCGTAGGGCGCGGTGAACACCTCGCCCGAGGGGAGGTTGTGCGAGTCGTAGGCCACGCTGGCGGCGGAGTTGACGGCGACCCGACCGTCGATGAACAGCGTGATGTCTGTACCGTCGGCGACGATACGGACCTTCTCGCCGTCGTCGAGAATCTCTTTCAGTCGAGCCTGTTCTGCAGCCAGGGCCTCCCAGTCGCGCAGCGTCGCGTCGTAGACGAAGTCCTTGTAGTCGGCGTAGGCCATCCCGGCCTGCTGGGCCATCGCCCGCGTCGGGTGCTGGGTGGACACCCAGTCGGTGTCCAGGCGGGCCTCTCTGATTGCCTGCCGGGCCGTTGAATACGCCTGTCGCTGGTCGCTGTCCACGTCAGCCGTCTCGGTGGTGTTTCGTGACCCTTTCAGAAACAGCACGCTGTCGGCCCGTTCGTACAGCGCCAGTTCGTACTCGGGGTCCTCGGGAAATGACCCGTCGTGGGCCTGCAGGTAGGCTCGCGTGAGTTCGTCGGACTGGTACGTCGACAGCAGGTTCGCGCCGCGGTCGCCGAGTTGCTCGGCCACGGCGACCCCGAGGTCGTGGGCACCGTCCTCGACGGCCACGACCACGTCGTCGCCCGCTTCGATGCGAGCGCTCCAGTCGACGAGGGTTCGGGCGTGTTCGCGGATGCGGTCGTCCATATTCGCTTCACGGGCAGCCGGAACAAAACGGCGATGGTCCCCGAACTATAACGGATGATGTGATTGTATTCCGTTGATTTTTTGCGTTCCAGAACCGGACTGCCAAGTGCAGCACGGGACAGGAGTTGTGGCAACTGGTCGCTTCCCACGACCGCTTCCGAGACAGCCGGTTGGTGACGGCGCCATGACTGACGACGGCACGGGTGGTGTCCGTGCGACGCTCTTTCTGGCACTGTCGGGGGTACTCGCGTGACGAACAGTGAACCAGCGGTATGACGAACCGCAACCCCTACCTGTTCGGTCGGCGACCCCCCGGTATGGAACTTGGCGTCATCGGACTCGGACGCATGGGCCGCATCGTCGTCGACCGCGTACTCGAAGCCGGCCACGAAGTCGTCGTCTTCGACATCGACGAGGCGAGCGTCGCCGACGCGGCCGACGCCGGGGCTCGACCGGCGTCGTCTATCGCCGACCTCGCGGAGAAACTCGGCTCGGAGAAACGGATCTGGCTGATGGTCCCTGCCGGAGACCCGGTCGACGCCGCGCTGGACGAACTGGCCCCATCACTGGGCGATGACGACATCGTGGTCGACGGCGGGAACTCCTACTTCGAGGACTCGGTGCGGCGCGCCGAGTCGACCGACGCAGCCTACCTCGACTGTGGTACTTCTGGCGGCCCCGCCGGCGCGGAACTGGGCTTCTCGCTGATGGTCGGTGGCCCGCAGTGGGCCTACGACGAACTGGTCCCCGTCTTCGACGCCGTCGCGACCGGCCCCGACGGTCACGACCGGATGGGACCGGCGGGCTCCGGCCACTACGTCAAGATGGTCCACAACGGCGTCGAGTACGCGCTGATGCAGACCTACGGCGAGGGCTTCGAACTGCTCGCCAACGGCCGCTACGACCTCGATCTGGAGTCAGTCGCCAACACTTGGAACAACGGGGCCGTCATCCGCTCGTGGCTGCTAGAACTCTGCGAGGAGGCGTTCCGCGAGGAGGGCAACGACCTCGGTGACGTGGCCGACCGCGTCGAGGGCGGGTCCACCGGAACTTGGACGGTGCAGGAAGCGCTCGAACAGGAGGTCCCGGTGCCGCTCATCTACCAGGCCCTGGCGGAGCGGTTCGGTTCGCGGGCCGACGACGGTCGCTTCTCGCGCCGCCTCGCCAGCCGCCTCCGGTACGGGTTTGGTCGCCACGACGTCCCGCGTCGCGACTAGGAATACGACGGATAGCTGCCCGGTTCTGCTGCCGCCGTTCGGGGCCGAGGGCTGCCCCGTCCAGCGGTGTCGGCGGCGTTCGAGCGCTGAAACAACAGCTAATTAAACCAGTATTCCATAGCCGTGCACATGGTAGAACTCGTTGGACTCGCCGCCGGGGCCACGCTCACCCTGATAGTGGTCGCGCTCCACTACGCCAAAGGGACCGGTTGGGAGGCACCGGAAGACATCTCCCAGGAGGTCCTCGAGCAGCGGGCCGCGACAGTCCCCGAGACGGACTTTCCGGAGCCGTACAACCGCTCTATCGGCGGTGGCGGTGCCACAGCGATTCCGGCTGGTGAGGCCGAAGGCGAACTCGGCGAAGGTGAAGAGGCCGAGGAAGAAGACGAAGGCTTCGACCCCGACGACATCGCCGACGACGAGGTCGAGTATTACGAGATCGAATTCGCCAAGGAGGGCGAGACGATCGAGGTCGCCAACAACGAGACGATTCTCGACGCCGGCGAAGAGGAAGGGTGGGACCTCCCCTACGCCTGCCGCGAGGGCCAGTGTATCTCCTGTGCCGGCCACATCGAGGACGGTCCAGCTGAAGACTACATCCGACACAGCAACAACGACTCGCTGATGGACGACGACATGGAGGAGGGGTACTGCCTGACCTGTGTCGCGTACCCGACCAGCGAGTTCACAATCGAAACCGGCGAGTCGCCCTGACTTCGGGGTTCACAACCGTTAAGACGGACAGTCTGATACCATCTCCTGTGGGCGGCTAGTTCAGCGGACAGAACGCCTGGTTCCGGACCAGATGGTCGGGGGTTCAAATCCCTCGCCGCCCGTACAGCGAACCCGAGTTTTACGAGCGGTGAGCGAACCGGCAGCGAGGATTTGAATCAGGGAGTGTAGCGGCGCGGAACGACCGTGGTTCAAATCCCTCGCCGCCCGTAGTATTTTGCTGCGAGCAAACTGTGAGCAGTAAATACGCCATGCGAGGGATTCTGAACCCTGCCAGTCGCGCACAGCGGAGCGAGCACGTCTGGCTTCGGTTCAAATCCCTCGCCGCCCGTTTTCACCACCTAGAAACGACTCGACTGGGAGATCCCGTTCCGGGAATCGCCGCAACGTCCTTGGGGTTTCGACACAAGGTACGAACACATGCGTGTCCTCGTCGTGGGTGCGACCGGATTCATCGGACAGCGACTGGTTCATACCCTGGCCGAAGCGGACCACGAGGTGGTTGCTTTCTCCCGGAGCGCAAGCGAGGAATCCTTTCCCGACGGCGTCGAGCCGTTTGAGGGTGACCTTGGCGACCCGGACTCCCTCGACGGGCTCTGTGAGGATGTCGATGTCGCGTACTACCTCATTCACTCGCTCACCTCCGAGAACTTCGCCGAGCTGGACCGGCGCTACGCCCGCCGGTTCGCCGACCTGGCGTCGGCTGCGGGCGTCGACAGGGTCGTCTATCTGAGCGGCATCAGCGGTGACGAGAAGAACCTCTCGCCGCATCTGGCATCGCGGCGCGAAGTCGAATCGGTGCTGGCCGAGGGGTCGTTCGACCTAACGGTGCTCCGGGCGGCGGTCATCATCGGCCCGGAAAGCGCGAGCTTCCGGATCGTCGACGACCTGACCGACCGCCTGCCGCTGATGCTCGTCCCGAAGTGGGTCCGGACGCCCTGTCAGCCCATCGGCGTCGACGACGCGATCACGTATCTCGTGGCGCTCCTGGATGCCGAGGAGACCCGCGGCGAAACCTACGACATCGGCGGGCCGTCGGTGTGGTCATACGAGTCGCTGCTGAAACTCACTGCGGCAGAGAAGGGCAAGCGGGTGTTCATCGTCCCGGTTCCGGTGATGACGCCCGGTCTGTCCTCCCACTGGCTTCGTCTGACGACTGACGTGCAGTACGCCATCGCCCGGCCGCTGGCCGAGAGCATGCGGAACCCGGTCACGGTCGACCCGGCGATGGATCTGCAGAACGTCGTGCCAATCGACCAGACGCCGATCAAGGACGCTGTTCGGAAAGCGCTCACTGCGGCGTGATCGCCGGACTCGACGCGTCCCGGCTGCGGGACTGTTTTGGAGTTGTGGGCTGCAGACGCACGTATGCCCGAATCGGTCGCCGTCACCGGCGGAAACGGCCGCGTCGGCCAGCACGTCCTCGAACACCTGGCTTCGGAGGGGTATCGAACGACCAATCTTTCGCGTGGCAAACGGGACGAAGCGTACTCGGACGCCTACGTCAGGACGGACCTGCTCGACGCGGGCGAGGTGTACGGCGCACTCGCACGGAGCGACGCCGACGCGGTCGTCCACCTCGGGATGGTTCCCTCGCCCGACCACACGCCGGGGTACCGGACCTACGAGAGCAACGTCATGTCCAGCTACCACGTGCTGGAGGCCGCTGGCGAACTGGGAATCGAGACGGTCGCCCTGGCGTCGAGTTTCAGCGCCATCGGTGGCGGGTTCGAACCGGACCCGATCACGGTCGACTATCTCCCGATTGACGAGGATCACAGGCTCACGCCGTCGAACCCGTACGCTATGGGCAAGCAGGCGCTCGAAATCGCCGCCGACGGGTTCGCACGCCGGAGCGAGAACGCCCCGGACACCATCACGTCCTTGCGGTTTCCCTGGGTCGTTGATGACGACATGGCCCGGGAGACGTTCGTCGAGGCCGACCGCACGCTCGCCGGGCTCCGGGACTCGGCGCACTTTCACACCCAGCGCAACACCCTCTGTGGCTACGTCCACGCCACCGACGCCGTCACGCTCGTCGAGGCGGCCGTCGAGGCGTCGTTTGCCGGCCACGAGCGGGTCTGGGTGTCCGCCCCGGACACGAGCGCCGAGACGCCGAGCGCCGAACTCGCGGCGGAGTTGTATCCCGACGCTGACTATCGGGGGCCGACGGACGAGGCGAAGCCCCACGCGGCGCTGATCGACACGGCGAAGGCCAAGCGGGTACTCGGCTGGGAGCCGACCTGGAGCTGGCGACAACTGGTCTGAAGCCGGTCAGCCGGACGTGCATCCACCGGGACGCTGCAATTACCACGCCGCATGTAGCGGCCGTTTCCTCCGGAACACGTTGGTAAAATGTAATGTGGGTGTGATAAACTAGCATGAGTGACGCAGAACAGCCAGTCGAGAGCGGGACACACGACCACCACGAGCACCACGACCACGAAGGGCCGGGGTATGCCACCCCGCAGGCGGCCATCGAGGAGGCCGAACCCGAACAGACCGCGTACGTGATGGGCCTCCACGTCGGGCAGGACGTCGACGCGCCGGACTTCCTCGCCGTCGTCGACGTGGACCCCGATTCAGACACCTACGGCGAAATCGTCAATCGGGTCCAGATGCCCAACAAGGGAGACGAACTCCACCACTTCGGGTGGAACGCCTGCTCCTCCTCGTGTCACATGGACGGGCTGGAGCGCCGGCACCTCGTCATCCCCGGCCAGCGTTCCTCGCGCATTCACATCGTCGACACCAAGGAGCGCCGCGACCCCGAACTGACGAAGGTTATCGAACCGGAGGAGGTGTACGAGCATGACCTCTCTGCACCCCACACCGTCCACTGTATCCCTGACGGCGAGATCCTCATCAGCATGCTTGGCGACGCCGACGGCGACCTCCCCGGTGGTTTCCTCGAACTGAACGACGACTTCGAGGTGCAGGGGCGGTGGGACCCACCCGGCGAGATCGAGATGAACTACGACTACTGGTACCAGCCCCGCCAGAACGTGATGCTGTCGACGGAGTGGGCGGCCCCGAAGACGTACTACCCCGGCTTCGACCTGGAGGACGTCGAGGACGGCAATTACGGCCAGCGGCTCAACTTCTGGGACTGGGAGGACGGCGTCGTCGAGCAGACCATCGATCTCGGCGAAGACGGTCTGATTCCTCTTGAGGCCCGCTTCCTGCACACGCCCGAGAGCACGCACGGCTACGTCGGTGCGGCGCTGTCCTCGAACATCATTCACTTCCATGAATCGGATGGCGAGTACCACGCTGAGCCGGTCATCGAGTTCGAGGACCGCGAGCACGAGGGGTGGGACATGCCGGTGCCAGCACTGTTGACGGACATCCTCCTCTCGATGGACGACCGCTACCTGTTCGGGTCGAACTGGCTCCACGGCGAGGTGTGGATGTACGACATCTCGGACCCATCCAACCCCAGAAAGGCCGATTCCATCTCCATCGGCGGTTACTTCGGCGACATCCAGGAGGTCCAGGGCCGCGATATCGTCGCCGGCCCGCAGATGCTGCAGCTCTCGCTCGACGGCGAGCGGCTGTACTGGACCACGTCGCTGTTTTCCTCGTGGGACAACCAGTTCTTCCCCGAGGAGGCCGAGCAGGGGTCGGTGATGCTCAAAGCCGACGTGGACCCGCGAAAGGGGACGATGTCGCTGGACCGTGACTTCCTCGTGGACTTCGGGGACCTGCCCGAAGGCCCCGCCCGCGCCCACGAGATCCGGTGGCCCGACGGCGACTGTACCAGCGACGTCTGGCAATGAGGGCAACGCGACCAGTCGGCCGATGACCGAGGTCCTGCTGGACTGGCGGGACAGCGACCGAACGGAGACGATTTCGGTGCCGGACGGCGAGACGATACTCGATGCTGCCGAAGCCGCCGATATCGGGCTCCCCTTCGGCTGTCGAACCGGTGCGTGCGGGACCTGTACCGCTCGCCTGCTGTCCGGCGACGTGATACACTGCCGTCCGCCGCGGGCGCTCAAGGAGCGGCATCTGCGGGACGGCTACGTCCTGCTCTGTATCGCTGAACCGACGACCGACACGCATCTCGCCGTCGGCGCGACAGTGCAGGCCGACCTGGTTCCCAACCCCTGGAAGTGACGGCGGCCGCTCACGCCCGGTGTTGGCCCGACAGCGCTTGCTGGAGTATCTGTCCGAAAAACCCGATGGCAGGGACGACGAACACCGTCGCGTGGACCCAGGCATCGTAGGTGATATCGCTCGGCTTGGTCACGAGAAAGAGGCCGTAGAGGACGAGCATCACGACGACCCACAGGACGGTGATGACCAGAAACGGGACGGCGTTCCGGATCGGTTCGGTGACGGCTTCGCGCAGTATGCCGGACATACCCGAACCGTCAGGCGGAACCGGGAAAAGCGTGTCCGCTATGGCCCGAACTCAGTCACCAGTTCGATGCCGTGGGTTCCGTAGTCGGTCATCGCCGCCAGTCGCTCTGAAGCCATCCCGAGGCTGACCCGCCGGGTGACGAGTGCGCCGGGATCGAGCGTCCCGTCAGCGACCAGCCGGAGAAGCTCGTCGTACCGCGATGGCGGCATTCCCCGGGACCCCAGTACGTCGATGTCCCAGCGGGTGATCCAGTCCGTCGGCAGCGCCACCTCGCCGCGCTCGGCGTCAGTCGTCAGCCCGACCTGGACATGCGTGCCCCGGGGCCGGAGGCTCCGGACGCTGTTCCGGCAGGTTTCGGCCCGGCCCAGCGCGTCGACGGACACCTCAGCACCGCCACCGGTTTCGCTCTCGATAGCCACCGGCACGTCATCGACGGCGCTGGCGTCGACGACGGTACTCGCACCCACCTCACGGGCCATCGTCAGCGGTTCGTCCCGGATGTCGACCGCGATGACGCTCGCACCCAGCGCTGACGCGATTTGAATTGCGGCCAGTCCGAGGCCGCCACAGCCATGGACCGCGACGCGGTCCCCGGCGGCGATGTCGGCCCGGTGGGCCAGCGCGTGGAATGCCGTGACGTAGCGACAGCCAAGCGCCGCCGCGGCGTCGAACCCGACGTCCTCGGGCAGTTCAACGAGGTTATAGTCGGCCCGCGGGACGGCCACCTGCTCGGCGAACGCGCCCGGGACCGACGGCTCGAACCCTAGCGCCCACCCGTCCGGACAGACGTTACCGTGGCCGTTCCGGCAGTAGCCACAGGTCCCGTCCCCGAGGTTGAACGGCACGACGACGCGGTCGCCCGGCGATACCGCCGTCACTTGGTCACCGGTCGCGACGACGCGACCCGCTGGCTCGTGGCCAAGCACCTGCCCCAGCGGCACGTCGTCGTCGGCCCAGTCGCCGTGGCCCTGCCAGGCGTGCCAGTCGCTCCGGCAGATCCCACACGCCTCGACTTCGACGACGGCCCCGTCCGGGTCCGGCATCGGAGCGTCTCGGTCCCGGATCGCGAGCGGTTCGCCGTACGCCTCTAACACTGCGGCGCGCATAGGTCGGCTTCGCGCGCCCCTGACAAAAACATCGGAGGACGGCGACCTCGGGAGGATGGCCGGCCAGCTACAGAGGGCTGTTTTTATCCTCTCATCGGCTATATATCCGGATATGACCCTCCTCCCGGTTGTTGTCGCCCTGTTCGTGTCGCCGGCCGCCGCCGCGCTGGTGTACGTTGACGCCACGCGGCGCGACCTGTCCAGGCGGTACTGCACTGTCGCCGCCGTCGCTGTCGGCCTCGCCAGTTTCAGCGGGTTTCTCGCCGCGGCCGTCTTCGGCAGTGGGCTTTTTTCGGCGTTCTACCGTCTCTTGGAGCGGCCAGTCGTAGCCGTCACGCCGCTTGATCTCCTTCTCTCCTTGCTCCTCTTCGGCCTCGCTAGCACTGCACTGGCGCTTCTGGGATACGGGTTCGCCAGTCGGTACGGCCCGCTCGCACCCGCGTGACCGCCGTGTCGGTCGCCCGACGACCCCTAATTTCAACTCGACACGGCCCCACCGCGAGGTATGGACGACACCGACTGGATCGGCGAGACCTTCACCAGCATGGTCGGGTGGGACCACCTGGAGACGCTGGTCGACATCGGGAACCGGATGGCGGGCAGCGACGGCGAACGGGCGGCCGCAGAAGCGACCCGGGACGCACTCGCGGAGTACGCCCGCGACGCTCGGCTCTCGGAGTTCGAGATCCAGGGCTGGGAACGGGGCGACAGCGCCGTCCGCGCCGACGGGTCGCCGGTCGCGGCGCGGGCCCACGAGTGTATCGCCCTGCCGCGGTCGCCGGCCGGCGAGGCGAGCGGCGAACTGGTCGATGTCGGTCACGGCCTCCCGGAGGAGTTCGCGGACGCCGACTGCGAGGGCCGCGTCGTGATGGCTCGCTCGGACGTGCCCGACTGGTACGACCGGTACATCCACCGGCGGGAGAAGTACTACCACGCCGTCGAAGCCGGGGCCGTCGGGTTCATTTACCGCAACCACGTCGAAGGCGTGTTGCCCCCGACCGGAAGCGTCGGGACGGCGGACGCACCAATCGGCGAGATTCCGGCCGTCGGCGTCGCCAGCGAGACGGGCGCGCGGCTGTCGCGTCGCTACGCGGGCGACGATATCATCGTCAGCGTCGACTGCGAGACGCCCGAAGCGACGAGTCAGAACGTCCACGCTGAACTAGGGCCGGACACCGACGAGCGACTGCTGGTGACCAGCCACGTCGACGCCCACGACATCGCGGAGGGAGCGATGGACAACGGGGCCGGGACGGCGATGGTCGTCGAAGTAGCCCGCGCGCTGGCTGGCCGTGAGGACGAACTGGAAACCCGCGTGGAGTTCGTCGCCTTCGGTGCCGAGGAGGTCGGCCTGGTCGGTTCGCACCGGCTGGCCGACGGAACCGACCTCGACGACGTGACGGCCGTGCTCAACTTCGACGGCGTCGTCCAGGGCCGCACGCTGAAGTGTTACACCCACGGCTTCGACGCGCTTTCGGCCGCCGCCGAAGACGTGGCCGCCCGCTTCGACCACCCTGTCTCGCTCACGCCGGAACAGGGGCCTCACAGCGACCACTGGCCGTTCGTACAGCGCGGCGTCCCAGGCTATCACGTGACCAGCGAAACCGGCGGCGAGGGGCGGGGCTGGGGTCACACTCACGCCGATACGCTCGACAAACTGGAGCCCCGGACGTTCCGCGAACAGGCCGTTCTCCTGACCGAACTCGCCGTGACGCTCGCAGATGGCTCGGTGCGGCCCGACCACAGCGACCCTGCGGAGATAGCCGACGCCCTCGACGCACAGGGTCTTGCTGAGGGTATGCGGATCACGGGTGACTGGCCCTTCGACGACTGAGCTGGACTGTTGTCCCTGTGGCCTCATCGTGTGGCTCCCGGATAGCGAACAAGTACCAGATTTCTAGTACTTTTCTCCCCTCCTGTGTTCCGGGGCTCTGGTCACTGACGATGGGCTATAATGATTTACTCGGTATAGAAGTAACATATTTCGTAGGTTATTTACCATATGGGTACATGGAAACCGATGGCAGGTCGATTGGTCTACGTACTGAAGCCCACACGTGAATGCCGTCACCGGCGTTCGCTGCCAAGCTCCCATGCTAACCGGTCTCGCGGAGTCCGAGGCCGAGTCGACGTGAGAACCACGCCTGCCGTCGTCAGTCAACACCAACACCAATACCTGACACCGCGGCCGTCCACGTGCCAAGACGGCCGCCGTGTCCACTTTCGGACTGAACTCGTGAGGAACACCGACCAGTAGTCGGTGCTGTGCAAAACAGCAACGAGCGGCGGCGCCGACTACGATTCGTATGCCCGTTCTACGTCGGCTTTCGCCGCCGGAATCACCTGCTGTTCGGCCTGTCGCATCGAGCGCAGCGCCTCGTCCGTGAACTCGACGTCGAGCGTGGGCAGGGCCCGTGCGAGACCGCCCAGCACCTCGCCGGGGTCGATAGTGAGTTCGAAAGCGAAGGCGTTCCGGTCGTCCCGCAATGGGACGGAGAACTCGAAATGCGTCTGGACGATCTCTGTCGCTCGCTCTTGATCGTAGGACTCGGTGACAGCCGTCCAGAAATCGTCGCTGTCGGCAGCGACCAGCGGTGCGAGGTCGTCACCGAACGAGCGCTGGCGGGCCAGTAGCCGCTCCCGAATCCGGTCCCGGCGGTCGCCGCGGACGGTGTCCCGGAGTGCGTTCCAGTAGATGTCACGGTCCAGCACGTCGTCGGCGAAGTCGTCGAACGCCGCGTCGGTGGCGGCGTAATCCAACACCGGCTCCAACTGGGCGAGTATCTGTTGCTGGTAGGACTGGAGCTTCGGCCGGACGACGTGGCGTTCCAGTGGGCGGCTGTTGTTCAGCAGTTTGCCCGCGACGCGGCCCCCGCTTGACCCGCGTAGCACGGCCGCCACGTCGAAGGCCGCGTACGTCTCGTCGACGAACTCCGAGAGGTAGCGCTCGAACTCCCGTTCGACGGCACGTCGTGTCACACTCGACTCTGTGGACTGCAGTGACCTATCCCTTACGCCGATAACCGCCGGTGACAGTAGGGGCGTAGCACGACCGATCCACGCCACTGAACCGCTACGTGGCCAACACGGCCGTTATTATTGCGCATACCTAATGCCACGTGTGCCCAGCGACTTGCCCAGCGACGTACACGCGGTGCTGACACAACTCGTCGAAGAGGGGGAAACAGCGGTCACTTCAGCGGAGTTCGATACGGCCCGACAAACCGTTACGACGGCCGAGACGGTCAGTCGGAACAAGCTCCCGGAGTGTGATCTCCGGGCGCAGTTGCTTCACGGCTGCGAGCAAGTCCACACCGCACTGAACAACGACCGTCCCGACGCTGCTGCCGAGTATCTCAGGGCAGTGGGGCGGCGGCTCGCGGCAGTCGACGACTGCTGATACCGGCTATTGAACTCCCCTCTCAGCTTCGTGATACAGAGACACAGGCTGGCCCGCTCCCGTGAGAGTTAAGCCACCCACCGATAATACCGTGATATGTCTCAGCGACTATCGAAGGCCGAGGACACGCTCGCCGACGCGGGCGAACGCGAACTCGTCGTCGGCGGCGACCGGCCGCTCCGTATCTCTGCTGGCCATCGATTGCTCCACCACGACGGGAAGTGTTCGCGTCCGCACGGACACAACTACGAGGTCACCGTCCGCGTCACCGGCGACCTCACCGACGAGGGGTGGGTCGTCGACAAAGGCGAAATTACGGACGTAATCGACGAGTGGGACCACCGCTTCCTGCTGGAGGCCGGTGACCCGCTGGTCGAAGCCTTCGACGCCAGCGGCGACGGCGACGCCGTGGTCGTCCTCGACCACCCGCCGACAGCCGAGGTCATGGCCGCGATACTGGAACAGCGCCTCGCCGACCGCCTCCCGGCAACGGTGTCGGATATCGCTGTCTCCGTCCGCGAGACCAGCGAACTCTGCGTCCGCTGATGCCGGTCGCAAACGACACATCCGGAGCCGATATCGAGCGAACCGACGCCGATGCGGAGTCGGGTGACCTCCCGATCAACGAACTGTTCCAGTCCCTCCAGGGCGAGGGTCGACTGGCCGGCGTCCCGAGCGTGTTCGTCCGGACCAGCGGCTGTAATCTGCGGTGCTGGTTCTGTGACTCCTATCACACCTCCTGGGAGCCGACCCACGACTGGTTCGCCGTCGACGACGTGCTGGCAGCTATCGCGGAGTACGACGCCGACCACGTCGTCCTCACCGGCGGCGAACCGCTCGTTCACGATTCGAGCGAGGCCTTGCTGGAACGCCTGGCCGACCGGGGCTACCACACGACGATCGAGACCAACGGGACCGTCGTCCCGGACGCCCCGATCGACCTCGCCAGCGTCAGCCCGAAACTGGCCTCTAGCACGCCGACGGCCGAACGCGACCCCGACGGCGACGGCGAGTGGGCGGACCGCCACGAGGAGCGCCGACTCGACGTGCCGGCGCTGGCCGAACTCGTCGAGAGCTACGACACGCAACTGAAGTTCGTCGTCACCGGCCGTGAGGACATGGCCGAAATCGAGCGCCTCGTTGAGCGCGTTCGCGACGTTGCGTCCGCCCGCGTGCGCGACGACGACGTGTTACTGATGCCGGAGGGCCAGACGCGCGACCAGCTCGAAGCGACCCGGGAGACGGTCGCTGACCTCGCGCTGGAGTACGGCTACCGGTACACGCCGCGGCTCCACGTCGACCTCTGGAACGACGCACCGGGCACCTGATCGCTCAAACACAACAGATGACTGACGACACCCGCGCTGTCGTGCTCGCCTCCGGCGGCATGGACAGCGCCACGGCGGCGTACGAAGCACAGACACGCGGCTACGACCACCTGTATCTCCTCCATACGAGCTACGGGCAAAACACCGAGGACCGGGAGTACGAATGCGCCAGCGCGCTGGCAGACCACGTCGACGCGGCGGACTTCCTCCACGTCGAGACCGGCCACCTCACCCAGATCGGCGCGTCGTCGCTGACCGACGACACGATGGATGTGGCCGACGCCGACACCGACAGCGACGAGATTCCGAGTTCGTACGTCCCGTTCCGGAACGCGAACCTGCTGTCGATGGCGGTCTCCTACGCCGAGGCCAACGACTGCGGGGCCGTTTTCATCGGCGCACACAGCGAGGACTTCTCGGGGTATCCGGACTGTCGGCCCGCCTTCTTCGACGCCTTTCAGGATGTCATCGACGCCGGCACGAAACCCGAGACCGACATCGACCTCGTCGCGCCCTTCGTCGAGTGGTCCAAGACCGACATCGCCGAGCGCGGCGTCGAACTCGGCGTCCCCTACGCGGACACCTGGAGCTGCTACCGGGACGACGAACCGGCCTGTGGGACGTGTGACGCCTGCGCGTTCCGGCTCGAAGCCTTCCAGCGCATCGGCGAGCGGGATCCCATCGAGTACGCGGAGCGACCCACGTACGCGGACTGACGCCCGCTTAGTCGTCCGACTCGTCCCGCACAAGCCCATCCAGAATGTACTCCGCCGAGGTCCGCGTCGTCGCCAGCGGCACGTCGTGGACGTCACAGATGCGTAGGAGCGCGGAGATGTCCGGCTCGTGGGGTTGTGCCGTCAGCGGGTCCCGGAGGAAGACGATGCCGTCCATCCGGCCCTCGGCGACCTCCGCGCCGATCTGGGTGTCGCCCCCCATCGGGCCGCTCTCCTTGCGTTCGACCGTGAGATCGGTTTCGGCCATGATGCGCTTGCTCGTGGTGCCGGTCCCGACAAGGTCGAACTCCGACAGCGTGGCTTCGTAGCTCTGTGCCAGGTCGATCATCTCGGGCTTCTCGTCGTCGTGTGCGATGAGTGCGACGCGGGTCATACCTGGGGCTCTCGGGCCATCGTCTTATGTCATTTGGAGGGGACAGTTCGAGGGCGCGTCACCCGTCGACTGAAACGTCCCCGTCTGCGGTAATCGTCACGTCGTGTCCCTCGACAGCGAACGTCAGCGATTCCGTCGTCCGCTCTGTGACGACCGCACGGAGTGACTCGCTGTCGACGTACGTCTCTAGAGCGTCAATATCGCCCGCACCAAGATCCGTCGCTTCGACTACGGCATCAGTAATTACATCGCTTGCGGGTTCGGGGCTAACCCAGTCGTCGGACCCTTTCATGGCCCGGTTCCGCAGCATATACACGGTCCCCTCGTCAGAGCTCATACTCCAGTGTACGCTTCCGTCTCTTATAACAGCGGATGGGCTGTTTCACTGTCTGAAGTAACCGCATCGGTGAGACACGAACCCTCTCGTGTCAGTATACTGTCGGCCCACCGCAGAACGCAGCGATTCGGAATATCTCCCCCCAAATCGCCGTGTTTCAGGCGATTCGGTGTTCCATACCCCCCGTTGTCTTCCGACCGGAATCAGCACGTATGCCGGTTACTCCGGCGGTGAGCCGACAAGCGGCCGTTCAGGGGCCGCCAGCGTGTTCTGGACCAGCGTTCGCGTCCCGCGACGGAGCCGTTCCGAGGCGGCCTGACTGGAGATCCCGAGCTCCGCGGCGAGGTCCGAGAGGGAGGACTCCCGCGGGACGGTGAAGTACCCGCGGTTGAGCGCGAGCAACAGGACTTCCTGCTGTGGGTCCGTCACGCCGAACTGGGGGGAGGCTTCCGTGTCGTCGGTGATGGTTTGAATGTCGATGTTGATATCGTTGGAGACGAGCGCATCCCGGAACGACAGCACCGAACTCTTCTCGGGGAACCGGGCTCGAAACACCCAGTCGTCGCCGGTCTGTGCGGCACCGAGCAGAAACCCGTCCGCGTTCAACAACGCCTCTCCGATCGTATCGATTGTCGTGTCAGTTGTATGCAGTGTGTACCAGTGACCATCTCCTTCAGCCGCGACGTGGGCGTAGTCGGTAATACTCTCGTCCTGGGCCAGATTCGCTTCGATGGCGGGCCGCTCGACGGGGCCGATCCAGGCGACGGCACGGCAGTCGCCGCTCTCGCAGTGCAGTCGCTGTATCCGTATCGCTGCTTTACTCAGCGTTTCAGCTGTTCGCTGCAAGAGGGGGGCGTCGATGTGAAATTCTACTATCATGTCTCACTGTCACGCAGCAACAATGATAAACCCCAGTCAGACAGTTGTCGTACCTGAAAACGGTGCTTGTGTAATTTCCGGGTACTGAAGGCTGACGGCGGTATGGACCGGGGTATAGTTGCTTCAAGCACCAATCGATAGCACTCGGGAAATCCACTTAAATTCCCAGCATGGCCTACCATGTCCAGGGTCGTGGGACACTCTTCGGATTGCGGTTACGGATCAGAGATTTTCGCCCTGATACGTCCCTTCGTAGGTCCCTTCGTGGGCGGCGTCGGCGAGTACGAGCTGTGCGATCCGCGCGCCCGCTTCGAGTTCTATCGGATGGTGGACCTCCAGTAGCCCCTCGCCCCGTCCCTCGTAGCCGGCGTCCCAGACGGCCGTATCGAGCATGCAGGAGTTGCGGAGCAACGACGACCGCGGGAGGAGAAAGCCGATGTGACCATCCGGAATGACGACGCGGTCGGCGTACTCGACGATGTAGCCGCCGCGGTCGAGGTGATAGATGCCGTCGCTGGGCTCGATCTCCTGTCGGTCGCCGACAGTCTTGCCGCCCCGCTCGATGCGTCCCGGCTCGACCTGTTCGTAGACGGCTCCGAGCGTGAGATCGACGCCGTTGGGTTGCACTTGCGACTCGCGCAGGTCGCCGAGGGCATCGGCGACGAATCGCCCGCTTTTGAACATACGAGGTTCTGTGCGAGTGTCGTGGAAAGACCTGCCGGTCTTGTCGGCCCCCCGACCGGTTGACTCGCTTCTGAGTGACGGACGGAACGGGTTTTTATATGAAAAATACGACGGAATACGCGGGATTTATACCGCCGCGCCATCGATTGACGCACGTTATGGGACAGACGCTTACGGAAAAAATTCTCGACGACCATCTCGTCGAAGGGGAGCTGACACCCGGAGAAGAGATCGGGATCGAGATCGATCAGGTGCTGACACAGGACACGACCGGGACGCTCGTCTGGCTGCAGTTCGAAGCGCTGGGCCTCGAAGAGGTCCAGACGGAGCTCGCCGCCCAGTACTGTGATCACCAGACCTACCAGTTCGACTTCAAGAACACTGACGACCACCGCTTCCTCCGCTCGGCCGCAGGCACGTTCGGGGCCCACTTCTCGCGCCCCGGCAACGGTATCTGTCACAACGTCCACAAGGAGAACTTCGCAGAGCCCGGCAAGACGATGCTCGGCTCTGACTCCCACACGCCGACCCCCGGTGGCCTCGGCGAACTCGCTATCGGGTCCGGTGGGCTCGACGTCGCCGTCGCGATGGGTGGCGGCGCGTACTATATCGAAATGCCGGAAGTCGTCAACGTCCGCCTCGAAGGCGAGCTGCCCGAATGGGCCACCGCCAAGGACGTCATCTTGGAGCTGCTCCGCCGGCTTTCGGTCAAGGGCGGCGTCGGCAAGGTGCTGGAATACACCGGTCCCGGCGTCGAGACGCTGACCGTCCCCGAGCGGACCACCATCACCAACATGGGGACCGAACTCGGTGCGACGTCCTCGATCTTCCCGACGGACGACCAGACCAAGGACTACCTCGAACGCCTCGGCCGCGAGGACGTCTTCGAGGAGATCGGCCCCGACGAGGACGCCGAGTACGCCGACGAGATCGTCGTCGACCTCTCGGATCTGGAACCGCTCATCGCCGAGCCGTCCATGCCCGACAACGTCGTCCCCGTCTCCGAGGTCGAGGGCGTCGACGTCGAGCAGGTCATGATCGGCTCCTGTACGAACGGCGCCTACGAGGACATCCTCCCGGCCGCGAAGATGCTGGAAGGGCGCAACATCGACAAGAAGACCGAGATGATCGTCGCCCCCGGCTCCAAGCAGGCCTCCGAGATGCTGGCCCGCGAGGGCTGGACCGCGGAGATGATGGCCGCTGGCGTCAACTTCTCCGAGGCGACGTGTGGTGCCTGTATCGGCATCGGCCACGTCCCGGCCTCCGACTCCGTCTCGCTGCGGACGTTCAACCGCAACTTCGAGGGCCGCTCCGGTATCGAGGACGACAACGTCTACCTCTGCTCGCCGGAGGTCGCCACCGCGGCGGCCATCAAGGGCGAGATCGTCGACCCGCGCAACCTCGCCGACGAACTCGGCGATCTGGAGGCCCCCGGTCTGGAGATGCCCGACCAGTACATCGGCAACTCCGAATCGGACCTCATCGCGCCGGAAAACGCCGTCGACGACGAACTCATCAAGGGCCCGAACATCGGCGACGTGCCGCTGAAGGACCCGCTGGAGACCGAAGTCGGTGGTGAAGCCCTCCTGAAGATGGAGGACAACATCACGACGGACCACATCATTCCGGCCACACAGGACATCCTGATGTACCGGTCGAACGTCCCGAAGCTCTCCGAGTTCACGCTCTCGCGCGTCGACGACACGTTCGCGGAGCGCGCACTCGAAGCCGACGGCGGCGTCCTCGTCGCCGGCGAGAACTACGGTCAGGGCTCCTCGCGCGAACACGCGGCCCTGTGCCCGATGTACCTGGGTATCGAAACCGTCCTCGCACAGAGCTTCGCCCGCATCCACAAGGCTAACTTGTTCAACTTCGGGATCGTCCCGCTCACCATCGACGAGGAGACCTACGAGAAGATCGAGCAGGGCGACGACATCGAGATCGTCGACGACGCAGCCGAAGCCGTCCGCTCCGGCCAGGAAGAGTTCACCATCCGCGTGAACGACGACTGGGAAGCGACCGGCCAGCTCGACGCCTCCGAGCGCGAACGCGAGATCCTCGCCGCCGGTGGCAAGCTATCGCACACCAAGCAGCAGCACGACGACGGCGGCGCTGCACCTGCAGACGACTAGAGAGACTCCGAACGTAGTGAGGAGTCTCTTACAGGTCGAACGGCGCGTCGCGCCGTGAGACACGCGAGGTCGCACCGCGACCTCGAATTCCGGACCGGGGAGGAACGACCCGCGACGGAGCGACTCCGAACGTAGCGCGGTCACCCCGTGATCGCGATTTTTTCGAGCAGTGAACCCGGGCTCCGTGCCACGGTTGCCGCAAGCCAAACGGTGTCGTTCAGAATCTGCCTTGCAATAGCCTCATCCCGTTTTTAGTTCTCGCTGTGGCTGATCCTGCTACGCTCCGACGTGTGCAATCGGTGCTGACACGACAGTATCTCTAGTAAAACCTGGCAACGATGGAAAGATTTGGAAAGAGGGGTGGGGGTGGGGGTGGTGGCACCCAAAACGGGTGCGACTATAAGTAGGTTCGTCGGGCTAAAGAACCTTCCGGCGTTCTATCCCTGTCTCGGTCGTATCGATGCATGAATTATCAGTACCTATCGACAAACAGTCAGAAACCGGGGTATCTTCGGTCGGCGATAACACATATGTAGGTCCGCACCGAAGAACGCACGTGACAACGGTCGCTCCTGACGGACCGGAGACGCCGGACACACCATCGGTTCGGCGCGCCGTCCGCGCGGATCTGATCGAGGTCCACCGCATCGAGCAGGCGGCGTTTCCACAGCCGTGGCCGTTTTCGGCGCTGGAGAGCTATCTCGGCGAACCGGGGTTTCTCGTCGCCGAAACCGGCAACGACGATGGTGACCCGCCCGCTGTCGCGGGCTACGTCATCGCGGATACGGTGCCCAACCACGGCACGCCGCTCGGCCACATCAAAGACCTCGCGGTTCGACCGGCCTACCGACGGCAGGGCGTCGCGAGTGCGTTGCTGCGCCGTGCGATAGAGGTCATCGACCAGACGGGTGCCGGCTCGGTCAAACTGGAGGTCCGGGCCGACAACGGCGGGGCACGACAGCTCTACCGGCGCTTCGGGTTCGAGCACCGCAAGACGATCCCGAACTACTACAGCAACGGCGAGGATGCGCTCGTGATGGTCCGTCTGCTGTAACCGGACCCCGACACCATATACGGCTTCGCGCCCTTCCCCCGATACCGATGGGATACGCCTGTCCAGTGTGTGACGATCCGCAAGCCGACGACGTGCATCTGGCGAACCACCTCGCGTTCACGGCGATGACCGGCGGCGACGACCACGAGGCCTGGCTCGACGAGCGCGTCCCCGACTGGGGCCAACTTGGCGAAGACGAACTGTCAACCGAGGTCGTCGAGTACGCCGAGGAAACGGAGTTCCCGCAGGTGTTCGAGGACACCGTCGACCGCAGCGATGATGGCCACAGCCATGAACACGACCATGGTACGGGCCACGGCCACGGTGACCTCCCGCAGGGCGCGGACCGCCACCGGGGATCGAACGCGCTCAGCGATCACGACAGCGAGGTGCTGGCCGAGGCTCGGGACCTGACACGGGAGATGTTGCGCGACAGCGACGACGGCGACACGGCGGACGACGGTTCGGACGCCGATGCTGAAGACGCGGCCGACTCCGGAGACGAAACCGAGTAGTCCCGCCGGCGGCAAGGGGTGGTATGGAGACCGAGGGGCAGCTCGCGCCGGCATCGGCAGCCGAGGCCAGCGAGCGCTACGAGGCGCTCGGGCCGACGGCACAGGTCGTCGTCAAGGAAGTCGCGAAGGCGATGGGCCTCGACGCCGAGGCCTACGAGGAACGGGTCACCAGCGAGGTGGTCGAAACCGCCCGCGACGTGCTGTTCGCGGAATCGCTCGCGGTCCAGATTGGTTCGATGGCGGAGTTCGAGGAGTGGCGCGCCGATACTGACTGCGAGGTGACGCTGGTGGGCGCGGAGAACGTCGACAACGTGGTCTGGCACGCCGCGCCGTTCGCCGAGGCGGCCGTCGCGGCGACGTTCCAGGACAAACGCCGGGCCGCCATCGGCACCCTCCGCCGGCAGGCGTTCGGTCGCATCTACCGCGAGGTCGTCTGATGCGGCCGGTCACGCGGAACACCCTGCTCGGCATCATCGCCGTCGTCGTTCTGTTGCTGGCCCTGGGTGCGTTGCCGGGGCTCCTCAAAAGCGGCGACCCCTACTACGTCGTCGCCACGCCGACCGACGGCGAGTACAGCGTCGACAACGGCACGGCGATCAACTGGAGCACCCAGTCCGAACGGCGGTTCCCGTACACGAGCGCGGCGCTGGCCGACGCCTCTCCGTCGGCCGCCGGGCAGTCCGAACCGTACTGGCGCGGGCCGCTCGGATTCAAGGGCGCGTTCACCCACTCGCCGTTCGACGAGCGAGACGCCTTACGACAGCAGTACGACGGCGCAGTGACCGATGACGGTGTCGTCGTCAGGCACAACGGCACGTTTTACCACGTCGCGGTCCGACAGGGCGTATGACCCGCGAACCGGCCCACGAGTGGCCCGTTATCGAGAGCAAGCGCGAGTACGAGACCGGCTGGTACACCGGCGGCTACGACCGAGTCCGCCAGCCCGACGGCTCGGAGAAGGACTACTACTGGGCTGAACTGCCCGCGGCGGCCGTCGTGGTTGCCACGACCGGCGACGAACTCGTCATGGTCGACCAGTACCGCCCGACCATTCGCGAGCAGTGCCTCGAACTCCCGGCGGGCATCGTCGAAGACGACGAGTCCTACACAGCCGCCGGGGCGCGCGAACTCCGCGAGGAGACCGGCTTCGAGGCTGCCGGCGTCTCGCTCATCGAGGAGTTCTCGTGCTCGACCGGCGTGCTCCGGCACCGTCGCGGCATCGTCTTCGCCGAGGGCCTCGAACCCGTCGACCGGGAGCTCGACGACAACGAGTTCCTCTCGGTGACGACGGTGCCCATCGACGAGGCGCTGCAGGTCGCCCGGCGCGAACCGGCCAACGACGCCACCATCGAGGGCATCCTGCTCGCGCAGGCTGACGGCTTGCTGTAGCCGGTGAAGGTTTAGGTATCGCCCGCTAGCGGCTGGATATGGACGGCGAAATCGACGCCGACGAGCTACGGTCGAAACTCGAAGACGGGTCGGTCCGGGTGGTCGATATCCGCTCGCCCGGCGCGTTCGAGCGGGGCCACATCCCCGGGAGCGAGAACGTCCCGTTTCCGTCGCTCGTCGACGAAGTCGAACGGTTCGATGGTGACGACGAGATCGTAACGGTCTGTCCGCACGGGAAATCCAGCGTCCAGGCCGCCCGGCTCATCGCTTCGTACGAGGGATTCGACGGTGACGCCGTGAGCCTCGCACCCGGACTCGACGGCTGGGACGGGCCGCTGGAGCGCGGTGACGCTGGCGGAGAGACGCCGGCGGATACTGCGGCCGCTGACGGAGATACCGACGAAGGCCCTGCCGCACCGTTTTAGCCGCTGTTCGGATCGAAATGGTGGCTCAGGAAAAGTCCATCGTCACAAGGGGCTCAGCGGGGGAGACCCAGCATCTATTAATAGATTATTGCGGCGTTTCGGAAAGTTGGTGGCTCGGGTTTAGCTATCTTCACAAAGGGCTCTGCGGGGGTAACATTTCGTCATTGCCACCAGAATTGAGTAGCCCGTCACCGGTAAAAAACTCGTTCATCGAATGATTGACTCGGTTGGACTCACACTATTTGTGAAGTGCCCTAAACTGTCCTAATTGTGTGATTTGTACCGTGCCAGCCCAGCGTCGTGTGCCCTCTGCCGGTTTGAGTCCGCTCATCTGAATTTACTAGTAGTTTGGACGAGCCCCCGTCACCGAATTCATTGACAAGTGTCAGCTAGGATAATACAGGCAGCTGATACGCCCTGAGCGAAATGCTGCATACACAGCAGGAGCCGGAGCGAACGGGACGCCGGTGAGCTTGCTCACCGGAAGTCGGCACGCGGCGAGCGGGGCGGGCTAGTACATACACAACCGACCAGTCCGGCCGAGTCGTTCGGTCGGTCAGACTACCCCAATTGGACTATGGAAGGGCGAGGCTGGCGCGACTGGCCTCCGACCCCGTAAGCACAGCAGGCACTAGGAGTGCAGTGCGGGTCGCAGAGCATCGGGCAGCCGAGGGCTTTCACCAGCTGCGACAATAGAAGACTGACAGCTTAGAAGATTCCGGTAAGGATGAACAGGATACCGATAACGCCCAACAGCGTCATTACTGGGTCTCGGCCGCTGAACGTCTGCCAGCTATCCACCTGGCGGTTCGTCATCACCAGTAGCCCTAGCAGTGCCACACCGAGCGCCACTTGGAGATTGTCGCCCTGGGTGAGGATACCAACTAGTTGGTTCTGCACCTGGGCAGAGACGTAGGAGCCACCGAGGGTGAAGGCCACAATCGCGAGTGCCATCTTCCGTTTCGTGGCGAAGCGTCCAAAGATGCTCGCATACGTCTCGCCCGTGTCGAGGATGCCGTCCTTGATGTAATCGAGTGCCAATGCGACCAGAAGGATCGACAGTCCCTGTACAATGACAGCCGGAACACCGGTAGTGGTTGGTCCAAGCATCTCTGAACTCATCATAACTGTGAATCAACTGAGTCAAGGGGAGAGACTGGCTTAGAGGTCCGTTGACTGAAGCGTGTAACGTCCGTTACACAGCCATCTCGGGCCGTGAAACACACACGACAGCGACTAGGTTGTCATCAACCGGTCTGAAGACATCTCCTGTACCGAAGATGTCATCGCAATCTAAAGCAAAGACCGACCAACGACCGATGAGCGCTGACCAGACCTCGCTGGAGGATATCGAAAGTCGAAAAGAGTTAGCCAACCCGGAGGTATCACTCGAACTGAATCCAGAGTACGGCCTCCAGCAACGACACGTTGTCGAGGTACTGCTGCAAGCCGACAATCCTGTGCTGTCTGATCGTCAAATCAAGAGTCGGCTTGATAGTGATCCATCGAGGCAAACCGTCAGACGGCGGCTGAAAGAGCTCACCGAACTCGATGTCATCCAGACCTTGGAATTCCAGGGCAAGAACCTGTACGGAATTAACGATGCTCGCTCGGAGTGGCCTGTCCCGGGTGACCTTGTGGGCGAGTACAACGAGCAGGTAACGTGGCACGACATCGCCACGTTCCGCGCCCCGGAGGCGCTGAGAACCGGAGTCTCCTTTGCCGGCCTGTTGGCAGTCTATCTCATCTTTCTTGGTGTCCTAATCGACATCATCGGGGTTAGTGCTCCAATCAGTAGTTCGAACAGCTATGTGACCGCCGCGTTCCTTCTCCTCATCTCCGTGTATCCCTTGCTGGGTGTCCAGTGGGTTGTCGACAAAGTCGGCGCCCGGTTGCTACACTGATTACAAGAACCGCTCCCAGATTGGGTGCTCACCACGCACTAGCAACCAGCCGCCGAGCGCGAACCCGATACCGTACAGGAACCCGACGCCGTGAGCAACGATGTTGACCGTCGAGTCATCAGTCACCACCTGCGCTGGGAACATAACAAACATGAACAGGACTAGCAGCACCACCACGAGTCCGACGAATCCCGCGTGCACTCCCCAGTCAATCCACGCCTCACGAGAGGTTGGCCACTCTGTAACCCGGGCCAAATCCCAGCCAATCAGAGACGCACCGAGGATTGCAAGTCCGAGCACCTTGAAGCTCTGCCCCCCGCTGTAGATGAGGCCGACAGTAGCCTCCAAGGTGATGAAGGTGCCAACGCCGAGTCGCCAGGCACTCCGGGGAGAGTACCAGCGTGCGACCAGTCCGAAGAGTGCGGCGAGTGCGACACCGATGACACCGGATGTCACGCCCGAGAAGCCACGCTCTGTAGGTGCTGCTTCCGGAGCGACGATACTGACCACGACGAAACTCGTGGCCAAGACCAACACCGGGAGCACGACAAGCAGTGGTCCCAACAGCAAGTGGAACAACCGGCGCTGGCCGGCCATCCGATAGAGCCCCGACGCGAGCGAGCCGGCGATGAGGAACGTAGCAACGTTTCCGAAGAGATGCTGTGCATCGTGGTGAACATACGCGGCCGTCAGTAAGCCCCAGAGATTGACTGCTTGATGATCGAATGCCAGCAAGGCGTGAATTGAGGGTCGCAACAGATAGTGAATCCCCACGAGGAGGGTTGCGACGGACCCGAGCAGCAGGCTATCGATGATCGCCGCGCGTGATGGAAGCCACTCTCGGACTGGTACACCGACAATCTCAGTGGACATTGGTCTCATCAAGTCTCCCAGGCCTGTTCGGAATGACAATCGAGGGTCGATACACCAACAACGACCAGCGTGTCCTGTCAGGACTTGCTGGTACATCGGGATGACCGAACATGGTCGGCAGAGTACAGTGCAGGAACAACTATATAAATGCGAGACGTTTCAAGTTGATTATGGCTTGCAGGCAGGTCTGCAGAACCTGCAGCGGTGATGAGGGGTTCTGCAGAGGCGTCTGCAGGGGCCGTCTTGGCGGTGAAACCGATGACTGAACGACTGATTCGACTCCGAGAGGAGTACGACCAGGCGAATCAGGAAACGAAGCGTGCAATAGGGAAATACATCCACGACCGACCAGGGCGCTGGATTCCGAAACAGCAACTCGTCACGGAGTTTGACCTTGACGAAAGCGTCGTTGGACGCCACCTCGATGATGTCCACGAAGATAGCTTCGTCCAGAGTCGACACGACGAACAGGGGCGGCGCATGGTTAGGTGGGACGGCCCCGGTGCTGGTGGGCTCGAATACCGACTTCGACAGGTGTTTCCCGAGCGGGTATGGCGTGCTGGTCAAGAGGTTCGCCCGCTGTTCACACTCGATGTCCTCGGCGGTGCGTACCCGATCACGCTGTTCGCAGGCCTACTGTGGGTGAGCGGCATCTTGACCGGGCTCTTCTTCCTCTTCGTGTTGTACTCGCCGTGGGACTCTATACTGGGGGTCACCGTGACCGATGCGTTGGTGCTGACCGGCGCTGTGACAGTGTGCGCGTCGCTGTTGCTCGTGTTCATCCCACTCGCGTATATTCTGGACCGAGTACTCACTCGTGGCCTAAACTGGGTTACTGGACACGTCCGCGATGACCAGCGCGACAAGAAGTAGCGGTTAACTCGGTTGCCTCTAAGGAACTCCCGCAGAGGGTTATTATCGAGTGCCGACAACAGGGGAGCCGATGGTCGATCGCGGGCATACTCGTAGTCGCTCGATTTGGAACGCCTATACCTGAGAACTACTAGTAGTGAGTCCAGAAATGAGTGTAGCCCGACAAAATCGGAGAACTACTAGTAGATATTCAGTGGGGGACAGTATTTACGTCCATTGAGTTCTCCGATTTCGAGTCCAGACTGGGATGTTGAGTACATCTGATTCAGATGAGCTAGATAATCACGACCAGAATTTGCTTGGCATCTTCTGTTTCGGCAATACAGATTGGGGACTAGAAGTCGGTGTTTTGGTGTTAGTTGAATCTAGTATCTCCTAAGTTGACAATTTCGGCTTCGATGACCTCCATGAAGTGGAGGAGGATCGTATCGAGAGTTTCAATCAACTCTAAAATAGCGTGATGCACTCAA
Organism: Haloarcula sp. HT12; assembly: GCF_055271655.1. Taxonomy (NCBI): domain Archaea; kingdom Methanobacteriati; phylum Methanobacteriota; class Halobacteria; order Halobacteriales; family Haloarculaceae; genus Haloarcula; species Haloarcula sp. HT12. Next base: position 683,261 of record NZ_JBUXKW010000002.1, read on the forward strand.
ACAGGACCTTAATCCGAAGTCAGAACGACGTCGAGAAAACACTGAACCGGGTGAACGGCTCTCAGTGATCATAGCGGAATCTCGGAAGATCTCTCTTGAAGCACCTCGAACTTTGTGTTGGCACCAGAAATAATTTCAGCCAGTCTCTATCAAAATCAGATTTAGCCCGGTTTCTCCTTCTTCTTTCATCACTTTCTGGATTATGTCACCGTATTCGCTGTCCGGAGGATCACCAAAGTAGTTCAAAACAGTCCAGATTTTTTCTGGCTGATCCAGCCACCACGGATCGTCAACAAATACAGTGTGTTCCTAAGCAATCCGGATCGGGTATGATGCATATCACACCAGTACCACACCCCGAACACATAAAGGAGCAAACACAGTGTTTCAAATTGAATGTTAGCTGTAAGATCTACATCAGGTTAAACGCGAGTTTAATTCATTTATCAGCCACTTGAAATCATTCACAGAGTCCTCTCTTTCATCTGTAGCCCTCATCCAAGATTCTTCAATTTGATTCAATATATGATTCATGAGCTCTTTTTTTGGAATGTCATCTATATCTGTGATCTCTCCTTGACCCTTGTACTGCTGTAACCGACCTCGTATATCTCCGAGGATATCACCCCCATTCGTACTAGTCACTCTCGTTTCCAAACCCTGCGGAGTTACTGCACTAGGATACTCTTGGGCTACTCCGTCACAGACCATGCTTCTGGGAAAGAGGTCTTCAATTTCGACTTTTGAGTTAGTAGAATGATTTGGGAGTTCATTAAGTTGGATAATCTTGGATTCATCAATACCATTCTCCAATATTTTGCTTTTTTGAACATCGCCTGATTCGTCTTTATCCATGAGTACGACGAAATTTGGCTGTTCTATTTCAAGGAAATTCGCCAGCACATTCTGATTTGAGCCTTTGGCGATCATAATCTCAATAGACTCGTCTAAGCTTGGGAACTCGGCCTCTGATTCGAATAACTCTGAAAACCGTTGTAGATATTCTTTGTCTGTCTTACCTTCAACCACCACTATCGCATCTCCGCCGTACAGGAATTCCGCTGCCCTGGCACCTAAGGATGACCGAAGTGGTTCTAAGAAGTCATGAACATAGTCGCTGCCACGGGCTTCGGCAACAGTCTGTATTTGACTTCCAGGGGGCGAATCGTGTGAGATGATTCGCGTTCGATCGAGAGTATTGTTTTCAATCAAGAACGGAGAATGAGTAGAATAAACAATTTGAGCATCAGTAGTCAATTCATGCAGGGCATGACGAAGTTTGATTTTCCAGTCTGGGTGTAAGTGGATCCCGATATCATCCACGACAAATAAATCAAAATTTCTGGAGCCACTCCCCCCTGCAAATACGGTCAATATACATGCGACCAACCATCGGAAGCCTGTACTCTTCTGAGCCAGTCTGACAGTTGTCCCTTCCTCTCCGTCTTCGATCTCGATACCAATGGTCTCAGATTCAAGATGTAAAGTAACGGAAAATCGTCCCCGAAGAGGATCCTTCACAGCATTTGTGACCTGTTCTTCGACCGGTTCTTCTAAGTCGATATAACTATTGAGAAACCGTGTCAATTCGTCTTCGGCTTCATCACAGATGGATTCGAGCCGTCGTTGGTTTACAGATTGAAGGCCTTCTGGGGTTAAACCACCCCATTGAAGGAACGCCCGCCACGCTTGGTGGTCCGGTATTTCTGAAAGTGGAATGCCATCTGTTAATGCCTGAATCGTGTCAAAATACGCAATTGTGGGTAATTCCTCCTCGATATTTTGTTGGAGAATTTCTACGTCTCCGAGTTGCCCAGAGACAGTGTTCAGGTCTTGATATATATCTTCCAAGAACTGCTCACTCTCATCTTCTTCATCATTCAGTTCTGGGTCCGTTTTATCTGTTTCACTTAGTTCTTGTTCAATAGAATCAAGAATAGTACTAATATCGACTGAGGTGTATTCTTCAGCTTCTGGGATAAGATTTGCAAACCCAATTGATTCTACTTGATGAATGATCTCTCTGCCGACGGTGAGTAAATCTGATTTACGGCTTGCAACTACTGTCTGTAACTCATCATGATTGCTATTTGTTTTGACACGGTATGTTCCGTCTGAAAACACTGTTATCTCAAGGTGCTTCCCAGTCGATATCGCATTACTAAGGGTTTCAAAACCGCCTTCAACGGTTCGTAACTCGTTGTTGTCGACGACCACACTTTTGTACGATGGTCGCTCGTGCAGTACCTGTAATGTGCCGAGGCGATCGTGTTCTGGATCGAGGTGGAACGTCGTAATTGGAATTTGTGAGTTTGATTTACTGATGAGCGACTCATCATACACACTGAAATCCTCTTCTTGTATAACTTCAGATGGGCTAAACATCGATAGCCCACTCAAGAAATTAGATTTCCCAGCCCCGTTTGGGCCAACTAATACCGTTACCTCAGGGTCCAGGGCGACATCAGTAATATCATAGGCAGACCGATAGTTACGCACGTCAACTGATTGGATCAACCCCATTATACTCACCAACGACACAATAGTATTATAAATGTTAGTGCATCAATTCTGGCTATTTTGTTTTGCGTCATGTTTCGGACGACAATTAAGTTATTACGGGGGGAGGAAAATAGACACCTAACGAGATCTCAAAATGTCTTCATCCAACTTTGAGAAATTCCAAGCCCACCGCGAATCAGGTGACGGGGTTTCGTATATGTATATCGATCTTCCAGAAGCGGACTCGTTGTCTCTTGAGTATGAAACTGCGGATCATGTCGGTAATGAAGCTCTCGAAGAAGACTATGAAATCCATCACGTCTATATTGATTGCCAGGAGATTGCTGACAAGGGATTCCCTCTCGACGCAAATCCCCGAGAGCCTGCCGAGACGCGACAGGTTAAGGCCATGAATCGAACTTTGAAAGAGGCTCCCAGCGATTTTGTAAAAAAGAACAACGGAGTAGTGGTGATTTCTTCTGATATTGAAGAGACAGAGTCGGGGATTTCTATCAAGTTCTCAGGTGGGGAAGGTATATGTAACGGAGGTCACACGTACTTCGCGATCATGACTGCTAATGAAGTGTTGGACGATGCTCGGCTCCACTTAGAAATTATAACTATTCCCGACCTTTCCCTGGACGAGCGTAAAGCCGTCATTACTGATATCGCAAAGGCAAGGAACAACAGTAATCAGTTAGAGCGCCGGTCAGAAGCGGATTTCCTGGGGTATTATGAGCCGTTCCAAGAATCCCTTAATCGTCCGGAGCTGGTAGAGTGGCATGAGAATGACTCAAATGCAAATTCCGAAGCAAGCCCAATTAATGCGATACAATTCTTGCGGCTGTTGAAGTCGATTGACATAGAAGCGTATCAGCATCCGCTTTACAACGAGAATGGAAACAGCCACAAATCCTTAGCCACCTCACGAAGCCGCTTCCACAATTCCTGGATCAACCAAGTAGAGCAAGCCCAGGATGATGAACAGGGCAATCGACCATTAGAGTACTTGTTGCCGTTGGCTGATGATATTATGTTTCTTCGTGATTTGTTCTCGTATTCGTTCCCACAAAGAGATACTGAACAGGTCCATTTGGGAACGTTTCGTAAAACCCGGCTATATAAAGACTACATTATGAAGGTGGATGAAGATGGGGAGCCAACCAGATCGTTCAGGCCACTATTATCAGGTGATTTTCCTGCACAAGAAGGTGTAGATCTACCCAGCACATTAGATGTTCTATTTATGGGCCTTTTTCGATCAAATCTCTTCAGGTCGTCTGGGAGCCATGAGGACTCTGATCCCTACATTGGCTGGATAATGAATCCTCGAGACCTCTGGGAAAAGCGGGCGCCAGATATCTTAGAGAATATGGGTGATCTGTTCTCTGATCTTGATAAGGACCCCAAACAGTTCATTAGGATCAGTGCACCATTCAATTTTGACCTGTATGAATTTGGAATGAGTAGAGATTTCAGACCTCCACAGCATCTCTACGATTACAACGATGACGATCAAAATCACTATACAAAAGTTGAATCTGTAGAAGCAGCAGACTACTGGCTGGAAAAATGCGGCAAACCAACAGAAGTGACATTAAAACCAATCGTCAACGAGGAACCGCCGCAGAATGCCGCCTTGTATTCTGATGCTACAGAGTGACTGGTTGTCGATTGTTAGAACTAGTTGAATGAAGCGGGGGACTGGCAATGGTTCAAGTATAGAATTTCCTGCCTCACGAGTAAAACGGTCCAGTTAGCTAAAAATGCTGTTGATTAGCGAGACGAAGCCTAGTAGCCGGTGGTGTCGCTGCACTGTCTGCGAGTGTACCTGGGAAATCCTACTGAAAAGGACTTGATTTGCTGAGCGGGATGCCACATATTCGTGGGGAGATCGGGTGCATCAAAGCAGATATCCCTAATCATTCCACGCTAGTCAAGTGATTTAGCAAAATTAAGACAGCTCTCTGGCGGGTGTACTTGCGTCTCTCAGAGCAAGAGCATGAGCCATCCGGTCATGCCGCCATTGACGCGACGTTCTTCGACTGCGAAAATGCTAGCAAACTTACTGCCGCCGGACGAACTACCGGGTTCAGACGTTCAAAGCGAAGCTCTTGTCGACACAGAAATCCAAGTGGTTCTCGACGTTCACTGTACGACTAAGAAACGTCACGACATACAACCCGGCTGGGTAGATTAACGCGAAAAACTCCGCGAACAGGGTGTAAAACCACTGATTAAGCACTTTGAGTTCCAGCCCACCGATCACGGTCATAACGCTCGGATCGATGGGCCTCGATACTGCCAATGGGCGTTGTGTGAAACCGCACCTCCACGATCAAGCTCACGCTCGGCGACACAGTGTGTGCGCAAACTTGGATACAGTGAATTTCGCAAACTAGTCCTGAAGTGTCCGGTTCACAACATCAAGCAGTCCCTGAAACCGTGAAATTAAGTTACACCTGGTGATTCACTACTGTCCATCAATTGCAATTTGAACAGAGATTATCGAGTTTGGATGTGATTGGTTTTGTGAATCACTCGTATTTTTCAGAGATGCTATTGATGAGCGTCATTCTATCTGCGGGTGTTAAATAGTATCCTTGTAGGTTGAGTTTCGTACCAGACTGTGAATGAACGATCATATCGCCGGCACCCTGGAGATCCTCAGCTCCTGGCTCATCCAGAATGACTCGAGAATCCGTATTCGATGGGAGACGGAAGCTGATTCGACATGGGAAGTTGGTTTTGATTTTCCCAGACACAATATCTGCAGACGGCCGTTGTGTCGCTAACAGAATGACTATCCCGAGTGCTCGTCCGATTTGAGCGAGGCGAGTCACCGACTTCTCGAATGCATTCTTGTCGTCGACCGACATCAGAAGGTCTGCGTACTCATCGATGACAACCACATGGAAGGGCAACAGATCAGCTTCAAACTCCTCTTTATTTTCGTAGAGTTCAGCCAACGAAGAAGCCCCTGTCTCTGCGAGATATTCACGCCGCCGCTGTAGTTCTTCTTCGACCAGATTTAGCAGGTGGTTTGTCCCTTCCTCGGGCGTATTGAAATAGCCGCCCTGCTGTACATGAGGGAGAGATGCAAAGGCTCCAAAGTCGACGCCCTTCGGATCAATCAGGCTAATATTGAGTTCGTCTGGATTGTGGGTGGCGGCCAGAGCGGTTACAACCGTCATAAGGAAATTAGATTTGCCGGATCCTGTGGCACCCCCGATTAGCGCATGCCTCTCGTCGACTAAGGACAGCAGATGATGTTCGTTGTCAGTGTCGACACCAATCGGGAAGACCAAGGGATCGTTAATACGGTCTCCAAGGGATTCGAGACCCTCAGAAAGGTAGATGTCCCGCGGATCGCCGTGTGGTATTTCAAGACGCACGGCTCCCTTTTCAGGAACTCTCGTGCCCACAATATCCCCGTGTGATTGTATCTGAACACTCAGAGTATCCAAATTACGGAGGATGCCGCCAGTCTTCTGGCTTTCTTTTGGGATAACATTGACTCCGACCTTTCGAGGACCCACAGATACAGAAGCAGGATTCGGTGGGTGAATATCGATATCAAGAGAATCAAACGCGCGTTTGAGATCACTAACCAAACTACTAGGATCGATATTTGTCTCAGGCGTCGGGCTATCCTCGAGATCAGTGATGATATCGGTTGAATCTGTAGTTTGGGCCTCAGTAGCAGTCGAACCCTCTGGTTCATCCTGATCGGCTTTCTGCTCAGTTGAGTCTACTGTAGCCTCAGTACTCTCATCGTCTTTTGATTCTTCACGTGTATCTGGCTTATCTCGTGTTTTATCCGAGTCTGTTGTACTCTCTTCAGGTTTGTCGTCTTTCGTCTGTTCTGGCCGGGAACCCTTACTAGTGGAGGGTTTCTGTTTTGCTTCGGACGAGGTACTCACGGCCTCCAGATTATCAGAACCAGAGTCTTGTGTATGAGGTTCTGTGACGATATCTGTATCCGATTCAGCTACATCTGTTTCTGATTCAGAACCACCACTACGATCTCGATTTATACTGGATTCGTTAGTATTGAACTGGAGATCGGCTAAATTGAGATCCGGTAAGACCTCCTCAATAGCATCTCCAGAAAGAACACCAAGAGCTTCGATCGGAGCTTCAATAGATCTCACTTCACCGTCTGTATCGAAATCTGATTGGAATGTGTTTTGTCGGATTCGGATGACTTCGCCGATGTGGCCCTGCATATCCGTTAGGAATGATATATCGAACTCTCCTTCTAGGAGATCTCGCTTTCGATTTTCAAGATTGGTCAAGTCCTCATCAGAGAATATTTCGTAGTTATAGAGTCGATGTGCGACATCGAGAATTATTTTTCCGAACTGGCTGAGTAGGATCTGTTCGTCTGCCGGCTGTGACTCTGGCTGAAGCCACTCACGTAGATTTTCAAGTGCACCTTTGATCTGTTCACGCCCGGTCTTGATTTTCGAGGTCCCACCCTTTGTTTCGACAAGCCATAATTTTAGCGTGGAGTTTGTTGGATCCTCCGGGACTCCGACAAAGCAGAGATCATCACTTGCCTTGCCGCGTGCATCGAACTGGAGGAGGCCAGTACCATCACCTTGGTATGACCGATCGTGTCGTGCCAGCTCATTCAGACTAATTGGAACCCACACATGGTCAGGTAGGTCCCGCTCCAGGAGTTCCTGGCTGAGCGCAAGCCCACCTACAAACCCGATGAACTCCACGATTTCAGTGTCTTTTGCTCGTTGGAGCTTGAGTGCGAGATCACCGTCAATCCCGACAAGAGTAGACAAAACATCCTCAGCATCCAGTTGTCCAGATAACTCAGACTCCTTGAGGACACGTCTCAGTGACATCAGGTATGGATCCCGTTTGTTAGTCGAAGTGATGACATCGTAGTTCGGGGATGATTGGTCGTATTGGTCGCTGTAATGGATCATCAGCTGTCCAGTCTCGCGTTGCATCTCCGCTTCAGACCGAAGATAAAACTCAATTCCCACATTCGGCTGAACGTGAGCCACCCACAGTGAGTTTTCCCACAGTTTCGAAAGGTTCGTATCCTGGGAAGACTCAATCCGCTTCTTTGGTGCCTGTCCTAATTGGTAGGAATCTTGAGCCACGCCTGCCTCCAGCGCGTTCGCAACACGGGCCACATTGTGGATCAATTCCTTTTCATCATCATCACAACTAAACCCGACAGTGTAGACCATACCTTCTGGTGAGTCTCCAACATCAATCGACTCCTGTGAGAAGAGCCCTTGCTTAAGCATTCCAGACGGCAAATCACCGAGTTCAGTGTTAATGCCTGCCCGTTCTTCCAAGAGCCCTCTAAAGAACGTAATGTGGGCTGGCTTTTGATTGTCTTCCTTATATTCACCAGCATGGATGTAGTGGACTTTCCGTCGAAGTGTATCCACAAGCTGGTCGTCCTTATTTTCCAAGGTTGATCGAAGACGTGACTCAGAGGAATTATTGAAGAACTGATCGAGAGATTCACCTTCTCCATCGCCCCCATAGATCCGGAGCAGGATTGTCGGAGAGTCAAATTCTGAGGACGCAATTTTCTTGTAGAATTTAAACAGGCCTTTAATGACTGACTCCAAGTCGCCCATATTGATCAGATTGATCACCATGTGTCGCTCGGAGTGCAGCGAGAAGAGAGTGGGGAACGCTTGCACGAATGTAAATAGCTTATCGCGGATCACTCGCTCCATATAAGACGGTGTTACCGCCCCAGGTGCCTCAACTGGTGAGTAGATTTGCCAGAGTGGGTTGTCACGGTATCTTAGGCCCCGCAGGAGTGTCTCAGAATTGTCGGAATTTCTATATGGTAAGATCCCCGACGGGCTAAACTTGTCGACAAACTCATTGCGTCGGAACCCTTTCTCGACTGTTCCTTGGAGCTCGGTATCCCGCCACTCAGCAATTCGGAGCCCGTATGCCAAGAGCACTGGATGGAACGGAGTCAACCAGATTTTTTGACTGGTTGTCGATTGGATCGTGCCAAGTGATCGTAATGGGGCTGATGGGCTGAACGTCTTGCTTGAGCCTTTCTCCTCGGCTGCATCGATATAAGCTTCCAGTACTTTCTGAACCAATTCTTGGGTTGGCTTGTCCCATTTATCTGTCGACGGAGTTCGCTTGCGGTCGCTGAAATGATCAAATAGGTTTTGATAAGCCTCTAACAGCGGCTCAGGAATAGGTGTGGAGTGCTCGATTTCTTGTCCATAGCCAAGAGAATCCTCTTGGACTTCTCGTCCAAGGGGAGAGCCGCCATCCAAGAACTGCTCTTCAATTTGTAAGAGCTCTAAGTCTGAGTCTTCTAATCGGACACTCTCACCGGATGTCTGATATATTTCGCCACGACTAGAGTCAATAGTAAACTGGTCTGGCAGCATCAACGGTTCGCCAGTCCATCGGGTCGGGTTTACGATGGAACTCAACATTAGTGGGAGGACAATCTCCTCAGTTTCCACTAATTCCGGTTCAGTAAGGAAGGCAACTTTGACAGGCACACCCTCCGGGCGAGCGACGTAGAATGGTAGGCGATCCGTTACCTCAGAGGGGTTCGATTTTATCGTGAGTTCACTATTGAAGCGAACTGTCTGGCCGGTTTCTGTAATTTCTACTTCTTTAGATTCGAAGTTGAAATCGATTCGCTCCAGTTGATCGAGGTGCAGTTCCTGATCTCGAGGTAGTAACAACAACTCTTCTGACACATCGATATTGAAACTGTCACCATCTGTGGCAAGGAAAAACCATTCTGGGACAATCGCAAGATCGAATTGGTGTGTTGGCTTTCCGCTTGTAGTTTTTTTCCCCACATAGAAATTGAACGTAGCAAAGTGAGGGATATCTGGGTCTAAACCCTCAATTGAGGCTGTAACACGCTCTTTACGCTTTGATACTCTACCGATATCATCCCCATTTGAATCAATACACTCGTATGGAGTGTTTCCTAGATCTCCGGTGAATTCTGCAGTAATACTTACATCGCCGTCTTTGGCAACCAAGAGAAGTGCTTGTTGCGTTTTCGAAGAATCGTTTTGTGGTGTATAGATCCGTTCTCGTTTGGCAGTAATCTCCAAGTCTAAAAACCGGCGGATATTATCACTTGTTTCATATTTGCGAGCTTTTGAATGCTTAGCTCGTGACCACTCGCCTAACTCGATGACTTCTTGAGTGAATGTATCGTCGTAATTTTTGTTGAGCCGAGTTTCTGTGTCAACTCCTGCTCTGTGTGCACGGCGAAGGTTATCTGCGTGCTGGTAGTTGCTATTCAGTGTTTGCTCAATAGCATCGACGAGATCTTCCTCATTTTCTTTGTCACTAAGGAACTGCTCGGTCAGCATATCATCATGCAAGAACTGAGGGAGACGACCAATTAGTTCAGAGAATTTATCAAACTCTTCGTTCTCTGCTGCCTCTCTAATCTCACAGAGAGCATCGAGTATATCAGTATTACTGGTTTGAATCGATTTGCTGCTAATGACCTGATCTATTCCTTTGAGGAAGGCTCTACCCTGTATAGAATCAATACCACTTGGATCTAGCAAGCTTCTTTTGAAGGATTCGAGATTTATTGGGCCGTCTTCGGCGAAAAGATCCTCAGAGGCTTCCAATGTATCCAAGCTCGAGTCAGTATCTAATATCATTAGCATAGCACGGGGCTCCGAAGAATTGGCTGACTTAGAGATCAGATTCCGCATTTGGGTAGCAAAGCCCTGAACGACTTCATGATCGTCTGGATCATCATCGGTGATTTCCGGTTTGACTCGGAGAATATATGTCGGAACGCCATTATCAGGCATATAGACTGGTAACGAGATTTCATTGCCGTCGACCTCTACAGAAGGCCCATCACCAGCAAGCTCTTCAACCAAGATGTTTGCAAATTGATCTGTTATAGACGTACTATCGAATTTGGCAAGCAGGATTTGTCCTGGATTTGGGGGCCGGGAAACCAAGAATTCCCTAAGATGCTCAACTAAGTAGCGTTCAAATTGTCCGGACATATACGGCACCTCCACTATCGCTCTGGCGATCGATCATACCCATGTCTTCGAGTTCATTGAGTGCGATGCTCTGGCTTTCTGAATCGAGGTATATACCACGGTTTTTTAAATATTGTATGAACATATCGTAGTGATTATCGTTTTCGGCAAGTATGAAGAGCCGTGCGAGGAAACGCAATGCGGCTTGATTTAGGCGCAGAGTTGGGCCAATCCCTCGCTGAGTTCTCCAGTATTTTCGCTCTTTACCATCACCCAACTGCCGGATAACATTAATACCGGCAGTGATAGGAGTTTGATTCGATCGAGGCCTTTCCTCGTAGTGTTGCTGAACACCCATAGCAAGTCGTCGGGCAGAAGTAACGAGGTCGACCTCTAAGTTGCGCTCGCTTTCAGGAAAGTGGGCCTCTATGTTTTCAACACATTGCTGTTTGATGTCATCTGGTAGCTGTACTGCTTCGGACAGCGTGTAGGCTTTCTTTGAGTATTCGTATTCACTCTCTTCAACAGTCTTGGCAATGATACTAAGTGCTGTAAGTCGACCCCACGAATCATAGATATCCCGTTCGATCCCATCACCGTCACGCTCTCTATACTCCTTGGTAAAGCGGCGATCTTGGCTGGCGGTCTCATTCCACAATCCAAAATGAATATCGACAATCTCCGGAGTAAACGAGTTCTCTGGATCATCTCCTAATTGTGAGAATTCCTTCCTGAGATTGACTGCAAGTTGCAAGTAGTAGTTCATGAAGTGCAAACTAAAAAGATCACGAGCGGACTGCAACCAGTTAGACGGCGAGTCATGTTCGTCAGTCAGCCAAGCCTGTAGATCCTCTTGGAACGAGTCAGATAGGTCTGCGACATAGGGCCGAATAGGATCTGGTTCGCCCGTGTTTTCTGAGTCTTCAGTGATTTTATCCGCGACGTCGACAAACACCTGCTCAAATATATTCGAAGGTGACTGTTGATTGAGTCGGTTGACGAATGACTCATGTAGTGAGGAATTGAAGCTACCATCCTCCGTTGTCATCAACATCGTGTACCATTTACCCCAATTTCGAGACTCCTTGGGCTTGATGCATTTCGCGATAGATGGGTGAAAAGGGACCATATACTGTTTTGCCTTCTTTCCACGGTTAGAGCCTTGCTTTCCGGTCGTTGTGTACGTTGAAGTAAAGATATTCCATGCAGTTTCGACATCTTGCTCAGAGTCAAATGGTCCATACTCCTGGACATTATTGTGGAATTCATCGACCGTATCAATCGGTGGATTAGCACCCAATACATTCGCTAGGATTTCGGAGAAGATGGTCTCACGGACAGTTGGGGCGGGTGAAGTCGGAAACAGTCCATCTTGAATCACGCGACTACTGGTTGATTCGATCGATGGAATCTCACGAATCGATCGGTCAGTCATTGGTTGCCCCCTTTCACGCTGATTCCATCGAATGCATCTTCTGTCACGGTGAGTAGCGTTGAACCATTCTTGTCGATTACTTTTACCGACTTCTCTTTTTTAGTGAACTCGGAGAGTCGAGAGTGGATGAGTCGAATTCCCTCTGATCGCTCGAGATCTCTGACGTTTGGATTGTAACCTTTACTAATACGTTTCATAAGGATATACAGTTCGAAGGATATGGGTACTGGTACCTCGTTATCTGATTGTTGGGGTTGCAGAACAAACCAAAGCTGTCCCGGTAGTGTTTCGCGTTTTGTTCTCTTGCGGGACTTTTCCAAGTCAGGCGATGGATTCGACCACTGAGCGAGAAACCGGTACTCTGGGGTTTTGATCCCATCTATGAACTCTATGAACTCTCCGTCGGCATGTCTTCCGCTCCAGGATTTGAGAGCCTGTTTTAGAGTGGAATTCATACTGCGTGCGCTCTCTCGCAACGCTTCATCGACTGGGCCATCAGATACGTCACCCCGGTTGAAGAATGTATAGGCACCTAAGAAGTCATTGAACCAAGACCAGTCGATAGCTGTTCGAATATCATTGCGTTTGTCACCTTCCAAATACAGCTTTCGAAGGGTCGTTTGGACTTTTGTTTCTCTCTCGAAATTGTGGAGCTGAGGATGCTCGCCGATCAATTCGTCCATCGTCGTAGGGTTAGCAACCCATTCAAGAATTTCGAGATCAATCTCTCGGTTTGCTTGCGCTGAAGGATCCAGGTTGCCGCTGTGATCACTATCGTGGTTGTCAATAATTTCGAACGCACTATTCCAGAGCAACATCTCAGCAGTTATTTTTTTGTTAGATTGTACAGCAGCCCCGATAGGACAAGCAGAGTCCGTCTTTGCAGCCTTTTCTAGGGGGACAGGAAGTAGTATAGAGGCTAAATGATCAAGGATTCGTCGAGGGTTCAGGTATGAATTTTCTATGATACTCTTGGCTGCAAGGAGTTGTGTAACATGTTTCCGAACGTTATCGTCGGTGAACCGCGCGACATTATAATGTAAAGGACACTTCATACCCGCCGGACAGGCCTCTTTCTCACTCTGATACGCTTCGTGGAAGGGGCTTTTAGGATCGCTTGCGTCAAATTTGTCGACGATATCTCGAAGCAAGCCATCTCCGAAGTGATCAGGATGTGTCTCAAAGAGAGTCCGATGACTAAGATTAAGCACTTTTATCGATTCAGTCTCATACTTCCCCCGTGACTTTGCGTGCTCGATAGCATCCCACAGATCAGGGTATTTTTGCTTGTATCCCTTCCGTTCGAAGAAGTCGATAGCGAGACCGAGATTGATCGCGACACCGGAGCGAGGGCCAGTCCCCGAGTCCAGATTTGCCTTGACGCGATCAAAGAACTGGTCGAGAGTCTTATCGTAGGTCTCTGTTTTCTCTGTGGATGCAGTAGCATCCATGTGAATTTGGTCTTCCGTTAGCGAGTTTATCCCCTGTTGCTGTGCTTCTAAAAACGCACGAGAGAGAAGAGCACTTTTTCCATCACCTGCACTCCCCGTAATGAGCAATAATTTTCCATCTTTGGCGTAATCATCCACGAAGAAAGAATTGACAAAATCATCTTCTTCTGTAGAGATATAAAGCCCCTGACGGAGGTCATTGCGATCGATGTGGCCACCAACAATTGCTCCTGCTTCCCCCATCTTACATGACCGAAGAAGTTCAAACAGAGTGTGACTGGAATCCACTGAAACCATGTGGTAGTAACTAAGTCAATAAGTGGATCCGAACTCAATAAACTTAGCGCATTATGGAAAATAGCAGGGCATAATAAATCAAAACTCAGACAACAATTACGACATAGTATGTCGAGTACTGAAAATCGTAGTCATGGTACAACTACACAATAAATCTTACAACAGACGAGTTTTACTGCTGGCCTCTAATCGTCACTTATGGCTGAACCCGTCCTAAGATGGGCAGGTGGGAAAAGACAGCATTTGGATGAAATATACCAACATATCCCACCCAAATCTGAAATAGACACATATTACGAGCCATTCTTCGGAGGCGGGAGTGTCTTCTTTGCTTATGAGCCACAACAAGCTAAAATTAGTGACATTAATCCTAAACTGATTAATTTCTATCGACAGCTAAGAGACAACCCAAACAGAATTATAAACCGAAACAAGGAACTCGATAAACAGCTCGAAGGGATTGTATCCCAACAACAGCGTAAGCTCAGCGAGTTTAAAAACTTTGATCACAAGGAGAGCTTAGATCAAATTCCAGAGGATCCTAAAAACACTGATAAGTTGCGAGTCGAGTTCTACGAGCGCAAGCGGGAGGAATTCAATAGCCTCCGAGATTCGGAAGGGAATTGTTCGGATCTCGAACGTGAAGCTATTCTCTTCTTTTTCCTTAATCGAACCTGCTGGAATGGATTATATAGAACCAATCAGGATGGAGATTTTAATGTTCCAATTGGTCGCCAATGGACAAAAATGCGAATCCTCGAGAGACGAATCCATGAGGCACAAAAATGCTTGACTAATGCAGAGCTGGATGTAGGAGATTATAGAGACTGTCTAGAATCGGCGGGTGAAAACGACTTGGTATTTCTTGATCCACCATATCCTGCAGGCCCAGAGAAAGATAGTTTCCAAGACTATCATCCGAGTCGGTTTAGCTTGGATCAACAACGAGAGCTAGCCGAATTAGCAGTCGAATTAGATTCTAAGGGTGCTTACGTTGTGATAACAAATGAGCCTTCAGATGAAATTATAGACATCTATGACGAGGTAGGTGTCTCAGAAGAGTTTGAGCAATACAATCTCGAGGGAGCTCGAATGATAAGTAGTACATTTGATGAACGCACAGATATTGGTGACACAGATATCATCCTAACAAATTACGAGCAGTCAGACACAGTCGATATATTCACTCCCACGTAACCACTGGGGTAATATTATACAATGTTCTAGTATAGGGCTTACTCTACCCCGATATATTTATTTGCCTAGGATCGAGCAGATAGTACGTGACTCAGCAGACAGCGCAGGACCTAAGTCGGGAACGAGCACAACTTCTTCCGACAAAAGACACTCTGAAAGCGTTGAAATCAGATGTTACTTTGGAATCGGCCTGCCTGGAGCTTTGCGATAACTCGATTGATGCGTGGAAGAGAAATAATAATCAGTCTGGACAAGCCAATCTTGAGATTTTCACTGTAGAAGACGGCGACAGGACGGAATTAGTCATACGAGACGATACTGGTGGAGTGCCACGTGACGAGTCATCGATGCTCTTTGGCTTAGGCCAAACAGCTAAAAATAATTCACAAGGACTTATTGGTACGTTTGGTGTAGGCGCAAAGAAGAGTTTAGTTAATCTTGGAATTCCGTTTCGGATCCGCTCTCGTCATATAGATGAGAATGAGGGCTGGATGTATAGGATCACGGAAGAGTGGTTCGAAAACGATACTGATTGGTCTGTGCCAATTTATGAAGATGAAGACATAGAGTCAGGGACGACTGAGATTCGAATTGAGGATTTGAATTATAATTGGACTGAAAAAAATACAGATAGTTTGTGTTCAGCGTTGGGTAGAGCTTATAACTTCTTTTTAAGTGATGAGCTCCAGCAAATTCGAGGGACAACATATGATCTCGACATAACAGTCAATGGAAAGCCTGTCGAGGCAGAGGGTCTCCCAGAGTGGTCATACACTCCATTTGACGGGCTGGCACCTCGACGCTACGAGGACATCAAAATTGAGCATCCCGAATCGAATGAGCCAATTTCTCTGTCGATCACTGTTGGTCTTCTTAGGAAGAAAACAGCAGATAACGTCGGTACAGATATCTATATTCAGCAACGGAAAATTGCATCTGGTCTTCGCAATGAAGTGGGTGGGTTTGGAACCGGACCCGAAGGCATTGGGAAGTTTATGGCCCGACATGAACGTTTGAAAGTAATCGTAGAACTCAAAACAGAAGCAGACGGCCGCTTGCTCCCCTGGGATACTCAAAAGTCTGCAATAGACAGATATAATCCGATTATGCGGGGGACAGAATCTACGCGTGGAGTATACAATTGGCTGCGCCGTACCGTTGAACCCTATTACATCTTGGATGCAGATAAGGTGCCAAGAGCCTTTGTTGAACCGTATCACTCGGATCATACTCAGGCACCGAATGGTGGGTCCCCGATCGTCCACAATTACGAGGATCGAAAGCAGGTGGGGACAAATCATAAGCCGAACACAGATCTTCCAGAAATTCAATCGACGATTGATGCTGCTATTGCACATGCTGCCCTACGAATCAATTGCGAAGATTCATTCGAGGAATGGCAATTACCAGCTTACGAATTGCAGCTACAGACGGAATGTGAAACAGATACGGATACACTCACTCCGGCGTCGACGCCACCAGATGAGGTCGTTAGTGAGCCATTCCAAACAATCGGTAAAATCAAAGAACTTGCACGGACCCACATCAGTGCGGGTCTTGTCTATACTGAGGAGTTGGAAGACTGGGAGGAACCGATATACAAGCAGTACATCGAACAAAATACGGAGAAGAGCTTAGAAAAGGTAGGTACACTCCCAGAGGAAGTCCCGGGTACATTTGAAAAACTCAGTACTTCTGATGATCAAGAAAGCTTGTCCAGTAATTATTCGAGTACGGTAGCGACATCGAAGAAGACAGTCTCGAAGGAACGAACCGATGATAAAGCAGAGATCTATTTAGTACTCGGTCGAGATACCGATGAACAGAAAGTTGCAAAACTCATGGAGTGTGAACGAAGAGTGATTAGCAAAGGCTTAGATTTGTCATCAGACACCGCAGACGAGGTCGTCTGGGAAGAACTCAAAGATCATCTCGAGTCTCTCGTCGACGAATAATAGATCGCTATTTTTGACTCTTACAACAAAAGATTGTACTTCAAAATCAAACCTAAATCATGGTTACACCAATATTGAAATGGGCGGGGGGGAAGAGACAGATACTGGACAAAATTCTGGATCGGATACCTAAAGAATCTCAATATAACCGTTACTTCGAACCGTTTGTCGGAGGGGGTGCAGTATTCTTCGAACTTGAACCCACTGAGGCCTATATTAGTGATGTCAATGAACGGCTGATCAACTTCTATACCCAAGTACAACAACGACCGGAAGAGCTGATTGGGGTCATCGGCGAATTAGTTCGCAACCATTCCGAGGAACTATACTACCAACGCCGAGAGGAATTTAATGATATACGGAACAACGATGAGATTACAGGCTCTTTACTCAGGGAAGCCGGGCTCTTTTATTATTTGAATCAGACTTGCTTCAATGGCCTATATCGAGAAAATGAACAAGGCGATTTCAACGTTCCATATGGACGACAAAAAACAGATCCAAGCGTAGAACCAGATCATATCCGTCGTACATATGAGGTCTTACAATCAGCAACGCTTGCTGCAGATGACTTTATGCACATCGAGAGTATCGTAGAGCAGAACGATCTGGTATACTTTGATCCACCGTATCAGAAATTGTCTGGGGCTCAAAGCTTTAATAAATACAATAAGAAACCATATGAGTCCGAAGAACAAGATGACCTTCGTAATCTTGCAGTCCGACTCGATAAAAAAGGAGTAAATCTCTTAATCACGAATTCAAGAACAGCTAAATCGTTGTATAATGATGACAAGGTCCCAGAGTCATTTCGGGTCATAGATGTGACCGCAGATAGAGTAATCAACAGTGACTCAGCACACCGAACCGTTGCTTCTGAGATTATAGTGACTAACATATCTCCCTTTGATTTAGATGAAGACAATATCCTTGATTTATTGTAGAATTAATAAATGGGCGCAGTTTAGTTACCCGTTTCTATATATGTAAACAACTTCCCAGAATACACTGCATTGACAGCCAATACTCAGGGTGTCATAGAACGGTTGGCATGGTTCTCTGATATCGACTGAGAGATTCGTTATTGCTGCTTCTGAGTTGTTGCAACATTTCCCGGATTTCAAGCACCAGACTTGGCTTTGGCGTATGTTGTTTCCCTCCGATCAGAATGCTCATGTTCACCATCGTGAACGTAGCCATCGATATTCCAGTCCAGGTCTCTCAGTTCCTCCCGATAGTCTGAGAACTCAAACCCGTTGAATCGGGTATTCTCAATTAGGATGTTTTTAAATGGATTCTTGTCAATACTAGACACTATAGAGACATCACCCACAGTTGTATTGACCCATTCATAGAAGCTGCTTTCATCAGAAATACGGATTATTCCGCCATCGATTTCTGAGCCATAGAAACTGATTGTGGGTGACGAAGATTCAAATATCAAACCTAAGTTGAGAAAATAGAAATGGGCGCTAAACGCGGTGATCATGCCTTCGGAATCCACCTTACGGGCTTTCATCAGATCTTCAGCTTGTGTGTTGTCGAAAGAGGCTGCTTTGCCAGCTACAGATACGATTCCATCGCCAAACACAAAATCATCTAATAGATTTGAGCTACACTCTACTTCGTTTGATGAAACACCTTCGGCTAATGCGTGGTTTCGAACGTTGTGTCGCTTAGAGTAGGTCCGGCCAGAACCGATACTCGCTTGGTCAAAGATTGCTGGACCGTGAAAGTCTGTCTTTTCGAAATTTGCCGTCCCCAGTTCAGCACCTACAAAAGACGTTTCCTCGTTGAATTCTGCAAATCCGAAGTGGCATCCAATCTGAAACTCGGCATCCTCAAATGAACAGCCACTATTGAATTCAGCATGATTAAAATTGGCCCCAGTCTGGAATTTAACCTTATTGAATATGGCTCCTGCGTTAAATTCAGTTCCCATAAATAGTGGCGTGGTCAGGAACACACAGGCTTGTTTTCCAAGAAAATCATTAGCTTCAATCAATGGTGTTTCATCAGGAATTCTTTCGCAGAATGAAACTGTTTCATTAAAACAAGTATCTGTAAACTTACTTTCTCGAAACATCGTACCAGCAAATGTTGCTTTTCGATTGATTTCGGCTTCCGACAGTTGAAAGTCTGATATGGCAGATTCTTGAATTCTCAATCCAGAATTGAAGGTAGAATAATCAGATACAAACTGGCTCACGCGACAGTCTTCAATTGCAATATAATTAGTAAATGTGGATTTGGAGGCGTTGACTTGTCCTATGGTCGAATATCCAATTTGAATCTGAGAATTTTCCAAGACCATCTTCGAGAGTATAGATAGGTCTATGCTTCTGAGTGCGGTACATATGATTTGGACTAAGCCAGTTGATCTGACCGCTCTAACCTGCTCAATCCTCACCTCGGTTTGTGTGTCAAAATAAGCTCTCTTGTTAGTGGGTGGATATGGAAGACGCAATAGTCAAATCCATCCAACTCAGGATAAGGGCATTCCCACGGCTCATCCATCATTTCTACCTGTTTCGGCCAGAGCTTGGGATCAAAGACAAATTCACACACGATATCAATTCCAAGCTAACTTGCCTTCAGTATTATTCTTATGTCAGTTCAGATCAAGTCACGCGGATTCTGAGTGGAGTACTAAATTGAGACGGATATTCAGCAGATGCCTACAATATCAACAGGCGGTTCCATCACCACTCTCAATTAGGTTTGGCCGCGAGTCTGCATAGCCAGTAGTGCCCACGGTTTCGACAGGTTGCTAATCTATTAATAGAAACCGGGGCTCAGCGGGGGTAACATCTCGTCATCGCCACCATCACGGTGTAGACTCCTCTCTGTGAAAAACTCGTTTGTTGACGGACGAGTGGGACAGACGTTGATCCAGCCAGTAACTCAGACAGCCATGGGCTGACAGTTGCACAACTTATTTTATACCTCGTTGCGCACTATCGGACAGTGTCCGAGGTAACGAAACAGCGAACCACGGTCTGTATCGACGTCGATACTGGGACCGACACGTTCCGTATCAGTGCGGCCGACGATATACTCGACCTGTTGGTTGACGCCCACGAGACGGAGTTTACGATTCCCGAACTCGTCGATACGACGGGTGCCGCCCGCTCGACGGTTTGGCGTGCAGTCGACCTGCTCGATAGCCTCGGCGTCGTTCGAGTGCGCGAGACGCCACAGCGCAACTACGTCTCTATCGACCCCGAGCGCCTGCAGAAGAACGACCCGGTACTGACTATCGAACAGACCGAGTTTCACGATCCGGTCCGTGCGTTCGTCGAGCGCGTCCGGGACAAAATCGGCGAGAGCGACGACGTTCAGGACCTCGTCGGCATCCTCGTTTTCGGTAGTGTCGCTCGTGGCGAGGCAGATAGACGGAGCGACATCGACCTGTTCGTCGTCGTCGACGGTGATCGAACGACAGCCAGAAGACTCGTGACCGACGTGGTGGCTGATCTCTCCAAGGAGCGCTTCGACGGCGACCGTTTCGCGTTCGAGCCCTACGTCGAATCCGTCGACAGTGCAACCCGAGCGGGATCGAAGTTGAGAGAGATATTCGAAGAGGGTATCACCGTGGTTGGTGGCGAGCGACTCCAGTCGATTCGCAAGGCGGTGTTTGCCGATGAGTAGTACGCGTATCGAGTAACTCCTCAACGACGCACAGGCCGCGTTCGACCGGCGTCCGACCGACATCGAAACGGGGCTCAACGTGTCCGACGCCGCTCTGCTCCAGCTTCGGAAGGCGTGTCGATTACTTGCCGGTGGGAGGTCGCTTCGAGAGCAGAGCTACTACACGCTCGTCATCGAAGCGTCGTTCGTCGCGATAGAACGGACAGTCGAGTTCAGACTCCTCGAACGAGGGACGATGGATCCGGCTGACCTGCCCGGGACGCATCCGGGCGTCTATCGAGAAGCAGCGACGGCGGGTATCTTTTCGGAATCGATAGCGGACGACCTCGCGGAACTGTGGCGCGACCACCGTGCAAAGACGTACTATCAGGATGGACTCGCCGCTGGGGAACGTGCCGAGACGATGTACGAACTCGCACAGGAGCTCCATGCATTCGTCGTCGGTCGGTCTTCACAGGGACACGAGTGTCTGTGTGAGTAGAGCGGCCGCTATCCTTCGGCACAGGTATTATTAGACTCAGCGGGGGCACCATCTCGTCATTGCCACCACCGAGCGGTACTCGCACCCCTATCAAAGTGCATCCGTTGACGATGCTGTTCATTCGACGGTAGCGGTACAGTCGACTATATATCGAACATATAAAATACCTATACGACGATCTCCGATTCTCCGGTCGAACATCCCGTGTCTGACACCGAGACAAGCCAGCCGCGAGTCGAGCAGGCACTCGCCGTCGTCCAGCGAGAGAGGGACTGTATCGAGGCCGAACTGACGGCCTTCAGACGCTTTCGGGCCCGCATCGTGTCTATCGAACCGACGGCACAGCCCGCGGGCACCGTCGACACGTCAGCGGGTGGGGCGTCAGTGCTCAGCGCGCGGCAGCCGAAACCCGATACCAGCCTGCGTGCCGTCCGGGAGGCCTACCGAGAGACAGTCATGGCTGTGCCACACTTCGAAGCCGAGTACGACGATTCGCTGGAAGCGAACATGTCGATGGAGTTCGGGCCGGAACTCGGCACCCAGATCGCCACGGGCACGCGCCTGACGCCGCAGTTGTACGAGGCACTCCTGACTGCGAGCGAGGGGGCACGCGACGAACGCGAGACGCTGCTCCCGGAACTCGAACGCGAGCAGGAGTCGCTACAGTCAGTACGAGCAACGCTTGACGACTGTGAACGCCGCGGGGCCGCACTCGGTGCGAACGCACGCCGGACGACCGATCCCGCTCGTCTCGACAGCATCGACGACCAGTTAGCCGAAATCGAAGCCGATTGCGAGGCGGTGGCAGCGACCCGCCAACGCCAACTCCACAGCCGGTCGGCCGCTGCTCTCTCGGGCATCGACGGGACCAGTCTCGTCCGGTATCTCTACGGAGACTGTTCAGTGACGTGTCCGGCGCTTGCCGACATCGTCGCCTGCCTCGACACGATCAGGCGACACCGCCGTCACTGTCTGGTGTCGACGAGCTGAGGTCGCAGGACGACTGTCTAGCGTTCTTCTCCTGTTGTCAGGACTGTGGTCGCGGCGCGGCTTTCTGGAGCGCGCTCTCGGCGATGTTGCCGCCGTAGTCGGCGGTCCGTGACAGCGAGTCAACAACGAGGCCCAGTACCTGCGCACTCTGTGGGTCGAACTCGCGGATCTGGCCGTCGACTTCGCGGGCGGTCCCGTCCACGTCGGGAATCTGGCTGCGGGCCTCGTTTGCCAGTTCGACGGCCTCGTCGGAGTCCTCGGTCAACAGGGCGTCCATGGCGGTTTCGGGGACGGCGACGGCCTCGGATTCCAGTTGGTCGAGCAGGTCGGCGGTTTCGCCGGTGATCTCCCCGATCTCCTGGGAGAGGCTGGCGATCTTGGTGGCGTGGTCGGCGATGCGTTCGAGCTGGCGGGCGCTGGACTGGAAATCGAACACGGTCTCACGCGGGAAGCCGATCTCGTTGGCAGCCGTCGGATTGCGGAGGACGGTTCGGAACACGCGCGAGACCATGTACCAGAGGCGGTCCACGTCGTCGTCGCGTTGCATCACGTCCGCTGCGAGGTCGTCGTCGTCCTCGATGAGCGCCTCGACGGCGTCGGAAAGCATCGTCAGCGAGACCAGTCGCATGCGCGTGATGGCGTTGTGGACCGACAGCTCCGACGAATCTAGCAAGTCCTGCAGGACGACCCGGTCGGTCGTCTCCTCGATCATCTCCAGGCCGACCAGTCCCTGCGTCGCGTCGCGGATGATCCGTCGCTGTTCAGCCGTGATCCGCGAGGCTTCGAGCTGGATGATGTCGAAGCCGCTGACGTACATCGTCATCACGGCCCGCGTGAGTTCGTGCCTGTTTTCCAGTCCCTCCACGTCGAGACACCCCTCCACGCGGCCGTTGTCACGCTGTGGAGCGAGCAACAGCAGGTCCCGCTCGGCGTGGAACTCGACGACGCTGCCCGCGCTCACGTCGTTCTCTGTCGCCCACTCTTTGGGTAGTGAGACAGTGTATGTCGACCCGCCCGTCACCTGGACCTTGCGTGTCTCCATGTGACTGGCACTCTTTCACGGGATGATATAAATCCACTCATATCTATATACTATATTGGATGTCTAATATTCGGGGACATATTCGCCGGATAAACGACAACTCGGCGACGGTATTCGTGAGTATAGGTAGTACAGACGGCTAAAACACCTGTACCTGAGCAGGTATTCATACGTAACGTATTCGGAGCTTTGGCGGCTCAAATCGACGGTTATGTTGATATATGTCCGCTCGTTTGCGGGTGTTTACCACACTATATCTATATAGTAATACCACAGACGATATATCTCTCTTAGCAGGTTACTTATTGGCTGTCCCGCTGGACTCTGGTGATGGCGCACGACTCAAACGGGCTGTCAGACCGCGTATCGCGGCGGAAATTTATCGCAACGACAGGCGCGACCGGCATCGCTGCAATCGCCGGGTGCAGCGAGGGCAGTAGCAGTGGTGACAGTGACGGGGGAAGCGGCGACGGAAGCAGCGGTGACGGAAGCAGTGGAGGGAGTGACGGCGAGAGCAGCGACGGGATGTCCGAGGACACCGCAACGGAGAGCCAGAGCCTCTCGGGTACGATCGACATTACGGGTTCGTCGACGGTGTTCCCGCTCGCGACAGCTGTTGCGGAAGAGTTCCAGAAGATGCACGGTGATGTCGATATCAGCATCCAGTCGACCGGCTCCGGTGGCGGCTTCGAGAACTTCTTCTGTCCCGGCGAGTCCGACATCAACAACGCCTCGCGCCCGATGAAGGACGGCGAGAAGGAGAACTGTGCCGACCAGGGTATCACCGCCCACGAAATCACGGTCGCAACTGACGCGCTGACGGTCGTCATCAACAACGAGAACGACTGGGCGACCGAGATGACCGTCGACGAGCTCGCACAGATCTGGGGTCCGGAAGCGGAATCCGGACAGACCTGGGCCGACATCAACTCCGAGTGGCCCGACGAGGAGATCGAGCGCTTCGGTGCGGCCGAAACCTCCGGAACCTTCGACTACTTCACCGAGAACATCATGGGTGAGGAGGGCGCTCACACGCAGGACTACGAGCCCACCGAGAACGACCGGACAATCGTTCAGGGTGTGCAGGGCAGCCAGTACGCCATCGGCTACTTCGGGTTCTCCTACTACTACAACAACCCCGATGCCGTGACGGCTGTCGCTGTCGACGACGGCGACGGGCCGGTCGAACCAGGCCTCGATACGGCAGCCAACGGCGAGTACACCCCGCTGGCGCGTGACCTCTACACTTACCCGGCGATGAGCGCGCTCGAACAGGACCAC
The DNA here is from genome assembly GCF_055271655.1 of Haloarcula sp. HT12. Taxonomy (NCBI): domain Archaea; kingdom Methanobacteriati; phylum Methanobacteriota; class Halobacteria; order Halobacteriales; family Haloarculaceae; genus Haloarcula; species Haloarcula sp. HT12. Next base: position 707,543 of record NZ_JBUXKW010000002.1, read on the forward strand.
ATCGCCGAGTTCTGCCGGTACTTCGTCGAACAGTCCGGAAACGAGGACGTCGTCGCTGGGCAGGTCGGCTACGTTCCGCGGACGCAGGAGCAGATGGAGACGGCCCTCGAAGACCTCAACGCCGCAATCGAAGAGGCGAACGCGTAGACCCCACGTTACCGTTTTTATACGCTACACAGACCACACATGTCAAATACAGTTGATTTATCCGGGGACCGAGGCTTCCAAGACATCCGTGAGTCCATCTACGGGGTCGTCTTTTTCGTCTGTGCAGCGATCTCGGTCCTCACGACGGCCGGCATCATCCTCGCGCTGGTTCTCCCGACGTTTACGTTTTTCAACGACATCTCGTTCAGTGAATTCCTCTTGGGGACGCAGTTCAGCCCAGCCATCCAGCCAACCGTCTTCGGCGTGCTCCCGCTCGTGTTCGGAACGATTCTGATCACGGTGGGTGCAGCGGCGGTGGCTCTCCCCGTGGGACTGCTCACCGCAATCTATCTGAGCGAGTACGCGAGCCAGCGACGGCGTGCAGTACTCAAGCCGTTGCTGGAGGTCCTCGCTGGCGTGCCGACAGTCGTGTACGGCTACTTCGCGCTCGTCTACGTGACGCCGCTGCTCGATGCGATTCCGGGGCTGGATCTCGGGACGTTCAACGCCCTCTCGGCCTCGCTGGTGATGGGCATCATGATCATCCCGATGGTGTCCTCCATCAGCGAGGACAGTATGAGCGCCGTCCCCGACTCGATACGGAACGCGGCGTACGGCCTCGGTGCGACGAAGTACCGGGTGTCGACGAGCGTCGTCGTCCCGTCGGCGGTGTCGGGCATCGCGTCGTCGTACATCCTCGCGCTGTCCCGCGCCATCGGTGAGACGATGATCGTCGTTGTGGCGGCCGGCCAGACGGCTCGCTTTCCTGACACCGTCCCGGACCTGCTGACGAGTTTCTTCCAGTCGACACAGACGATGACGTCGGCGATTGTGCAGTTAGGCACCAGCGACCTCGCCGGCGGGACGACCGCCTACCGGGCGCTGTTCGCCATCGGCCTGACGCTGTTCGTGATGACGTTCGCGCTGAACCTCGTGAGCGATGCGATTACGCTGCGATACCAGGAGGATTACGAGTAATGGCGACACCGACATCGGGAGACACTGCATTCGAATCCGTTAGCCGGACGAAAGGGGCCGTCTTCGAGTATCTGACGCTGGGCGCATCGCTCTTTGGCCTGGTCGCGCTGGGCGTCCTATTGCTGTACGTCTTCTGGGACGCCTTCGGCCTCGCCTCGGCCGAACTCGCGTGGTATGGCGCACTGGTGGTCTGTGTCGTCGTTCCGACGCTTGGATTCATCGCCTATGCTCGCCGGAACACCGTCGCCGGAACGGTTGCGCTTGAACTGGCGTCGACGGTGATGGGCGGTGTCCTCGCCGGGTTCGGTATCGTCGCGGTCGTCGAGGTCATCGCCGGACCGGCGGTCTGGTTCGCGTACTTCCTCACGGTCGTCGTGCCGCTGGCTGGCCTGTATTTTTACGGTCGCGTGTACTCCGAGGCCGCCTGGATCGGACTGGCCATGCTCGGGGTGATGTTCCTCGGGCCAGCGGTCGGCACGCTGACGCTGGACACGCTCTCACAGATAGAGGCCGTCATCGGTGGCCCGTTCGTCTATCTGTTCTCGATGGTCGTCCCGACCGCGATAGTGGTCCGGTACGTCGTCGAGGACTATCTAGAACTGGGCAACGGGAACTTCGCCGCCGGCCTGCTTATCGCCGTTGCCTTTGCCGTTGTCCCGCTCGTCGATTCGCTGCCGCTGGTCAGCCGCTCCGTCTGGCTGATCTTCCTCTCGACGCTGTTTGCCCCGCTCGGCGTCATCGTCTGGAAGAATCTCGCTATCCCCGAAAACCGGGTCGGGTTCGTCGGACCCGGCGTCTTCGTCGGCGGCGTTGCGCTGTTGCTGATCGTGACTGACCTGCTTGGCCTGAACGGGCCGACACCGTGGTTCGACTGGCAGTATCTCACGTCGGCTCCGTCCCAGACCGCCGAACAGGCCGGCCTGTACCCGGCGATTATCGGGTCCGTGTTCATGATCGTACTGGTGGCGCTCCTGACTCTCCTGCTGGGTGTGGGAGCGGCGGTCTTCCTCGAAGAATACGCGCCGGACAGCGGACTCGGCGGTTCGGTCGCTCGACTCATCCGGATCAATATCTCGAACCTCGCCGGCGTTCCGTCGGTGGTGTACGGCATCCTCGGCCTGGCCGTGTTCGCGAACCTCGTCGGGCTGGGCTTCGGGACCGTCATCACTGCCGCGCTGACGCTTTCGCTACTCATCCTCCCGATTGTCATCATCTCCGCCCGCGAGGCGATCCGCGCGGTCCCGGATTCGATCAGGAAGGCGTCCTACGGCATGGGGGCGACCAAGTGGCAGACGACGCGAAACATCGTGTTGCCGCGCGCGATTCCCGGAATTTTGACCGGGACGATTCTGGCGCTCGGCCGGGCTATCGGCGAGACGGCCCCGCTGATCATGATCGGGGTCGCAACGACGAAGTTCAGTCCGCCCTCGGGCCTGTTCAGCAAGACGACGGCGATGCCGATGCAGATCTTCGCGTGGTCGTCGTACCCGTCGGCGGAGTTCCAGCACGGCGTCGTCGCGGCGGGCGTCGTGACGCTGCTCGTCGTCCTACTGACGATGAACTCTATCGCCATTCTACTGCGAAACAAGTTCGAAACGGAGGAGCTATAATGGCAAACGAAAACCAATCCGCGACGGCACAGCAAAGCGACACTGACCAGCTCATCTCGACGGACCCCGGTGGTGGTGGTCTCTCGGAACGATCCGACACCCAATTAGCGGATTCCGAGACTGAGTCGGTGGTTCAATCCCAGAGTCTAGATGTATACTACGGCGATACGCAGGCGCTGCAGGAGATCACGATAGAGATTCCCTCGAACCGCGTCACCGCGATGATCGGTCCGTCGGGCTGTGGGAAGTCGACGTTCCTCCGGTGTATCAACCGGATGAACGATCTCGTCGATATCGCCCGCGTCGAAGGGGATCTGTACTTCCACGGCCAGAACGTCTACGACGACTACGTCGACCCTGTCGCGCTTCGGCGACGCATCGGGATGGTGTTCCAGCACCCCAACCCCTTCCCGAAGAGCATCTACGACAACGTCGCCTACGGGCTCCGAATCCAGGGTAACACCGAGAATTTAGACGCAAAAGTCGAGCAGTCGCTGAAACGGGCCGCCCTGTGGGACGAAGTCAAGGACCGCCTGGATGACTCCGCGCTTGACCTCTCGGGCGGTCAGCAACAGCGGCTCTGCATCGCCCGCGCCATCGCTGTCGACCCCGAAGTCATCCTGATGGACGAGCCGGCCTCGGCGCTGGACCCCATCGCCACCTCCCAGATCGAGGACCTCATCGAGGAACTGGCCGAGGAGTACACGGTCGTCATCGTCACCCACAACATGCAGCAGGCGGCTCGCATCTCCGACAAGACGGCCGTGTTCCTCACCGGCGGCGAACTCGTCGAGTTCGACGATACGGACAAGATCTTCGAGAACCCCGAGAGTCAACGCGTCGAGGACTACATCACCGGCAAGTTCGGGTGACCTATGTCACGCGAGTCGTACCAGCAACAACTGGACGAACTCCGGGAGAACGTCGTCGAGATGGGCGACCTCGTCGTCGAGCGACTCGAAGCCGCGCTGACCGCGCTCCGGACCGTCGACCAGGACATGGCGCAGGCGGTCATCGACGGCGACGACGACATAAACGAGCTGTATCTGGCGCTCGAAACAGACTGTATCCACCTCTTTGCCCTCCAGCAGCCGGTCGCGAGCGACCTCAGATTCGTCGCGGCCTCGTTCAAAATCATCACCGACCTCGAACGCATCGGCGACCTCGCGACGAACCTCGCAGCCTACGCACAGTCGGCCGACCAGCGACTCGGTCCCGAGATCGACGTCGACACGATCGGCCGGGAAGCCACCGAGATGGTCGAGCGCAGCATCGACGCCTACGAGCGGGCGGACATCGCGGAGTGTCGCGCCATCGCGGCCGACGACGACGCGCTCGACGCGCTCTGTCAGCGGGCCAGCGAGACCGTCGCTCGGGACCTCATCGAACGGGAGGCCGACACCGACGACGGTTGGGCGGTCGAGGGGCTTCTCGACGACGTGTCCCGGCTCCTGTTGACGGTTCGGGACCTCGAACGCGTCGGCGACCACGCCGTCAACATCGCAGCGCGGACGCTGTACATGGTCGAAACCGACTCGGAGCTCATCTACTAAGCATGGACACCCGAAAGATACAGACCGTCGGCGGCGGGACCTACACCGTTTCGCTGCCGAAAGAGTGGGCCGAATCGGAGGGCTGTACGGCCGGGACGACGGTCAACCTCCACACGCACATCGACGGCCTGCTGGTGATTCAGACCCCCGACTCCCGGACGACGCCGCGGAACCGCGTCACACTGGCAGTCGGAAACGACGACCCGGCGGAGATAGAGCAGTTGCTCCGGGCGGCATACGCCGCCGGCGTCGAGTCCGTCGTCCTCGAAGTCCCCGACGGCTACTCCGACGAGCAACACCGGGCCATCGAGCGGGTCACCCGGAACCTGACTGGCGTGACTGTCGCCGAGGAGACCGACTCGCAGGTGACGGTTCAGACGCTGCTCGACGCCGGCGAGGTGTCCGTCAGGCAGTCGGTTCGCCAGCTCCAGTTCGTCGCGCTGTCGATGCACCGGGACGCGATGGCCGCGCTCACGAACGGGACGACCAGCGACCGGTGGGCCGACCGGGACGACCAGGCAGACCGGCTGTACGCCATGATCGACCGCTACTTCGAGCGCGGGCTGGCGCGGCTCGACGAGATCGACGCCCTCGGGCTGACACGGCCCGAACTGTTCAGCCTCTGGGTGACCGCGAACGAACTCGAACGCGTGGCCGACCACGCCGAGCGCATCGGTACCGTCGCCGACCGGCTCGACGGCCAGCCTCCCAGCGCCATCGTTACAGATCTCGACGACATCGCCGATGAGGTCCGCACTGTCGTCGAGGACGCCGTCCGCGTCATCATCGGCGATGCCTGCGTCACGACCGCCCGAGAGACCCTCGCCAAGCGCCGAGCCGTGCGCCAGCGGATAACTGACCTCGACCGACAGCTGTTCGAAGCCGGTGACGCCGACTACCGGCTCACGCGCGCCCTCGACAGTCTCTCCAGAACCGCCGAACACGGCGGCAACATCGCCGAGTTCGGCCTTCGGATGGCCGTCCGCGACGGCGTGCTGGCCGACGCCAGCACCGGCACCGACGACGCGGATACAGCGGGGTCGGCGGCCGAGACGGAGTCGTAACGCACAGCACACAAGACCCGTCGGTCCGGAGACCCGCTATGGTCGACTGGGACGTATATCTCGTCACGCAGGCGTCGCTCTCGGCGGGCCGGACGACCGACGACATCGTCGGGGACGCAATCGACGGCGGCGTCGGCGTCGTCCAACTCCGCGAGAAGGACCGGACCGCGCGCGAACGCTACGAACTCGGCCGGGACCTACGGGAACTGACCCGTGAGGCCGGCGTCACGTTCGTCGTCAACGACCGCGTTGATCTGGCGCAGGCACTCGATGCCGACGGGGTCCACCTCGGCGACGACGACCTCCCCGTTTCTGTCGCTCGGGACCTTCTGGGCGACGACGCGCTCATCGGCCGCTCTGTTTCGACCGTCGAAGACGCCGAAGCGGCCGAGGCAGCCGGTGCGGACTACCTCGGCGTCGGCGCGGTGTTCGCCACCGGGTCGAAAGACGACATCGACGACGAGGAGTACGCCGTCGGTACCGACCGCGTCGCCGCCATCGCTGAGGCCGTGGACATTCCCTTCGTCGGAATCGGCGGCATCACGGCCGAAAACGCCGCTGAAGTCGTCCAGGCGGGAGCCGACGGTGTCGCTGTTATCACCGCTATCACGCGTGCCGACGACCCGGAAGCGGCGACGGCGGCGCTGGCCGATGCTGTCGAGCACGGGCGCTAACCGGTTTTATTTCGCTCGGACTACGCGGCTCACGCCTTCGCACATCTCTCCCGCGGAATGCTGACACTGACTGGTCGGTGCGAAAGTATTATATTAGCACACGCTAATATTAGAATACACTAATATGTCTTCAGACCAGTCAGAGACACGACCACCAGAGGGGGACGGCCCGCAATCGGACTGCTGTCCGTCAGTCAGCCAGTCCCTGTCGGAAGCCGAACTCGCCGCGGACGTACAGACGCTTGCGACGCTCGGAACCGATACCCGCTACGAGGCGCTCCGGCTCATCGCCGACGCCGACGAGGCAGTGTGCGTCTGCGAGCTCGAACCGGCTCTCGGCGTGAGCCAGGGTGCGGTCAGCCAGGCGCTCTCGCGGCTGTTCAGCGCAGGCCTGGTCGAGCGACGGAAGGAGGGCCGCTGGCGGTACTACACCGCGACGCCGCGTGCCGACCGACTCCTCGAAGTCCTCGACGGGACGAGAGCGGTAGCGAGCGACTGATACGAAGTCAATGCAACAACCACCATCCGCTCCGCGTGACCGCGCCGGTCTGAATCCCACGTGGCGGCGAATCGCGGCGAGCTACGCGCTGGTGCTCGCGTTTTTCCTGCTGCTGTGGGCGATCAGCCAGCCGCTGGTCGGTCTCGGTGCGCTCGCGGCGCTCGCTGGTCTGGTCGTCAGTGCGAGACGGGCCGCGAGACTGCGGCGCTGTTTCTACGCCTGCGACGCCCTCACGCTCAGACCGTTCGGGAGCGTCAGCATCACGATTCGTCAGGTCGAGCACCCGAACTGACTACGACGACTGCTGTAATTTCTCGCGCAACTGCCGCTCGTCGACGTGATACTTGAACGCCGGCGACCCCTCGATGAAGACGTACGGAACGCGCTCGCCGTACTCCTCGCGGAGGGCCGGGTCCTCGTCGACGTCGACGAGGTCCAGCGCGACGGCGACCCCCTCGTCGTCGGCGACCTGCTCGATTGTCCCGATGGCCTGTTCACAGAGATGGCAGTCCTCGCGCGTGTACACGGTGACCGACACGTCGCTCATCACCGGAACCACGGGGGCGACGGCATAAGACTCTCACTCTCTCGCTGTCGATGGGTTTCAGTGTCTCGCGCCCGTAACCGCGCCAATGCCAGGCTGGACTATCGAAGACATGCCCCCGCTGACGGACCGAACCGTGGTCGTGACTGGTGCGAACAGCGGACTGGGACTCGAAGGCTCGAAGGCGTTCGCTCGCAGGGCCGCGACGGTGGTAATGGCGTGCCGGAGCGTCGAGCGGGGCGAATCGGCCGCCGCGGAGATCCGCGAAGCCGTTCCGAACGCGACGCTCGATGTCCGCGAGTGTGACCTGGCCGATCTGTCGAACGTCGCGTCGTTCGCCGAGGGCCTCCACGAGGACTACGACGCCGTCGATGTCCTCTGTAACAACGCCGGCGTCATGGCGATTCCCCGGAGCGAGACGGCCGACGGCTTCGAGACGCAGTTCGGCGTCAACCATCTGGGCCATTTCGCCCTGACCGGACACCTGCTTGACCTGCTCGGGGCCGCTGAGGGCGAGTCCCGAATCGTCACGCAGTCCAGCGGCGCCCACGAAATGGGCGAGATCGACTTCGACGACCTCCAGGGCGAGCGCTCCTACGGGAAGTGGTCCGCCTACGGCCAGAGCAAGCTCGCCAACCTCCTCTTCGCCTACGAACTCCAGCGCCGCCTCGGTAACCACGGCTGGGACGACGTGATAAGCGTCGCCTGCCATCCCGGCTACGCCGACACGGACCTCCAGTTCCGTGGCCCCCGAGAGATGGGGTCGACGCTGCGAACCGCGGCGATGGGCATCGCCAACGCCGTGCTCGCCCAATCTGCTGAACGAGGTGCGCTCCCGATGCTGTACGCCGCCACCGCCGACGACGTCATCGGCGGCGAGTACGTCGGCCCCGGCGGGCTGTTCGACATGCGCGGCTCGCCCGAGTTCCAGCAGTCGAACGAGGCCTCCCGGGACGAGGAAACCGCCGAACGGCTCTGGGCGGTCTCGACCGACCTCACCGGCGTGGAGTACGACTTCGAGAGCATCTGAGAACGACCACGGTGCTGTCGCGACACGAGCGGGGCCTGCGATCCCCACTTTTTCACCGCCGGAACGTGAACCTCGCCGGCACATGCAACCAGTCGAGATCGCGGTCAGGCTGCTTGCAGGACTCGCCCTGATCCTCGCGAACGGCTTCTTCGTCGCCATCGAGTTCGCGCTGACGCGAGCCAGACAGTACACGGAGTCGGAGTTCGACGAGCCCGGCCTCCGGCGCGCCTGGGAGATGACCGACGACCTCGAGATCTACCTGACGAGCTGTCAGGTGGGAATTACGGCTTCCAGCATCGCCGTCGGTATCATCGCCGAGCCGGCGCTGGCAGCCATCTTCGAGCCCTACTTCGAGTCGTCGGTCTTGGCCGGCGTCGGCCTCGGCGGCGCTATCGCCTTCCTCCTCATCAACCTCGTCCACCTGACCCACGGCGAGCAGACGCCGACGTACCTCGGCGTCGAGCGTGCGAAGTTCGTCTGTCGATACGGCGCGACGCCGCTGTACTACTTCGCGTGGCTCATCTCGCCGATTATCGCCGTCGGCGACGGAGTCGCCAAGTGGACGCTTGGGCTGTTTGGCGTCGAGATGTCCGGCGCGTGGCTCGAAACCGAAGTCGATAGCATCGAGTCCCGCGCGGAACTGCGCAACGAACTCGGCTCTGTCTTGGACCGCGGTGACGTGTCCGACGAGCGCCGCGAGGAGGTGCTCGCTGCGTTTCGGGTTGGCGACCGCGAGGTCGGCGAGGTGATGGTGCCCCGGGCGGATATCGTCGCGCTGTCGCCGACCGACGACGATGCGACCAACGCCGAGCGAATCGCCGAGACGCCCCACACCCGCTACCCGCTCGTCGGCGAGACGCTCGAAGAGTTCCTCGGCATCGTCTACATCCCCGCCCTCGTCGACGAGCGCGAGGAACAGGCCGGTAGCGGCGGTCTGCTTGACGGTATCGATCTCGAAACCGTCGCCTCGCCGCCGATGACGATGTCCCCTGACACGACCGTCAGCGACGCTATCGACCAGTTTCAGGCCGAGCGTCAGGAACTCGCGCTCGTGTTTGATGACGGCGCAGTCGTCGGGCTGGTGACGGTCACGGACCTGCTCGAAGAGGTCGTCGGCGACATCCAGGACCCGATGGACGCCGCGGCCGGCGTCGCCTGACGCTGAAAGCATTTACCGCTCGGCCGGAAACCGGCGACTATGCCCTCCCGCCGGACCGTCCTCGGTACCGTTGCCTGTACGCTCACTGCCGGCTGTGCCGGATTCAGCGACGACCCTTCGACGGCGGTTACGCCGAGTCCGACCCCGGTAGTGCTGTCACCGGTCGACGCTGCGGCGGTGCCCGAAACGGCGACCGTCGGCCTCCCTTCCGGGGCAGTCGACCAACTCAAAGCGGCTCTCCGTGACGACTCGACAGATGTGACTAACTACGAGTGGGCCCACGTCGTTCACGAATTCGACTGTTTCGCGTTCGACGGCGCGACGTACGAAATTGCCGAGCAAACGAGCGGGTCTGGCGGGTACGTCAACGAGTACAGCGTGAGCGAAGTCGACGAGCCCGGAAACGAGTCGACGGTACGGGTCGCCGACCTCCCCGACAGCGACCGACGCGCTGTCATCGACGCGATAGCGGCGGGCGAACACAGATACGACTCCGACGCGGGCGGCTTCGAGCCGAATAGCTCGGTGTACGTCTACAACGGGTCGTACTACGTGTTCTCGTGGGAAGTCCATGCTGACAAACCCGTCGCGGTGACGTATGCGGTCGAAACGACGGACGGCGACCGGTGTGTGACGCTCGAACCGCTGTCGCTCGACGACGAGCAGGCCGAGGCGCTCGATTCGGCGCTCCGGTCGGGCGAGGGGTCGACTGTCACCGGTACGGCGGCCCGTATGCTGACCGAATCGGACGCGGGATACGTCATCCGGGACGGGGACTGCTACGAACTGACCACCCCGACCGACGGGACCGAAAGCTGAGCTGGCTACCGCGGCGGCGTGTAGAAGTTGACTGTTTCTAGCGGCTCGTCGCCGTCGTTTTCGATGCCGTGTCGCTCGCCAGCCTCGATGCGGACGAGATCGCCAGCGTTGACACGGTGTGTGTCACCGTCGACAGTGACGACGCCGGTACCGCTGACCACGAACAGCCACTGGTCGCTGTCGGCGTGGTAGTTCTCCGGCCCGCCGACGGACCGGCCCGACTCGACGGTCATCTCCGCGGCCTGCGCCGCTTCGGTCTCCATGACGACTTCGAAGTAGCGGTCGAAACCGAGCTGTGCCCGCTCCATACGTATCCATCTGGCCGTGCCTCCGAGTCGTTTTCGGGCAGAGCCGCCCAGCCCCGGACTGCCGGCGTTCCGGTTCTCCCACATCGCGCCGAGACGCCGTCGCGACCCCCTGTCACGCGGGTGACTGACGGCCGTCTGACGAGGATATATTTCTCTGGCTGCCCCACTTCCCGTAATCAATGGACGAAGCGTTTCTGGACCTCGAATCGATTGAGGTCGAACTGGACGAGGAGCTGCTCGACGCGATTGACGACAAAGCGTTCGCCGACCACCGCGACAACCGGGACGCCGCGATCCGTGATCTGCTCGACGAGTGGCTGAAACAGCGTGCCGCCGAGGACACGGACGAGAGCGGCTGAGACCGCTCGCTCATCGCCTATCAAACGGTAACGGTCGCGCCTAATTCGGGCGCTGTTGCGTCGTAGCCGTCCTCGCGGAGCGTGGTTGCAAAGGCCTCACAGCGGTCGCCGTGGTTGACCAGTACCGGCGTGTCACGATAGCTGTCGAGGTATGAAAACAGCCCATCGCGGTCGGCGTGTGCCGAGAAGTCGTACTGCTCGACGCGTGCGCTGACCGGCATAATCCGGCCGTCTATCTCGGCGCTGCCAGTCTCGATGAGGTCCCGTCCCGGCGTCCCTTCGACCTGGTAGCCGGTCATGGTGATCTTGTTCATCGGATTCCCGCGGATCTCGGGGATGTACGTCATCGCGGGACCGCCGGAGAGCATCCCGCTGGTGGTGACGATAGCCGCCTTCTGGTCGGTGATGCGCTTGCGCTGGCCGTCCTTGCCGGTGACGAACCGCGCGTGGGACTTCGCCCGCTGGAGCGCGTCCGCGTCGCGGACGAACTCGGGGTACTGCCCGAGCATCTCCGTGACTTGCTTCCCCATCCCGTCGACGTAACAGGGGATGTCGTGTGCTTCACAGATGAGCAGCATCTCCTGCGTTCGACCGATAGCGAAGGCGGGCACGACCACTGTCCCACCCTCCCAGAGTGTCGTCTCGACGCTCTCGGCGAACCGCTCCTCGACTGTCGCTCGCGGTTCGTGGTCGACATCGGCGTAGGTACTCTCGCAGATGAGCGCGTCCGCGTCGGGGCGAGCCGTCGTCCCCGAGACGAGGCGCTGGTCCTCGGTGTGGAAGTCACCTGTGTAGAGGAGGCGGGTGTCGCCGTCGTCGACGAGGACGTGCGCGCTCCCCGGGATGTGGCCGGCGTTGTAGAAGGTGACTGTATGGCCCGCGGCCTCGAACGTCTCCCGGTACCCGTGGGTCTCTGAGACCTCCGTAACTCGCTTGAGGTCGGTTTCGGTGAACGGACAGCCGTATGACCCGCCGTGAAGCTTGAGCGTGTCCCGTGCGAGCGTGAGGGCCAACTCGTAGGTCGGTGGCGTCCAGTGAATCGGGGGCCGAGCGTCACCCGAGAGGAGCGACGGAACCGTGCCGACGTGGTCGAGGTGGCCATGGGAGACGACGACCGCATCGGGTTCCGGCGTCTCGACCGGAAACTGGGGTGGGTTGTCCGTTAGCAACCCGAAATCAAGAAGCAGGGAATCGTTTACGAGCACGGCACTCCGACCGATCTCACGAGCGCCGCCGAGAAACTGAACGTTCATTGTCGAGGGTAGAATCCGCAGACGCTTTCCGTCGTCGGTTCGCGGACACCGGACCCGACGGAGTACCCTGCTGCTGATGCTATCCCCGTTCCGGGTGGCCCCTGATGGACAGACTAGTGGACCATCACGAGCGAGCGGTTCCCCGTCGTGTTCACGCTCGGTCTCGGAACGATACAACGACTGTGTCGACACGCTCCGGGAGATCGACGAACCGTTTTACGACTGGAGCGAGCAACAGATAGAAGAACTAGAACGACTGTAGTGCAGTCACTCGCACCATATCCGCTCACCGATGCCAACTGACACCCTCGTCGAGACACTCGATACCCACACCGCCGGCGAACCGACCAGAATCGTTACCAGCGGGTTCGACCGTTCGACGATCCGGGGCGGCAGCGTCGCCGCCCAGCGCGACCGGTTCGCCGACGCGCTGGACTGGTTGCGCGAACTGCTCCTCTGTGAACCGCGCGGCCACGACGATATGTTCGGCGCTGTGCCGGTCGAACCGGCCGCTGACAACGCCGACCTCGGGCTGTTCTTCATGGACAGCCGAGGCTACCTCGATATGTGCGGCCACGGGACTATCGGTGCCGTAACCGCCCTGATCGAGACGGGCCAGCTCTCGCCCGCGGAGACCGTCGTCGTCGAGACGCCGGCCGGGCTTGTCGAAACCCGCCCGACCGTTTCTGACGGTCGTGTCGAAGCCGTCACGGTTCGAAACGTCGAATCGTTCGTCTGTGACACAGTGACTGTCTCCATCGACCACCGTCCCGGCGGTGTCACCTCACTCGACGCTGCCGACCCGACCGACGATTCGCTCTCGGTGCCGGTGGATATCGTTTCGGCCGGCAACGTCTTCGCGATGGTCGAGGCCGACGCGGTCGGCCTGTCGGTCGGGACGGCGTCGGTCGACGCGTTTGTCGAGTACGGCAGAGCCATCCGGCGCGCGGTCAACGAGCGATTCGACGTTGTCGACCCCTTCACTGACGAGGCGAGAGCGGTTTCGATTGTCGAGTTCTACGAGCACGGTGCCGAGGCCGACCGCAACGTCGTCGTTTTCGGCGACGGACAGGTCGACCGTTCCCCCTGTGGCACCGGCACCTGTGCGAAGATGATGCTGCTGCACCGCGAGGGCGACCTCGGTGTCGACGAGCCGTACCGCTACGAGAGCGTCATCGGCACGCGCTTCACCGGTCGACTGGTCGATATCGAGCGGCGCAACGGTATCGACGTCGGGACGCCGGAGGTGACCGGGTCGGCGTACATCACCGGTCGCCACACGTTCATGCGCGACGAACGCGACGACCTTGGCGGGTTCTCGCTCCGGTCCTGACGAGCGAGAGACGCTGCAGCCGCCACCTGTTCCGAGGACCCTCGCCTCACTGTCGTCCGCTGTTCAAACCAGCGAACCTTCGGTGTTCGAAACCGACTGCACCGTGACTAGCGGGCCCTGTGAAACGGTGTCGCAAACGGGGATGACGGACTCACGCCGCGAACGGCTGATATCCCGACCGCAGTATGGTCGAGAGAAAATCTACAGACTGGAACACGACGAGACTCGAAGCGTTAGCTGCTGTGGGGGGCTAACTCGCCAGTTACGGCTTCTGTGTTGTGTGTAGCTAACACATCTACTGAGCAGTGTTACCATGCTAGCATAAACAATTATTATACTCGGCACCCATAGTTCAGATGTCATGGCGACACGCCAGCAAACCCCGACGACGTACCACACGTGCAGTTGCGGTGAGGAGTTCGACACGACGGAGGAACTCCTCGAACACGCACGAGAGGCACACGGGCTTAGCGTACACTGACTGGCGTCGCCCCCGGTTTTCGCGCTTTGAGACTCCAACAGCGGCAGATCAGGATGTCTTATCGATGTCCTGTCGCACGCTGAACCGCGCGTAGCCGCCGTGTGAGAGATCGAGTGCCCCCAGCCACCAGTTCCATCGCTCGGCGAGCTGATAGTCCTCGGGCGCGTCCGCGAGGTTGTCGATGACGTCCCCCACCGTTAGCTCCGCCCCGAAGTCGGTCACGAACTGGTCTGATTCCGAGAGGTCCCGCGCCTGTCTGGCCACGACCGTGACGATGTCGGGGTCGGCGTCGAAGGCATCGCGGAGTTCCCGTTCGAGTTCCTTTCGGTCCACATCCGGGTGTACGACCCGCATCTGACTTGAATGTACGGTTGGGGACAACGTCGATTCCGGAGGCAGAAGACAGCTGTTCGGAACGGTGGCCACTGTCCCGGCTCTGCTATCGTTCCCGAACAGTGCTGAAAAAGTCGAATGTAGGCCGTCGCCGCTCCGAAGCGGAGTTTCGTGCGCTGCGCTTACTCAGCTTCGCCTTTCTCTGCGGCTCCCGTGCGGTCGCCGCTTCGATTCGAGGCCTCGTGCGCTACCGCTTACTCGGCCTCGCCCTTCTCCGCGGGTCGGCTATGCCTCCCCGCTCCGATTCGAAGCTTCGTGCACTGCGCTTACTCAGCTTCGCCCTTCTCGATGGGCGCACCAACCAGATTACCCCATTCGGTCCAGGAGCCGTCGTAGTTGATGGTGTCGTCGTAGCCCAGCAGTTCGTGCAGGGCGAACCAGGCGACAGAGGAGCGCTCGCCAATGCGGCAGTAGGCGACCGTCGTGGAGTCGCCGTCGATGCCGTACTCGGCGTAGAGCTCTTCGAGTTCGTCGTAATCCTTGAAGGTGCCGTCGTCGTTGGTGACGGCCGCCCAGGAGATGTTCTGTGCGCCGGGCACGTGGCCGCCGCGCTGGGCCGTCTCCTGGAGTCCAGGGGGTGCGAGGATCTCGCCGGAGAACTCCTCGGGCGAGCGAACGTCGACGAGCGGCAGTTCGCGCTCGATGGCGTTCTCGACGTCCTCGCGGTAGGCGCGGATGGACTCGCGCGGGCCGGAGGCCTCGTAGTCGACGGCGGAGAACTCGGGGACTTCGTCGGTGAGTTCGTAGTCGTTTTCGACCCAGTACTCGCGGCCGCCGTCGAGCAGCTTCACGTCGTCGTGGCCGTAGTACTTGAACTGCCAGTATGTGTAGGCGGCGAACCAGTTGGAGTTGTCACCGTAGAGGACGACCGTCGAGTCCTCGCTGATGCCGTGTGACCCGAGCAGGTCCTCGAAGTCGTCCTTGTCGAGGATGTCCCGCGTGGTCTGGTCCTGCAGGTCCGTCTCCCAGTTGAAGCCGATCGCGCCGGGCGCGTGGCTCTCGTCGTACAGTTCCGTGTCGACGTCCACCTCTACCAGTCGGTGGGCGGGGTCGTCGCTCTGGAACTCGTCCAGGTGCTCGCTGACCCAATCGGCCGAGACGAGCACGTCGTTAGCGTATTCAGTCATAATGCATCGAAGCGTAAGTCTACCAAACATATATTACCACGACTTTCGGCATGTTCGGCCACTCGTCCACCGTGGCGGCATATGTTGCCTCTACTGGAACGTATCGATAGACACTGCTTCAGCAGCCGGGCGGACACGGGCCATGGTGTGCCATGTCTGGATGTGAGCCGGGGCGCTCGCTCACGAGAATCGGCAGTATTTGCAACCACCTTCGACCGGGCGCGATGGGAGTTTTCAAGCGGGCGGAGCGGTAACGCCAGCACGATGACTGATTTCGTTTCTGCGGAGTGGGTGTCGAGCCGGGGTGACGACCTCGGTCTGGTCGACGTGCGGGACGCGTGGGAGTACGACGGCCTCGGACACCTCCCGGGCGCGGTGAACGTCCCCTTCGATTCGTTCCGGGCGGACGAACACGGCGCTGAGTCCGATGCTGGCGAGGGGATGCTCCCCGACGAGGACGAGTGGGCGGGGTTGCTCTCGGCGGCCGGCATCACGCCGGAGAGCGAGATCGTCGCCTACGACGACCACCACGGCGTCTTCGCCGCGCGGTTCCTGGTCACCGCGGAACTGTTCGGCCACGACCCCGACCGGCTCCACCTGCTGGACGGCGACTTCTCCAGTTGGCAGCTCGAACGGGAGACGACGGGCGAAGTGCCGGCCGTCGAGCCGACCGACTACGAGGTTCGCCGTCCCGCTTCGACGCCGCTGGTCGGCCCGGACGCGGTCGCCGACGCGGCGGACGATCCCGACGCGGTGCTGGTGGACACCCGTGAGGACGAGGAGTACGACGCAGGTCACATCCCCGGAGCAGTTCTGCTGGACTGGCGGGACCTCGTCGACGACGAGACTCGGGGCCTGTTGCCCCGGGACGAGGCGCTGTCCGTTCTCGAAGACGCGGGGATCGTCCCCGAGAAACGCATCGTTCTCTACTGTAACACCGCCCGGCGAATCAGCCACACGTACGTCGTTCTCCGGCATCTCGGCTTCGAGCGGGTGGACTTCTACGAGGGGAGTCTCACCGAATGGGAGGCACAGGGGCGGCCGCTGGAGACGAACTGAACCGTGCAACTCCGCCGACAGACGGACCGCTGTCTCAGCTCAGTTTCTGTTGGTCCCCCAGCCGCTCGCTTGTCAGCAACGACGACAGCTCGACCAGCAACGCGATAACGACCGGGCCGGCGATGAAGCCGATGACGCCCAGGGTCAACACCCCGCCGGTGAACCCGACGAAGTAGAGACTGGCCGGGAGCCCAGTGGTGTAGCGGGCGAGCTTCGGTCTGATGACCGCGTCGGGGAGGAAACCGACGAAGACGAGGCCGAACACGGTGACCAGTATCGCCCCGGTGATGTCGCCGTTGATGACGTCCGCGACAGCGATGGTGAGGACGACGACGCTTGGACCGATGACTGGGACGAACTGCAGGACGCCGGCGAGCACCGCCAGCGCGAACGCTCCCTGGTAGCCCAGTAGCCAGAACACGACCCACGCCACGAGGAAGGTCCCGAACGCCGTCGCCGCCTGGAGCACGTAAATCGCGTACAGCGTTCCCCGGAGCCGCTGGTGCAGGCGGTTGACGACCTCGTGATACGACGCCGGCACCGTCCGATAGACGGCTTTCTTCGGAGCCTGTGGCTGCCAGAGCATCGCGTAGACGAGAATCGTAAACAGCACCGCTTTCAACGCGAGCACTGGCGATTCAGCGGCCAGACCCACCGCAACGGCGGTGACCGTCTCCCGTGCGGCCGCCAGTGTGGGGTCGATTTCGATCAGGTAGCTGAACTCACCTAGTTCGACGGTCACCGTGGACGGAAGCTGCTGGAAGAACGTAAACAGATCGCGGCGACGCAGGTACAGCACGGCCCCGAGCGGGATGACGATGAGCGTCCCGCTGATAAAGGCGATACCCGTCGTCAACGCCGCTGACAGCCGCTTGTTGAGCCCGTGGTGTCCGAGCCACTCCGAGACGGGAAACAGCACGTACGCGACCGTGATCGCGAAGAAAATCGTCGACAGGACCCGCGCCAGCAGCACTGTCGTCAGGCAGCCGGTGAGAACGAGCAGGCCAGCGAGGACGTAGGTCCGTCGACGTGTCATCACGCTCGTCCTTTCCGTCGGCCGGTAAAAACGTTACCTGCACACGCCAGGCAGCTAACACGTCCCTACGACCGGGAGAACAGCGCCGCCAACTGCTCGCGGGAGAACAGCGTCGTCGGCCGGTCCATGTGGACGCCGATCTCGCCCTCGAAGGCTTTCATCCCGGCTTTCTGTATCGGCTCCGGCGCGGAGTAGCCCGCTCGAACCGCGTGGCCCAGGCGGATCTCCTGCCGGAGGTCGTCGCGCCACGCTCGCTCGTACTCGCCCAGCGTCGCCGGGTCCTCGGGGTCGATCTCTCGGGCTGCGTGGTCGGCCGCGGTCATGCCGTAGCGGATGCCGCCGCCGGTGAAGGGCTTGGTCTGGGCCGCGGCGTCGCCGACGAGGAACGACCGTCGGCCGGTGACCCGCTTCGGCGGACCGATCGGGATGAGCCCCGAACAGCGACGGTCGGTTTCGACCCCGTAGCCGTCGACGAATTCTTCGAAGCGACCGCGGGCGTCGTCCCCCGGCGGTACGGCCAGCCCGTACTCGACGCCGGCCTCGCCCCGCGGGATGCGCCAGGCGAAAAACCGCGGGACGGTGAGGTGCACGTCGACGAAGTCGCCGTGGTCTACCTCGTCGCTGAACCCGAGGACGCCGTGGAGCAGTTCGTCGGGCTCCGGGAGGTCCAGCTCCCGCCGGACGCGGCTTTTGGGGCCGTCACAGCCCGCGACCATCTTCGCTCGGTGCGTCTCGACGCCGTCGTCGCCCCGGACCTCCACGGTGACGCCGTCCCTGTCCTCGGTGACGCCGACGACCGAGTGCCCCTCGCGAACGTCTGCACCGGCGTCGCGGGCCAGCCCCGCGAGGTGTTTGTCCAGCCCGACGCGGTCGATGACGTTCGAGATGACCTCGTCCTTGTAGAAGGGGTGGTCCTGGCTGCCGGGACCGCCCGTGTGGAACCGCGCGCCCGAAATCTCGTTCTGGAACAGCTCCTCGCGGGCGTCCTCGGTGAACACCCAGATATCTGTGCTCACGTGGCCCGAGCAGGCCAGCGGCTTCCCGATCTCCCCCTGCTCGAACACCACCACGTCAAGCCCCCGACTCGCCGCCCGGCGCGCATACCGGGACCCAGCCGGACCCGCGCCGACCACCACAACGTCGTGCATACACGTTCTCTCGGTGTCACGAACCAAATAGCTTCTCGATTCAGGCGGGCCGCTGTGATATTCCGACGACTGCCGAGTCAGCTACCCGCAGCAGGAACTCGCGGGTGGCCCTGTCGCTCGGCCAGCCAGCCGCCGAAACGGCCGGCCAGGCCACCGACCACCATCGGGAGCACTAACAGTAGTACACCCACCACCAGCGCCATACCGACGCCGACGACCTTGAACCACAGCGGGTTCGGCACCGTCGGAATAGCCACCAGCAGCTCTTTGAGCGACCAGAGCGCCGGGATGCCGCCGATGAGTCCGGCTCTGACCCCGGCGGCGGTCCCCGTTCCACCGTGACGCTTGATCAGATACCCCGCGATGGCGCCGCCGAGGAACAACCCGTGAAACGTGATGTTTGATGACGACCGCAACACTTCCGCAATCGTGAACAGTGCGGGGACGAGGCCGCCGATGAGGGCGTACTTCCACGTCTTCGATAACTCGAACTGGAGGGACATAGTCGGGCTGTGGGTCGCCGGACTGAAAAAAATGGATCCTTGATGACACAACCAGCCACCAGCGGTCGCCGTACCGATGATCCAATCAGGATTCATTTGTCGGTGTCGCCCCTCTAGACGGCTATGGCAGAGTACCAGCCAGGAGTGTGTAACATCGGTGCGAACCAGCGCCGTGCCCGCAGACTGTCGGCTCTCGCCTCGTTCGCAGTCGCTATCGGTATCGCGCTCGCTGTGGCGGTCGGCGCGGTCCCCGGTCTGTCGCTGTGGGCGACCGTCCCGTTCGTCTTCGGTGGCTGGGTCGGGACGCTGCAGGACTACTTCCGGTTCTGCGTCGCCTTCGGTGCGCTCGCCCGCTACGACCTCTCCGGGTCCGGTGGGGGAAGCGGGCGCGTCGACGCGACCGAGGCTGTCCGCGCCGACCGGCGACAGGCGGCGAAGATTCTCTTGCTCGCGGCCGTTGGGACGGCCCTGACGAGCGGCCTTGGAGCCGTTTTGCTCCGACTGGCGTAGCTGCGGACGGACTCCGACGCCGGCCACCCGCTCGGCCGCATCTCACACGACAGCTAGCCCGCTCGGGACCTGCTCGTAGTCGGCCGACCAGTCCCCGTCGACGGGTACGTTCCGGGTCCACGTCTCCCCGCGCTTCGACTGGAACAGGCTGTGGTTCGTCAGCGCGAGGAAGCCGCCATCTGGGCCGGCGGCGAGAACTGGCCGGGCCAGCCCTGCCGGTCCCGGCAGGCCGTCCATCGACTGTCTCCACCGGTCGCCGTCCCACCGGTATACATAGCTCTCGCCGCTGGTGCTGTGTGCCGACCGCGGCCCGCTGGCCGCCGAGACGAGTACACGATTCGGGTCGTCGGGATGGACGGCCAGCCCCCAGACGTACCGATGCTTCAGTCCCTCCTGCGGGTGCGTCCACGTCTCACCGCGGTCGGTCGACAGCGCGTAGCCGTCGCCGGCAGCAGAGTACACCCGGTCCGGGGCGTCGGGGTGGGTTGCCAGCGTGTGGTTGTCCCGCCGTGCGCCGGCGGGGTGGTCGACCCACGTCTCGCCGCCGTCGGGACTGCGGACGAACGCGCCGGCCTCGATGGCGACGTACACCTGCTCGGGGTCGTCCGGCGCGAGGGCGATCCAGCGGACGTGGTGAGTATGGGGCCGCGGCGGGAACGACCACCGCGACGCCGAGTTCAGATCGGTCAGTCCCGGCCGTTCCGTCCACGTCTTCCCGCCGTCGTTCGACCGGTAGACAGAACTCGGCTCGGTCCCGGCCCAGACCACGTCGGCGTTCTGGGGGCTGACCGTGACGCTCGTCACGCGGTTCCCGGCATCGAGGACTTCCTCCCACGTCGCGCCGCCGTCGGTCGTCCGCTGGAGGCCAGCGTCCACGGTTCCCACGAAGGCACGCTCCGGTTCGGCCGCTCCCGCGGCGACGCACTCGATGTCGTGGCCGAGCAAGCGGTCCTCCCAGCCGCTGTCGCTGTCCCCGACGAGGATGCGGTCACCGAGCGCAGCGTAGACGGTGTGCATGGCTGGTGGTACGTCGTCCGGGCGAAGAAAGATACCGGTGTCAGCGACTGACCGAGCGCGTCAGTGCGAAGACGTACAGCGCGACGAAGAAGCCGCCGAGGAACGCCTCGGACTGGGCGAGAAGGCTCACGGTCGGATCGCTCACCTTGCCGACGCCGCCGAGGAAGAAGGCGATGAACGACCCGAGGCTGAGCTGGGCGTACTGGCCCACGCTCCCGAACAGGTCCGGCGCGATAGCGAAGTACAGGCCCGCGTAGGCGGCGATGAGTACCGCCGACGCCGCGAGCGTGTACGACGCCCGCTCGCCGTAGCCGGTCGTCACGAACAGGAAGGCGTTCATGCTCCAGCGGGCGAGCGCCCGGCCGCGCTCCCATAGGGACGCGTCGCTGTCGCGGACCCGCCTGGACTGACAGCGCCGCCGGTACGCCAACTGCGACATGAAGAACTCCGAGGCCGCGGTGTTGTCGGCGATGTCGTTCGCGCCGTTTTTCGCCCGGAGGTACGTCACCTCGCCGGCGGCGGCCTCGATTCGCCCCTTCGTGGCTGTCGACAGGCGCTCGAAGGTCGCGTCGGCGTCCGGTTCGAGCGCTCGGTCATTGGCCTGTTCGGCCACAATATCGGTTGCTGTCGGCGTTTCGTCGACCAACGGGTCCGCGCTGTCGGCTACGGTTTCGACCGCGTCGTCGAGTGCGGCCGGGTACGCCAGTGCCGTCCGCAGTCCGCTCCGCAGCGCGCTGTCGAGTTCGTGCAGGCGGTAGTTCGCCCCCTCCAGGTCGAGGTCGTCGTCGTCACGGAAGTCGAACCCGGCGAACCGCGTCCGGTAGAACGCGACCCTGTCGAGGACGCTGTCTGCGTTGCCCTCGAACCGGACCGTTCCCAGCGTCGCCCGTACCAGGTCGTACACGGCGGCTCCCGCGTTCGGCTGGCCGAACACGCCGTCCTCGACCGTCGTCTCGGCGAGCGAGACGACTGCGGCTTCGGCCGGCCCGACGGCTGCCGGTCGCAGGTCGACCGTGCCGACGGTACAGTCGCGGATTCGGACAGTGCCAAGACAGGTCACGTCCGCCGCGCGTAGCCGCTCGATTGCGCTGTCCTCGAAGCGCGGGCTCGCTAACGTCGCCCCGTCCAGCTGGAGGTCCGCGACATCTGCGTCGACGAACGACGAGCCGATCATCGTCGTGTCCGTGGCGTCGAGTCGCTCGATGTCCGCCCCCGAGAAGTCGGTGTCGACGAACACCGAGTCGTGGACCACCAGCTTCATCGAGACGGCCGCGTCGGCGAACGTCGCGTCGGTGAACCGCACGTCCGGGAGGTAGAGCCGCTCGGCCTCGACCCGCTCGAAGACGGCCTCGTCGTAGCTGGTTTCGTTGAAGTAGCCGCCGCTGAACGTCGCTCCGTAGAACCGCGCCGTCCCGAACGCCGCCCACCGGAAGTCCGCCTCGTCGAAAGTCGCGTGGTAGAAGTCCCCTGTTCCGAACGTCGCGTCGTCGAAGTCGGCCATCTCCAGCGTGGCGTGCTGGAACGACCCGTCGTCGACGGTCGCCCGGTCGAAGGCGGCGTCGGTGACCGACGCCCGGTCGAAGTTCGCGGTTCCGACGGTCGCGTCACGCGCATCAATCTCCGAGAGCACCGCGCTCTCGAACTCGGCAGCGTCCACCTGGGCCTCTCGGAGGTCGACTCGATCCGCTGTCACCCCAGTGAACACCGCCTCGGCAATCGTCGCGTCCCTCGCATCAATATCGTGGTACGCGCCATCGAACCGCGCGGTCCCCGTGACTGTCGCGCCCCGGAGGTCGAGGCGCTGGCCGAACTCGCTGTCAGTGCAGTCTAACCGAGCGATTGTCGCGCTCCGAAGGTCGACTGGATGGTTGTCGGCGCTGTCGACGACCGCGTTCGACAGGTCGAGGGTGTCGAACGTGGCTCCGAGGAACTGCTTCGACCGCTTGCGGTCCTCTCGGCTCTCGGCAGTGTCACCGGCTACCGCGTCCAGAAACGCTTCGGACACGTTCACGCCGTCGGGGACGTCCTCGGGCTGGCAGTGGAACGGACAGCGGTCTCTGTCTTCGAGTGCCTCGTGTGGACAGTGCCACTCCTGTTCGGGCTCGCCGTCCCACTCTCTGGGGTCGTACGTGAACGTACAGCGGCTCTCGGCGCGCCCCGACCAGCCCATCGTTACCAGAACCGGTCGACAGGTAGGGTGATAAGCGCTTCTACACCCGCTGCCGTCGTGATACGTCCTACGGCGTCCACCAGCGCAGCCCGACCATCACGAACACGATGGCCAGTTGCATCAGCCCCTGCAGGCCCCCGAGTTTGGCGTTTCGCATCCCGATGTCGGAGACGAGGTCCACGTCCGGGTTCTCGGAGACGACTTGCCGGTAGATTCGGACCTCGCCCGGGAGGATGACGCCGAAGCCCTGGACCGAAAGCAACGTCACGATGGCGAGCGTGGCGACGATCCACCACGTGGTCATCGCGAAGGCCGGCAGCGTCGTGGCGAGGTACGCGCCGGAGCCGAGGACGGCCACGCCGAGGACGCCCAGCGTCTTCGGGTCGGTCAGCGCGTCGAACTGATAGCCGATGAGGAGAATAACGGGGATGAGCGTCACGGCGGTCAGGATCGCCAGCCATGGGTCGGCGTTCGGGAACTTCCCGAGGCGAAGCGCCAGCAGGATGCCGCCGGCGATGGTCACCGTCGCTAGCGTCGGCATCAGGAACGTCATCTTGGGCGTGAACGACGCGAAGAAGTCGGCCCGTGCCTCTGGTTTTTGGCCGCCAAGCACCGGCCCCAGCACGAGCCCCATAAACAGGTCGATGCCGGTCCACAGCACCCCGGCCATCACGTGGACGTAGGTCAGCGCCCGGATGTTGCCACTGGCGAGTGCCCCCGCAAAGGCGATGAGCGGGACGGCGACCGCGCCCACCGCAAAGGCCGGGTTCGCCTGCTTCGCCAGCCCACCGATACCCCGTTTCCGCTCGATGCGGTCCGCTGTCGACTGCGCCATGTCTGCTATATCAGGTTTCGCTAGCATCAAAAGCGTTGGTGGCTGCTTCGGATATCGCCGCAAAACTGTGAACCGATTCGCTCGACCGCACGTTTAATGCATTGCAATGCGTTGTATTACACATGGAAAACGTCACCACTCGCATGAGCGACGAGGAACTCGATCTGGTGGCGCGACTCGCCGATGTCACTGGGGCGAGCCGCAGTGATGCAATCCGACAGGCCATCCAACGGGGGGCCAGAGAGGAGCTGATTCGGACTGCACTCCAACGGTATCGAGAGGGAGAGGTCGGGATGCGTGGGGCTGCCGACATCGCCGGCCTCACCATCGCGGAGATGATGGCCGAGGCGAACGAGCGCGGCGTCATGACGAACTACGACGAGGCCGACCTGGCCGACGACGTCGACGCGCTTCGATGACCGGCGACGACCGAACGGTCCTGGTAGACGCGAGCGTCTTCATCACGCTGGCCGATACCGGGAGTGCCGACCTGCTCACCGGACTCGACGGCTCGGTTGTTGTTCCCGACCTCGTTCGCCGAGAGATTACCAGCGACCCGGCAGCGAAAACGCTGTCCGACGCCATCGCTGACGGCTGGGTCACTTGCCCACAGAGTGTCCCCGATACTGCCGTCGAAGATGCGGCCAGCCACCTCGGCCGATCTGACGACGAATTTCGGGGGGATGCTGTGTTGTTGGCTCACGCGCTGGTTGCGGATGACCCCGTCGTTATCACCGACGACAAACCCCTCAGACAGACCTGTAAGGCGCTGTCGATACCGGTATCTGGATCGATTGGCGTTCTCGTACGGGCCGTCGAGCGGGGCGATATTGACCCTGCTGACGCGACGGACACACTCTACGCAATGGACGAAGTCGGCGCGCGATTCAGTGCGAGTCTCGTGAGAAAAGCGGAACGGCTAATCGACGATGCGGCCGATTAGTCGTCGTCAGCGGCCGGCTGTGCCACGTCGCGGTCCGCTCGCGGCCCCTCCAGCTCGACGTTCGGCAGCAGGTCACGGAGGTACTGCCCGGTGTAGGAGGCCTCAGTCCGGGCCACGTTCTCCGGCGTCCCCTCGGCGACGAGTTCGCCGCCGTTCTCGCCGCCCTCCGGCCCGAGGTCGATGATGTGGTCGGCGTTTTTCACCAGGTCGAGTTCGTGCTCGATGACGACCACGGTGTTGCCGTCGTCGGTGAGCCGGTGGAGCACGTCGATGAGCTTGCGCTCGTCCTCGGGGTGGAGCCCGGTCGTCGGCTCGTCCAGCAGGTACAGCGTCTCGCCGGAGTCTTTCTTACCCAGTTCCTCGGCGAGCTTGACGCGCTGGGCCTCGCCGCCCGACAGGGTGGTCGAGGGCTGGCCGAGGCGCATGTAGTCAAGGCCCACGTCCTTCAGGAGTTCCAGCCGGCGGCGGATGCCGCCGTGGCTCTCGAAGAAGTCGTATGCTTCCTCGACGGTCATGTCGAGCACGTCGGCGATGGTCGCGCCCTTGTAGGTCACGTCCAGCGTCTCGTCGTTGTAGCGTGCGCCGCCACACTCCTCGCAGGGCACGGTTACGTCCGAGAGGAAGTTCATGTCGATGGTGACCGTTCCCTGGCCGCCACAGCCCTCACAGCGCCCGCCCTTGACGTTGAACGAGAACCGGCCGACCTCGTAGCCGCGCTGTTTCGAGAGGCTCGTCTCGGCGAACAGCTCGCGGATGTGGTCGAAGACGTTGGTGTAGGTCGCCGGGTTCGAGCGGGGGGTGCGACCGATGGGCGACTGGTCGATGAGCCGCACCGTCTCGATGTCGTCGAGGCCGTCGATGGCGTCGTGCTTGCCGGGGTTGACGTCGGTGTCGTTCATCCGCCGGACCAGCCCCTTGTACAGCACGTCGTGCATCAGCGTCGACTTCCCGGAGCCGGAGACGCCCGTGATGGCGGTGAAGGTCCCCAGCGGGATGGACACGTCCAAATCGGCGAGGTTGTGCTGGCGAGCGCCCCGAACCGTGAGTTCGCCGTCGGCCTCGCGGCGGCTGTCGGGCACCGGAATCGTCCGCTCGCCCGAGAGGTACTCCCCGGTCACCGACGCCTCGGTATCGATGACCTCGTCCATCGGGCCGTTGACGACGACCTCGCCGCCGCGCTTGCCCGGCCCGGGCCCCATGTCGATTATCTGATCGGCCCGGCGCATCGTCTCGGTGTCGTGTTCGACGACGAGCAGGGTGTTCCCGAGGTCACGGAGCTCTTCGAGCGTGTTGAGGAGGCGGTCGTTGTCCCGCTGGTGGAGGCCGATGGAGGGCTCGTCGAGGACGTAGAGAACACCGACCAGACCGCTACCGATTTGGGTCGCCAGGCGAATCCGCTGGCTCTCCCCGCCCGACAGTGTCGAGGCCTCGCGGTCCAGCGTCAGGTAGTCCAGACCGACCTCTGTCATGAAGCCCAGGCGGGCCCGGATCTCCTTGAGGATCTCCTCGGCGATCTTCCGGTCGCGGGCCGAGAGGTTCTCCTCCATCCCCTCGAAGTGGGCCAGCGCGTCGCTGATGGACATCTCGTTGACCTCGGTGATCGAGGTGCCGTCGACGAGCACCGCCCGCGACTCCGCCTTGAGTCGCGTCCCCTCACAGGCCGGACACGTCGTCGTGGCCATGAACTCCTCGATATGCTCGCGGGCGCGGTCCGAATCCGTCTCGACGTGTCGCCGTTCCAGGTTGGGGATGACGCCCTCGAAGCGCTCGCTCTTCTCGCGGGTCCCGTTCTTGGTCCGCCACTGGAAGTCGACGATGCGGTCGGTGCCGTAGAGGAACTGCCGCTGGATGGACTCGTCCAGTTCCTCGAACGGCGTCGAGAGGTCCACGCCGAAGTGCTCGGCGACGTTGTCCAGTTGCCGCGAGTAGTACGTCCGGTCGTAGCTCCAAGGCTCGAAGACGTGCTTGAGCGGCTTCGTCGGGTCGGTAATGACCAGGTCCTCGCTGACCTCCTTCGTCTCGCCCAGTCCCTCACACTCCGGGCAGGCCCCGTGGGGTGAATTGAACGAGAACGACCGCGTTTCGATCTCGGAGATGTCGATGCCACAGTGGGTACAGGCGAGGTCCTCGGAGAGCTCGACGACGAGGCGGTCCGTGGCGGCACCGTCGTCCTCGTCTCCGTCGGCGAGGTCTCCGGTTGCCCGGGCGTCCGACCCACCGAGTGTCTCGGCTGCACCCTCGGGCGGGTCCGGCAGGATGACCTTCAGCGTTCCGTCGGCCTCGTCGAGCGCGGTCTCGACGGAATCTGTGATGCGCGAGCGGGCGTCCGGCGAGATCTTCACGCGGTCCACGACCACGTCGACGGTGTGGTCGTAGTTCTCGTCCAGGTCGGGGCGGTCCAGCGTGAGGTCGAACTCCTCGCCGTCGACCTCGACGCGGCTGTACCCCTCGCCCACGAGGTCGTCGAAGAGGTCCTCGAAGGCCCCCTTCTGGTCGCGGACGACCGGCGCACACAGCTTGGCGCGGGTCCCCTCGGGGAGTTCCAGCAGCCGGGAGACCATGTTCTGAGCGGACTGCTCGCCGACCTCGCGGCCACACTCCGGGCAGTGTGGCGTGCCGACGCGGGCGTACAGCAGGCGGAGGTAGTCGTGCAGTTCGGTGACGGTCCCGACCGTCGAGCGGGGGTTGTTGGCGGCGTTCTTCTGGTCGATAGAGATCGCCGGGGAGAGCCCCTCGACGTTCTCGACCTGTGGCTTGTCCATCTGCCCCAGGAAGTTCCGTGCGTAGGCGGAGAGCGATTCGATGTAGCGCCGCTGGCCCTCGGCGTACACCGTCTCGAATGCGAGCGAGGATTTGCCCGACCCCGACAGCCCGGTGACGACTGTCAGTTCCTCGCGTGGAATCTCCACGTCGACGTCCTTGAGGTTGTGTTCCTCGGCCCCTCGGACCTCGATTATATCCTTGCTCATCCTTGGGTTTTACTTGGCCGGCAGGGGGGAAACCCTGTCGGTTGTGTTCGACGCCGTGCCTGACTGGTACTGGTCTGTCGAAAGCTTGATTACGGCGTATTCTATGGTAAATAATATGAGTACGCCCTCCACGTACGATATCAAGGGGATCGACCTCTCTGATGACAGCTACACCGTCGAACAGAGTCTGGTCCGCAACAAGTACAAGGCGATGGACGCCGCCGGGAACGTCGTCCTCCGCGGGAAACAGAAGATGCTGAAGATGAAAGAGCAGTTCCCGTTCGTCGACGCGAACGGCGACGAGGTGTTCGAGGTCAAGGCCGGCGGCATCATCGACGTGGCCGGCAACTACGTCCTCAGCGACTCTGAGACCGGCGAGGATATCGTCATCCTCGACAACGACTACTCCATCTTCCAGGACACGTGGAAGATTCGGGACGCCAGCACTGAAGCGAAAATCGCCGAGATCAACTCCCAGGGCGCGCTCGTGACCATCGCCCGCAACGTCGTCCCCTTTGGCGGGTGGATTCCCCACAAGTACGAGATCACCGACCAGGACGGCAACCACGTCGGCAACATCGACGGCCAGTTCTCCCTGAAAGACCGCTACGAGATCACCATCGACGACGCCACCACGGTCCCCAAGGAGCCGATCATCGCCGCGGCGATGGTCATCGACGCCATCCAGGGGAACTGACCGACTTCATAATTGGGATACTGTTTGACAAGCATGAACGCAATGCAGAGAGCCAGAAAGCCCCGGCTGGCTGAACTCGGGGGACTCGCTGCGGTCCTCACTACGTTGCGGTCCTTGCGTCGTCCGCCATCGTTCAGCCAGCCGCCCCTTTCAGTCCCGCCCGTAGCTGGTTGGACAAGCGACATTAGGTGGGACTGAAAGGGGCCGCGTTCTCAGCGAACCCCGGCGACGCAAGCACCTACTGGAGCACAGCGAGCCGCGGGAGCTGAGAACGCGGGGGCTTTCTGGCTGTTCTGGGATTCTGCACACCAACTAAACACCACCCATTGGGGCACCGGAATCCTTCTTGCCCTGGCTCCCCCAGGGACCGCTATGCGCCGCCGGACGGTCCTCCGACGATTCGTCCTCGCAGGCACAGGTGTCGGGCTGGCGACGGGGGCAGCCCACGGCCACCCGACCCCGACGGGTGACGGAACGGCCGAGCCCGCGGCCTCCGACACGCCGACCGGCGGGGACCCGCTTGGCGTGCTGGAGATGGAGACGGTGTACGAGGTCGTCACCAGCCCCGACGGACACACGGCCTACGTCGCAACGGGGGACGGTATCGCGCTCGTCGATCTCGTCACGCCGACCAGTCCGCGGCTGCTCAGCCGGCGGACGGACCTGCTTGCTGAGAGCGACAGCGGACCGATACAGCGCGTGCAAGACCTCGCCGTCAGCGACGGCCGACTGCTGGCCGCCGGGCCGGCCCACCCCGCCGACGGGGCCCACGGCCTCGTCGTCTTCGACGTGCGCGACCGCCAGGACCCGGAGCGAATTGCAGGCGTCGAACTGGACACGCGCATCCACAACTGCCACTTCGACGGCCGTTACGCCTACCTGACCGCGAACGACCGCGACGGCAACCCCCTGCTCGTCGTTGATGTCGACGCCGAGCAGGAGGTCGGCGAGTGGTCGCTGCTCGACGCCGGCGACGCCTGGACCGACGTGCCGACGAGCCTTTGGCCGCTGCACGACGTGTGGGTCCAGGACGACCGGGCGTATCTGGCCTACTGGGACGGCGGGACGTGGATCGTCGACGTGTCGGACCCGAGTGACATCTCGTTGGTGGCGAAGGTGCGCGGACGCGCTCCAGAGGAACTGGCCGCCGTCGAGGACCCCGGCACCGAACGGAGCGAACCGCCAGGCAACGACCACTTCGTGACGGTCGACGAGGACGCGTCGCTGCTGGGCGTCGGCGGCGAATCGTGGGACCTCGCTGACGACGACAGCGGCGGTCCGAGCGGCATCGAACTGTACGACATCAGCGACCCGACCGACGCCGAACTGCTGTCCACGCTCGACCCGCCGCCGACCTCGGACCCGTCGCCGGGCGGGATCCTCACGACGGCGCACAACTTCGAACTGACCGACAACCGCTGTTACTCGGCGTGGTACAACGGCGGCGTCCGGGTCCACGACCTGACGGACCCGGCCGCACCCGATCTCGCCTTCGAGTGGCGCGACACCGAAGCGACCTCGTTCTGGACCGCACAGCGGGCCGCCGGCTGTTTCGTCGCCGGGAGCACGAACGCGAGCCAGGGGACGGATGTCCAGCCCGGGCTGTACACGTTCCCGGACCCGCAGATACGGACGCCGACGGCCACGGACGACGAAGCCAGCGCTAACGGAACTGACGGGACGTCACTCGGCGTCGGCGGTCCCGGCTTCGGCATCGGCTCGGCGGTCGTAGCGGTCGGGCTGGCAGCCTGGCGCGCCCGCCACCGACAGGACTGACGCCGCACAGCGTGACTGCCCTCACTCGGTCACTCCAATGCGCTCTGGACGGCGGCGGCGACGCTCCGGGCGCGCTCGGCCAGTTGTTCGGGGACGTGACCGCGTTCGACGGCCGCGTCGAGTTCGTCGTCGTCGACCCGCTCGACGGTCCCGTCCGCGTGTTTCACCACGTCGACGTGGAGGTCGACGTACCGGGCGGTATCGGGGAATATCTCGACGGGCGTGCAGACGTTGACGTACGTTCCCTTCTTTTCGCCGTCGCTGTCGCGGTACACCGTCGGATACCACCAGCGCCCCTCCTTGACCTTCGTCTCCGCGATGTCGCCGGCCTCCTTCGGGACGCCGAGGGCGTCGTAAGAACCGCCGGCGGACATCTCTCGCTCGATGGTCACCGTCCCGTCGTCGTCGACCGACTGGACCTCGCCGTCGCCCAGCGTGATGAGCCGCCCATCTGGCTTGCCGTGGCCAAGCGAGAGCGACCCGCCGACATGCGGGCCGAACTGCCGGGCCGTCACGGCAAAGGGGAAATCCGTCTCGCCGTCGGCCGCGACGTCGTCACACAGCGCCTCGACGTAGTCGACGGCGGCGCTGGCCGCGCGGTCCCCAGCCTTCACGCGGTGGTGACCCGGCATCGTCGCCGTCACCTCGCGGCGGACCTCGTCGAGCGCGAAGCGGCTTTCGCGGCCGAACCACAGCCATGCCGTCGAAATCCCCTCGTCGTAGCGGGTGGGGGCGCAGTCCGCGGGGGCGTCGGCTCCCGCAAGCGCGTCGTCGATGACCGCTGCCCGGTCGTTGGCGGCGTCGAGGGCCTCGGCTAGCGCGTCGAAGCTCGCGTCCTCGCTCGCCGACTCCCACGAGACGCCCCAGCCCTCTCGCGGGTCCGCGGCGATGAGGTCCAGCATCGCCGGGCCGCCGGTTCCGGGCGAGCTGGCGCTCCTACCACGGATCAGTGTCAGCAGCGACCCGCGGACCGCGACGGTGGTATCCAGCACGGGCCGGCCGTCGGTCCACGGCGCGCTCGCTTCGACGACCTGGACTCGAACTGTGTCGCCCGTCTCGACGCGCTCGTCCGATGACGAATACGGGAGAAACCCCTCGCTGTCGCCGAGGTCGACGACGGCTCCGCTGCCCAGCGCCTCGGTCACCGTACCAGCGTAGACAGCACCTTCTGGCGTCGGGTCGTCCCAGCGGAGCGTGTCCCGACTGATTTCGGTCAGGCGGTCGGTGATCGGTTCGGCAACCTCGTGATCGCCGACGACGCCGACGCCCTGCTGGTCGTCCGTCGTCGCCACGGTGACCGCCGCCCGCTCGTCGGCGAACTCGCCGTCGAAGCGGTCCTCGATTGGACCCGACGCCTGGACGACCTCGTGGCCCGCCCCGCGTAGTAACTGGGTCAGCGCCGTCGCGTAGATGCCCCTGACCCGGACGGTCATAGCGCGTCCTCGTCGGCGGCAAAGCGGACCCGACCGTGAACCGTCGGCCCCAGCGACAACTCGACTTTCTCGTCGGTCAGGACCCGCCCGCCCTCGACGGGGACGCCCCAGGTATCAAACCGGAGATAGCCCCGGATGTCGTCAGCGTGGGTGAACAGGTCGCAGTACTCGACGGTGTGTTCCTGAATCTCGCTGGAACTGTGGGCGATGTCCATATCCGAGTACACCGTCTCGTGGCCGTCGAAGAAGGCTTCTAACTCTGCGGCCGCGTCGTCGGTGGCCGCGACGACCGCCTCGGAGGCTACTTCGATGGTGTCCTGGTCGACGCCGGCGTCGCGCAGCGCCTGCTGTTCGCGTTGCGTGAAGTGCATACCCGCGAGTCAGTGGCGGGGAGAGGAAAACAGTGCGGAATCGCCTACACGATCATCGCGTTCAGCACGAGCATCAACAGCCCGAACAGGACGCCGGTGGCGACGATTGTTCGCGGGTCGATACGGATCGTGTTCTGGTCTTCAGCGTCGAAATACCGGACCAGTCCCGCACTGGACATCAGTCCGCCGCTGTCGCTGCCACTCATACTTCAGGGTGGCGTACCACCGACAGTAAGCCTTTCGGGTCGCCCGCGGTTGCATGCGCCGAGTACACATGGATAACCCTTATCAGATACCGCGGGCTAACACGAACAGAGTACTATGACGGTTACACTGAAGGACTTCTACGCGGACTGGTGCGGCCCTTGCAAAACGCAGGACCCGATCCTCGAAGACCTCGAAGAGGAGTGGACCGACGTCGAGTTCGAGAAGATCAACGTCGACGAGGAACAGGATGTCGCCAACGAGTACCAGGTACGCTCCCTGCCGACGCTCATCATCGAGAACGACGACGGCATCGTCGAGCGCTTCGTCGGCGTCACACAGGCCGACGATATCGACGACGCGCTGCAGCAGGCCTCGGCGTAACGCGGTTTTCGCGGTTCGTCACACC
Organism: Haloarcula sp. HT12; assembly: GCF_055271655.1. Classification (NCBI taxonomy): domain Archaea; kingdom Methanobacteriati; phylum Methanobacteriota; class Halobacteria; order Halobacteriales; family Haloarculaceae; genus Haloarcula; species Haloarcula sp. HT12. The sequence goes on from NZ_JBUXKW010000002.1 coordinate 739,954, forward strand.
GGCCAGTAGCGGCCGCTGGCTCACTTTTGCCCGGCCAGTCCGGAGTCGTCTATTTCGTCGACAGCGATCAGCATCCGTCCGCCGTCGAGCGCCGTCACCATCTTCGACTCGGTGAAGGTGGTTTCGTCGGCCCGCAGCCCCTCACTCTGGCCGGTCCACTTCCCGCCGCGTTCGACGACGGGGATGACGTGCGTTCTGATGTGCTGGACCTCGTCGCTCGGGTGGAGTTCCGACCAGTGCTTGCCCACGAGTTCCTCCGACTCGTAGCCGTAATACGAGGCGTAAGTCTCGTCGACCCGCTCGAAGCGTTCGTCCGTACCGATGACGCCGACACCACTGAGTTTGACCTCGTTGCCCGTCTCGAAACTGCCGTCCGAATCGACGGCGTGTTCGACCCGGCGGATGAGCGACGTGTACTGGTCCGTCCCGACGGATTTCTTGAGATAGTCGGTCACGCCCGCCTGAATGATTTCGGCGGCGACGTCGCCGGTCTCCTCCCCGGAGAACAGTAACACCGGCAGCTCCTGGTGAGTCTCACGGATCGCTTCGAGGAAGTCGATGCCGCTCATCTCCGGCATGTTGTAGTCGCTGACGACACAGTCGAAGTCCGTTTCCGACGACCGGATCATCGTGAGCGCGGTTTCGGGGTTCGTCTCCGTCGTGACGGTACAATCGAGGCCGCTGTCTTCCCGTTCGAGATATAATTCGACGAGGGCTCCCAACGCCGCGTCGTCGTCGACATGGAGTATTGAGAGTAAATCTTCCGTCTCCATCCTGCGTTGTTACGGCTGGAGTACGCAAGTATTTTGCCACCGTTTGGAGCTATCTGATAACTACCTGGAATTCCACCCCCCACGCCGGGCCGCGCCAGCGTCTCGTCGCTGGCGTCGGGGAAGGGCAGGGCTGCCGCCGACGCAAGATCAGTACGAATGTTACTGTCGGCGGTTGGGCAGTCGCGGTATGACTGTCGGCGGTTGAGCGGTCGCGGCAGGCATACCGCTCGCCGTCGGCGAGCGGTTTCACTCCGAGCGCGCTCGCAGAGCGCGACTCGGCGGTCGTTTTTAGCGTAGATTTTTGCGAACCCGCTCCCCGCAGCGCGCTCTGTGAGCGCGCGAGGAGAGGGGGTGACGTAAAAAGGTACTATTGGAAGCGGACGCCCAGGTCGTGCAGGCCGTCGTTGTGCCGGGCGACGTTGATGAGCAGCGGCGTCAGTCCCTCGATTTCGGCGGCGTTAGCGAGCGGACCGCCGTCCAGCGCACGAAGCCCCTCGATGCCTTCGGCGAGTTCACAGACGGTGTCCTTGGCGTCGGTGTCGTCGCCGACGACGATGGTGTCCCAGTCGAGGTCGGCATCGAGGTTGGCGAGGCGACCGGCCGCGAGGTTGTGGAACGCGCCGACGACGGGGGTGTCGTCGGGGGCGGCGTTGGCGGCCAGTTGCGTGACGCTGCCGGCTCCGGGGCGGTTGTAGTGGAAACCGTCCTCGTCGCGCTGCATCCCGACGGCGGGGGCGACGAGCGTGGTGTCGTCGAGTTCGTCCGCGACGGCGTCGATGGTGTCCGTGAGGTGGTAGGCCGGGACGGCGGCGACGACCACGTCGGCGCGGGCGGCGGCGTCCTCGTTCGCCAGGCCGGCGATGTCTACGTCGTCGTGGCCGCGGCTGCGCAGTTCCGCCTCGTACTCCTCGGCCTTGTTCGCGGCCTTCTCGGCTTTCCGCGAGCCGATGATGATCGTGTGGTTCGTGTCGTCGGCCCAGCGGAGGGCGAGGCCTTGGCCGATGTCTCCGGTACCGCCAAGCAACGCGATGTCCATATCTACGGCGTAGGCCGACCACTGAATAAACGTTGTGTGACAGGTTCACCCGCTCAGGTGTACTTTTCCCAGGCCCGGTCGAACCCGCCGGCGAAGGTGACATACAGTGCACCGCCGAGCCCCGCCAGATAGCTGAGCCACTGGGTGCCGATGCCGAGTGGGGACGTGTGCCCGAGCGCGAGGTCGAACACCGTCGAGAGCGGGACCGTCACGAAAAACAGGACGATGATGAACATCCCGACGCGGCCCGGCCGATGCGAGGCGTCGAGGACCTCGCTGTACTCCCGCATCGTCCAGTACGTCGCGCCCAGGCCGATTAGCTGGCAGGTGATGGCGTACAGCGGCACCAGGTCGACCGACGGCTCGCGGATGATCGCGCCCCCGACGAGCCCGGCCCAGATGCTCACGAGGAAGGCCCAGCCAAACGTCGGCAGTCGTCGCATACTCGGGGTCTCTGTCCCGGCGGTGAAACCGTTGCCGCTTGCGGTCGGCGGGCGCTGCTGGCGATCCGCTCATGTCGACTACGCAGTGTCGAGCAGCTCGGGGAGATCGGTGACCGACTCGATGACGGCGCTCGCGCCGTTGTTAGCGAACGTCCGGCGGCCGGCGTCCCCGGTCAGCCCGCCGGTCAAGACGCCGATGCCGTAGTACACGCGGTCGTCGTCGGCCGCGTCGGCGTTGACCGCCGTCGCCACGTCGTCGAGGGTGTCCCCGGCGAAGGCGATCCGCTCGGCGTCGAACCGCTCGGCCAGCGTCCGCAGGGCGGCGGGGTGGGGCTTGCCCTCCTCCCAGTCGTCCATGGTGAAGCGGTGTTCCGGCGACAGGTCGAGGCCGACGCGCTCCAGCGCGATGTCGGCCTCAGCGGCGGGGCGGCCGGTGACGACGCCGACGGCGAAGCGCTCACGCAGGGCTGACAGCGTTTCGTCGTCGACAAGCAGCGGTTCATCGTGGATGTATCCCGGCGCGTCAAACGGCGGTTCGCCGCCTTCGATATCACGGTAGAGGTCTGTGCCGAGATACAGCGCCTGGAACACGTCCCGGAGCTGTTCACGGTCCCAGAAATCGAACACCCGTTTTTCGGCCGGCTCATCGAGTAGGTCGCGAACCACTGCTTCGGCCGCGTCGAGGCCGCCGCCGCGCTCGCCGATGGCGTCGGTAAAGGCCGCCAGATCGGAGACGGCGGACTCACGACTACTGAGGACGAACAGCGCCGCTGCGTACGTCAGCTCCCAGTCGTTGTTGAACCCGCCGGCGTCCTTGAACTGCTGGACCGCCGACTTCGAAATCGTGTCGCCGTACACCCGGTCGATTGATTCGACGATGGCTCGGCGATAGGAGTCGGCCACGTCCACCAGCACGCCGTCGATGTCGAGGACGACCGCGTCGACTTGCATGAGCGAGCGAAAGGGGTCCTCATTCAAGCGCTTTGCTATCTTTCGCCCGGTACAGCGTCTCCCCGCCCGGGAGCTGTTCCCGGTCGACGCCGACCGTCGGCTGATCGCCGCCAAGCGTCGTGAACCAGAGGGCTGCACCGACGGCGTCGGCAACAGCCAGCGCCGGTCGGTGTAGTTCCGGCGGGAGGTTCCGGGCGAATACGATATCCGCTTCTGCATACACGGATTCATCGGGGTTGAGGATATCGTCGACGACGAACCGCACGCCCTCGGGGACCTCCCGTTCGACGATGTCCGTCGCGGTCACATCCACGCCCCGTTCGGCCAGTCGGCCGGCTATGTCAGGGTGGTTTCCGACGCCGACCTCGACGACAGAATCGACGGACGCCAGTCGGTCGACGAGCGGGTCGGTGGTGTCGGTCACGTCGTACAATTTATGAGATGCGGGCGCATATGCGTTCCCATGCACGTCGACATCGTGCCGGTGGGCGAGGTCTCGGCCCAGGTCAAACGCGAGGCCTCGGACGGGCTTCGCTCCGTCTACGACTGTGAGGTCTCGATGCACGAGCCACAGTCCATTCCCGCCGGCGCGTACGATGGGGACCGCGACCAGTACCGCGCAGAGGAGTTTATCGACCTGGCCCGCCGTGTCGGCTCCGGTGGCAAGAACATCGCTATCACGCCGAAAGATCTCTTTTACCGCCGCCGGAACTACGTTTTCGGGCTCGCGTACCTCGGTGGCTCCGGCAGCGTCATCTCCACGTACCGGCTCCAGACATCCTCCGACGGCGGGTTCTCGAACCGCTCGGCCGGCGAAATCTTCTCACAGCGGGTCCGCAAGGAGGTCGTCCACGAGGTCGGCCACACGCTCGGTCTCGAACACTGTGACAACAAGCGCTGCGTGATGAACTTCTCCCCCACCGTCCGACAGGTCGACGTAAAGGAAGTCTCGCTGTGTGGTTCCTGCCAGCGAAACGTGCTGTAGTTTGCGAACGGATACCAAACTGTTTGGGAACGAAGCACATTCTTCTGTGGTACTTGTCCACATACGCGATGAGCAAGAGTGAGTCCCCCGAGCGCGTCGCGGAACTGCGAGACATCTTCGTGACGGTCACCGGCGACGAATCGATCACCGAATCCCAGGCCGACGACCAGACCGACCGCGAACTCGACCCCAACGAGGAGTTCGACCCCGAGGAAGTCGCCGACGGCCTCGACGACGCCGTCGCCGGGTCCGAAACCGGAACAAGCGGTGACCCCGCGGCCTGAATCGCTACATTGTCCCGACAGCGCAGTTCGAGTCGTTTCTGTCTCCGTGCGTATCGGTGACTGAACCGACCCGTGGACTTTTCAAAACCGACGTGAATCCGGGCGTATGGGTGTTGTCGGCTACGTCGGGTTCCTTGGATTATCGGTCGCTGTCGCGGTTGGCATCAAGTGGTTCGACCCCGCAATCGTGGCGCAACTGTCACGCCGGACGGGGCTCACTGGTGCCCGCGGCTGGGCGGTACTGCTGGTCGCGCTCGCCTGGATGTTTCTCCCCGTATTGGCCGGCGCACCGGTCGGTGACGGGCATCCGTGGGTCATCGGTGCGGCTATCAGCGGCGTCGGCTGCTACCTCGTGACTATCGCACTCACCTCACTGGACGAGTACCGGATTCTCTCCGGTGCTACGGCCGTCCCGCCGGCGGACCTGTCGGCACACACCGCTGACGGTGTCGTCGCAACGTCAGGGGTTCCGACTGTGGCCGACCCGGATGCAGCGGTGGCCCCGATTTCAGGCGAGCCGTCGGTCCACACGGACTGGATTGCACAGCAACGAACCAGGGTCGGGTTCCGCAAAGTCTGGTCCAATGTGGCCACCGGCGTCGAGAGCGTCCCGTTCACGCTCGGCGAGGGTGCCGTGGCGGTCGACTCGGGCCGCCACCGCGTGTTCTCGAACGCCGAGCGCCACATGACCGTTGGCGCAGACGACCCGCTCCCGGGCGCTGTAGCCGAGTTCATGCGGAACGATCCGGCCCTGCCCGACCCCGAGACGCGTGACTCCAGAATGCGATTCATCGAGGAGTCCATCCCCAGTTCGGACCCGGTTACCGTCGTCGGCGAGCCGGCTCAGGGCGAACGTCCCGGCCAGGTCCGGATCGCCGACGCCCCGCCAGACCGGGTGTTCGGAACCCATACGGACCACAGCCGGACGGAGGCTGACGAGACTGAGCCGATTCTGGTCCGTGGGACCGTCGACGAGGCTCGGTGGCTCTTGAAAAAGCGACTCTTCGTCGTCGGTGGCCTCGGACTCGCGATGGTACTCGGCGGACAGGCGCTCGCCGTCCGGCTCTCGCCGGCGGCACTGCCGGTGTAGCACGCCCGCGTTTCCGCCTGCGCTTACGGCGCGTAGTAGTACTCGCCGGCGTTCTTCTGTTCGCGGTCCAGTTGCGAGTCGGGCTTGTTGATGCGGGGACGGGAGGTTCGCTCGTCGCGGCGGAAGGTGATGTCGAGGTTCTGGAGGAACTCGTTCATCCCCTCGCGCATGCCCTGTGGCGGCGCGGCGTGGCCGTTCCGGGCGGGCTCGCCGTCGAAGACGAGCAGCCGGTCGGCCAGCAGATCGATCATGTAGATGTCGTGGTCGATGACCATCGCCGTCGCGTCGTGGTTCTCGGCGTAGCGCCGGATGGCGGAGGTCGCCATGACGCGCTGTTCGACGTCCAGGTGGGCCGAGGGCTCGTCCAGCAGGTAGAGGTCGGCGTCCTTCGAGAGACAGGCCGCGATGGCGACTCGCTGGCGCTCCCCGCCGGAGAGGTCGGTGAGCTGCTGCTCCATCACCGATTCGAGCTGGAGCGGCTGTGCGATCTCGGTGTTCCAGTAGGAACTGCCGAAGTCGTCCGTGATCGACGCGAGGAAGGCGTCGACCCGCATCGGCTGGTCGATCTCGATGTACTGTGGCTTGTAAGCGATGTCGAGGCTCGTGTCGATGTCGCCGGCGGTCGGTTCCAGCCGCCCGGCGAGCATCTTGGCGAACGTCGACTTCCCGATGCCGTTCGGGCCGACGACGCCCAGGACTTCGCTCTCGCGGATCGTGCCGGCCTCGACGTCAAGCGAGAACTCGCCGTCGCCGTAGCTCTTCTGTAGTTCGGGGTACTCGATGACCACGTCGCCATTCGAGGCGCTGCGTGGCGCGTGTTCCTCGAACTCGATTTCCGTCTGGCGGACCCGCATGTTCTCGTTCTCGAGGTAGCCCGAGAGGTACTCGTTGATGCCCTTCTTCGTCGACTTGGGCGGCGTGATGATACCGAACGCGCCGGGGGTCCCGTAGGCGACGTTGATGTTGTCGGCGAGCAGGTCCAGGATGGCGAGATCGTGCTCGACGACGAGCATCGAGCGGTCCTCTTCTTCGGCGAGTTCACGGATGAGCCGCGCGGCGGTCATCCGCTGGCCGATGTCCAGATACGGCGTGATCTCGTCGAGGAAGTAGAAGTCCGCGTCCCGCGCCAGCGTGGCGACGAGCGCGACCCGCTGGAGCTCTCCCCCAGAGAGGTCGTCGATGTGGTTGTCCACGACCGGTTCGATCCCCGTCCGCTCGATGAGGTAATCGAGGTCCCCGCGTTCGTCGGTCCGGTCCAGCAGTTCGATGGCTTTCCCGTCGAACTGGTCCGGGATCCGGTCGACGTACTGGGGCTTGCGAGCGACGGTCACGTCGCCGTCGCGCATCTGTTCGAGGTACTCCTGCAGGGCGGTCCCGCGGTACTCGTCTAAGATTTCGTCCCAGTCCGGTTCCTCGTCGTAGCGGCCCAGGTTGGGCTGCATCTCGTCGGCGAGGATACGGACGGCCGTTGTCTTCCCGATGCCGTTCGGGCCGAGAATCCCGGTGACTTGGCCCTCGGCGGGACTGGGCAGCCCGTACAGCGCGAAGGCGTTCTCCCCGTAGCGGTGGACCGGTTCGTCAGTCAGCTCTTGTGGGAGATTGATAATCTCGATCGCGTCGAACGGGCATTTGTTCACGCAGATCCCACAGGACTCGCCCAGACAGATCTCCTCGGAGATGCGGACCTGGTCGGGCTGGCCCTCGAAGGGTTCGTCCTCTTCGTACTCGTCTTCCCGCTTGACGATGCACTCCTTCCCGCTGCGGTTGGGCGGGCAGTAGTTCATGCACTCGTAGTTACAGCGGTCGGGCTGGCACCGCTCCAGGTCGACGACGGCGATACTGTCTTCGGCCATTGTTACGCTCCCGCCGTGAGAAGAATGCCCCACGAGACGAACCACAGCGAGAAGGTCATGAAGCCGATGTAGAGCACGTCCTTCGCCGAGAGGTCGTCCGTGTCGATGCCGATCACCCGCAGAATCGGGAACTGTGCTGCAATCGCGACCGCGACGACCAGCACGCCTTGCGGGTCGTTCGGCGCGGCCGCTAACGCGTTGGAACCGAACGCGGCGGCGATGCCAGCGACGGCCGTCAGCGTCGTGACAGTGAGCCCTCGCATATGGGAGCTCATCCCGTCCGCCGTTTCCGTAGCCATACCACACGTTCCACTACCCGCAACCAAAAGGTGCGCGGTTCGGTACTGTGACGCGGCCGCGAGCGCGTGCGCCGGCGAGACGGACTCCTCAATCTTTATGCGCCCGGCGCTTGTGATTACGGGTAATGACGGACTCTGATGGGGAGGCCATCGCAGACCTTCCGCCGAGCGCAAAGCTCGTATACAAGGTTCTGGAGTACGACGGCCCGCTGACACAGAAAGGCATCGTCGAGGAGTCGATGCTCTCGGCACGGACCGTTCGCTACGCTCTGGAACGACTCGACGAGGTCGGTGTCATCGAAGAAGACGTGTACTTCGCCGACGCACGGCAGAACCTCTACGAGATCATCGACCAACCGGCCGAAGCGGACGCCGCCGTCTCGGACTGATTCGCCTTCTCTCTCGGCTGTGTAGCAACCGCGGTCAGATAGCTACCGCTGCCTGTGACACATCTGTTGTCGTCGGAACGCCGTAGGACAATCCGCCCGCGACTGGGGAAAAAGACGCTCGCTTCGCTCGCGTTCGGATTACGACGGTACGACGGTAATCGTGCTGCCACGGTCGATTGCTCGCTCTAGTTCCTCGGCGATACCCGATCCGCGCGAGACCTGAATCTCGCCGCCCCGTGACACCGTCGCGGTAAAGAGGTATTCGCCGTCGGCTTGGAGTTCGACGGTATCCCCGGCGTGCCCGTCGAGCGGCACGATGACGTGTCGTGAGGTGACTTCCGGCTGGACGATCTCGCCCTGCTTGCCGCCGGATTCGGTCTGGGGGCCGCCCGACGGTCCGGAGGGTCGCTCCTCGAAAGTCCGCACGTCGATATCGATGCCGAGGCGGTTTTCCACGTCTGAGATGCGGCCGCCGCCCTTGCCGATGACCTGCGAGATGTCGTCGTCCTCGACCCAGACCACGGCGGTGTTCGGGCCGCGGAGTTCGACCTCGACGTGGCCGCGGGCGATGGAGCGGATCTCGCGTTCGACCTCCTGCTTGGCGAGACGGTCGACGCCGGAGTCCTGCTCGTCCTCGTCGTCGCCAAGCGGCACCGTGACGACCTGGTTGTTGAACGTGTAGATCTCGAACTCCGGCCGCCCGGTCTCGAAGTCTTTGACCATGATCACCGGTCGCGCGAGGTCCTCTTCCATGAGTCCCTGCGGGACCTTGACTTCGGTCGTCACGTCGTAGACCGTGTCGACCTCCCCGGCTTCGATGTAGACGACGGTGTCGACGATCTGTGGGATGAGTCCCAGCTCGACGCGACCGATGAGCCGCTGGAGCGCGTCGATGGCGCGGGTCGCGTGGACGACGCCGACCATGCCGACGCCGGCCAGGCGCATGTCGGCGAACACCTCGAAGTCGTCGGTCTTGCGCACCTCGTCGTAGATGGTGTAGTCCGGTCGGACCATCAGCAGCGAGTCGGCGGTCTTCTCCATCGAGCCGCCGAGTTCGGTGTACTGCGTGATGTTCGGGCCGACCTGGAGGTCCCGGGGCTTCTCCATCGTCTTGACCGCGTAGTCGGCGTCGACGAGGAACTCCCCGACGGCCTGGGCGAACGTCGACTTCCCGGCCCCGGGTGAACCGGAGATGAGGACGCCGCGCTGGTGTTCGGTGAAGCGGTCCCGAAGCTGGTCGGCGTACTCGTAGTCGTCCAGATCGGTCTTGACGATAGGTCGGACGGCCGTGATTTCGAGTGCGTCGGAAAAGGGCGGCCGTGCGATGGCGATCCGGAAGTCCCGGAACTGGGTGATGGTCATCCCGGGCTCGTCGAGTTCGAGGAACCCGTCCGGCGAGTCGCGAGCGCTCTCCTCGATGTCGGCGGCGTACTCACGGAGTTCGCTCTCGGTCGCGGGGTCGTCGCGGATCGGCGTGTACTGCATGTCGCCGATAGAGCCCTTCTTGGCGTAGGGCTGGACGCCGACCTTGAGGTGGACGCTCATCGTCCCCTCGTCGAAGAAGTTCTCGATCTGGAGGCGGTCGACGGTCCGTTTGATCGGCTCGACGAACTCAACTTTGAGCCCCTTCGCGCGGGCTACCTGTGCCTGCACGTCGTCGCTGGTCACGAGCGTGGCGTCGCGGTCACCGGCGATATCTCGGATGAGCGCGTCGATCTGGCCTTCGCCGGCCTCGCGCTTCTCGATGGCGTCCGGCCGCCGGCCCACGTACTCCACGTCGATTGTCCCTTCCTCGGCCAGGTCGACGAGGGTCTGGAGCTCTTCGAGCCCCTCCCACCCCGTCTCGCGGCCGTCGTTCGCCTGTGCTTCGAGTTCGCCGACGACGGCTTCGGGAACGACGACCGTCGCGCCGGCAAAGCCCATACCGTCGACGTCCGTGTCGGGGTCGGCATCGGCCTTCACTTGGTCGGACACGCGGCCGTCGATGACCACGCTCGTGTCCGGTACGATTTCCATATCTGACCGTTGGAGACTGGCGTTGATAAGGGTGTGGAGTCCGCACGCTCCCTATCTCCGTTCACCGACACTGCGAATACGGACAAACGCTGTACTGCAACCGCCTCAGACGGCCTTTTGTAACCGCGTTCGGACATTCCGGTCGGCTGCGGCGAGCGCCGTCTGGCCGAACTGCCGCGCGCTCCGTTCGCGAACCAGGAGCGTCCGGGTCAGCTCTCGGAGGCCGCGCCGCTCGCCGGTGAGTTCGACCGTTTCGGCGTTCGTCGCAACGAGGTCGACGCGCCGGTTACCCCGCAGTGCCCGCCGTAGCTCGCTAACTTCCTCGGCTGTGGCCGCTTCGACCGCTATTTCGGAACGCATCACCTATAGATACGTATTTGGAATGTATTGGGGCACTACCGAACTGTTTCGGTATTTTCTGCCTGTTTCCCCGCTCTGAGACACGGACCAGCGAGCCCGCCCCGGATTTTTTGCCGTCCCGGTTCCCGACTTTCGGTATGGACACGCTCGCGTCGCTGACCCGCGACCTCGTTTCGATAGCCAGTCACGACGACGAAGCGACCGCGGGGGATCACATCCGACAGTGGCTCGAAACCGACACCGACGCGCGGGTCACTCGCGACGACCACGGGAACGTCATCGCTCGCAAAGGGCGGGGTGAGAAGTCGCTCGCACTCGTCGGCCACCACGACGTGGTCCCGCCGGACGAGTCGCAGGTCGACGCCGACGGCGAGTATGTCGTCGAGGAACGCGACGGCCGCCTCTACGGCCGCGGGACGGCGGACATGAAGGGCTGTGTCGCCGCGGCGATGCTGGCCTTCCGGGACGCCGACTCCGCTGGTGAACTCGTCTTCGCCTCCTTCGTCGGCGAGGAACAGGGCGGGATCGGCTGCCAGGCCGCCATCGCGGACGGCTTCGCGCCCGACTACGCCGTCGTCGGCGAGGGATCAACCGGCTACTCCGCGCCCGGAACGACGGACGTGGCCGTCGCTCACAAGGGCCGGCGCGGGTCGACGCTGGTCGCCGAGGGCGCGGCGGCCCACGCCAGCGAGCCCGGTGCCGGCGCGAACGCCATCTACCGCGCGACCGACGCCGTCGACGTGGTTCGGGACCTCGATTTCCCTGAGACTACAGTTCTCGGTCACGAATTGAGCGGGAGCGTCGCCGTCACGGAAATCGACGGCGGCTCGGCCTGGAACGTCATCCCCGAGCGATGCGAGGTCACCGTCGACGAGCGGACGGTCCCGGGCGAGCGCGCGCCGCTGGATAGAACCGAAGCCATCGACGGTGTGACTTGGCGCGTCGACCAGGACCTCCCACCGATGGCCTGTGGCGACGCCGATTTCGCGAATGCGGTGCTGGACGCGGCGACGGCAGCTCAGGACAGCACTCCGGAGCAGGTCGTCAAACCGCACGCGACCGACGCCGGGTGGCTCGCCCAGGCTGGCACGGACTGCGTTATCGTCGGCGCAGCCGAACCCGGCGAGGCACATACGGCTGACGAGAGCGTGTCGCTGGCCGTCCTAGAGCGGTGTCGGGACATCTACGGGCGCGTCACCGAAGCGTGGCCGTCGCGCTGAGTATCCCACGTCACACACTTTTACAGCCGCTGTATTGTTGACCGAACTGTCCGCCCGGAGTTCCCACAAAGGGCCCGGAAAAACTGATGATGATATTTAGAAAATACCTCAGTAAAAAATATACACGTACAAACTAATCTATCAGTAGTAGGTATTTATATAGAAAACACGAAATAATTGTATATTCATCTATGCTTATTCCAATCTGACACATCGGGAGACGTGGAGCGATGAAACGAAGACGACTCATGAAAGCGGCAGGCGCATTAGGTGTCCTGGGTGCCGGAGCTGGCTCACAGTTCCTCGGCGAAAACATCGACCTTGCGGCAGCACAGGAAGACGGAGAAACAGAGAACGGACAAGAGGACGATTCTACTGACTCCTACGAAGTCGATACGGTCGTCGAATCGACGCCCGAGAACGTGGTCTGGGGCGCAATCGACCCGACGAAGGAACCGGTAGAGCGCGTTGAGTCCGATTCGGTCGTCCAGATCGAGACGATATCACACGAAGGAATCCTGGAGGACCAACCGGGGCCCGAGGAGTTCTTCACAAACGCTGGAATTCCGGAATCCGAAATTCTGGAGGACCAGGTCAGAGTCTACGAGGAGGTCCCCCACGACGGGGCCGGGCCACACGTCGTCACCGGGCCGGTGTACATCGAGGACGCCGAACCAGGCGACGTACTGGAGGTCGAAGTGCTGGATATCGACTTCCGCGTTCCCTACGGTGCGAACACGATGCGACAGCGGAAAGGTGGCCTCCCCTCGGAGTTCACCTGGAACGACAGCGAGGTGATCGAGTTCGACCTTGACCGGGGCGTGGCCGAACTCAGCGAGACGACTGAGATACCGCTGGAACCGTTCCAGGGAATCATGGCTGTCGGCCCGACGGCGACGACAGGCCGAGTAAACTCGGTCCCGCCGGGGCCGTTCGGCGGCAACATCGATATCCAGGGGACCGGAATCGGTACGACAGTCTACTTCCCGGTGTTCGCCCCGGGTGCGCTGTTTTTCACCGGCGACGGGCATGCATTGCAGGGCAACGGCGAGGTTGACCTCACCGCGCTGGAGACGTCGCTGACGCCGACGTTCCGGTTCACCCTGCACAAGGACGCCCAGCAGATGGACTGGCCCATCGCCGAGACAGACGAGGACGTCTACGTCATGGGCATCAACGACGACCTCGACAACGCGATGGAGCAGGCCCTTCGTGAGGCGATCTCCTTGCTCGTCCACCAGAAAGACATGACGCCGACGGAGGCCTACCGGCTGCTGAGTCTCGCCGGCGACTTCAACGTCTCACAGATCGTCGACATCAACAAGGGGATTCACGGCAAAATCCCGAAGGGAATCTTCACCGACGGGTTCGAAATCGACCCACAGACCCTCGGAGAAAGCTTCTGAAGGGGCACTGCCCACGTCAGTAGCACCGTCGACGGGTCGGTCCGGCCACCCGTTGCATTCCTTACCGGCGGCATCGGGCCTTTAGGGTCGCCGGCCTAACCACGCCGTATGGCAACAGCGAGCGAGGACACCGAGTCCACGTACGAGCAGTTCCTGGATCACGTCCGCCGCCTCCACTACGTCGGGGACGCCGGTGGCGTCCTCAACTGGGACCAGCAGGTGATGATGCCCGACGCCGGGACGCCCGCCCGGGCGAAGCAGACCTCCGCCATCTCGACGCTCCATCACGAACTGCTGACCGACGACGACTTAGCCGACTGGCTGGACGAACTCGACGACGCCGACCTCGATCCCGAACAGGAGGCCGTCGTTCGGGAGGTCCGGCGGGACCACGAGCGGGCGACCAGGGTCCCCGCCGACCTCGTCGAACGACTCTCCGAAGCATCCTCGAACGCGCTGCCGGTCTGGAAGGAGGCCAAGGCCGAGGACGACTTCGACGCCTTCGCCGACACGCTCGAAGAACTCGTGGAACTCCGCCGGGAGTACGCCGAGGCCATCGACCCCGACCGCGATCCCTACGAGGTGCTGTTCGAGGAGTACGAGCCGTATCTCGGTATCGACACCGCCGAGGAAGTACTGACAGAACTCCGCGACGCGCTCGTCCCGCTCATCGACGATATCGCCGACAGCGACGTGACGCTCGCCGATCCGTTCGAGGGCACGTACGACGACGACACCCAGCACGCCCTCGTCGAGACGGCGCTTGACACGCTGGGCTATGACTGGGACCGCGGCCGCCTCGATACCGCGCCCCATCCGTTCTCGATGGGGACGCAGTTCGACGCCCGCGTCACCACCCGCTTCACCCCCGAGGATCCGCTGGACGCGCTGGGGTCGACCATCCACGAGTTCGGCCACGCGACGTACACGCTCGGCCTCCCGCAGGACCACTACGGCACGCCGCTTGGCGACAACCGCGACCTTTCGGTCCACGAGTCACAGTCCCGCTTCTGGGAGAACCACGTGGGCCGCTCGCGTCCGTTCTGGGACTTCTTCACTGAGACGGCCAACGACCACCTCGGGACCGACGCCACCGCCCAGCAGTTCTACGAAGCGTCCAACAAAGTGTACGACGACAACCTCATCCGGGTCGAAGCGGACGAGCTAACGTATCACATGCATATCATCGTCCGTTTCGAGATTGAGCGGGACCTCATCCGCGGCGACCTCGACGTGGCGGACGTGCCAGGGGTCTGGAACGACAAGATGGAGGAGTATCTCGGTATCCGTCCCGACACCGACGCCGAGGGCTGTCTGCAGGACATCCACTGGACGAACGGGGCTTTCGGCTACTTCCCGACCTACACGCTCGGCTCGGTGCTGGCCGCGCAACTGGACCACCACGCTCGCCAGGATATCGACGGCTTCGACGACCACGTCCGCGCCGGCGAGTTCGACCCGATCCACGACTGGCTCACCGAGCACGTCCACCAGCACGGCGCTCGATACCGGACTGACGACCTCGTTCGGGAAGCGACTGGCGAGTCGTTCACCGCAGCCCACTTCCTCGATTATGTGGACGAGAAGTACCGCGCGCTGTACGACTGCTAACACGACTGCCGGCGGCCCCTGATCCAGCTATCGTCTGTGATACTATTGGGTATCCCGTTTTTATATCCCCGTCCCAATTTTGTGACTACTATGGCCGAGAGACCGGTAGAGAACGTCGCGGATCAAACAGGAACGGGTATCGACGACGATATCGATGCGGATATCGAGGACGACATCGCGGAGAACATCGACACGGAGGCCGGCTACAGCCACGACGTGGCGAGCGAGATTCAGACGATGCTGGCCGAACTGGAGGACTCGTCGGTCGGGATCGCCGAGGAGACTGACGACATCCGCGAGCAGGCCGCCGAGCAGTACGAGGGGATGACGGACATCGCCAACGAGGTGTCGAACCTCTCGGCATCTGTCGAGCAGATCGCCTCGTCGTCCGAGGAGGTCTCCGCGGCCTCCCGCGAAGCGAAGGAACTCGCCGAACGCGGGCAAGGCAACGCCGACGAGGTCCACGAGGCGATGGAGAACATCCAGCAGGCGGCCGACAGCGTCGCCGAGGACGTCAAGACGATCCAGCAAAGCGTCGAGGAGATCGACGAGATCGTCGACGTGATCAACGACATCGCCGACCAGACGAACATGCTGGCGCTGAACGCGTCTATCGAGGCCGCCCGCGCGGGTGAAGCGGGTGAAGGGTTCGCCGTCGTCGCCGACGAGGTCAAGAGCCTCGCCGAGGAGTCACAGGAGCAGGCGACGACCATCGAGGGGATGATCGACGGCATCCAGGACGACACCGAAAACGCCGTCGAAAGCCTCGAAGAGAGCAACGAGGAGATCGACGAGGGGATCGACACCGTCGAGGAGTCGACCGAGATCCTCGAAGAGATCGACGACACCGTCCGCGAGGTCAACAACGGTATCGAGGAGGTCGCCACGGCCACGGACCAGCAGGCCGCTTCGACCGAGGAAGTGGCCAGTATGATCGACCAGTCCACGGATGCGGCCAAGGAGATCGCTGACAGCACGGCTGACATCGCCGACGAGTCGGACCAGCAAACAGACCTGCTCAGCGATATCAACCAGGCGATAGACGACCTCGTTGCGGATCTCCAGCGCAACAGTTGAGCGGCCCGACCGGCCGCCCGTTCGTCTCGGCTACCCGGCCTGAAACGCCCGAGACGAACCCGCCGTTTATTTCTCCGGGTAACGTACGGCCACTATGCGACCGGATCTGGATCCCGAACAGCTCGACCGGTACTCCCGGCACATCATCATGAACGACGTGGGGCCGGAGGGCCAGGCGGCCCTGCTCGACACCGACGTGCTGGTCGTCGGGGCCGGCGGCCTCGGCGCACCGGTGCTCCAGTACCTCGCGGCCGCGGGCATCGGGCGACTCGGCATCGTCGACGACGACGTGGTCGAGCGGTCGAACCTCCAGCGACAGGTCATTCACCGCGACGACGACATCGGGCGACCGAAGGTCGACAGCGCCGCCGAGTTCGTCACTGGCCTCAATCCCGACGTGACCGTCGACCGCCACGAACTGCGGCTGGCGCGGGAGAACGCGACTGACCTGGTGGCCGACTACGACATCGTCGTCGACGCCTCCGACAACTTCGCCACGCGGTTCCTCGTCAACGACGCCTGCACGCTCTCGGGCACGCCCTTTTCGCACGGCGCGATCTTCCAGTTCGAGGGGCAGGTGACGACCTTTTCGGGCGACAGCCCGTGTTACCGCTGTCTGTTCCCCGAAGCGCCGCCGGAGGGGACCGTCCCCGATTGCGCGACCGCGGGCGTCCTCGGCGTGTTGCCGGGCACCATCGGCTGCATGCAAGCGACAGAAGTCGTCAAGCTCGCCATGGACTACGGCGAGACGCTGGAGGGGCGGCTCATCGCCTACGACGCCGCAGAGATGTCCTTCGAGGAAATCCCCGTCGCCGCCAGCCCCGACTGTCCGGTCTGTGGCGAGGACCCGGCCATCGCGAACGTCGCCGACGCCAGCTACGAGGGGCGCTGCTCGCTCGCCGAGGACTGACCGGTTCGCTCCGGACCGCCGGTCAATTTTCACGGCTGATACTGTGGAACCGAGCTTTATGCACCAACAGCCGAGAGTAACGGTATCGTCTCGCATGCCACGCCCTGACCACGCCCCTCATCTCCTCTCGATTCGCCTCCAGAAGCCCGGCTACGTCGAACTGGTGTTCTCGCTGGTGCTCGTCTGGGGCTTCGGCGACGCGCTGTCGACGCTGTTTGCCGCCCGGTTCGCCGGCCCCGGGCTGGAAGCGAATCCCTGGATACGGACGCTCCTTATCCACGAGCCACTGCTCGTGATTGCACTGAAGATGGCCGTCGTCCTCTACGTCGGCGTCGTCCTGCTTGAGTGTCGCGACCTCGTCGAGCGGGTCCCGCTGTGGCGGGCCTGGCTCCTGTTGGTCGTCGCGCTCGGTGCGGCAGTCGTGGTCGGCAACACCTACGTCGGCCTGGCTGCGGCCGCCGCTTAGGCCCGAACGGTCCCGAGTTCGACCACAGCGTCCCGCGGCGGCGTCTCGAACAAGTCCGGATGGCACAGCGCCGCCAGGAACTCCAGTGTGTCCACCAGCCGCGGCCCCGACCGGTTGACGTAGTGGTGGCCGTCCATCACGTACGCCCGTCCCTCACGGACCGCAGTCAGATCGTCGAAGCCCGGTCGTCCGGTCAGGTCGGCGAGGTTCTTGCGGGTCTGTGCCACGTCGAAGCCACAGGGTGCGGCGACCAGTACCTCGGGGTCGTATTCGCGGACCTCCTCCCACTCGCGAGGGCGGGAGTGTGCGCCCGGCGCTTCCATCCCGTAGGTACCGCCGGCCGTCTCGACCATCTCGGGGACCCAGTGCCCGGCGACCATCACCGGATCGAGCCAGTCAAGCACCGCCACGCGGGGCGTCGTCTCGGCCCGCGCCGCCGTTGTCTCAACCGCCGCGACGCGGTCCCGGAGGTCCGCGACGAGTTCGGCGGCGCGGTCGTCGTGCCCGACCGCCGCGCCGACCCGGTGGATGGACTCGAACAAGTCATCGAGGCTGTGGACATCGAGCGTCAGCACGTCGGCGTCCAGCCCCAGTTCCGCGACGGCGTCGGCGACCAGCACGTGGTCGACGGCACACACGTCACAGACACCCTGGGTGACGATGAGGTCCGGGTCAAGCGCCGCCAGCGTCTCGCGGTCGATGGCGTAGACGCCGTCGCTCTCCTCGGCGGCCGCGACCTGCTCGTTGATCTCGCCGCTTGACGCTGTCGGATCGACGCGCGAGCGGTTGACTGACGCCTTCTCGCGGGCCGCCGGCGGATGGTCACACTCGTGTGAGACGCCGACCGGCTCGACGCCGAGCGCGTAGACGATTTCCGTCGCCGAGGGCAGCAGCGTGACGACTCGCATACCCCGACCTTGGCCCGCGCGGACAAAAACCTGCGTCCGCCACACCGCCCGGACGCTTCGTTACGCTTACCCTCTGTCGCCGAGGAGACGCGGGTATGGAAGTCAAGTCGCGACACCACCTCCGTTCGGACGAGGTCGACACCATCACGACGGCGCTGGCGGACAACCTCGGTGTCGAACTCGACGCGGACAGCTTCGAGAAGGTCGAGTTCGACGACAGCGACTGGGACGTCGTTCTCGTCGATGGCGACCCGCTCGTCCTGTATTTGAATGGCGAACCGTTCCTGACCGTCCAGGGAGCCAATCAGTACCCGCCCCAGAAACACATCGTCACCGTCGACGCCGGGGCCGTCTCCTTTGTCTCGGACGGCGCTGACATCATGCGGCCGGGCATCACCGAGGCCGACGACGACATCAGCGAGGGCGACCTCGTCGTCATCAACGAGGAGTCCCATGGGAAGTTCCTCGCCGTCGGCCGCGCACAGACCGACGGCGACGACATGGTCGGCGACAGCGGGAAAGTCGTCAAATCGCTCCATCACGTCGGCGACGATCTGTTCGAGTTCTCGGTGTAGGATCGACGGTGTCCGCTGTCCGTGCTGTGAGTTCGTGACTTCACACCAGCGGTCGGAGACCGAACCGGCCGACGCCGCGGTCCAAACCGATTCTGATTGCCGCTTCGATGACGCCTGCTCCGACGGCAACCCCGAGGAGCAGTGGCCAGACGATGAGATACGACGACAGCGGGTGGAGATGCGTCCCGTACAGCCACTCGTACACCGTGTCGCCGAGCAGCCAGAGCGTCACGAACACTGGCGTGACCAGTGAGAGTCGGCTACAGAGATACAGCGGGACGGCGGCGACGAGAAACATTCCGACGACGGCGTAGGTGGCTCCGAACGCGACGGTCGCCGGCTCTTCGGACGTGAAGTGGACGCCGTTCGTGAACAGCCACGACAGCACGCCGAGGGCATAGAGGACGCCGCCGACGGCCGCGACGGTGCTGGAAGTCGTCCTGACGGAGGGCGGGCGCATCGCTATCGATACTTGTTCTGCCGCTGAATAATGCTTTGTGCAGTACACGCTGTGTCCGACCGCCACCACGACTGGGCAGGGCGTGCGCGGCGATACATTCGATGGACGAAAAGTTGAAACGGGTAGCGCACGCCGTGAGTGACATGGGACTGATGAGCAAGATCCTCGGGGAGTCTGGATCCTCTCGGAACACCGAGGATTACGTCGAACTGGACGCGAACGAATTCGAGATGACCGGGACGGAACTCGAACGCCAGGTCCGGATCGCCCGTATCAGCGACAAACAGGACGTCATCGAGATCAAAGACGCCGTCTACGACGGTGACGTGGTCGTCGCGGATATCACGCGCCACTCCACGCAGGACCGCACGATGGAACACATCAGCGACGAACTCAAGCAGGTCGCCAACGAGGTCGGCGGCGACATCGTCCAGAAGGACGACGACCAGCTCATCATCACGCCGGCTGGCGTCGGCATCGCCCGGGAACGCCTCGGTCGGTAGGGCCTGACTAGGGACCTCGCTGTCCGGTCGATCGTGTCAGTCTGTATCAGTCTAACTGCCGGTTTTCGGGGGCTTCAATGCGTTTTTCGGTGTCGCCACGCTAAGGGCGGCAATGACTGAACCGGCGATACGTGCCAGTGGGTTAGGGAAGCGCTACGGCGACGTCCAGGCGCTTGAGGACCTGGAACTGACAGTCCAGCAGGGCGAGTTCTTCGGGCTGCTCGGGCCAAACGGGGCCGGCAAGACGACGTTTATCAACACGCTGGTCGGCCTCGTCCACAAGGACCGGGGAACCGCCGAGGTGTTCGGCTTCGACGTCGAAGAGGACTACCGGGAGGCCCGCGACCGCATCGGCGTCGCGCCCCAGGAGTTCAACGTCGACCGCTTCTTCCCGATCATCGAGGTGCTGGAACACAAGGCGGGCTACCATGGCATTGGCAGGGCTGAAGCTAGAGAGCGTGCCGAAGACGCGCTGAAGACGGTCGGTATCTGGGACAAGCGCGACACGCGCTTCGACTGGCTCTCCGGCGGCATGAAACGGCGGTTCGTCCTCGCGCGTGCGCTCGTCTCCGACCCGGACCTGCTCATTCTCGACGAGCCGACAGCCGGGGTCGACGTTCAACTCCGCCACGACCTCTGGGAGATTATCAACCGGATGAACGACGCCGGGACGACGATCCTGCTGACGACCCACTACATCGAGGAGGCCGAACGCCTCTGTGACCGGGTCGCCATCATGGACGACGGGCAGAAGGTCGAGGTGGCGACCCCCGACGACCTGATGGCCCGCGGCACGGACACCATCGTTCTCGACCTCGCCGAGATGCCGCGAACGGCCCCGCGACTCGACGTGGAGGGGATCACCGACGTCGAACTGACCGACGAGGGGCTGGCCGTCACCGCGATGGGTGGGAGCCAGACCGCACCGGCGATCATGCGCGAGCTCGAAGCACAGGGCCACACCGTCACCTCGCTGGATATCCGCCGTGCGTCCCTCGAAGAGGTGTTCGTCGACATGACCCGCGACGATCGCGAGTACGCGGAGGTGTCCGCATGAACGCGAACGCGACGCAGTTCCTGACGCTCGTCCGGCGGGAAATCCTCCGGTTCGTTCGCCGGCCGTACAACACCTTCCTCCCGCCGATCATCACGAACGCGCTGTATTTCTCCGTGTTCGGCGTGATTCTGGGGAGCCGAATCGGCGAGATCGCTGGCGTGAGCTATCTCCAGTTCGTCCTGCCCGGCCTGGTCGTCCTGGGGGCCATCTCCGACAGCTTCGAGAACGCCTCCTTCACCATCTTCCACGGCCGTTGGAACGACTACATCCAGGCCGTCCTCACCTCGCCGATGTCGAACCGGAGTATGGTGGCCGCCTACGTCTCTGCAAGCGCACTCCGGGGAATCGTCACGTCGCTGCTTATCGTCGGCGTGGGGCTGATATTTACCTCGGTCCCCGTCGCTAACCCCCTGTATCTCGTCTCGTTCCTACTGGTGATTACTACGCTGTTTGGCGGCCTCGGCGTCATCGGCGGTCTCTGGGCGAGTGACTTCGACTACCTGACGGTGATGAACCAGTTCATCCTCCGGCCGCTGGTGTTTTTCGGCGCAGTGTTCTACTCACTCGAAGTCCTGCCGGCGTTCTGGCGGAACGTCTCGCTGCTCAATCCCATGGTGTACATGGTTAACGGCGTCCGCTACGGCATGATCGGCGTTACCGAGATCGACCCGAACACGTCGCTGGCTGTCCTGACCGGGACGACCATTGTCGTGCTGTCAGTCGACTACGTGCTGTTCAAGCGCGGCTACGGCCTCGCCGAATAACGCCCTCTGGATCTCGACTTTCCAGTCACTGGCGGTATTTATTGGCAATATCACGCCGGTAAAACGGGACTGCTGGCTCGGTAACTGCCCTGGCCGCGGTCCGAATGCCGGATTGGATCCGCTCCGGCGGGCGGACAAACTATGACAGGCTGCCCCGGAGCTGGCTCCGTGGCAACACGAGGGGTGTCTCGTGCCCCGGATACTTGTGCGCGCCTCCGGGCGAGGCGTATGTGAATGTATGCCACAAGCGTATTTAGATGTGACGCCCGTCTGACGCTGCGTGATACTGGCGGTTCTGTGTCGGTGTCGAATCATTTCCGAACGGCTACGCGGGCCGTGCCGAAGACGGGAGCGCCGTCTCTGTCTGCCGGCGCTCACGGACTGCGCGCGCCCGATGGCCGTCGTTAGACGTTGTCCGGGGCGTCGGCGTCGTCCTCGACTGAGCGCTTCAGCGAGTCACGTCGCGCCTTCGCGTCGCGGTCGGTCGCTTCCTCTAGGAAGTCGTTCTTGATGGCGACGGCGTCTTCGGCGGCGTCGACGTTGCCCTCGGCGATGACATCCTCTGCCGGTCGCTCGTCGATGTGGAGCGCGAGCTTGTCCTTTTTCGAACCGTACTCGACGCGGCCCGCGACGACCCGGTCGAACACGGGGTTGTCGGGGTCGTCGACGACTAGCAGGTCGTTGCCTTCGTACTCTTCTGTGTCCGTTACTTCGCCGAAGTACTCCTCGACGAACGCTTCCATGTCAGGGACGCGGTCCTCGAGATGCTCGCCCCGTCGCATCTTGTACTCTCGCATGGGCGAGTTTTTGCGAGGGGCTGTCTTACCCTTTGCGTTCACTCCTCGCCGCGGGTGATAAGTGACCCCTTGTGACACTCCGGACAGAAGTCACCCTCGCGCAAGGAGGTCGACTCCACCTCGGTGGTGAATCCGCACTCCGGACAGGCGAACTCGCCTTCCGGAACCGTCACGGCGCTGTCGCTGGTCGGCTCGACACTCGAATCGTCGTCGGTGTCGACTGGCATCGTCTCCGGCGACCAGTCGTCCCCGTCGTCTCCCGGCTCATCGGGCCACTCGCCGGGCTGGCGGTCGTCGCCGGTCGACTCTGACTCCGCTTCCTCGCCGAGAATGAGTCCGTCGTCTTTCTCCGGATCGGTCTCGTCTTCGGTTACCGGCTCCTCGCCTTCGGCATCGGGGACGTCGACTGTCGTCGTCGGCTCGTCCAGTTCCACGTCGCCGCTTTCTTCTTCCCTCTCGTCGCTGTCGTCGATAATCTCGGCGTCGTCGGCCGACGGATCGACCGGTTCCCCGTCGTCGACACTGTCGTCGCCGATTCCCGCGTCGTCCGGCGTTTCGACCGGGTCGTCGACGCTGTCCCAGCCGTCCGACCGGTCCGTTCCCTCGTCAGTGGGCTCGGCTGTGCCGGGGGTCGGTTCGTCTTCCGGCGTCGACGCTGTCGCCGGCGTTTCGGACTCGGATTCGGACTCGTCGTCGACGAGGTCGCTAGCGATATCCGACGGCGTCTCGATAGCCGTGACCTCCTTGTTTTCCGAGACGATCCGCGTATTTCCACACCGCTCACAGGTCTCCCGTTCCTGGATGGTGATGACGACTTCGCTACCCTGCTCTTCGCGCTCGCGCTCGACGGTGGTCTCACCGTACTTGTGCCCGAGGACGGAACATTTGAGACCCATTGCCAGAACTTCCCACCGTGGCGTACTTAAACCCTGCCCGTTGGCTCGACGATTCGTGACAGGCAGCCACCTGTTTCGCGACGCCACGTTATTAATTTCACTTCGGTTTACGAAATTTTATAACCAGTACCGGTGCTACGCTACGCCAATGCAGCGGACGACGACGCTCGTGGTGTCGGTCCTTGCCCTCTCGGCGCTTCTCGGTGGGACAGCGGTGGCGACCGGGAACCAGCCGCCGCTTGCCGATGCCGGGCTGGACCAGTCCGTCGAGCGAGGGGCGATGGTCCAGTTGGACGCCAACGGCTCGCGCGACCCGGACGGCACGGTCGAGCGCGTCGAGTGGGCTATCGAAACCCCGGACGGCTCGACACGCACGCCCGATTGCCCCACCTGCGTCCAGACGACGTTCTCACCGACAGAGACCGGCCAGTACAACGTCACGGTTACCGTTACTGACGACGCCGGCGTGTCGCGATCGGACACGCTCCAGGTCGACGTGGTCGCGGCTGGCGGGCCGTCAGTCTCGGTGTCGGCCCCGACCGCGCTCCCAACTGACTCCCGGCGGAATCTGACTGCCAACGCGACCGCCGGCGATGCCGACCTCCGAACGCTCGCCTGGGTCGTCAACGGCACCACGCGGAATCAGACGCGGCTCACTGGCGAGAACGGGACCTCGACTATCACGCACGCGTTCAACGACTCCGGCTCCGTGTCCGTGCGTGCAGTCGCCTACGACGCCGCTGGACGGCGTGGCGTCTCTAATCAGACGGTTCGGGTCGTCGACTCGTCCGGCAACGGTGGTGGCGGTGGTGGGAATAGCTGTGGGGCAAACAGCGGGAACTACTACGTGGACGGTCAGAACCAGGGCTGTACGAGCGCTGCCATGCGGATCGACGACACTTTCGTCGATACTGATGGTCGAGATGGTCTGCATGTGTACGTTGATAATGAACTCACTAAGATAGCAGACGAAGATGAACTGAACTCGCTCTCCGAAGACGGTTATGGTGGAGTGTTCAGCAAGGAGACTGTTGATGAGCTAACGGATGAGGCGGAAGAGAGGAAACGCTCAGTTTCTGATGATGACGATGTTGGCGGTGGTAACGGTAGTAATAATGATGAATGCAGTTACTGCAGCACCGATAGCACTGCCAGTAACTCTAATTCCGGCGGTAGTACTCGTCCAGGCTCTAGCGTACCTAACGGTCTAGGTGGAGGTTCCAGTAGTAATGACGATGATGATGGTGGCTATGACTGGAGCTATGATGATGACGATAGCGGAAGTAGTGACGATGACAGTAGTTCTAGTAACGACGATGATGATAACGACGGTGGTTGGTTCGGTGGTGGGGGTGATGATGAAGATGACAGCGGCGGTTGGTTTGGCGGTGGAAGCGACGATGACAGTAGTGACGATGGTAGCGATGACGATGACGGCTGGAGTCTTTGGTAGGCGTTATAGTCTTTCCTTTTAACATAGGATTTATAAGAAATAGCAGTTGATTTCAAGATGTGATGAACCGAAAGCACAAGGGTGGGGAGATTGTTATTTACATACTAACGACAGTCGCAGGCGCTCTCCTGCTTCCAGTCGTTGCGCCGACTTTCATGTGGAGGAACGGGCATGGTTATACAGACAAAGACCCATGGCTGTCCGATATGCAATCTTGTAATGAACTTGCCAGCGGCTTGACTCCATTTATTTTCGTGGTTATCTTCGTTGCCCCTATTCGTGCTATTTCGATTTTCACCTCTGGCAGTGGGACCGGGTGTGCCTCGTCAGCGAAATTGGACGATACCGGGTCAGCAGTTAGTTCGACTTCAAAACTAATGCCGACCTCGACTGAAATCCCGATCCTTCTGCCCGTTGAGGAAGATGACAGGGATACAGACCCCAACAACGAGATTCAGTATGCATGATAAAAACTAACACACCATATAGTGTTGCCGCCATCGCTCTCCTGATTATGTCTGCCGGATGTTCCGGCTTCCTGGGAGGGAGTGGGCCAACCGAACAGACAGCTGTACCAACCCAGACGCCAGAAGCTACTCCTGATCCAACTCCCGAGGCTACTGAAACGCTAACGTCCGAGCCAGCGGCCGAAGCTACTGAAACCTCAAAGCCTGAGCCAATAGAAACCGAATCCGATAGGGAAGAGCTAACGAAGGCAGAGAAGTTTGCAGAGTTCGATGAGGATATGCACCGAATATATCGTGTAACTAATAGAAGCGGCGCGCTTGAAGAAACCGAAACCTTCCCTGAGAACGGCACTTATCATATGACTGTTGAAATGCGGGATACCACGAACCGGACTAAAACCGTAACCGACCGGCGTGACCCGCTCTTGAATTATTATGCCCTTGTGGCTAATTACAATGAGAACACAAGAGGGTTTGAAGAAGAGGACCATACGTACATACCTAATACGGTCAACGTTACGTTCGTTACAGAGGACGGTGAGGTGTTCGAGACGCGGTACATCAAGTACGTCTGGGCGTGGAAGTATTCCACTGGTGATTGGTCGATGATGGTGTATGCCGGAAAATATGCCGGGACCGTCGAGAAGGGTCCTGGCTACCATGAAAAGTGGAAATAGAGGGTCAGCCATTTCAATATTAGGAGCGACAGCGCAGTTGTCGGTGACGACCACACCGCCTAGGAATCAGTTAGATGTATTTCTGTCGACGATTGTCAGACAGAGCCGGTTACAGACTCTAAGAAGAACGGTCGAGCGAACCGGCACGTCCTGTCCTCGACACCGTTGTTGTACAATTCGCTGCACGGGGCGTACATATCAGAATTCCGAGGGACAAAGATTAGACCCAGCCGGTTTTAGGGGGACATATGAGAGCGAAGCCGGAGTATCGCGACCGGGACGACACGGAGGTTGCGGTGCTCGATGCGCTCGCTGACCGCCGCGATGAGGGGATGACCGTCTTCGAGCTTCGGTCGCGGACGGAGGAGAACATCGACCGGATTGAGGACGCGCTCGCCGCTCTCAAGGCGGACGGCCTCATCGAGGTCGAGGACAACGGGGAGCGGACCGTCATCCTCCCGGGAGAGGGCGTGGTGGGAGAGTCAAAACCGGACGAAGACGAATCGATTCTCGATCAGATTCGAAAACGGCTCCCGTTTTAACGGAGCGGGTTCCGTAGCGTCGTCACGCCACGTCCGATGGCGCAGCCGCACAGTTGTTCGGGCCGAGTTCGAGTTCGAACGCGGTATCGTCTTCGACCGTCGCTGTTCCGAGATTGATCGCAAGTATCCGCTCGAAGTTAGCTGGGCGCGGCGGGATGTCGTCACAGACGTACTCGACAAACGCCTCGCGGTCCATCCCGAACCCCGGGAGTCGGTCGCGGAGGGTACCGAGGGTGGCTGTGAACGTCCCATCGTTTGCCGGTGTGGTCGATTCGCTGTAGTGACCCGGTGCGACGCGTGTCTCGTCGGGGAGTGCTCTGAGTCGGTCAGTCAGCGTGCGGTGGAGGTCGCGGGCGAGATCACGAGCGCCGTCGGCGCCGGCTTCCAGATCCGGGCGGGCGACGCTGTCGAGGAAGACGCTGTCGCCGGCTAGGAGCACGTCGCCGACAGTGAAGCCCGTCATGCCGGTCGTGTGGCCGGGCAGCGGGTGGGGCTCCAGCGTGGCCGACCCGACCCGTAGCGTCTCGCTGTCAGCCAGTTCGGTTACGTCGTCGACGCCGCGTGCGGCCGCCTGTTCGGAGAGAACCGGTTCGGCGTCGGTCTCGGCGGCGAGGCGGCGGATTCCGCTGACGTGGTCGGCGTGGACGTGCGTGTCGATGGCGTACGTGAGCGAGGCGTCGCGGTCGGCGGCGTCGGCGACGTACCGGTCGGTAAACGCTCGGAGCGGGTCGACGACGGCGGCCGAACCGTCGCTGACGACCATGTAGCCGAGACAGCCCGACGACGGGCGGCGGTACTGGAGGACGGTCGCGGCGTCGCAGGTGATCTCTTGGGCCTCGTAGAGCCGCGCCCACCCCTCCATGCCGTCGCTGAGGTTCCGTGCCTCGAAGCCGTGTTCAGTCAGCAAGCCGGCGACGAAGGCGCTGGCCTCGCCGCGGCCACAGACGACCGTTATCGGGCCGGTGCCGGCCACGTCGGCGACGATGTCGTCCACCTCGCCGGTCACCTTCGCCTGGAGGAACTTCGTAAATGGGAGCTGTGTCGCCGTCACCGACTCGCCGCGAATCCGCCACTGCTCGTACTCGTCGCGGTCGCGAACGTCGAGCAACCGGAGCGACTCGTTGTCGTCCAGTTTCGCCTGCAACGCTGCCACAGACAGGGAGGGCGGGTCCGTCGGCGGTTCGGGGTAGTCCTCGGCCATACTGGCTGTAGCGCTGCCCGGCGGATAAGTCGGGCGGGGATTTCAAGCCCGTGCCGCGCCCAGCGGACGTATGGACGCTGGAGCCACTATCGACGCCGTCCGCGACCGAACCGAGACAGAACGGAACAGACTGGGCTCGGACAAGGCACTCATCGCAGCGACGGATGCGACATTGGAGGCGGACGCAGTGCTCGCGGCGGCCGCGGCGCGCGAGTCCGGGGTCGCGACCACTCTCGATCAGTGGGCCACCGAGGCTGGCAGCGACGTGGCGACGCAGTTCGAGGCGGCCGCTACGGCTGCGGCGGAGCGGGCGGACCGTCTCGACGTGGCCGCTGGGGACGCCGATGGTTTCATCGGCTACCTCGAAACCGTCGATGGAACCGCCCGGCGGGTGGGTGCCGGCCTCGTCGCCGCGCCGCTGGTCGCCGACCGGTTCTACCTGCAGGTGGTGAGCTTCTTCATCAACGAGGCGGACGAAGGGCGGGCCGACACGTTCCGAGAGATTCGACAGGAGGCGTCTGCGCTCGCCGATGGCGAAACCGCACTCGAACGCCTCTCGGAATCCGAGCGTGAGACGGCAGCGGCGGCCGCCACCGAGGCCATCGAAGCGGCGTACGACGACTACGCGGAAACGCTGGAGGCGATGGGACTGGACCCGAAGCCCATCTGCTAGTCGAGCCGGTAGGTCGCCACGCGGTTGGCGGCATAGAGGAAGCCGGCGACAGCGCCAGCGACGGCGATCCCGACGGTCGTCACCAGCCCGCCGCCGAGGAGCCACGCTGTGTCGACCGGGAGCGAGAACAGGTCACGGACGGCGAGCAGGTACGCCAGACTGGCCGGGGCGACGGCCACACCGAAGACGAGGAAGTACAGCCCGAACGCCCAGCCGCTGGGGACCACAACTTCGTGGCCCTGCACCGACGAGGACTCGAACTTCGGGAACACGACGCCGGTTCCGACGGCGACCGCCGGCGCGGTGACGGTTGCGACGAGTGCGATTGTGAGTCCGGCGGCGAGCGTGACCGGCGGTGTCCCGGCCGCGACGCCGAGGCCGACGACCAGTAGCGTCGTGACAACGACACCGGGGAGCGCGCCCGCGAGGACGAGCCCGGTGACGAACGCCCGGCCGGAGACGTTGGCAGTCAGCGTCAGTGGCAGTACGCCCTCCTCGCCCCCGAGCGGATTGAGCGAGAACGCGGCACCGAACGCCGCCGCGCTGGCGAGGCCGGCGGTGAGCGGGAGCGTCGGCGGCACCACCCGCTCCAGAATAACGATCTGGAGGTGATACACGAGGAAGAAAAACGGCATAACCGCGAACTGGACAGTGACGGGGGCTCGCTTGGCCCGGAGCCAGGACTTCTGTGCGACCACGCGGGTCGCGGTTGGGACCCGTCCAGCCAGGAGGCGGTCCGAAAGCGTTCGCTCGTCGGCGTCGAACTCGTGGTCGGGCTGGACCGGATCGGCATACCAGGCCCGGCCGGCCAGCCACAGACACGCGACTGCGCCCACCGGGAACGCTGCGAGGAGTCCCACTGTGGCGACGGCGGCCGCGACCGGATTGCCGCCGTTCCCCAGCACGAGCAGGACCACGTCGGCGGGCCACGAGAGCGGGGACTGGGTCGCCAACTGGAGCACGCGGAGCTGTATCGTCGGAACGACCGTTATCGCGACCCAGCCAATCGGGAGTATGAGCGAGACGGCGGCCCCGACGCTTGCGCGGTGACTGGCGACGAAGGCCGAGCGGTTCGCCACCAGTTTCGTCACCAGCCCCAGACCGAAGCCGAGGACCGTCCCGAGCAGGGCAGTCGCCACTGACCCGACGAGGGCCACGACAGCGACGAGTACCCCGGCGCTACCGGCTGCGAGCCCGCCCACCAGCGCCAGAATCGGGCCGGCGAGCGCGAGTGACACGCGACCGGCCTCAGCGACCAACAGCCCGGCCGCCGCGTCCTCGTAGGGGACCGTCGTCAGCAGGCCGTCTGCAGCGTCGGGCTCGCCGGCCGACTTCACCGTGTGCTGGAGCGTGAAGAAACCGACGAGCCCGAGCAGCCCGACGATGCCTGCCGTCGTCGCAAGCCTGACCGTGTGCGGGTCGCTGTCGGCCAGGACACCGCCGAGAAAGAAGGCCGCTGCGCCGATAGCGAGACTGTAGATCATGATCCCCAACCCGCCGCCGACCAGCATGAGCGTCCCGCGCGTCGTGCCCATGAGTCTGCGCCAGGTGCGCCGCAGTTCCGTCCGGGCTATCAGGCGCGTTCGCCCTCCGTCCGGCCGCCTCATGGTGCTTCCGGCTGCTCGCTGGTCACGTCGAGGAACACGTCTTCGAGCGTGCTCCCCGTCTCGACGCCCTCTGTCAGTTCGGCCGGCGACCCCTCTGCGACGAGGTCCCCGTCGTACAGGACGCCGACGGTGTCGGCCAACTCCTCGACGACAGGCAAGATGTGTGTCGAGAGAAAGACCGTCGTCTCCGCGGCCGCGACCTCGCTGATGGTGTCACGCACCGTCCGGGCCGCCCGCGGGTCCAGCCCCGAGGTCGGTTCGTCCAGAAAGAGCACGTCGGGGTCGTGCAACAGCGCCTGGACCAGCCCGAGCTTCTGTTTCATCCCTTTCGAGTACGTCTCGACGCGCCGGTCGGCATCCTTGTCGAGGTCGAACCGGTCAAGCAGCGATTCCACGCGGCCCCAGTCCTTGTGGCCGCGCAGGCCGGCGACGTACTCCAGTTGCTCCCGACCGGTGAGTTCGTCGTACAGCGGCGGCTCTTCGGGGAGGAAGCCGATGTGTTCGACCACCGCGGCTCGGTCGGCGACCGACTCGCCCGCGACCCTCGCGGTGCCGCGTGTTGGGTTCGTCAGCGTCGTCAGAATACGAATCGTCGATGTCTTGCCCGCGCCGTTCGGGCCGAGAAAGCCGAAAACGCTGCCACGTGGGACCGTCAGGTCGAGGTCCTCTATCGCCGAGACGCCGCCGTAGCGTTTCGTCAACCCCTCGGTGACGATTGCGGGTGCTGGAGGGCACATACGGGCACTGCCACGCCGATTGGGAAAAGGTCTTCCTGTTGATACGCGACCCTCTGGGATGGTCGGCTGGTACTGTTTCGACTTGGAGCTGGAGTTTGAACAGCCAGAAAGCCCCGGCCGGTTGCCCAATCCAGGCTGGGTGGGACTGAAAGGGGCCGCGTTCTCAGCGACCCTCGACGACGCAAGCACTGGAGCGAACGGAGTGAGTGAAGGGCGCAGCGAATCGTGGGAGCTGAGAACGCGGGGGCTTTCTGGCTGTTTGTGACGGTAACTGCTGAACCACTCGCAGAAAAACGGACTAGCCGTTACTCCTCGACCGCTGCGTCAGCCGCATCCACGTCGGCATCGTCCTCGTCATCGTCGTCAGGATTCTCCACCACTTCGATGCCGCGGTTGTTGACCGCCGACGGGTCCAGCCCGACCTCCTGCAGGAAGTTCTTGTACTCCCGTTCGCATTGCTCGGCGTCTTTCTGGCGGTCGCTGGCGCGATCACACAGCGCGACGAGGTCCTCGGGCACGTCGTTGGTGTAGACGATCCAGTGGTTAATGAGGTCCGACAGGCGGCGGATCGGCGAGGTGAAGTGCCCGTAAATCTCGAAGTTCAGGGCGTGGTGGCCGCCGAACGGGTCGTTCATGTACTTCGCGCGGGGCATCACCTTCATCACGGCCCACTGGATCTTATCGAGCTGGCGACCGGGGGCCTGTTCGAGCGTTGCGTTGACGGCCTTCCGCGGGTCGTCCCAGGCGTCGCCGGGGATGGACACGCCGTCCAGTTCCTGGATCTCCACGAGGGCCTCGTCCCACTCGTCGGGGCTTGGCTGTGGGTGGACCCGGTACATCGCCTCGACGCCGCGGTTCCACATCAGCTCGTGCGTGACGGCCTTGTTGGCCTTCAGCATGCACTCCTCGATGATGGTGTGAGCGCGGTCCCGGGCGGGGTTGAGGACGAGCGACCCCTCCTCCTTGCGCTGTTCGTGCATCCGGTCGGCCAGCTCCCAGACCCGCTCGGTCTTCTCCGCGAGGTCGACACTCTGGTCCTCCAGCACGTCTTCGGCGGTCTCTGGCTCGTCCAGCAGGCGCTCGGCCTCGGTGTAGGTCAGCCGGGCGTCAGAGCGGATGACCGACTTGTAGATGTTGATCTCCTCGTAGCCGAGGTTCTCCTTGTCGAGGTGCATCTCGACGGTGTGGGCCAGGCGGTCCTCGTTGGGGACCAGCGAACAGACGGTCTCGGCGAGGACGGGCGGCAGCATGTGGACGGTGTAGGCCGGGAGATAGACGGTGTTCCCGCGCTCGACGGCCTGCTCCCACATCTTCGTGTCGGGGTTGACGTAGTGAGTCACGTCGGCGATGTGGACCCAGAGGACGATCTCGTCCTCGCGCTCCTCGATGGAGATGGCGTCGTCGAAGTCCTGGGCGTCGATGGGGTCGGTCGTCCAGGTCGTCATCTCCCGGAGGTCCCGCCGCTCGTCGACCTCGTCCTCGATTTCGGCCTGGACGCCCTGCGTGCGCTCCTTGGCCTCCTCCAGTACCTCCGGCGGGAACTCGTCGGGGATGCCGAACTTCTCGAACAGTTCCTCGCGCTTGTTCTCCAGATGTCGCGCCATCTCCGGGTCGATCTCGACGGGGCCTTGCCCCTCGGCGGTCCCGGCGGCCGCTTGCGCGTCCTCTGTAGTCATGTCACCCGGTACGAACAGGGCGTAGTTAGGGCTGTCGGGGTGGGATCGGACCGTGTCTGTCCCGTCTCACTCCCCGCGAGCGCCGCCTTCGGAGAGCTCCCGGAACCGCCTCAGAAAGGTCTCTCGGTCGGCCTCGCCGGCCCCGGCCGCGTCGAGCGTCGTTTCGAGGCCGTCGCGGGGCTGCCGGCACAGTTCGGCAAAGCAGTCCTTACAGAAGTGTTCGAACGTCTTGTTCCGGCGGTCCCACCGGTCGCCGTGTTTGTCGTACTCGCGGGCCTCGGAGCGTGGGATGGACTCGCCACACGCGATACAGGTGACCGATTCCCCCCGGGAACGCCGGGACCCGAACATACCTACCGATTGCGGACGACAGCGTTTAGAGGTTTTCGCACAGGCAACAGTTCTCCGTTCCGGGCCACACGTTTATTCACCAGCCGCTATTACACAGGGTATCGGCTATTCGGAGCCAGGGACACTGAATGAAGCCACCAGAGACACTCGCTCACTCGACGTTGGACACGCTGCCCATCAATATCGCTGTCCTCGACGACGAGGGGACGATCCTGTTTACCAACCGCGCCTGGCGGGAGTTCGCGGGCGACGAGGACGGGGAGATGGAGGGGACGAACTACTTCGCGACGACCGACGTCGACGCCGACGAGTACGCCGGGCAGGCGCTCGGCGGCATCGAGTCGGTTATCGACGGTGAGCAGGACCTGTTTACGATGGAGTACCCGTGTCACTCACCGGAGGAGAAACAGTGGTTCATGATGCGGGTCGCGCCGCTTCCGGAGGACGAGGCCGGGAGCGCCGTGGTCGCACACATCGATATCACCCAGCGGAAGCTCGCCGAACTGGCGGCCGAGCGCCGGAGCGAGGAACTCAAGGCCGAGCGCCAGAACCTCAAACAGCTCGTCGACCGGGTCGACGGCCTGCTGAAGGCGGTGATGGGCGACGTGCTGACCGTCGACTCGCGCGAGGCGATCCAACAGACCGTCTGTGACCGGCTGGCCACGGTCGATTCCTACCAGTTCGCCTGGGTGTCCGAACTGGACCTGCGCGACGAGACGCTGTCGTCGACGGCGCTGTCCGCCGACCACCCGACCACGCTGTCCATCCCGCTTGACGCCGACGACCCGGTCGCTGAGGCGGCCCGCACCGAGGAGATGCAGGTCGTGACCGGTGACATCGACGAGCAACACAGCCGACTCGCCGACTCCGATGTCGCGTCGGTCGCGGCAGTCCCGCTCGTCTCCGGCGAGTCGCTGTATGGCGTCCTCACCGTCTACGCCGACAGCGACGACGTGTTCGACCCCCGCGAGCAGGCGGTGCTGGGGACCATCGGCCGGGCGACCGCGGCGGCTATCGACGCCCGCGAGACCAGCCGGCTGTTGACCGCGGACAACGTCACCGAGCTCGAACTACAGGTCACAGACCCCGACGTGTTCTACATCGACGTGGCGAGCGAACTCGGCTGCTCGATGGAGTACGGCGGGAGTGTCCCCGACGGCGAGGAGACGGTGATGTTCTTCCTCGTCGAGACGGACGACCCCTCGGCGGTCTGTGCCGTCGCCGCCGACCACCCCCAGGTTTCGGGCGTCTCGCACGTCTCGACGGCGGACTCCTCGGCCCTGTTCGAGTTCACCGTCTCGGACCCGCCGGTCGTCTCCGTCGTCGCCGACCGCGGGGCCCAGACGGGCGATATTCTCGTCGAACCGGGGCAGGCGACGGTTACTGTCGCGCTCCCGGCCTCGATGGAGACCCGAAGCGTAGTCGAGCAGGTCCGCGACCGGTATCCGGAGACGGAACTGCTCTCCGTGCGGGAACGGGACGAACCGCCCGTCTCCCGGCAGGCCTTTATCGCGAACGTCGAGGACCGATTGACCAACCGCCAGCTAACGGCCCTCCGGAAGGGGTTTCTCGGCGGCTTCTTCGACTGGCCCCGCGACGTGTCCGGCGAGCAACTGGCCGAGTCGATGGATATCTGCCCGTCGACGTTCCACCAGCACCTCCGTGCGGGTGAGCGAAAGTTATTGGAAGAAGTGTTCGAAAACTGGTAACCAGTGCTTGCGAACCCCCTTGCCGGCAGCGGATGCCTGGCGCGGTTCCCGAAGCAGTTTGGTAGTCCGCTTATCCCGATAACAACCGTATATTCATGTAGTGATACGGAACCAGTGTCCCGTTTGGTGCCGGCGAACCGACGGGACACAGGCCCCCATGACAGCGGCGCACCCACGGGTCAACCGGACGATACGGACAGCCTGCCGGCAAACGCGCGACGCATCGCCCGCCGAATGACCGCCCGATAGCTTTCAATGCACTCCGATAACATCCAAACCAGCAAATCGATACAGCAGGAGACCGGACGGACGTTCCATCTCGCGACACGTCTGCTTCCGGAGCGTATCCGCCACCCGACGTACGTCATGTACGCGTTTTTTCGGGTGGCAGACGAGGTCGTCGACCAGACGGACGGGCCACCGCCGACCGTCCAGCACGAGCAACTGGAGGTGATCCGTGAGGCCGCGCTCGGCAACGTCGACCCCGCCGAAACCGACCACGAGGCTGTTCTGGCGGCGTTTCAGGACCTCGCCGAGCGCCACGACATCTCCGAGGAGACGATCAACGTCTTCATCGACGCGATGGAGATGGACATCGCACAGGCCCGCTACGAGACCTTCGAGGACCTCCGTGAGTACATGCGCGGCTCCGCGGTCGCCGTCGGCCACATGATGACCGAGGTGATGGACCCGCCACAGAAGGCGGAGGCCCTGCCCCACGCGACGGCACTGGCCGAAGCGTTCCAGCTCTCGAATTTCCTGCGGGACGTCCGCGAGGACATCCACGACTACGGGCGGGTGTACCTCCCACAGGAGACGCTCGACCGCCACGGCGTCACCGAGGCGCAACTGGCCGACGCCGAGGTCGACGACGCGTTCCGCGCGGTGATGCAGGAGGAACTGGCCCGGACCGACGAACTGTACCGCGAGGGGGTCGCCGGCATCCGGTATCTCCCCGAGGACTGCCAGTTCGGCGTGCTGCTGGCCGCAGTCCTGTACGCCGACCACCACCGACTTATCCGCGACAGCGGCTACGACGTGCTGACGGAGACGCCGGAGCTCACTCGACGCCGGCGGCTGTGGCTCCTCGCCCGCACGTGGTGGCACTGGCGGCGCAACGGCGACCCGGAGGCGACGTTCTACACTGTGAGTGCCGTCTCCGAGCGCGGCCCCGGTGAGACGCCGACAGACGCACACGGCCACGGCCAGCCTGCGTGGCGTGGATGACAGCCACGGGTCGGGCACCGTTTCTGACCCCCTGTCGTACCTGAACTAATGTTGCCCACGCTCACGTATCTCCAGTTCCACGCCCTGTTCGTGGTGCCGGTCGTGGCTGGACTGGCGCTGACGGCCACCTACCGCCTCGGGAGCCGCCGCGATGTCCTTACAGGGACGGCAATCCTCGCGGGGCTGGCGCTCGTCTACACGACGCCGTGGGACGGTGCGCTCATCCGACGCGGTGTCTGGTGGTACGGCGACGGCACCGTGCTGGCGCGGTTCTGGTCGATCCCCCTCGGCGAGTACCTTTTTTTCCTCCTGCAGACCGCGATGGTGGGGCTGTGGGTGGCCCGGTTTCGGGTGGACACGGACCGGCCACTGGCGACGCCGTTACGAACGCGGCTCGTCGGGCTTGCCGCCGCGCTCATCGTTGTCCTCGCTGGCCTCGCGCTCCTTCGCTCCGACTCGGGGCTGTACCTCGGGTCACTGCTGGTCTGGAGCGGGCCGATCCTCGCCATTCAGTGGCTGTTCGGCTGGCAGTTCCTCGTCGGGGAGTGGCGAACCGTCGGCGGCGCGACGCTGGTCCCGACGCTGTATCTCTGTGGTATCGATAGCGTCGCCATCCGACTCGGTGTCTGGACCATCTCGAAACAGTACACGACCGGCTACGCGATTCCCCTGCTCGACCTGCCGATAGAGGAAGCCGTGTTCTTCTTCCTGACGACGCTGTTCGTCGTGCAAGGGGTCGTGTTATACGTCTGGCTCATGGACAGATGGGAGTGAGCTACCGCAGTGCCGCCGAGCCGTCGGTTCGCGCGACCCTCTATCGCGTTGCGCTGGCCCCCGGCTGGGTCGCCAGTGCCGTCGTCGTCGCTCCGTTCCTCGCCGGGGTTTCGATACCCCCCGCGCTCCAGTACGCGCCGCTGGTCGTCAGCGCCGTCCTGCTCGGCCTCCCCCACGGCGCGGTCGACCACCTCGCGGTCGCACGCACACGGGGCGAGCGCCCGGACCTGGCCGCTATCGCCCGAATCTTTGCGCTCTACGGCGTCGTCGGCGGAGCCTACGCCGTCGCCTGGTTCCTCGCGCCCGCGGCGGCCTTCGTCCTGTTCATCGCGGTAACGTGGTTCCACTGGGGCCAGGGCGACCTGTACGCGCTGCGTGCGCTGGCCGACGCCGACCACCTCCGGTCGCTCCCCCAGCGAGTCGGGACCGTCCTCGTTCGCGGCGGCATGCCGATGCTGGTCCCGCTGCTCGCGTTCCCCGACTGGTACCGCCGCGTGGCGACGGACCTCGTCTCGCTGTTCGCGCCCGACGCCGTGGCCGCTATCGGCTGGGCGTTCCGGACAGACGTGCGAACCGCGCTCGCAATCGCCTACGGCGCGCTCGTCGTGGTGACGCTGGCCGTGGGGTTCACCCGCGCTGACGCCCGCCGACCGTGGCTGCTCGACGCCGGTGAGACGCTGGGGCTGCTTGCGTACTTCGCCCTCGTCCCGCCGGTACTCGCTATCGGCGTCTACTTCTGTCTGTGGCACTCGCTGCGCCACGTCGCCCGCCTCTTGCTGGTCGACGACGACGCCACTGCCGCGCTCGAAAATCGTGACTCGACAGCCGCCCTGGCGCGGTTCGCCCGCGACGCCGCACCGCTGACTGTCGCCTCGCTCGCCCTGCTCGGCGGGCTGTATTTCGTGGTTCCGAACCCGCCCGGAACGGTGCCGGAGTGGGTCGCGCTGTATCTGGTGTTCATCGCCGTCGTCACGCTGCCCCACGTCGTCGTCGTCAGCATCATGGACCGCGAACAGGGCGTCTGGGTGTAATCTCTCGACGGTCGGCGTTGCTGGCGTTACGTGAAAAGCAGGAGTAGTGTTCCGGAAACCGCGAGTACCGCGCCGAAGGCGGTGAACATCGCGACCCGTTTTTTGATGTCCGACGCCGTGCCGGTCACGAGACTGTAAACGCTCACGCCAGCCAGGAGT
Organism: Haloarcula sp. HT12; assembly: GCF_055271655.1. Classification (NCBI taxonomy): domain Archaea; kingdom Methanobacteriati; phylum Methanobacteriota; class Halobacteria; order Halobacteriales; family Haloarculaceae; genus Haloarcula; species Haloarcula sp. HT12. Next base: position 777,367 of record NZ_JBUXKW010000002.1, read on the forward strand.
GCTCCACCGGCTGCCATGGCGACCCCACCGACAGCACTACCGGCGGTCCGTATCGTGGTGAACCCACTGACTCCCAGCGAGATGCCGATGAGCAGCAACGAGAAGTGGTGGAGTCGCGACGCGTCCATACCTCCGGGTGACACTACAGTGATAAGACCGTTCTGTTCCGAACGGCGAGAGTCGGAGACACGGACGGCATTAGTCCTTTTCTCGGCCTGTGGTTGGACCCATCCGGTCCTGCCGGACTCACTGTTCTTCGGAACGAACCCCTAGCCGCAAAAATGTCGGTTAGAACCGCTATGTCGGCGTTACTTGCCCTTGCCGCGGTTGCTGCGCAGCGACGGCCGGGTCTTCTCACTGCCCTTGCCCTTGCCGCCGAGGCCGCGGTTGCGGCGGCCGGCACCGGTCAGACCGCGGAAGACGCGGTCGGCCTGGTCGTCGGCACAGATCCACGACAGGTCGTCGTCGTTCTGGATGGCCGGGTGGTTCGGGTCGATGAGGATGACCTCGTGCCACTTCTGGCGGCCGTCCTGGCCGACGGAGTAGCTGTTGAGCACGCGCAGGTTCGGGAAGGTGCGGGAGGCGCGTTCCTCGGCGACGCGCTGGATGTCCTTCCGGCGGGTGATGCGCGTGACGCCCTGGCGCTTGGAGCGGCGGCCGGCCTTGTGTCGGCGCTTGCGCGCGCTGCCCTTGCGGACGGAGACGCGAGCGACGACGACGCCCTGTTTCGCCTTGTAGCCCTGCGAACGGGCCTTGTCGAGGCGGGTCGGGCGCTCGATGCGCTCGACGGCCCCTTCGTCGCGCCATTCCTGCTGGCGCTGCCACTGTAGTTCTGCGAGCTGTCCGTCACCTGGGTTCTTCCAGGCGTCTCGAATGTACGAATATGCGCTTCGTGCCATATGTATTCACCACGGGCGTTGCGTGGTTCAAGTCACGCGCGTAACTCACATCCCGACCTGCACACGCAGGTGCCCGCTGGTGCCCGTCGTCCAGCGAGTTACCCGGAGTTTGCCGTTCGGACTCTTAAGCGGTTCGGACCAGACTCGTGAGTGTGACCCGCTCACGCGGGGACAGTGCCCGATGAAACACCTCGGGTATCTGGGGTATCCAACACAAATCGTTAAGTTGTTCCCAGCCGGAGAGTCATGTATTACCATGACAGACCTTGGTGGTTTTCAGGACCACGTGGCGCGAATCGACCTTGGGGACGGGGACGTAGCCTACGAAGGTATTGACGAGGAAGACGCGAAAAAGTACATCGGTGCGCGCGGACTCGGCGTGAAGTACGTCTTCGATCAGGGGCCGGACGTGGACCCGCTGGGACCGGACAACCTGCTGGCGTTCATGAACGGGCCGCTGACGGGGACGCAGGTGACGATGAGCGGTCGTATCGCCATCTGCACGAAGTCGCCGCTGACGGGGACGGTCACGGACTCCCACCACGGCGGCTGGTCGGGTGCGCGGCTGAAGTGGTCGGGCTTCGACGGCCTCCTCTTCGAGGGGCAGGCCGACGAGCCGGTGTACGCGCTCGTCGAAGACGGCGAAGTGGAACTCCGCGATGCCTCCCATCTCTGGGGCCAGGGCGTCCACGACACCATCGACGACCTCGAAGGCGAGATCGAGGGCGGCTCGCTGGGCAAGAACCTCTCGGTGATGGCCATCGGACAGGGCGGGGAAAACGAGGTCAAGTACGCCTGTATCATCAACGAAGACGACCGCGCGTCGGGTCGCGGTGGCACCGGCTGTGTGATGGGCAACAAGAACCTCAAAGCCGTCGTCGTCAAGTCCAGCACCCGGATGCCCAAACCGAAGGATCAGGAGACGTTCCAGGAGGGCCACAAGCAGGCGATGCAGGTCATCCAAGAGTCCGACGTGACCGCGCCTAACGAGGGCGGGCTCTCGATGTACGGGACCAACGTCCTGATGAACCTCACGGAGGAGATGGACGGCCTCCCGACCAAGAACGCGAAGTACTCCTCGACGCGGTCGATGTCCGACGCCGAGGGCGACGGCGAGCGCATCATCGACTCGGAGAACGTCTCGGGCGAGAACGTCCGGGAGAACATCCTGGTCGACGAGCCGACCTGTCACTCCTGTCCGGTCGCCTGCAAGAAGGAAGTCGAAGTGCAGGCCATGCACAAGGGCGAGGAGATGAACGTCCGCACCGAATCCTACGAGTACGAGTCCGCGTGGGCGCTGGGACCGAACTCCGGCCACGTCGAACGGGACAAGATCGCCGTGATGCTCGAACGGTGCAACGACGTCGGCGTCGACACCATCGACGTGGGTAACACCATGGCGATGGCGATGGAGATGACCGAGGAGGGCAAGTTCGACGACCTCGGCGACGGCATCGACTGGGGCGACGCCGACGAGATGATCGACATGATCGACATGATCGCCACCCGCGAGACGGAGCTCGCGGACCACCTCGCCGAGGGGCCGGACCACCTCGCCGAGGAGTTCGACGCCCACACCAACTCCCTCGCCGTCAAGGGCCAGACGATGGCCGCCTACGACCCCCGCTGCATGAAGGGGATGGCAATCGGGTACGCCACCTCGAACCGCGGCGCGTGCCACCTGCGCGGGTACACGCCGGCGGCCGAGATTCTGGGCATTCCGGAGAAGGTCGACCCGCGAGAGTGGGAGGGCAAAGGCGAGCTGTGTGCCACCTTCCAGGACCTCCACGCCATCAGCGACTCCTTCGACATCTGCAAGTTCAACGCCTTCGCGGAGGGCATCGAGGAGTACGTCCTGCAGTACAACGGCATGACCGGACTGGACGTGAGTGAGGAGGAACTGATGGAAGCCGGCGAGCGCATCTACAACCTCGAACGGTACTACAACAACCTCGCGGGCTTCGACGGGAGCGACGACGACCTCCCGAACCGGTTCGTGGAGGGCGACGAACACGCGATGCCGGCCCAGGGTGGCTCCGAGGGCGAACTCGCGGAGCTCTCGAAGATGAAAGCGGAGTACTACGAGGTGCGCGACTGGGAGGACGGCGTCGTCACCGACGAAAAGCTCGACGAACTGGGTATCGACATTGGCCCCGGTACCGGCGTCAGTTCCGGCGGCGCAGCGGCACCGAGCGACGACTGAGACAGCGCCGACTGCCGACTCCAATTTTCTAATGCGCAAGCAAGACATCGACGACTTCGAATTCCAGGTAGAGTCCCGACTGACCAGCCACGGCGTGTACGTCACCGAGTTCGACGACGAGGGCGATACGTACCGGCTCACCTACGAATCGATCTCGGCCGACGAGGCGGCCGTCATCCCCCACCGGGAGATCGGCCGCGTGATCAACGTCTTCCGGGACCTCCACGCCGACGACTGGTCCGGGGTCGACGTCGAGGCGACCGTGACGGACCTCGAGGGCACCGAACTCGGCTACTGGTCGGTCGACAGCGAGTGGATCGACGACCTCGAAAACGGCGACCTCTCGGAGACGGCCTTCTCTCAACGCGTCATCGAGACGATCACGGTTCGGAGCTGACCGCCAGCACGTCCCTGATTTCGAGCGTCGCTTCGAACTCTTCGCTCCTGTCCAGCCGCCGGCCGTCGCGCTCGAACTGGGCGGCGTGGGCCCGCCGAACCGCGTCCTGTTCGCGGTCGCTCAGTCCCAGTTCCGCCCCGATACTGTCCCAGTGGCCCGCCTCGGCACAGACGTAATCGGCCGCTCTGGGGCCGTCAATGCGCTCGTACTCCCTGTCGTAGGTCGCACGATTCGCGTGGAGATACCTCTGGACCTGTCCGAGCAGATCGGGGAGTTGGTCGAGCGGGACGCTGGCCTGCGTGCCGGCCAGCAGGACGATCTGTCCCTCGATGGGGTACTCCGGGTCGGCCATCCCCGGTCAGCCGCCCGCCCGCATCGCTTTCTGTGCAAACTGCTCGATGAGCGGCTCCAGCGTCTCCGGCTCGCCGTCGAACCGGATCGTCACCTCGTTGAGCTGGAGGCTGGGGCCGATTGCGACTTTTTCCTCTGAGAGCGTCGCCGCCCAGCCGTCGCCTTCGACGGTCGCTTCGCCGCGTTGCTCGCCACCGAGGTTCTCTAGGTAGCCGATAGCAGCCCGCACCGAGATGCCGCGAAAACTCCGTTCACGCTCCATTGCGTGGGTGTTACGGGTGCTGTCGTCTAAACCTATCGGCGGTCCGACGCTCGGTCGGCACAACCGCCTTAGCCGGGCCGGATACCGTCATCGACGATACGGGCGTTGCGTTCGCGGTTGATGCGCTCGTCTAAGTCCCCGTGGTCGTATATCTGGGCGATAACGGCGGCGTGGAGGTCGCGCCAGGCCATCGCGTAGATGGGCGATTGGCCCCAGGCCCGGAGTTCGACGACGTACTCGTCGTAGGCCTCCCACCGGTTCTCGAACTGTTCGATGCGGTCGACGACGGCGCTGGCCGGTTCCTCGGAATCGAGTGCGGCGTTGAGCTCCCGCTCCCAACCGCCGACGGCCTGTTCCATGTCGCGTTTCGTGTCCTCGCTGTCCGGCGGCAGCGAGTCGACGATCCCGGACGGAATCCCCAGTTCGATGTTGTCCATACCGCCACACAGAGTTCGCAGCCAATAAACCCCAGCGGTGGGCGAACATGTTCGTCTCTACTGATTTGTGTCGGCGGGTTGTAGTGTCCGTATGAGCAGTGAGACAGTAGAGCGACAGTCGTCGGCTCCGGACCTGACCACTGTCGAGGTCAGGTGTACCGGCCACGTTCGCCGGGTCGTCGGCGAGCCGTCGCTGTCATACACGTTCGAAGGGGACACGCTGCGTGACTTCCTCGATGCGTTCTTCCGGGAGTACGACGTGAGCGACATGCTCATCGCGGAAACCGAAGCCGACGCCACCACCGAGGGCTGGGCCCCGGAGATGGCTGATCTGCCGGGCGACTGGGCGAAAAACCCCGAGGGCGAGCAGACCAGGTGCTACGCGCGAGTCGCGGTCAACGGCGAATTCAACGAACACCTCGACGGACTGGACACGCAACTGGAAGCCGGCGACCGTGTCGGCCTGATGTTCCCGTTCATCTTCTGTTGCTGAGTCGGTCCGGCGGGACCTACCCCCCGGCGACCGGCGGGAACACGCTGAGTTCGTCCCCGTCTTCCAGTGGGGTCTCCAGTCCGTCGAGATGCGTGATATCCGTGCCGTTGAGGAGAATCGTCAGGTACTCCCGCAGTTCGCCGTCCTCGAACAGGTCCATCTCGGTGAACTCCTCGGAGAGTTGTCGGAGCAGGTCACCCGCCTGCAGGCCGCTTTCGTACTCGCGCTGGACCGTTTTCTGCCCTACGGCTTCCCGGAAGTTGGCGAAAAACCGCAGTTCGATTTGCATACCGCTGGGTTGGCGGTCGAGCGGCTTAAATCACAGCGCTCGGACACCGTGGCTCGAACAGCCAGCGGGTTTGCACGTTGTATTCAATCTATCATTGACCTCGAATTCCTATTCGGCGGGAACGGCTTCGACCGGTTTTACCGTCCCAGTCCCTCACTCCGGATATGAAACGTGTAGTCGCGAGCGATGACCCGATGATAGATGTCGACCGGCTGCGGGCGGAACTCGACGCCGATGTCGTTGTCGCGGAGACGGGCGACGAGGAGGCGCTCCGGGAGGCTGCCGCCGGTGCAGCGGCGCTTGTCGTAGACGTGAACACGCCGGTCACTGCCGCGGTGCTCGACGCGCTGGACGACCTTCAGATCGTCGCGCGAGCGGGTGTCGGTATCGACAACATCGACGTGTCCGCGGCGGCGGACAACGGTGTGGCCGTCACGAACGTCCCCGAGTACTGCACGGACGAGGTCGCCACCCACACGGTGACGCTACTGCTGGACTGCGTTCGGACGCTCACCGCTTACGACCGCGACGTTCGTGACGGCGGCTGGGGCTGGGAGCGGACCCGCCCGGTGCACCGCGTCCGCGGCGGGACGCTGGGCCTCGTCTCCTTCGGCCCCATCGCGCAGCGAGTCCGCGACCAGCTACGGGGCTTCGATCTGGACGTGATCGCCTACGACCCCTATGTCGACGCCGAGGAGATGGCTGACGCCGATGTCGAGAAGGTCACGCTGGAGACGCTGTACGAGCGGGCCGACTACGTCTCCCTCCACGCGCCGTTGACCGAGAGCACGGCGGAGATGATAGACGCTGACGCGCTGGCGGCGATGCGTGACGACGCTATCCTCGTCAACACCGGCCGCGGCGGCCTCGTCGACGAGGGGGCGCTTCGGGCGGCGCTTGCCGACGGAACGATTGCGGCCGCCGGCCTCGACGTCCTGGCCGAGGAGCCGCCGACGGCGGACCACCCGCTGATCGGGCTCGACAACTGTATCGTCACGCCGCATGCGGCGTGGTACTCCGAGGAGGCCCGCGACGACCTGAACGCCGCCGTCGCCGCGAGCGTCGAGGCCGGGCTGGCCGGTGAGACGCCGCCGAACCGGATCGACCCCGAGACGGACTGGCTGTAAATAGGCAGTGACACTCGGTCACTGCTGCCGGCAAACCGTTTCCGGCGGGTGGCGTAACCGATCTCAACAGCGGATGAACTCCCGACGCTGGTCGCCGAGGGCGCTCTGACCGATGACTGCCGTTTTGATGTCCCGGACGAGATTCGAGCAATACGCGCGGGGTCCGGGGTCACATGTCCCGACACGCCTGGCCTGGCGGTAATCACAGCAGAGCGCGACCGGCAACAGCGGGGCCGCGAACAGGCCGGAGAGCGTGATACCCAACTGGAACGGGTGGCCGGCCGGCACGGTGAGCCACGCGGCGGTCACGACCGTCCAGGACACCACCCCGTAGACGACGGTGTGTCGCCAGTTGTGCGCCGGCAATCCGTATCCGCGGGCACCCGATGACGCGTCGTCCGGCGTGTCGCCGGTGGCTGCGCCGTCGGGCGACTCAGCAGTAGATGGAGAAACGGGACAGGACATACGCTTTCCGTGGCCTCCCGTCATAATCACGGCTGGTTTGGCATACGCCGAACGAGACAGTGCGTATAAGCCGCTCGACACGCAACGGGACGCATATGCGAGAGTTCATCTTCACTATCGACTACGAGCGCAACGTCGACCCCGTGATGGACGTGTTCATCGACTATCCGGAGACGCACTCCCGGACAATCGCGTGTAACGTCACCCGAGACGGGATGTGGCGGCTCGAACGGGTCGCTGGCCCGGAGGCGGCCCTCGAACAGCTTGACGACGTGTACGACGATCCGGTCCAGTGCACCGAGTGCATCGGGACCCGAAACTGCAAGACCGACTGGACCTACGAGGTCATTGGCTCGGACCCCGGCGTCCGGACGGTGTACAGCTACCGGTCCGAAGCCGGCGACTGTCACTCGATTCCGCGGCTGGCGATCGACCACGTCGGCCGCGGCGTCCTCGTCGAGACCGAGCGCCGCGGAAGCCGGTGTGAGTGGCGGCTGCTCCTGTGCAGCGACGCCGGCGTCGACGGGCTGTTCGAGGAGATGAAATCCGAACTCCGGGAGGGACTCACCGTGGAGTTCCGGCAGCTCAGTTCGCCGTCGTACTGGGTCGACGAGGCGGTGACGCTGGCGGAGCTCCCCCCCGAGCAACAGGCCGCCGTCGAGGCCGCCGTCGAACACGGCTACTACCGGACGCCCCGGGACACCTCACTCACCGACCTCGCAGAGACGCTCGACGTGTCGCGGTCGACGCTCCAGTACCGCCTCCAGCGGGCCGAAGCGTGGATCGTCCGGTCGTTCGTCACGCGGTCGATGGGACCGGTCCAGGCCGACGAGGAGGTCGCCGAGGGCGGACGGCTCCGCATCGGTCGGTCGGGCGTATAACCGCTAAGGGGCGCTTTTTAGCCGATTCGCCGCTGCTGCCACGGACTCACTGAGCGAAGTTCGGCATATGCCAAACGAGTTCTCATGCAGGATGCACCCCTACAATTGGGTACGACCGCGGGCGTCCCACGCGCTCGCACACACACTATGACGACACGCAGCATCTATTCCCCCGACGAACGCGGTGACAGTGTGGACGAACAGGCCGACTCCGAGGCGAGTACCGGCCACGCCTGTCCGGACTGTGGCGGAAGCCTCGTCACCGACGACAGCCGCGGCGAAACGGTCTGTGAATCCTGCGGCCTCGTCGTCGACGAGGACGAGATCGACCACGGGCCGGAGTGGCGCGCCTTCGACAGCCAGGAACGGGACGCCAAGCGCCGCGTCGGCGCGCCGACGACCGAAATGAAACACGACAAGGGCCTCTCGACCAACATCGGCTGGCAGAACAAGGACGCCTACGGCAACTCCCTGTCGACCCGCCAGCGCGAGAAGATGCAGCGCCTGCGCACCTGGGACGAGCGGTTCCGCACCCGCGACCACGCCGAGCGCAACCTCAAGCAGGCGCTGGGCGAGATCGACCGGATGGGCAGTGCCCTCGGCGTTCCCGAGAGCGCCCGCGAGACGGCCAGCGTCATCTACCGCCGCGCGCTCGACGAGGGGATGCTGCCCGGCCGCTCCATCGAAGGGATGGCGACGGCCGCGCTGTACGCCGCCGTCAGGCAGGCGAACCTCCCGCAGACGCTCGACGACATGGCCGTCGTCAGCCGCGTCGACGAGATGGAGTTCACCCGCGCGTACCGCTATCTCAACCGCGAACTCTCCCTGCAGGTCGGCCCGCCGGACCCCGCGACCTACCTCAGCAAGTTCATCTCCGAACTCGATGCCGACGACGCGCTGGAACGCCAGGCCCGCGCCCTCATCGAGGCGGGGAAGGAAGCGAACGTCCACAGCGGCAAGAGCCCCGTCGGCCTCGCCGCCGCGGCCATCTACGCCGCCGGCCTGCTGCTCGGCGAGGAGATGACCCAGGAGACCGTCAGCGAGGCGACCGACATCAGCACCGTGACCATCCGCGAGCGCTACCGCGAACTGCTGGAAGCCGAGGCGGAACTCGACGACAGCGCCGTCGACGCGACGAACTGTCCTGAATCCGGCGCGAGCGCCTGAGCGGCCACGCTGGCGCTTCCGTTCTCCGTCTTAGCTCCGTTCCCCGTCGAAGTTCTCCAGCCACTCACGCACGGCGCTCTGTACCGCGCCGGTCGTACTCCCGACGTGCAGTATCTGGTACCCCGACTCGGCCTTCTCGTTTACGTCGTCCATCCCGAAGCCGAGCCCGCCGACGGTGACGCCCGCCTCGACGGCCGCCGAGCGGACCGTCTCCACCGCCTCCTCCACTTCTGGATGGTCGATTTCGCCGGGATGACCCAGCGACACCGAGAGGTCAAAGGGCCCGATGAACACGAAGCCGAGCTCGGGCACGTCCAGGATGGCGTCGATGTTCTCGACCGCCGCTTTCGTCTCGATAGTGGTCCCGATCAACGTCTCCTCGTCCGACGCATCGATGTAGTTCTCGCCCAGGCCCCAGCGACGCGCTCGGGGCGCGGCCAGTCCCCGGTCGCCCGCCTCGCCGTCGTACCGGAACCGGCCGGACTTGACAGCCTCCCGGACCTCCTCGGCACTCTCGACCCGCGGCAGGAAGACGTTCTTGACCCCCAGGTCCAGCGCCTTCCGCACCAGCGTCGGCGACGTATCCGGCAGGCGAACCAGTAGCTCCGTCCCGGTGCCGTCGGCCGCCCGCAGGAGGTTCTCGACTGTCGCCGCGTCCCACGGGTCCGGCCCGCCGTGTTCGAAATCGAGCCAAACGAAATCGACGCCGAGGTCGCCGTAGAACTCTACTAGCGTCGGACTGTACGTGTTGTCGAGGACGCCCAGCGCGACGCCCCCGCTATCGACTCTCTTGCGAAGGCCATTCGTCGGCAGTGGTTCGGCCATAGCATGTCAGTGAACTGCAACACCGATAAGCGTGGTGCGGAACCGTCTGGCTGGCACTGCTGTCTCGGCGGCAACCCTTACTGTCCCGGCAGCGGACAGAGGCTCGCGGTCAAGACGGCGACTTCGTCGGTGTGGTTGTGCGCGCCGTGGGCCTGCCCCCGCTCGTTGAGGGCGACCCCCGGCGCAGTGATGACTTCCTCGGTGTCGTCCTGCTGGACCGTCACCTCGCCACTGATGACGTGGAACACGTTCGTCGCGTCGTCGTGCTCGTGCGGGTCGATCCTCGCGTCCGGCCCCAGCGCGAACGCCTTTACGAGTACGTCGTCGGTTACTGCCAGTTCCCCGTCGATGACTTCGCCCTCTGTCGGCTCGGCATCGAACTCGGACAAGCGGTCGAGTGTCATATTTGCTCGTGGGTCGGGGCGTCCTTAGCCGTTCGGTTGTTATGAACAGATGTGCTCGTTGGAGTCTTGTGAGTACGTGTGGCTGTTAGACTACGCACTCGCGCTGCAGTGTCTCTAAACGTCTCACCCATCTGCTAGCCGGAACGCGAGACTGTACATAGACCCGGTTCGCTCGGAGCCGATAGCAGAAACGAGGTCGTCAGCCATCGCGGCCAGCGGTCCCCCAACCACGTCTGGAAGTTCGTCTGCGTACCCACGCACCACATCGCCATGTGCCGCCAGATGCGCCTCGGTCCAAGGAACGGGATCGAGCAGCGGCTTCTTTCGCTCGACAATCCAACCGTGGTCGGCGAACACCGCAGCCAGTACGGCGGCGGGGTAGAACGTTAGCGCCGGTCGACCGTCGACCACCCGCGCGGCGGCGTTCTCTAGGGCGAACAGTCGGGTGACTGCTGCACCGGCTGGTGGCACCGCGTAGTCGTCGACAACGAGACGCCCACCGGGTTTCGCCACCCGTGCCAGTTCGGCCGCGATGGCGTCCAAGTCGGCAGGCGGCAGGACGTTACAGAGCCCGTGGGCGGTGACGAGGTCGACGCTGTCGGTCGCAAGCGGCGTCGCCCGGAGGTCGGCCTCAACGACGACCAGCCGGTCGGCGTTCCCGTCGCCGACGCGCTCGCGGACCGTCGCGGCGTGGTCGGCGTCGTTCGTCACCGCGTACACCCGCTTCGCCCCCGCGGCTAGCAGCCCGGCCGTCGTGTTGCCGACGCCGGCTCCGGCTTCGAGACAGGCCTGCCCCTCGACCTGCCGGTCGGCGAGGGCGGCCGCCACCGTCTCCGGAACGTCTGTGTCCACACTCAGTGGTGGAGCTGCTCGGGTACCGGGCTATCGTCGTGTCGCGCTTCCTCGATGAGCGCGCGCTGGCGGGCCTCGTCCATTCCCGCAGCGCGGCTGGCGGCGTCGAGCACCATTTTGACGAGCTTCGGGTCGCCGGGGCTGACGACGGTGTCGAGGCCCTGGGCGGCGGCGAAGTCGAACCGCTCGCGGATGCCCTCCGGCGTGTCGACCGGCTCGTACCAGTTCGCGTACGGGCGGTCAGCTTCGGCCAGTTCGTCGGTCGGCGGCCACGACCCTTTCGCGAACGCCTTGATGCCCAGCGTACCGATGTCTTCCGCCTCGCAGCGTTCCAGCACGGCCTCGTAGTCGTACTCGTCGCCGTCCTTGCCGGCGACGACGGGGTTGAGCGGGAACATCACCGTCTCCAGGTCATCGATGCGGTCGATGGCGTCGAGAATCAGTTGGGGGTTGCCGTGGCTCGTCAGCCCGATGTGGTCGATTTTCCCCGCCGCCTTCGCCTCCCGTATCGCGTCCAGCGCGCCGCCGTCGGCGGTGATGGTGTCCAGTTCGTCCTCGTACTCCAGGCCGTGGATCTGGTAGAGGTCGATGGTGTCGATGCCCAGTCGGTCCAGCGACCGGTCGATCTTCCGGGCGGCTCCCTCGTACTCGCGCTCCTGGGTCTTACAGCCGAGGAAGATCTCCTCGCGGTACTGACGCAGCTTCGGCCCCAGTTTCAGCTCCGCGTCGCCGTAGGTCGGTGCCACGTCGAAGTGGTTGACCCCGTGGTCCAACACGAGTTCGACAAGCTGGTTCGCTCCCTCCTGTTCGAGCCAGTTGAGTGCTATCGAGCCGAACGTCAGCACCGTGCTCTCCTGTCCAGTGTCGCCCAGCGCTCGGGTTTCCATATTGGGTGTACTGCTCGGAGCCCAATAACCGTTGGTCGCTGCTGCCCCAGTCAACCCACTGCACCGGACTGCGACAGGGAGCCGACCGGGGTTTATTACTCTCTCAGTCCGAACGGGGCGTATAGATGTTTGGGAGAGAACAACTGTTCTCGGCGATGACGGCGTCGTACGTGATCGCGGTCACGCTCGCCCTCGTCATCGCCGCAATATTCGCGCCGGTCATCTGGAACGGCGTGCCAAGCGCCGGCGACGACGATCCGAGCGTCGCCGTCGTCACCCTTCGCGGCGGGACGACCGACGCCAACGTCAACGCCGTCAAACAGGACCTCCGCGAGGCACGCAACAACGAGTCCATCGAGGCGGTCGTCCTCCGGGTCGACAGCCCCGGCGGTCCCGTCGACGCAAGCGAGGAGTTCTACCTCGAAGTCAACCGGACCGCCAGCGAGATGCCAGTCGTGGCCTACGTCGAGGGGACCGCGGCCTCGGGCGGCTACTACGGCATCACGCCGGCCGACGAGATCGTCGTCAAGCCCAGTTCCAACGTCGGCAGCATCGGCGTCATCGTCCAGGCCCCGCTGAGCCTCATCGAACAGGTCGAACGACAGGGCGAGACGTTCGTCCGCTCGGGGCCGGACAAGGCACAGGTAAGCAAGGACGGCCTCCGCGAGGACATCGAGGTGCTCCAGCGCTCCTTCGTCGGGACGGTCATGCGCCACCGTGGCGATGACCTGGATATCTCCCGCGAGGAAGTCGCTAACGGAAACACGTATCTCGGGGCAGAGGCGACCCAGAACGGCTTCGCCGACCGTATCGGCGACACCGAACTGGCCATCGAGCGGGCCGCCGCGCTCTCGGAGGGAATCGAGGGCGACGAGTACGACGTGGCGTATCTGGGCAGCGGCGGTGCAGAGTTCAACGTCATCATCGTCCCTGCTGGCGCTGAAACCGTCCAGGGTGCGAACAACGTGACCTATCTCGTCCACCCCGACGACAGCGAGACGACGTTCCGGGAGCCGGTGAAGTACTACGCCGTCTGGGGAATTCCCGCCGAAGGCAACAACGCGACGGTGATCCGCAATGACTGAGGGTCGCATCGTCAAGCCGCTCGCCGTGTTCATCGTCGTTCTCGTCGTGATACTGGGCGGGACGTTCCTCCTCGCAGTCGTCAATCCCGGGTCGTCGGGGCCGCCCGACGGCCAGTCTATCGACGGCCAGTCGCCGTCGCAGTACCAGCCCGACGCCGTCAACGCACCCGTCGATCCGGAGGACGGGGAGATATCGATCGACACCGACGGGAGTGACAAGCGGATCCTCGTCGACACGAGCCACGGGAATCAGGTGTCCGAATCCGAACTCGAACCGATTACCGAGGCGGTGTTCGAGGCGGGCCACACCATCGAGTACGGCACGTCCAGCACCGGCGCGTTCGCCGATTCGCTGGGCCAGTACGACGGTGTGCTCATCGTCCAGCCGCTCGGAAGCTATTCGCCGGCGGAACGCGAAGCGCTGCAGGAATACACCGAGGACGGCGGGCGCGTTGTCATCCTCGCCGAACCGACACAGACCCGCCTCTCGACCGGGTTCACCCAGTCGACGACGACAGTGTCGTTCGGGGCCAACAACGCCACCGAGCGCTACGGTGTCCGGATGGGGGCCGAACAGCTGTACAATATCGATGACGCGGCCAACGACAACAACTTCAAAGCCATCTACGCGTCGCCCAGCGACGACGGCGAACTGACCGACGGCGTCGAGACGATCACGTTCGACACCGCCGGCTACGCGGTCGTGAACGGTGACGCCGAGACGAAGTTCACTGCCGCCGAGGGCACCCGGACGCTGGAGACGCGGCGCACCGGCACGTATCCGACGGTCGTCCGCAACGACAACATGGTGTTTGTCACCGACGCGACGTTCATCGGGAGTTCCGAGGTGTACGACGCCGACAACGAGGTGTTCATCGGGAACCTGCTCTCGTTCCTGCTCGACGGTGAGGCTCCCGATCCGGGCGGTGGCGCGACCCCAGACGCCGGATTCGGGACCGGCAGTAGTCCCGACACCCCGGCCGAAACACCGTCGGAGTCGACCCCGACTCCCACGCCGACGCCTGCTCCCACCCCGACCGGGTCCTGACCGGGACCGCGCGGCACGTGATCGCTCGCGTCTTCACTGATCGCTAATGCTGACCGTCGTCTCGCTGTACAGGCCACGCTCGGCGGCGTCGGCCACACTCAGCCCCGCACCGATGGTGTACTCCCCGGCCGGCGCGGGCTCCCACTCGTCGTCGCTGACCCGGAACATCCGGTTCCACCGCCGCCTGAACCGCTTTCGCTCGCCCCGGTCGAACCGCAGGCTGCCGTCCTCGCTGGGGACGCTGTCGACGTGGGACGCCTCGGGCACGCCGTCGACGTACCACGTCCACGGCCGCGGCGAGTCCGTCGGTAGCGTTATCGGTACCGGGAGGGCGTTTTTCATCGTCACGACGAACGGCACCGCGGTTCCCGCCGGAGATACCGTCTGCGGGACCTCGATATCGACCGACACGGCGCGATAGCGGAGCCACGTCGGCACCAGCAGGTCGCTCCAGGCCCCGCCGTCGATGCTGCGTGCGGCCTGTGGCTGCGCCCCGTGCTCTGTGGGGGCCTGTGGCTCCTCGTCGTCGCGGTGGAGCGCCCCCGACTCGTAGATGCGACGCATTGTCTGACGATGGGCTGGCGCGCTCAAAAGTGTTGTCTGGGCCGGTACGACTGTGCTGTCGTGTTTGGCCATGCGGAGCAGGCAGTAGAGCGGTGAGAATCGACGGACCGTTCCCGTTCGTCTGTCGGTACTACACCGTGCATGTGACACACAGCCAAACATCATAAGTGGCCTGCCCCCTGAGATATCAGCAAGCCATCTGTCCCGATGACCTCGACAAGCGACACGATTCGGCTGCTGCACGTCGACGACGAGCCGGACTTCGCGGAGACGGCTGCCGCGTTCCTCGAACGCGAGAACGACTGTCTCTGCGTTGAGACGGCGTCGAACGCGGACGAGGCGCTGGACCGGCTCGAAGCGTCAGGGTTTGACTGCATCGTGTCGGACTACGACATGCCCGGCCGCGACGGCATCGAGTTCCTTGAAGCCGTCCGCGAGGAGTACCCCGACCTCCCGCTCATTCTGTTCACCGGGAAAGGGAGCGAAGAAGTCGCGAGTGACGCCATCTCGGCCGGTGTTACCGACTACCTGCAGAAGGAAGGCGGGACGGACCAGTACACACTGCTTGCCAATCGAATCGAAAACGCGGTGTCGGCGAGGCAGTCGGCGACTGAGGCCAAGCGGCGGCGGCATCGCCTCGAACAGATCCTCAAGACCGTCCCATCGTGTGTCGTACAACTCGATCGCGACGGACAGTTCATCTTCGCCAACCAGCGCGCCGTGGACGTCCTCGGCCTGTCGCAATCGGAGGTGAAAGACCGCGCGTACAACGACCCAGCGTGGGAAATTCGCGACCTCGATGGCGACCCGATACCGGACGCGGAACTCCCCTTTCGGCAGGTGTTAGACACCGGTGAGACCCTATACGACATCCGACACAAGATCCGCTGGCCGGACGGCACCGAGAAGGTGCTCTCGGTAAACGGCGCGCCGTTGTTCGACGACGACGGCGCTGTCGAGAGCGTCGTGTTCACGCTGACAGACATCACCGGGCAGCGCGAACGGAAACGCGATCTACAGGAAATCGAGCGGCGACTGCAACTGGCGCTTGAGGCCAGCGAAACAGGTGTCTGGGAGTGGAACTGCGAGACGAACGAGGTCATCTGGAGCGACACGCTCGAACGGCTCATGGGGTTCGAGCCCGGGGAGTTCGACGGCACGCTGTCGGCCGTGTTCGACCTGATTCATCCGGAAGACCTTCCCGAAGTCCGTGAGCAGATAGAGCGCGCAGTTGAGACGGACAGCATCTACGACGGGGAGTTCCGGTTCATTGATCGTGACGGCAACGTGCAGTGGGGCTCCGTTCGAGGGCAGCCCGTCGAGTACGACGGCAGTACGCTGATGGTCGGCGTCCATCACGATATCACTGAGCGGAAGGAACGCGAACGCGATCTGGAGGCGATGGAGCGGCGGCTCGACGCGATCCTGGAAAACACCACGACCCCGATGTTCATGAAAGACTGCGAGGGGCGGTACATATTTGTGAACAATGGCTACCGGGAGTTGTTCGGGCTCGCGGACGAGGACGTCGTTGGCCGAACCGACTACGAGTTGTTCCCCGAAGAGATGGCTGACACGGTGTGGGCGAACGACCGTGCCGTCATACAAACCGGGCAACCGCTGGAGGTCGAGGAGCGAATCGTCATTGACGGCGAGCCACACCAATACCTCTCGACGAAGGTCCCGATACACGATACCGGCGAACGGTCTGACCCGGACAGCCCGGTCGCCGTGTTCGGCGTCGCAAGCGATATCACCGACATCCGCAATCAGGAGCAGGAACTACAGCGCGAGCGCGACCGGCTTGCGGAGTTTGCGAGCGTCGTCAGCCACGATCTCCGCAGTCCCCTGAGCGTAGCACAGGGGCGACTGAAACTCGCCCGTACGACCGGTGACGAGAGCCATCTGGAACAGATCGAAACCGCGCTCGACCGGATGGAGCGCATCATCGACGACGTGTTACTCCTGGCACGCCAGGGACGGGACATCCAGGAGACGGAACCGGTCTCGCTCCGTGACGCAGTCGCGGATGCCTGGGAGATGGTGTCTCAGGACACCCCGGACGGGGAACTCACCTTCGCCGGCACCGGCGACCGGGACGTGACGATTATCGCCGACCGGCCGCGCCTGCTGCAACTGCTCGAGAACCTGCTCCGGAACAGTGTGGAACACGGTTCCACGGACAGTCGGACGGGGGCCGACAACAGTGTCGAACACCGATCGACGGAGTCGGGTTCGCAGGCACAACCGAGCGTGAACCACGGTGTGACGAGCAGCCAGACGAAGCCGGGGGACGCTGATGCCGCCAATGAGGAGGGCGTGACCGTCACCGTCGGGGCCACGGCGGACGGCTTCTACGTCGCCGACGACGGTCCCGGGATTCCGGCCGACGAGCGCGAGTCGCTGTTCGAGGCGGGCTACTCGACTTCCGAGGACGGCTCCGGGTTCGGGCTGGCGATCGTCGACCGCATCGCAGCGGCCCACGGCTGGTCGGTCGACGTGGCAGAAAGCGCCGACGGCGGCGCACGCTTCGAGATTACCGGCGTCGAGTTCGAGTGACTGGACCGCGGACGTGCCGCCTCTGGCGCGGCTCACAGGGACCGGTTCCGGCACCGGTCGCGCCACGGCGACAAACGTCGACGGTCGACTCGCCACCGCCAACGGACGCGACTCCCTCCGGTATCACGTGGTACCGCCGTAGCCCTGTGGGCCGTAACTCACACGGACGGGTCACCGCTCGGTGAGACTGTCACCGTCCCGTCCGTGGCGATAGTCACGGACCGGCCCGCGTACAGGAAACTGACTCGTCCGCTCGTCTGGCGGCCCGCAAAGAGCGCGTCCAGTGCATCCGGGTCGACAGCGTCGGCCAACGGTGGCAGTTCCGCCGGCGCTGTCTCGGTCGCGGCAGCGACCGCTTTTATAACCGTCAGAACAGTTTCATTCGGTTCCCCTAACTGAGACTGCGTGGTCAGTCCGGCGGACATATCCTCCCCCTGTGATGACATTTCCTTTGCATCTGGTAACTAAACGCAAATAAATTTACGTCAGACATATGTAGTTAGTATGTAAATTATAACGCAAAAAGCGGCGGAGCGGACCTTTCGATACTGTCCACGCGACACGACTCGGAAGCGGCCTCGGGGACTCGAAGCTGCCACCGACTAGTGGCCCCGCGTCGGCGAATCCGGGTGGGCATCATCGTACAGCAGGCAGGCGATGCGGTGGCCCTCGCCGACGTCGAACAACGCGGGGTCGGTCCGCTCACAGGGGGATTCGAAGGCATCGTCCAGCGCCGCCCGCGCAGCCTCGAAGGCGTCGTCGCGGAGGCGGTCGATCACCGTCCCGAACACTTCTTCGGCCCCAGGGTCGCCGATCGGATCCGGGAGGCCGAACTCCGCGCGGACCCGCGTGTCGAGGGCCGACCGCGAGAGTTGGCCGAGGTCCTCGTCCTCGACGCCCTCCTGCACTGCGGTCACCGCTTTCAGCGAGTCGGCGCTCCGGAGCCGCTGTTTCAGGTCCATGAGCGCGCGCCACTCCGACTGGGCCATATCAGTCCCTTCAGGCTGGATGATTTCGGGACAGCGGGTGTGGAACCGACAGCCGGACGGGGGGTCAAGCGGCGACGGGACCTCGCCGGAGAGGAAGATCCGGTCGCCCTCCCAGCCGGGGTCCGGTTCCGGGATGGCCGACAGCAGTGCCTCGGCGTAGGGGTGGTACGGCGGCTGGAACACGTCCTCAGTGGGACCGACCTCGGCGAACTCACCTAAGTAGAGGACGCCCACGCGGTCGGAGATGTGTTCGACGACGGAGAGGTCGTGAGCGATGACGATGTACGAGAGGCCGAACTCGTCCTGCAGGTCCTCCAGCAGGTTCAGAATCTGGGCCTGGACGCTCACGTCAAGCGCCGAGACGGGTTCGTCACAGACGATGACTTCGGGGTTGACGGCGAGCGCGCGGGCGATGCCGATGCGCTGGCGCTGGCCGCCGGAGAACTCGTGGGGGTAGCGGTGGGCGTGCCGTTGGTTGAGTCCCACGGTTTCCAGCAGGTCTTTGACCCGTTCGGTCCGGGCCTCGCCCTCGGCGATGTCGTGGATATCCAGCGGCTCGCCGACGATGTCGCCGACCGTCAGCCGCGGGTTGAGGCTGGCGAAGGGGTCCTGAAAGATGTACTGGATGTCTTTCCGGAGCGCCCGCAGTCGGCTGTCGGAGGCCGCCGTCAGGTCCTCCCCCTTGTAGCGGACCGTTCCGGCAGTCGGTTCGATGAGCCGGAGCAGTGTCTGGGCGAGCGTGGTCTTGCCACAGCCGGATTCGCCGACGATGCCAAGTGTCTCGCCAGGGTACAGTTCCAGATCGACGCCGTCGAGCGCCTTGACTTCCCGGCTCCGGCCCAGCAACGTATCGACGATGCTCCCGCCGGACTCGTAGTACTTCGTGAGGTTCTCGACCGCCAGAATCGGGGAGTCGGCCGGTTTAGCCATCCTGTTGCCCTCCCGTATCGTCGCTGTCGTCCTGATCCAGCAGGTCTGCGTCGGTCTGGAGTGGGTCCGAGTCAGCGCGGAGCGGTTCCGAATCTGTGCGCCCGCTGCGGGGGTCGGGCTGGCTGTTGTCAGGCGGCGCGTCGCGACCCCGCACCTCGACCTCGTAATCCAGATCGCCGTCGAGGTCGCCGGTGTATGCCAGACAGGCCGCCGCTCGGTCGGAGAGGCCAACGCCGTCGCCGGTGTCGGGGTCGACGAGCGGCGGCTGCTTGCGCGTACACACCTCTTCGGCGAAGGGACACCGCGGGTGGAAGCTACAGCCAGAGGGGACCTCGACGAGGTCCGGCATGGTCCCCGGAATCGTCTGGAGCCGGTCCTGCCCGTCGCCGATACGGGGGATAGCGCTCATCAGCCCGACGGTGTAGGGATGTTTCGGGTCGTAGTACAGCTCCTCGACGGACGCCTTCTCGACGGCGCGGCCGGCGTACATCACCATCACTCGGTCACATAGCTCCGCGATGACCCCCAGGTCGTGGGTGATGAGTTGAATCGCCGTGTCGTACTCGTCGGCGAGGCGTTCGAGGCGGTCCAGGATCTTCGCCTCGATGGTCACGTCGAGCGCCGTCGTCGGCTCGTCGGCGATGAGGAGGTCGGGGTCACAGGACAGCGCCATCGCGATGACGACCCGCTGTTGCATGCCGCCGGAGAACTCGTGGGGGTAGTCGTCGTAGCGGGCCGCCGGTTCCGGGATACCCACGTCGTCGAGCAGGCGGATAGCCCGCTCGCGGGCGGCCGCGTCGCCGTAGTCGAGGTGGTGGCGGATCGCCTCGGCGATCTGCTCGCCGACGGTGTAGACGGGGTTGAGCGCGGTCCCCGCGTCCTGGAAGATCATCGCGATGTCGTTACCCCGCACGTCGCGCACGTCGGACTCGGACATCGACAGCAGGTCCTGGCCGTCGAACCGGACGGTCCCGCTCTCGATGCGACCGGGCTCCTCGATGAGGCCCATCACCGACAGCGCGGTGACGCTCTTGCCCGCCCCGCTCTCGCCGACGACGCCGAACTTCTCGCCGCGTTCGATGCGAAAGGAGAGGTCGTCGACGGCGGTGACGACGCCCTCCTCCGTGTAGAAATTCACCGTGAGGTCCTCGACTTCGAGCAGGGCCATCAGACCTCGCCCCCGCGGGCCACGTCCTCGCCCTCCTGTGCGTTGAGTGCGTCGTTGATGCCGTCGCCGATGAGGTTCATCGACATCACGAACAGGAAGATGGCGCCGCCGGGGAAGACGGTGACCCACCAGGGGATCGACCCGCCCGGCCCCTGAACGATGGTCTCGCGGGTCTGGTCCAGCATCGTGCCCCACTCGGCGGAACTGGGCGGGAGGCCCAGACCCAGGAAGCCAAGCGCCGCCACGCCGATGACGACGGTGCCGATGGAGAGCGAGGCCTGGACGATGAGCGGCGCGATGGCGTTTGGCACGACGTGCCTGAAGATGACACGGCGGTCCCGCGCCCCCAGTGCCTTCGCCGCCATCACGTACTCGTTTTCCTTGACTTTGAGAACCTCGCCGCGTATCAGCCGGGCGTAGCCCGCCCAGCCGATGGCGGTAAAGGCGAGCACCAGCTCCCAGTACCCCTTCCCGAGCACGGCGACGATAATCAGCGCCAGCAGGAGGCCGGGGAACGCGAAGATGAGGTCCAGTAGCCGCATCATCACCTCGTCGACCCAGCCGCCGTAGTAGCCGGCAATCGCGCCGTACACGAGGCCGATTGCGGCGGTGACGAAGACGACGATGAAGCCGATAGAGAGGCTGAACCGGCCGCCGTACAGCACGCGGGAGAACACGTCCCGCGCGGAGCCGTCGGTGCCAAAAGGGTGGGCCAGCGACGGGGCCTCGTAGGCGCTCACGTCCAGGCCCTGGGCGTACAGGATCGCACTCGGGTCGTACGGCGCGAGCGAGAACGGCTGGACCGTCACGCCCGCAATCGTGACCGGGCGAGCGAACAGCGCCAGCAGCGACATCGCGGCGACGACGTACAGCCCGAGCATCGCGCTGCGGTTCCGGCGGAACTCGCCCCAGGCGCGCTCCCAGCGGCGCTCGGTCTCGGTGTCTCTCGTCTCTGTCCAGTCAGACAGCGGTTCGCGGCGCTCGACGGCGTCGGCGTCGAACCCCGTTATCCGGATGCGTCCTCGGTCAGTGCTCATAGATTAGTCATAGCGGATCCGCGGATCTAACACGGCGTACATGATGTCTGCGAGTAGGTTCGCGAGGATGATCGTCACGCCGGTAAACAGCGTGATCGCCATAATCAGATCGACCTCGCGGCCGACGATAGCGCCGACGAAGGCCCGCCCCAGCCCGGGCCAGGCGAACACCTGCTCGACGACGACGGCCCCGGCGAAGATACTCGCGGTCAGGAACGCGGCGATGGTGGTCACCGAGATGAGCGAGTTCCGCAGGACGTGTTTCAACACGACCGTCCGCTCTGGCAGCCCCTTCGCCCGCGCCGCCGTGACGTACTCCTTGTTCATCTCCTCGGCCATCGACGACCGCATCACGCGCATCAGCGTCGCCGACGACGCCGTCCCGATGGTGACGCCCGGGAGGACGAGATACCACAGCATCTCGGCCGAGAGCAGCGGCTTGTCCGGGGCCAGCACCGGCCACAGGTCCAGCCAGAGCGCGAACACGAGGATGAGCATCAGGCCGAGCCAGAAGTTCGGCAGGGAGATGCCCGAGAGGGCGAACACCCGCGAGAGGTCGTCGCCCAGCGTGTCCTTGTTCACCGCGGCGTAGATGCCGGTCGGGATGGCGATGAGCAGCGCCACAGCCCAGCCGAACAGCCCCAGCGCGACGGTTTCGGGCAGCCGGGCCATGATGTAGGGCAGGACCGGCTGGTCGACGCTGATGACCGTGCCGAGGTCGCCCTGCAGGACGTTGCCCATCCACGTGAGGTACTGCTGCCAGACGGGGCCATCGAGGCCGTACCTGGCGCGTATCGCCGCCTCCTCGGCCGCCGAGATCTGCGGGTTCAGCGCGACCATCTGGTCGATGGGGTCCCCCGGCGTCAGGTGGACCAGCGCGAAGGTGAACACCGAGACGCCGAACAGTATCGGCACCGTCGCGGCCACGCGAACTGCGATGAAGCGTCTGAGGCTCATGACTCCCGGTCCAGGTACGCGACCTGCTGGTCCGTCGGGTCGTGAAGGCCGTACGGGAGAATCCCGCTGGAGAACGTGTACGTGTTGTGCCCGACGTAGTCGGTCGACAGCGACGACACGTTCGTCCCGAAGACGGTGTAGCTGTTGGGGGCCTGCTCGACGAGCCCGCGCCATACCTGGTCGTACTGCTCGCCGCGGAACTGCGGGTCCTCGACGGCCTCGACCGAGAACCGCGCCTCCGTCGCGATTTCGTCCAAGTCGGGCGTGTCGACCCGCTGGAAGTTACAGCACTGGCCGAAGTTGTCGATGGAGTTCACGGCGTCGTAGAAGCTCCCGGGGTTGAACGTCCCCGAGAGGCCGATGAGGACGATGTTGCCCTGCTGGTAGTACTCCGGGCCGAGAATGCGCTGGATGAAGGTCGTGAACTCGAAGGTCTCGACGTCGATGTCGAAAAACTCCGTGTTGCTCATCACCTGCGCGATGAGTTCGGCCTCGCGCACGCGGTCGTCGGAGGTGTTGGTCTCGATGGTCGCCTCGATGGGCGTCTCGACGCCGAGGTCGTCGACGGCCTCCCCCAGCAGTTCGGTCGCGGCCTCGGTGTCCTGTTCCGTTTGCGGGCGCAGTTCCTCGACCAGCGCCTCGTAGTCCGCTGACCCCTCTTCGGCGGCCAGTTCGGGCAGCGGCGTGTAGGCCGGGTTCCGGTACCCGTTGTAGATGTTCTCCGCGATCTGTGCGCGGGGAATCAGCTGATTGACCCCCCGGCGGATGCGCGGGTCGTCCCACGGCGGGACTGTGACGGGGTACTGGAGGAAGTTGTACGCCCCGGCGTTGGTCACGCTGAGCCGGTAGTCCTCCGAACTCCGGTACTCGCTGTACGTGTCGCTCGTGAGCCCGTAGGTGAGGTCGATCTCGTTGTTGTTGAGCGCGGCCGCGCGGGTCGCGTCGTCGGTGACGATGGAGACAGTGACCTCGTCGACGACCGGGCTCGTCGGGAATCCCTCGGGCCCGTCCCACCACTCCAAGGCGTCGAGGCCCAGGTCGTCCAGCCAGTAGTTGTCGAACGTGCTGAACTGGGCGCGCTGTTCGGCCTCGTAGGACTCGAACTCGAAGGGGCCGGTCCCGATGGGCGTCAGGTCGTTGCGCGGGTCCGCGCCGCTGTCGGGGTACCCCTCGATGTGCTCCATCGGGTACACCGTCGTCGGGAGCTGACTGTCGGCCTCGGCGTCGGGCTCCTGCCCGTAGATGTTGACGGTGTACTCGTCGACCGCTTCGGCATAGAGAAAGGAGTCGAAGGTCTGTGCGGAGATGGCGGAGTTCTCAAGCACTTCGTAGGAGCGGGCGACGTGCTCTGCGGTCATCTCCTCCCCGTTGTGGAACGTGACACCCTCGTGGAGTTCGGCCTGATACTGAATCCCGTAGGTTCCGTCTTCGACGGCATCGGGCGCTTCGTTGACGGTCAGCACTTCGCCGGCCTCGGGGTTCCTGATGATGATCTGGTCGTCGGCGACGAGGTTCCCCTCGTCGTCCGTCTCCGCCGACACCATGTACGGCTCGTAGGCTCCGTCCTCGACCTCCTGAACGTCTACCCGCTCCCACGTTCGCGCCAGCCACGGGTACACGGTCCCCGCTGCGTCCTGCGTGATAATGCTCTCGTAGATAAGCCCGTGGACGTTCCCGGCCGGCGCGCTGGTGCTGTAGGACGGGTCGAAGGAGTCGATGCCCGCGCCGAGGCCGAACCTGAGTGTCCCACCCTCCTGAATGTCGTCGACGGCGACCTCCGCCCGTTCTCGAACCGGGTCGAGGCTCTGGCCGCCTCCGCTTTCGCCGTCCCCTGTACCGTCGCTTCCGGTGTTACAGCCGGCGAGCGCCACTACCGTCGACGCGCCCGCCGTCTTGAGGACGCGGCGTCGCGATACTGTACCCGTATCGGCATCTGCGTCATCAGACATTCACATCTACCTCGAAACTTATGTACTGTGTTGGCTTCCCACACACTTATAGCATGACGACGCCGGTGGTTCAGAAACTCGGCGGTACCACCGGACAGCGGCGGTCTGTGTGTGGTTTTCGGTCGACTGTCCACGTGGGGATCTGTCCCTGCTCGACTGACCGGAAACGCGGGCGCTCTCAGTCGGAGAGCGCAAATCCAGCCAGCCGCGCACACTCGGCGGTATCGGCCGCAGTGAAACCATAGCAATATCCCGTCGCCGTCCCTTGATTAATCCGCCGGTACCGGCAGCCGGCACAACCGCTAAGTCCGTGTATGCATGAGAAATGTTAATGATACATTCAGCGGGGCCGCTGTTGACGGTTGACCTCACTGCCGGCGAAGCCACCACGGCGGAAATCGACAGCATCCTCGAACAGTATCTCGGCGGCCGCGGCGTCGGCACGCGGCTGGCCCACGAGCGTATCCCCTTCGACGTGGATCCGCTGGGTGCGGAGAACCGACTGGTGTTCTCCACGGGGCCGATGCAGGCCGCACAGATGAGCTTCACCGGTCGGATGAACTGCACCGGCGTCTCGCCGCTGACCGACGGCTTGCTCTCCTCGAACGCCGGCGGCTTCATGTCCCGGAACTTCGCCGACACGGGGTACAGTGCCGTCGAACTCACCGGCCAGAGCGACGACCTCGTCATCGTCCACGTGCGCGACGACGGGGTCGAGTTCGAGGCCGTCCCGGACCTTGCCGGCGCGACCGTCCCCGAGACGCTGGACTACCTCGACGCTGAACACGGTATCGAGTCGGATCAGACGGCCGTTATCGGTCCGGCCGGCGAGAACCAAGTTCGATTCGCGTCCATCATGACGAGCGCGGAGCGGGCCTTCGGCCGCGGCGGCCTCGGCGCGGTCATGGGTGCGAAAAACGTCAAGGGACTCACGTTCGCGGGCGACTCCCCGCCGGACATCGAGATCTCGGCGATGCAGATGGACATCCACCGGGAGGCCGCGACGGAGGACCACATCATGAAGCGACAGGGCACTGTCTCGGTGATGGACCTCGCCAACGAGGTCAACGGCCTCCCCTCCTACTACTTCTCCGAGCAGTCCTTCGACGGTGTCGAGGGGATCAACGGCGACGCCGTCGAATCGAAGAAGTACAAGAAAGGGACCTGCTCGGCGTGTGCCTTCGCCTGCAAGCTTCCGACGCGGGACGAGGAGCGCGGCGTCGAAACTGAGGGTCCCGAGTTCGAAGTGGCGATGGCCTTTGGCTCGAACGCCGGCGTCGACGACATCGTGGACGTGATGCAGTCAAACGAACTGTGTGACCGCCTCGGGATGGACGCCATCTCCGCCGGCAACACCGTCGCGGCCTACCTCGACAGCGCGGACGCTTTCGGCGACACCGAGATGATTCACGAGACCGTCGAGAAAATCGCTCACCGGGAGGGCATCGGCGACACGCTCGCCGAGGGCATCGACCGCTGTTACGACGACCTCGGCGTCGAGAACTGGACGGTCAAGGGGATGGACTTCGCGGCCCACGAGGGCCGGGTGCTCCACGGGCAGGGCCTCTCCTATGCCGTCGCCAACCGCGGCGCAGACCACATGTACGCGACGTTTTACTCCGTCGAGTATCCGCTCGTCCCCGACGATCAGGCGGTCGCTCCGGAGGGGACGCTCGGGAAAGCCGACGTACTGGTCGAGCGGGAGAACCTGATGGCACTGAACGACAGCGGCGTCGTCTGCAAGTTCTCCCGGGACTTCATGACGCCCGAGCGCTACGAGCAGCTCTTCGATGCCGATTTCAGGGACCTGCTGGCCGTCGGCGCTCGCACCGTGACGCTCGAACGCCACTTCAACAATCAGCGCGGCTTCGACCGGGGGGACGACACGCTGCCGTACGATCTCCCGTCGTTCGAGGCAGCGCTGGACGAGTACTACGACGCGCGGGGCTGGTCCGCGGACGGCGTCGTTCCCGAGAGTGCGCTACCGGTCTAATTTCGGTGTCGGAACTCGCTCGGGGGAGCTGCGTGGCTCGATTCGAGCATTAGACCACTTTGGACTGACAGGGAGTGTGGTCGGTGGGCCGAGAAGTCCCGGTCAAGACATCGGGAAAACGGGGCTACAACGGTGACCTCCGTGACGAGGGGGCTTCAGAACGGCGGGCTGTAATCCTCGTACTCGTCCATCTCTTCCATGTCCTCGGTCTTCGAGGGCATGACAGCGGCACGGGGGCCACCGGATCGGACCACTTCCACGTTTTCAAGCCCGTCAACGCTCTCGGGGAGCTGTCGCTTGATCGCCTTCATCGTCATCGGCGCGATGCCACACCCCGAACACGCACCGCCGATAGCAACGGTAGCTGTGCCGTCGCTCTCGTCAACCTCACGCACTTCGAAGTTGCCGCCGTGCTGCTGGATCTGCGGGACGTTGTTGCTCAAGTAATTCCGCGTCTGTCGTTCGAGGCTTTCAGCGCTCATGACAGTTCCATCTACGCGCCATCATATCATAAATCTGTGGTTTTCGGAGGGCCTAAAATATCGGCATCTAGGCCGTAGGAAGCCTATTTTTTGGCCAACCGAATGTTTAGTATACTTCTTCTGGTATTTTTCGCATAGCCTAAAACAGGCCATGCTCGGGCACCCCGTTCAAGCGGTGTCCCCATCGCCGGGTCTCGAACCTGAACCGGCAGCCTCCTGTATACTCTCCGCTCCGCCTTCACACGGCAGCGTAGCCGCTAGCCGCTCTGCGACCACCGGGCTGACCAGACCGGCCAGCTCCATCGCTTCCGACTCGTGATCGTCGAGGTCCAGCACACCCCGAAAGAACCACGAGACAGTCACGTAGGTCTCGTGTAACTCCGCGGCCTCCTCGCGCCCAGATTCGGTCAGCGTCACCCCCTCGTATGGCTCGTAGGAGACGAGACCCTCGTCTGCGAGCCGCTGACACATCTCTGTTACTGCCGCCGGCGACCGGTCGACCATCCCTCCCAGGTCCCCGGGCGAGACAGGCGGTTCGTCCCGGTGCTGGGCGATGTAGATCGCCAACAGGTACTGCGGAGCCGAACTCATCGCTCCGGTGCACCTGTGCCGTCTCCGCCGCGTGACCCGGTATCGCTCGTCGCTTCCACTGTCGAGCACCTGCCGGCGCCGAAGGCTACCGTGTCGGCCCAGGTCCACAGTTGAGCGCGTGCCTGTGGTGGGCTGTCAGCCATCGTCGGACTCTCCTGCCGTGTCAGCGGGATGTTGATGGGCATCACTCAGCGGTCCCCGTGACTGTCGTCCACAACGCACTAGCGGTCGGACAGTTACATGCCGTCGGACAGTTCCGGAGACGGCCCGCTAGCGTCTGGCGGCCGTTTCCCGAACGTGCTGGAGACGGTCGATCGGTAGTCAACCCGGGAAAGGACTGGTTCATTACCGGTCCCTGATAGGAAGCTCGCCGTGTCTGTGTCCTGTACACAGTACCGTCGTCTGCCATATGATTTAGGCCTGCCTAACAATACAAAACCCCTGCGATTTTTAGGATGACCTAATTCGAAAGGTGAGCTGTCCGTGGTCCGGGAACAGCGTGGTGTGCCGGTGAACTGACCCCAGAACGCGGACAGTCGGCTTTCCCGTTGGCAGAGACGCCCTCGCCACCCCTGCTTTGGAGTACCCGACGCTGATTTACTGGATTTGATATCGCGATATATGATTTACGACTGGAATGCTGGGATAGCCCCGGCTCAGTTCCGAACAGCGAAAAAGCGATCCGTAGCGGCTAACACGCCACTACTCAACGAATTCAGTGATAGAATCGAACGAGTCGGCCGCCAGCCGCTCGGCGACCGCCTTCCTGTCAACATTCCTGATGTCTTGCGGGTACTTCCGCTCGAAATAGCTCAGGATGTTCTCGACGTCCCTGGTCAACAGTTCCCTGGCGTTTTCGTGGTCGGTCGGGACAGCCTGTGGCCAGTCGAAGACGACCACGCCCTCGTTCGTGACGAAGACGTTGTACTCGCTCATGTCCGCGTGGACGTACCCCTCTCGGTAGGCCGTCTGCATCTCGTCGAGCACGAGATCCAGAATCGGTAGCACCTGTTCCGATTCGAGTTTCGTCCGGGAGAGCTCGACGCCATCGATTTTCTCCATTACGATGGCATGCCGGTTCGTGTCGATGGGTTGGGGGACCGATACGTCCGGATACAGGGTTTCGAGGGCGTCGTACTCCCGCTCTGCGGCCTTCCGAGCAGTGTAGAGCCAGGAGACGTGGTCGCGGTCGGCGGTGTACTCCCGCTCTTTCATCACTTCGCGGAAGTTGGTGTACCCCTCGCGGTGGTATTTCAGCGCCACCGGCTTGTACGACTGGGCCTCGTACACGTCGCTCTCTTTGCCCACGCCCAGCGGCGAGCCGACTCCTTCGATAGTGTCTCGCTCGGCGAAGGTATGCAGCGCGAGCGTATCGTACCCCTCGAAAGTGAGTTTGAAGCCCTCGTACTGGATGGTCTTTCGTTCGACCAGCCCCCGGTCCGCACACCGGTCGAGCCGGTAGTCGACGTCTTCCGTCGTCAGCCGGGAGAACTCGGTCAACTTCTCGCGGGCGACGTACTCCGAGAACCGCATTCCCTGTTCGACGCCAGAGAGCAGATGGAAGTCCTCGGGTTCCAGCTCCGCCATCACTGAAGCCACGTTCTGGACCATTAGGCTTCTCTACTCGGCCGACTGGTAAAAGGCCGACGCGTTCGGTGGCTGGCAGTAATAAATCAGTGATCGCTATACGAAACTACTGTATCGGTTCCGCCGTTGGTCGATTTGCTTCGGAGTCTAACTGTGCCGACCCATGCCTACTGGTCAAACGGGTCGGGCTCTGGACGGTGTTTGGGCCGTATAGCTACTCGTGCCGATCTGCCGTTTCCGAACACGGTTCGGGTATGGTTGCACTGAGTAGAGTGGAGCGGATTTCACACGTTTCTGCGGTGCTGTTTCACTCAAAACCTATGCGGGATAGCCGAACTACTACTTCGGCACCGTGTGTTTCCGCTATTTCGCGGCAAAATCGGTTCCGCCTCGATATCCCGGTCAGTAGGAACAATTTACCCACATATTCACACATTGCTGTAGTGATATTATTGGTTGGGTATCACTGTTGTACCGCTGCTTCCGTAGCTCAAAACACGATTGATTAAGCAGGAAACCGGGATTCGAACGCCTCAATTGTGTCCTCCCCATACGGTGTATCTGAAAGGTGTGGTAAGTTTAGCCTCAATCTGAAAACACGGTCCTAACCACGGTGACTGTATATGTAATGCGGACGGCAAATCCTTTCAAATACGGTATGTGTTCTAAATTACTCTCTACTTTTGGTCACCTGCACACAAACATGTCGCGTGAGCAGACGACATAAAGACCGACTCAGAGATCTGCTTCGCTCGCTTGCCCTCCATCCCCGCGATCGACGGCTCGCGTTTCCGGTATTGTTTGCCGTCGGCACAGAACTGTACTTTTTCCTGACGATCACACTCGATTTCGCTCGACCGCCGATGGCGCCCGACGCCGGTATTTTCCAGCATCTCGGCTGGTATTTGACGCGAGGCGGTCGGTTGTACGCCGACGCCTGGGAACCGAAGTTCCCGTTGTCCTACGAGACGACCGGGTTACTGGCACTGCTGTCTGGCGGCGATATGTACCGACTTCACCTTCTCAGTGTTGTGCTAATGATCGCTGCGGTGTGTGCAGCCGTCGGACTCGTCGTGATACTCGTTTACGACATCACTGGCGACGATTTCGCCGCGCCGCTGGCCGGTCTCTCCATGTTCCTGTTGCCGGGATTCGCCGTCCGGCCGGCGTATGGATTCAAAGCGAAATATCTCCTTCTCCTCTGTGGGTTGCTGGCTATCTATCTGTATACGCACGGGTATCCGGCACTGAGCGGTGTTGCTGCGGCGGCCAGCGTGGGATACTGGCAGGCCGCGGCCATCTTCCCGCTGATCGTGGTCGGGCTGGCGATCCAACAGCGCGACACGCGGGCGCTCGAACGCGTCGTCGCCGGCGGCCTCGGTTTCACCGTCGTCATGTTGATGCCGGTGTTTCTCCTCTGGCACTCGGCCTCGGAGATGTTGGTTCAGGTTTTCCTCGTGCCGTTACAAACGGAGGAGCAGGCGTCGTTGTTCGCTCGCCTCGTCGCCGGCGTCGTCCACTTCAAATGGGCGTCACCGTTCGTCTTGCTCGGTGGACTCGGCCTCGCTCACACTGCTCGGTGTTGGCTCACGGGCCGTGACGACGTTGTCGGACCCACCGAGTGGTGGATTCCGGTCGGTGGGGCGTGGTTCGCGTTTCTGATACTCTTCGTTGATTTCGAGACCGGCGGTTACACTGACCTCATTCCGGGGCTCGCGTTCGTCGCAATCGGTCTCGGTATAACTGCCGCGACGCTCCGCGAGCGGCGAATGAAGCAGTATCTCGGCACCGCCCTCGCGCTGGTTCTCGTCGTGAACGTCGCCTTCCTCGGCAGCGTCGGCGCTGTCTTCACGCCCGTGGAGACGCCGGGGCCGGTGCCGATGTCGGATCTCGAAACCCACGACCTCCCACAGGCCTACGACGAGATCGAGCCGGTACCCGATGTCCGGTACGTCTACTGGCAACAGATCGAACCGTCGACGTGTCACTACCGGCTCTCGGTGATGGAACTGCGATGGCTCGACCGGATCGATGCGACACCGGATAGTCGCTGCCTCGACTTCGGGACCGCCAGAACCCGACTTGGGAACGGGTAGCCCGTTACGACTCCGGGGAGTCGTATTCGGAGAGCGACGTCTGCGTCGTTTCGACCGAGCCCGTAATGATGTAGGGGACGACGATGTAGAAGAACTGAACGACCAGCACCAGCAGAATCGGGCCCAGGAAGATGCCGTAGAACCCGAACGCGATAGGGCCGAGGATGTACGCGAACATCAACAGCCCGACGTGGGTCAGATCGCCGCTGACGTAGGGTCGAATCACGAAGTCCGGAATCGTGTCGACGACGACCAGCGTGACAAGGAGGAATGCGAGGACCCACACCAGCGCGACCGTCTGTCCCGCGACGATTGCCGACACCGCGAGCAGCGCGGCCACGGGGACGTAGACGATCTTCATCCCGACGACGGGAATCAGGCTGCCGACACCGGTCAGCGCGCCGACGAGTGGAGCGAAGGGGATCTGTACCGAGTCGGGGGCGACCAGATTATACAGCGAGAACACGAGGATGCCGATGACCCCTGTTACCAGGGCGTTCAGGATGTTGCCGAACAGTATCGAGGAGAGTTCATCGTCGACCACCGCCGCGTACTCACGGAGGACACCCGACCCGTCGAAGGTGTCGAGGAACCAGCCGACGAGCCGCGGTCCGTCGGTGAGCAGGTAGTACGTTCCGGCGAACATGATGAACACGCGCAACAGCACGGTCGTGAGCAGACTGAGTGAGCCGACGAGCGTATCGGAGACACGCCCCAGCCACGACTGCACCGTCTCGTTTCGCAGCAACTCGAACAGCTCGGCCGGTCCCATCGTCAGCAGGTCCCCGAGGCCGAGGCCCGCCAGTGGTCCGGGCGGCCCCTCTCCCGGAAGGTCCTGGAACTGGGAGAGGTACGCCGCGCCCAGGCCGCCCTCGCCGAAGAAATCCTGCAGTTCCGGGACGACGAGGAAGAACGTATAGCCCACCAGGAGGACGAACGGCAGCAGGAAAAAGAATATCGTCGCGGCCGCGTGGACCTGCTTCTTGTAGGGCAGGGCCCGCTTGGCGAGTGGCTCGGGTAGCGGAAGCTTCGCGAGCCGTCGGTAAATCGGTCGGCTGGCGTAGTACAGGAAGACGGTAAACACGAGCGTCGGGAGGAACTCGGACAGGACGAGTCCGACCACGAGGAGGAGTCCCACGCCCGCGAGGGCAAGGAGAACACGCCGCCCGAGGTCGGTACTATATTCCATATGTTTTCAATACAACATTTGGATGAAAAATAAAACCACCGGTCAGGGCGGTGCATTTCGGGACAGACCGGCTGTCAGTATCCGGGAACTACCGTTACAGCCCTTCGAACTGCGTGATCGCGCTCCGCCAGTCTTCGGGAATCGGGCGCGAGGATTCCGCGTCGCGGTCGTACGTGACGACGGTCGTCTCACCGGCCGCAGCCACACCGTTCTCGGTCCGGACCTCGTACTCGAAGGGGAAGCTCTTCTCGCCCAGACGGGGGACTCGGACAGCAACGGCGACGGAGTCGCTGATATGGACCGGCTGGATGTAATCGACTTCGAGGTTCGCGATGACGATGCCTGTGCCCGACTCGCTGCCCGAGAGCAGCGCTTCGCCGGCATTGACCACGTCGTCCAGGTAGTCGATACGAGCCTCCTCGAAGTAGGTCGCGTACGTCGCGTTGTTGACGTGGCCGTACGTATCGATGTCCGTGTACCGGACCTCGACGTCGGTCGTGTACTCGAAGCTCATCCGAGCAACTCCGCGTGTTTCTGTTTGAGCTTCTCGATTTTCGGCGGGATGGTCATTTGACAGTAGCTCTGGTTCGGGTTCTTCTCGAAGTAGTCCTGGTGGTACTCCTCGGCGGGGTAGAACGCCTCCAGTGGCTCGACTTCGGTGACGATGTCACTGTCGTAGCCGGGCTGGATCTCCTCGATGAGCGCCTCGACGGTTTCGCGCTGGGTCTCGTCGTGGTAGAACACGGCCGAGCGGTACTGCGTGCCAACGTCGTTGCCCTGCCGGTCCTTCGTCGTGGGGTTGTGCGTCGTGAAATGAACCGCGAGCAGGTCCTCGTAGCTCACTTTATCCGGGTCGTAGGTGAGCTGTACGCACTCTGCGTGGCCTGTCTCCTCGCGGCAAACCGCCTCGTAGCTGGGGTCGGCGGCGTGGCCGCCGGCGTAGCCCGACACCACCTCGGTCACGCCGTCGATCTGCTTGAACACTGATTCCGTACACCAGAAACAGCCGCCCGCGAATGTCGCTTGTTCAGTCATCACCGGACGTACGTGCCCGGCGTACAAAACTCACTGGCCGAGTGTGGCGCGGACGGCCCTGCGCCTACCGGTCGACCTCACCCATGATGGTGTCCAGACTGCCTATCGTCGCCACGAGGTCTGGAACGTACTCACCGCGGGCCATCTCGGAAAGCGCCTGGACGTGCGAGAAGGAGGGGCCGCGGATCTTGAACCGCGCGGGGGAGTCCGTCTCGTCCGAGCGAATGTAGATGCCGAGTTCGCCCTTCGCGGCTTCGACGGCGCGGTAGATCTCCTTGTCGGCGTCGGGCCGGAGCGTGCGGGGGACGTTCGCCTGTATCTCCCGGTCGTCCTCCGGCCAGTCCTCCAGCAAGTCGACGCACTGGCCGATGATCTTCGCCGATTCCTCCACTTCGCGCAGGCGCACGAGCAGGCGCGCGAAGTTGTCGCCGCCCTCTTCGGTGACGACTGACCAGTCGAGTTCGTCGTAGTAGCCGTAGGGGTCGTCGCGCCGGAGATCGTAGTCGATGCCGGAGGCCCGCGCGACCGGGCCGGTACAGCCGTAGGCCTTCGCGGTCTCTGCCGAGAGGTGGCCCGTGTCGACCGTCCGCAGTTGGAGGATCTCGTTGCCGGTGAGCATGTCGTGGTACTCCGTGAGTTTGTGGGGGAGGTCGTCGAGAAAGGAGCGTATCTTCTCGAAGAACGCCTCGCGAGGCTCGGGCAGGTCCCAGGCGACGCCGCCCAGCCGGAGATAGTTGAACATCAGCCGCTGGCCGGTGAGGTCTTCGAGGATGTCCTGGACGAGTTCGCGATCCCGGACCCCCCACTGGAAGGTGGCGGTGAACTCCCCGACCACGTCCAGCGCGTAGGTCGCGACCGCGAGCATGTGCGAGAGGATGCGCGAGAGTTCGCCGCCCATCGTCCGGATGACCTGCGCGTACTCGGGCACCTCGATGTCGGCGAGGTCCTCGGCCGCGCGGGCGTAGGCCCACTCGTTCAGCAGGCCGGCCCCGCCCCAGTCCCAGCGGTCCGGGTACGGCATGATCTGGTGGCGGTAGGTGCCCCTCTGGCACATCTGTTCCTCACACCGGTGGATGTAGCCGATATCGGGATCGACCGCCGCCACCTGCTCGCCGTCCAGTTGGACGTTCAGATGGAGGACGCCGTGGGTCGAGGGGTGGTGTGGCCCCATGTTGAGGTGCATCGTCTCCGGTCCCTCACGGTGGTCTTCGAGCAGTCGCTCGTGTTCGCGAAACGAGACGATCTGTGGCTGGTCCTGATTGTAGTCCCGGCCCAGCGGGTGGCCCTGCCACGTCTCGGGCAGGAGGATGCGCCGCAGGTCCGGATGGTCCTCGTACTCGATACCGACCAGGTCGTAGGCCTCCCGCTCGTGCCACGCCGCGGTCGGATAGACGGATGCGGCCGACTCGCTGGTCGGCGACTCCCGTGGTGTCGGGACGACGACCGAGAGCTCCTGGGTCGGATCGGCGTAGCGCCGCAGATGATATATCGTCTCGAACCGGTCGGCGTACTCCTGGGCCGTGACACAGGCACAGTGGTCCAGCCCGGCCTCGCTCCGGAGCATCGAGAGGACGTTCTGTACCTCGTCGGCACGGATGACGACGGCCGGGGCGTTCTCGTGGCGCTCGGTGGAGAGGACGTGGTCGGCAATCGGCTCGATCAGCGGATGGGTGTCGTCGGTGCGGTGGACTGTCTCGGCCATCTCCGTGGCCGCGTGTTCGCCGTCCGGGTGCCTCGGCCTGTGCCCTCACGGCCGAGGTTATTTTAAATACCCACTGGAACCCGTCCGGTATGAAATACGTCACGCTCTCGCTGTGGATGGGTCCCGAGATACGCCACCCGATGCACCAGTTCGTGATGGACCACGACGGCTACGAGGCGAGCTATCTCCTCCGGTGGAACGACATGGGTGCCGCGGTCCAGACCCTCCTCTTTCACGTCGACGGCTGGCCGGTCGAACCGTACCGGGAAGCCCTGGAACACGCCCCGAGGGTCACGGAGTACGCCCTCTCTCCCTGCCCTGACGACTCGTTTTACCTGTACGTGTGTGGCCGACCGACGGACTCCGATACGGACCTCATCGACGCGTTCACGCAGGCCGGTCTGGTCATCGTCTCGCCGGTCGCCTACCGCGACGACGGAACGGTCGGCCTCACGCTGGTCGGCCCAGGCGAGACAGTTCAGGAGGCCGTCGAGACGGCCCCAGACAGCGTCTCCGTCGATGTCCGCGAGGTCGGCGAGTACGACAGCCGACGGCTCGACACCGGGGCCGCGCTCACCGACCGCCAGTTCGAGGCCGTCGCCGCGGCCGTCGACTGTGGCTACTACGGCGACCCCCGCGAGGGCAGTGTCGACGATGTCGCCGACGTACTCGGCTGTGCGCCCGGAACCGCCGCCCAGCACCTCCGGAAGGCTGAAGCTCGCGTGATGGCTGACTTGCTTGACCAGCACAACGTATCAGTGGCGTAGTCCTGACTCACCGGGAATCGGCGACGCGGCTGCCTTCCCGAAAAACTATAAACTCCGGAACAGTGTCACTTAACGCTGGATTGGGAACACACCACAGGGCCGCTGTGGCCCGACCCAGGACGACACTGACAATGGACACAGTAACTCTCGACGACGTACCGATCGAACGGAACCCGATGCAGGTACACGACATCCGCAAGCCCGTTTCCCGCGAACTCGGGACCGAGCATTTCGCGGCGAACTACTTCGAACTCGAACCCGGGGACTCCTTCTCGGGAGCCCTCCATCGCCACCACGACCAGGAAGAGGTGTTCTACATCGAGCAGGGACAGACCACCTTCGAGGTCGGCCTCGACCGCGAGGAGGTCGACGTTTCGGGCGGCGAGCTCATTCGCTTCGAGCCCGGCGAGTTCCAGCAGGGGTACAACGCCGGCGACGAGCGCGTCGTCGGCTGGGCCTTCGGCGCGCCCGGGGCGAGCCACGACTGGGACGATCTGGAATCGAGAGCGCACTGCCCGGAGTGTGACGCGGAGACGACCCAGAGCGTCGCCATCGCCGACGGCCGGTTCGAACTCACCTGTACCGACTGCGGGCACGTTCAGGGATAGCAGTTAGTCGGTCGTTTTTGGCAAAGTAACGGCGAGTGAGAACGGCCAGAAATCCCCACCCGTAGCCGGTTTCGCAAACAACGTTGGGCGGGACTGAAAGGGGCGTTGTCGGCGCTGTGCGCCGACTGCTCGGGAGACCGCAGGTCTCCCGGTGGGCGGCTGAACTCGGGGGGCTCGCTGCGCTCCTCGTCACTCTCTCCGCTCGTTCCTGTGGTGCTTGCGTCGCCCGCCTTCGTTCAGCCGGTCGGGGCTTTCTGGCTCTTGGCACAACCAACAACGCCGTCAGCCATCCCAACCACTGCTAGCCCGCAATTCATATCGCATCGCGTCACGAAGCCCGGGTATGTCACTGGCCGATCTGGAGTGGCGCGTCATCGGCGAGGAAACACAGCCCGGACCGATGACCATGGCGCTGGAAGCGGCCGCTGCCGAAACCGTCGCTGCGGGCGGTCCGGCGACGGTGCGGGTGTACACCTGGCCCGACACGCTGTCGCTTGGCTACGGACAGGACCCGGACACGATCGACTGGGCGTTCTGCGAGTGCGAGGACATCGGGGTGACGCGCCGGCCCACGGGGGGCGGTGCGATCTACCACGACAGCGTGGCCGACATCTCCTACGGCATCATCGCACCGGCTGACGCGGTTCCGGGCGACCTCATGGAGTGCTACGAACAGTTCTGCGAGCCGGTGCTCGACGCGTTCGAGCGCATGGGTGTCGACGCCTCCTTCGCCGACGACGAGCGGGCAGCGATCCACCAGCCGGCCTGTTACCTGCGGCAACTCCATCCGGCCCACGATATCGTCGGCCCCGACGGCCGCAAGC
Organism: Haloarcula sp. HT12; assembly: GCF_055271655.1. Taxonomy (NCBI): domain Archaea; kingdom Methanobacteriati; phylum Methanobacteriota; class Halobacteria; order Halobacteriales; family Haloarculaceae; genus Haloarcula; species Haloarcula sp. HT12. The sequence continues at coordinate 814,466 of NZ_JBUXKW010000002.1, forward strand.
TGAGCGGGAACGCCCAGTACCGCCAGAAAGACGCTGTCATCCAGCACGGTTCGTTGTCCGTTTCGCTACGCCCGGAGCGGCACTGCGGCTGTTTCACTGCCGATCCCGATCCGGAGCGGTTCGCGGAGCGCGTCGGGGCGATAGACGAGTACGCCGATATCGACCGCGCCGAGGCCGTCGAGACGCTCCGCTCAACACTGGCGGAGTGGGTCGATGCGACGGAGGGCTCGTGGACGGACGACGAACTCCCCCGCGCACGCGAGCACGCGAGGGAGAGATACGACGCAGACGAGTGGATTCGACGGTCGCCCTGACGCTGGCGGTGCGGTCCTGCGTTGACGGGCACACCGGCCCGCCACGAGCCGCGTACTAACCTGAAATATCGGCCTTCAGAGCGTTTCCTCGATGAACTGCGAGACGATGCGGTCCTCGGCAGTCCGGAGTTGATACTGCACGGTCGACCGGGGCTCGTCCAGTATCGATGCGAGGTCCTTGACCGAGACCGCTCGGGGCCGCTCGTAGTAGCCATGTGTCACAGCGGCCTTGAGCACCCGCCACTGCTGGGGTGAGAAGTCCGTCGCAACCCGTTCGGTGGCCTTCCAGTTTCCAGCGCTGGTGATGTGAGAAACCGAGAGCGTGACGCCATCGCGGAGGCTCGATTCGATTCTATCGTACACCTCGCCGATGGGATTGGACCCCGGATAGAGAACGCGCCAGCGGTACTCATCGCCGGTCCGCCGGGATTCGAAGATCGTCCCTTCGCTGACGTGCCGGTGAAGGAAACTCGGTAGTGACTGACAGCCGCTGATCTCACGCCGTAGCGTGTACACCGTCCGCGACGTCTCTGTGCGATCCAGCACGTGGTACGTCCGCGTCGTCTCACAGCTCACGACGTCGAAACACTCGTTACAGCGGTCCTCGTCCAGAAAGACCTCGTCGAACGCACGCAGGGCCTCGGGCGTCCCTTTCGCGTGGTCGAGTCGCCACATGTGGTCGTCACCGACGAAGATGGCCGACGACCACACGGAGAGACTTTCGTGCTGCCGGAACACGTCCATCAGGCTATCGGCACCTGCGTCGAACTCCAAGACGAACTCGAACTCGCGCGTTTCGTCTACTGCGGCCTGTGTCTCAGTCATTTGGCTAGTACTAATTTAGTAGACTCGCTATAAGTCGGTTACTGGCCCACCAAGTTCACTCGACTTTTCTTAGTTGGCTTTTGATTAAGCGACAGTAGTCGATCGACTGTGACCGCACGCCGCTAATAATGGGGCTACGGAAGCGGACTAGCGGCCAGTCCTGACAACAGAGCTACGTCATCGTTTTGTGGGGACCCGGCCAAGCAGTGACATGGTCTCGTCCCCCGCTGATGACAGCCCTGCCGACGCCGCCGACCCCCGGGCAACCGACGGCCGCGTCGCACAGCTTTCCGAGGAAGAACTGTACGCGATTGTCCGTATCGCAGCCGAGGACGCGGTGCTCGGTGCGCTCGGCACGCTCATGCTGGTCGGCATCGGACTCGTTCTGATTGCCACCGGTGCGTCCGCGCTGCTGGCGGCTGTGACACCAGTCACGGTGCTCGTCTCCGTTGTGGTCATCGGCTTCGGCACGTATCTCGTCGCGTCGAGTCTCGGCGTGATTCCGCCCGCCCGCGAGTGGCTCTGACTCCGGAACCTCTTTTGTCGGGCATCACTGACCGGTGTGCATGGTACGAGTCGGGGCACACACCTCTATCGCCGGCGGCGTCTACAACGCCGTCGAGGAACAGGTCGAGTACAGCGGCAACTGCGGGCAGATATTCTCCCACTCGCCGCAGGTCTGGCAGGACCCGAACATCGACGACGACGAGGCCGAGCAGTTCCGTGACCTCGCGGCCGACCACGGCGTCGGCCCGTGGGTCATCCACTCGTCGTACCTGGTCAACCTCTGTACGCCCAAAGACGACCTCCGCGAGAAGTCCCTCGATTCGATGCAAAAGGAGGTCGACGCCGCCGCGAAGCTGGGCATCGAGTACGTCAACGTCCACCTCGGCGCCCACACCGGCGCGGGCGTCGACGGCGGCCTGGACAACGCGGCAAGCGTGCTGGACGACCTCGACATCCCCGAGGGCGTCACCGTGCTGGTCGAGTCCGACGCCGGCAGCGGGACGAAACTCGGCGGCCAGTTCGAGCACCTGGCGACGGTTCGGGAACGAACTGACCAGGACATCGAGTTCTGTCTCGACACGGCCCACATGTTCGCCGCGGGCTATGACCTCTCGACGCCCGAAGCCGTCGACGAGACGCTCGCGGCGTTCGACGAGGTCGTCGGCTTCGAAGACCTGGCCTGCGTCCACCTCAACGACTCCAAACACGAGTGTGGCACGAACAAGGACGAACACGCCCACATCGGCGAGGGCCAGATCGGCGAGGACGGCATGCGCGCGTTCGTCAACCACGACGCAATCCGCGACGTGCCGCTGGTGCTCGAGACGCCGACCGAGAATGGCAAGAGCTTCGCCTGGAACATCGAGCGCGTCAAAGAGCTACGCGACGAATAGCCGTCGCTACCAACTGCGGCGTAGCCGATCTTCTCGACTCTGTAGGGAAGTTCGAGCGCGTTCGACCGCGGTACTTTTGGGGACGACTCGACTCTGAGGAACTGTGCGCAGGTTCTCCGCCGACTATCTCGAAACGACTCGCCGGGGGATGTGGGCCGACTCCCGCGCGGCGCTCTCGGACCTGCAGCTGGGCGAGTGCGAGCGGGTCCTCGACGTGGGCTGTGGGACCGGCGAACTGACACGCGTCCTCCGCGAGGAGACCGACGGGACCGTCGTCGGTCTCGACGCCGATACGGACCTACTGGCCGCCGCCGGCGGTCCGACCGTCTGCGGCGACGCCACGCGGCTCCCCTTTGCCGACGACAGCTTCGACCTGGTGGTGTGTCAGGCGCTGCTCATCAACCTCCCTGACCCCGAGGTCGCGGTTCGGGAGTTCGCTCGCGTCGCCACCGACCGGGTGGCCGCCATCGAGCCGAACAACGCCGCCGTCACCGTCGAGTCGACCGTCGACGCGGAGCCGGTACTGGCCCGCCGCGCTCGCCGGCTGTTCCTCGACGGCGTCCGGACGGACGTCACCCTCGGCAGCGACGCCGCCGACGTGTTCCGCGACGCGGGGCTGTCCGTCGTCTCGACGGCGCAGTACGACCAGGAGCAACGCATCGAGCCGCCCTACGACGACGCGGCGATGCAGGCCGCCCAGCGGAAAGCGACCGGGACCGGGCTGGCCCACGACCGCGAGACGATTCTCAACGGCGAGGCCACGCCCGCCGAGTACGACGCGCTCCGGGAGCGCTGGCGGTCGATGGGCCGGGACGTGATCGAGCAGATGCAGGACGAATCTTACGAGCGCCGCGAGACGGTACCGTTCTTCGTCACCGTTGGTGCGGTTCCGTGACGCGCTCGGTCTCGACTTCGGGGAGCAGATGGCCCGCCAATCCGTACACCACGATATCCAGCAGGCTGGCGACCAGTCCGACGACGCCGCCGACGACAGCGGCGACACCGGCCCCGATGAGCGCGACGAGGACCACCGCCTGGAGACGGACCCCGCCGCTCTGGATCGTCGGCACGAGCGCCACCGCGAACAGTCCCAGCAGGAACGCGACGCCGGTGACACAGCCGGCCGCAACTCCGTGGAGCACGAGGGTCCGTAGCGGGGCGTCCCCGAGTGCGACCCGGCTGTTGACCCACCGGACCGCGAGGACGAACAGCGCCCAGAGATAGCAGAAGACGGCCACCCCGACGAGGGTGTTCAGCCCGTCGAGCAGGTCGGCGAGGCTACCGCTCGCGTGGGCGGCGAGAACGCCGAAGAGGACGAACAGGGCGGTGTCGAACGTGGCGAGCGTCCACGTCACGAGCGACACCGGTCGCGTGGCGGCCAGTTCGGCGTCACGCACTGGCTCGCTCTCGGTCGCCGGCTTGCTAACCGCTGTTTCATCACGCCGGTCTTCAGCCATGTGCGAGAACCTCCGCGAGGACGACGATGCCCAGGAGGACGGCCGCTGTCGCGCCGTATGCCCGCGAAAGCGTTCGCCGAAGGGCCGCGGAGAGGTCGCCGGACGCCTCGCGGTCGCTGGCCTGAACGAGGAGGAGCGTGCGGACGACCGACCCGACGACGAGGGCGACGACGACGGTGAGTTTCACCAGCAGGGTCCGTCCCCAGTCGGTTCCGGGACCCGGTGGCCCGAGCGCGCCGAGGTTCCCGACGCCGGTGAACACGAGCACGCCGACGCCGCCCCAGAACAGCCACTCGAACTGTCGCGCGGGCGCGAGCGAGACGATAGCGCCGTTCCGATAACTGTACCAGAGGACGGTCGTGCCGCCGACGAGGGCTGCCATCGCGAGCACGTGGAGGGTCCGAATCGGGAGGGCCGCCATAGCTGTCGCTTCACCCGCAGGTCGCAAAGAATACGGGGGTCAGCCAGACTGGTCGATTGTCACGACGCCCTCGCCCGTCGCCACGTTGTACCGCGTCGACGGGTCGACGGTCAGGCTGACGACGCCGCTGTCGAGCGCGGCCGGCCGCTCGAACCTGGTGACCGTCGACCGGGCGGTGAAGTCCTCCGTGTATACGCAGGGCTGCGTGTAACAGCCGAACGCGTGGACGCCGTCCGCTGTCTCCTCGATGCGTTTCAGGTGGGGGACGATCGACCCGGAGCCCCAGCCGGTCTGGACGACGAGGACGGCGTGGCTCCCGAAGTCGGTGTCGGCGGCGAGGCTGTAGGCGTCACCGCTGTCGTCCTCGAACCGGTCGATGTCGTCGGCGTCCGTCAGCAGCGTCGCGTAGAGCTGGTCGTCGGTGTTGTCGTCGGCGAACTCCAGCCCCTCGTCGGCGAACAGCGTCCCTCGGGTCGACACCTGCTCGAACGACAGCGACGGCTCGGCGGGCATGTTCGCACAGAGATACAGCGGGTCGCGGTCGCCCTCGCCGGAGCCGTCGACGTCGCACTCGATGTCCTCGATATCGTACGGTGGCGTATCGACCCGATCCAGGTCGTCGGGCAGCCCGTCCGGCGTGTCCGTCGGCGTTTCGTCATCGGTGGCCGTCTCCGTCTCGGTGCCGGTATCGGTTCCGGGCGACGGATGCGTGCGTGTTTCCGAGCCGCCGTCGCCGCTGCCGTTCCTACCCGGTGCGAGACAGCCAGTCAGCGCCCCCATCGTCACGCTGCCGACCAGCCCCAGGGTCGCTCGTCGCGTTCGTTTCATACGACTGCCTTCTCCTGGCGAGGGTGTAGCCCTTCTGTACGCTCAAAACATCGTTGTAGTTGCCCACCGGGTGGAACCGCCGCAGGTAACGCCCCACGCCCCCGACAGACCCTTGCAAGGGGAGCGGCTACGAAGACACGTGCGGACTCACGCTTCCCTATGATACCACCGCTCGTCCGCCGCTGTCCCGAATGTCGACACGTGACCTGGAGCCGTCGGTTCGCCGCCGTGGATGACGGTAAAAGTGGCTCGCGGCTCGTCGAGTGTCCCGCCTGCGGACACCGGTTTGCCACGGTCGACGCGCCCTGGCTGCAGTAGGTCGGCCTGCCGGCTTCCGCGTGTGACTGCCTACACCACGTCGCCTCGAACCGTCGCCCCCTCCTGCTGTGCCCGGTACGCCTTGACCGCGTCGGCGGCGTCGCCGGCCTCCGTCTCGTCCATCCCGAGCATCGACAGCGACTGGGTCAGCGTCGGGAAGATGAACTCGTTGTCCCGGAGTTTCCGGAAGGCCTCCGGCGACCGCTCGCCGTCGATCCACAGGCAGGCCCCGCGCGGGTCCAGTATCTGCTCGTAGTCGTTTCGCAGCTTCGCCCCCTTGAGCCGCTGGGTGACGTTGTCCTCGAAGGAGGCGTTGCACACTTCCAGATGGACCGGCTCGTCGTCCTCCAGGAGGTGGGCGGCCAGGCACTTCTCGGGCGCGGCGTGGCCGTTGGCGTTCGCGCGGATGTACTCGGGATGCTCGTCGGCCCACGCGGCGCGGACGGTCTTGCCGACGCCGTCGACGCCGTGACTGCGCTGGAACTCCGCGGCGCGCTCCGGGGCGTCCTTGAACAGGATGTCCTTGGTGACGTACACGTCCAGTCGTTCGACCGGGTCTAGCCCGAGCGCGGCGTCGCCGTACACCCACACCTCCCGGACCGGGACCGGCATCGTCTCCTCCTCGACCGTCGTGACGATTTCTTCGACCCGCTCGACTGCCTCCGGACGGTCCATACTCATTGCCGTCTCTACCAGTCGAGCGGCCTAAACACTGACTCTCCGGAGGCAAACACTGATGGCGTCGTGCTGTCTCTGGACCGACATGCCCGCCCTCCAGACGCAGTTCCGGGACCTGGCGACGTGGGCCGAAGACACCTCCCCGCTGTACGCCCTCCTCTGCCGGGAAGCTGCTGAAGACCCCGCTCTTCTCGACCTCGCGGCGACCGTTCCCGAGGGTCGCCAGGCACCCCATCTCCTGCTGGCGGCGGTTCACTATTTGCTCGACCGGAACCCCGACCATCGGTTGGCCAAGTACTACCCGAGCATCGTCGGAGACCCGCGAGAACCGGATGACGAGTGCCTCCCTGCCTTCCGGGAGTTTTGTCTCGACCACGCCGACGACATCCGGCCGCTCCTGCGGACTCGGCGCACGCAGACGAACGCGGTGCGGCGCAGCGCAGTCCTCTATCCGGCCATCACGCAGGTGGCCCGCGCCGCTGACGGGCCGCTCGCGCTGGTGGAACTCGGCCCCAGTGCCGGCCTGAATCTCCTGTTCGACCGCTACCGCTACGACTACGACGGCCGCGTAGTCGGCGACAGCGGCTCGCCGGTCATCATCGAGAGCAGCGTCCGGGGCGGCGACCCGCCGCTGCCGGAGACACCGTCCGAGATTCGCTCTCGGGTCGGTATCGACCGCAATCCGCTGGACGTAACAGACGACGGCGACCGTGGCTGGCTCCGCGCGCTCATCTGGCCGGAACACGAGGAGCGTCGCGCCGTGCTGGACGGTGCGTTGTCAATCGCCCGGGACGACCCGCCGCGGTTGATCGAGGGCGATATGCTCGATGACTTGCCGGCGGTGCTCGATGGTATCCCGGACGACGTGCCGGTCTGCGTATTCAATACGCTCGTCCGCTATCAGGTGCCGGAGCAACTGAGCGAAGCGTTATCAGCGTTCCTCGAAGACCAGATGGCCGAGCGGCCGCTGCACTGGCTCACCGGCCGTCGGGATCTCTCCGGCGGCGAGTCGGTGGCGCTGGACTGGAACCGCCGGACCGGCGACGACATCGAGACGACACACCTCGTCGACTACGAGCCCCACGGTGCGTGGCTGTCGTGGCGGCCCTGAGTTCGCGGCCAAGCCATCGATGGTTACGACTCGATGCCGCCTCTGACAGCGTCGCTATGACTTGTCGTCCCGGAGCCGAGACGAAACCCCTTCACCACTGCGGCCACGACTACTCGTCACGATGGAGTGCGACAAATGCGGCGAGAACGCGGTGTTACACGCGGCCTATTCCGGGCTTCACCTCTGTGAGTCCCATCTCTGCCGAGCGGTCACGAAACGGGTTCGTCGTCGCATCCGCGAGGACGGCCTCGTGTCCGACGACGCCACTGTCGAGGACCCCGAGACGTGGGTCATCGGCCTTTCGGGCGGGAAAGACAGCGTCGTCCTCACGCAGATTCTGTATGACACGTTCGCCGAGGACCCCCGTATCGAACTGGTTGCGCTTTCTATTCACGAGGGTATCGAGGGCTACCGAGACGCGAGTCTGGAGGCCTGCGAGGAACTGACCGACGACCTCGGCATCGAACACGTCACCGTCTCCTACGCCGACGAGTTCGGCGTCCAGATGGACGATGTCGTCGAGGACGACCCGGAGGGGATGGCCGCCTGCGCCTACTGCGGCGTGTTCCGCCGCGATCTGCTCTCGAAGTACGCCGAGGAACTCGACGCCGACAAACTGCTGACCGGCCACAACCTCGATGACGAGGCCGAGACGGCGCTGATGAACTTCCTCGAAGGCGATATCTCACAGATCGCCAAACACTTCGAGGCGTCGCTCGGGCCGTTCGACTCCGCTGCCGACGCGCCTACGGAACAAACCCGCGATGCTCAGGATCACCACATCCCGCGGGCGAAGCCCCTCCGTGACATCCCCGAGAAGGAGGTCGCGCTGTACGCCCGCTTTCAGGACCTCCCGGCACACATCACCGAATGTCCCCACGCCGAGGAGGCCTACCGCGGGGAGATACAGGAACTCATGCTCGGGCTGGAGGAGAATCACCCCGGCACGCGCCACTCGATTATGGCCGGATACGAGAAGCTCGCTGCGCTGGCCGCCGACACCTACGGTGGCGAGAACAGCGACACCGACTACGGCGAGTGTGACAACTGCGGCGCGCCGACGGCGCGGGACCTCTGTCGGAAGTGCAATCTGCTGGACGCGCTGGAAGCGGTCTGACGCGTACGTTGTCTGACACTGCGACGAATCTGTTCTGCCCGCCATCGCACCGGACACACCGCGCACGTCTCGCGTCGCTCGTGGCTGTAGAAACCGAAAGAAAAACCGCGGACGTCGCTACTTGTTCGTCCGGATGACGTCGAGTCCGTTGTTCTTCTCGCGCTGGTCCTGCCCGCCGTCGGTCTCGCTGTAGCCGGCGTTGCGACCGCCGCTGTTCCGACCGCCGCTCGGATCGGGACTGTCGAAGCTCTCGACGTTGTCCGAGGCGTCGAAGGACGTGTCGTCGCCGACTTCCTGGATCGCCTCGCGGGACTTGTTGGCCTGCTTCTGGGTCGTCGGACCGAGCACCTGAGCGGACTGGACGCCGGTCATGATGGCCATGACCCGCACCTTGCCCTTGTACTCTTCCTGAATCCGTGCGCCCCAGATGACGTTGGCGTTGGCCTCAAGCCGCTCGGTGATGTTCTGGGCGATGCCCTCGGCCTCCTTCAGTGTGAGGTCCGGGCCGCCGGTGATGTGGACCAGGCCGCCGCTCGCGCCGCGGTAGTCCACGTCGAGCAGCGGGTGGTTCATCGCGTCCTTGACGACCTCTTCGGTCTTGTTCTTGTCCTGGGTCTCGCCGACCAGCATCACCGCGACGCCGCCCTGGTTCATGATGGATGTCATGTCGGCGTAGTCGAGGTTGATGAGGCTCGGCTGGGTGATGGTCTCGGAAATGCCCTTGACGGTCTCGGCGATGATCTGGTCCATCACGGAGAACGCCTTGCCGATGGGCAGGTTCGGGACGTAATCGAGCAGGCGGTTGTTGTCCAGCACGATGATGGAGTCCGCTTCGTTGCGGAGCTTCTCCAGGCCTTCCTCGGCCTTGACCGTGCGGGCCCGCTCGACGTTGAACGGCGTCGACACCATGCCGACGACGATTGCGCCCTGCTCCTTGGCGATCTTCGAGACGACGGGGGCGGCACCCGTCCCGGTCCCGCCACCCATACCGGCGGTGACGAACACGAGGTCAGCGTCGCCCAGCACTTCCTTGATAGTGCCCTGTGCCATCTCCGTGGCGCGCTCGCCCATGGATGGGTCGCCACCGGCACCGAGGCCGTTGGTAAGGGACTTGCCGACCAGAATCTTCGTGTCGGCTTCGATCATCTTGAGGTGCTGTTTGTCCGTGTTGATGGCCACGGTGTCGGCGCCCTCGACGCCGATGTTGTACAGGCGGTTGACCGTGTTGTTGCCGGCGCCACCACAGCCGACGATGACGATGCGGGGGTCTCCGAACCCGTCGACGTCCTCGTCGGACATCTTCTGCTGTTCCTGCTCGTCGCGTTCGAGGGCCTCGTTGACGATATCCTGCATCGTTACACCTTGGCCCAGGACCGCTTCTTCTCGGAGGTTTGCTCGGAGCCTTCCTCGGCGAGCATCTCCCGAACCGCCGAGCGAATCGCTTCGCTCCGATTGGGGTACTCGCCCGTCTCGACCATCTGTTCGACCTCTTCAATCTGCTGCTTCGGAATCCGTAGTGTCACACGCTCCATGTTTGGTAGTTTCCCCTTGGGTAAGACGGCCCGGACGGGAGCTGTTTACGACCCGCCCGAGTGTTTACACAGCGAAACCGCAGTACGAAGGGGGCATCCCCTCGCGTTCGCCGCTGTGTAAGACGACCGTCTTACGCAGAATAAACCACTGACCCTGATGTATTAAAACTTACGGGCAGTGTCATACACTCGCCCGTTTACTCCGTTTCAGGGTGTGTATGGCGTGTAAACGCCACTTTAGGTCTGATCGAGCACATCCGCTGCTGGGGTCCGTCTGCCACAACTGGGGCAGAACCCCCAGTCCGACCGGAGTTCATCGCCGCAGTCACAGAACACTCGGCGGGACGCTTTCTCACCGCAGTTCGGGCAGTAAACGTGGTCAGATCCCAGGTTTTCACCACATTGCGCGCACGTCTTACGTTCCTCCGTGTCGGTTCGATCCGGTGTTTCCGCCTCTGTCTTACGCCGTTCCGTGTCAGCTGTTTGACTGTCTGCTCGGGTCTGCCCGCCCTCAGCGCTTGTCCCACGGTCAGCAGCGCGCTGACGGTCGGTTTCGGCGTTCGCTGCTCCCGCACCTACGCCGTCTAACGAGATGTTTACGTTGACATCCTGCGGTTGCGAACGGCGTTGTCGCGTTTGCAGCCGGTCGGCGATGATGCTGTCGACACGTTCCTCGATGAGCTCGTCGATCGTCTCGGCGTCGGTCACGGTCTCCGACGCCGCCGGTGATTCCGACGCTGACGGTGACGCGTCTCCGAGATACTCCCGGAGCGCCTCGCGCATGACCTCGCTCTTCGAGGCGTCGAACGCCTCCAGTTGGTCGATGAGGTCATCGTCAGCACGGAACGTTATTTTACTCATCGGGCTCGGTGAAGGTATTATACATGATGGTATTTTAATCTTCCCGCGCTGTCTGACGCCCGTCAGCTACCGGCATGACGCGACAATCTCTTCCCGGTCGAATATCGCCCGTAGGCCGCCCTGACCCGTCTATCGACCACCGAAAGCGGGGGTCAGACGTGTCTGACACCGGCCGGTGTGTCACTCCGCGTCGTGTGACCGTCCGGCGCACCCTCTGCGAATAACAATCCTTAAGTCTGGACGGCGGGGTATTTTCGGGTGTCGACCGCCCTTAGCTCAGACTGGTAGAGCAGTCGACTGTAGATCGACTTGTCCCCCGTTCAAATCGGGGAGGGCGGACTTGGTTTTCAGCCGAATCGTAGTCGACTGTAGATCGACTTGTCCCCCGTCCTCGTGAGCGAAGCGAACGAGGGCTCGGAAGGCGCGCGCATCGGAGCGAGCCCGTCTTCCGGCGTTCAAATCGGGGAGGGGACTTGGTTTTCCGCGAATCTTCGAACGAGACCGTGAGCGGTAAGCACGCCAACTGAGCCGATTTGAGCCTGGAAGTCGTAGCGGCCGAGCAAGGCGAGGCCGACCGTTTTTCTCCGTTCAAATCGGGGAAGGCGGACTTGCCCTTCCAGCGATCGAGAGACGACAGTCCAAAGCACACTGTCCACGGCTTCTCCGCTGTCCAGGTAAGAAATGTCTGTGCCGGACGACCCCCCTGCACTTTCTATCACAAGGATAATACACTTCCCCGTGTCGTCCGACTCTAAAACCGGGTTACAATGAAGATTCCAATGCCGAAAGGGACGTCTGAGTCCTCGGAACGATTCGAAAGCGACCGAGTCGAGGAGGCGGTGATAGAGGCGATCAAGGAGTCAAACGACAAGACCATCGAGATCAGGCCAGCGGACAAGTCGAAAGGCGGGGGGATATCACGGGTGCTGTTGTTCGTCGGCGCTGCGATCGGGCTTAGCTACTGGATGCGGAAGTCACAGAAGCCAAAGGAGATATTCCGGAGAGCAAAAAACAAGACCGCCGGTCGGACCGAGGAGATATCCGAACAGGCCGCAGATCGGACCGAAGAGATGTCCGAACGAGCTGCTAATCGGACCGAAGAGATGTCCGAACAGGCCGCCGAGACGATCCAGGAAGGCGGCGAGGCGGTGGCCGAGCGTGTCGAGGAGGGGTCACAGGAAGCCGGAAAGGAGCTCCAGATGAAGGGCGAGGAGGCCGCCGAAGCGACGGAAAAGGCCGGGGAGGAGGCCGCGAAGAAAGCCGACGAGGACGGAAGTAACTACTGACGGTGAGAGTGCGTGTCGGCGCTCCGTCCGCTCGGGGCTTTTCTTGAGCGACCCACTCCGAGAGATATCCCGACTAGAGTACTGTGCATTCAAATCGGGGAGGACGGACCTGGTTTTCAGACCCGCACAACCCGGACGACTGGAGACGGTCAGCCGGTGAGCGTGACCGGGCGGTCGGAAGCGAGCATGATGTCCTGCGTGGTGCTCCCGAGGAGGACACTCGCGATACCCGACCGCTTGCGTCCGCCCATGACGATGCTGTCGGCATCGCGGTCAGTTGCGGCATCGAGTATCTTCCGTCCGACCTCGCCGCCGACAGCGACGCGTTCGACGGGAATCCCCTCCGCTTCCAGTTGCTCGGCGGCAGTGACAGCGGCGTCGACGTCCTCGAACTCGTGCGGTGGTGCCCCTTTGTAATCCTGATGTGGGAACACGAAGAGAACCGTCGCCTCGACTGACTCGGGCGCGTTGGGAAGAGAGGCCAGGTACTCAGCCTGGTTTCGTGCTCGCTCTTCGCTCGCATCGACCGGGACGAGCACCTGCCGTGTCCCCTCCCCGAGCACGACGCTCTCGCCCGTGATCGTGACCGGCCTGTCGGCCGAGAGCAGCACGTCCTGTGCAGTGCTCCCGAGCAGGACTTTCGAGACGCCCGACCGCTTGCGTCCGCCGACGACGATCTCATCACTGTCCAGTTCAGTCGCGGTCCGGACGATCTGTTGGGCAACGCCGCCGTCGTCAACCATCCGAGTCACCGGAACGCCGGCTTCCGCCAGTTGGTCGGCCGCCTGGACGGCGGCGTCTACGTCACCGAACTCCACCTCGTCGGCATCGGCGAATTCGTCGGGCGGCATCACGTAGAGGACCGTCGCCTCGACAGTGTCACTGGCATCCGGGAGCCGCGAGACGTATCTCGCCTGACTCGTGGCGCGCGCTTCGTCTCTATCAACGGGTATGAGTACACTGTACATCACATGTGGAAGTGTTATCTGAAGTGAATTAAAGCATGACATACATTCCCGCGGAATAAGAACCCAACTTCGGCAGGCCACGTCGACTGCCCGGACGGCAGGGTTCGTCCCGCTGGAACGGGTCCGGAGCAGTCGATGCCACGGCTCTCGAAACAAAGCGGAAGCGACGGGGGTGCGATGTCCGTTGCCGATGGCCCCGGCAGGGTCTCGAACCGGACCGCCGGTGTCGGCTCAGCGTGGCGTCAGAACCGCTCGCTCATCGCCGCCAGTCCGGCGTCCACGTCAACGGCCGCACCCTGCTCGCGCAGCGCGTTGCCCAGCGCCGCGAGCAGGTAGCTGACGTTCTGTCGTCGGGCCGAGTGGCCCATGCAACCGATGCGCCAGATGTCGCCCTCCAGCGCGCCCAGCCCGCTAGCGATTTCGAGGTCGTACTCCTCAAGCAAGTGCTGGATGACCGCGCCGTCGTCGACGCCGTCGGGCACGCGGACGGTGTTCAGGCTCGGGAGCCAGAAGTCATCGGGGGCGTTCATCTCCAGTCCCATCCCCTCGACGCCGGCTTTCAGCGCGCCAGCGACGTGCAGGTGGCGGTCCCAGCGGTCTTCGATGCCTTCCTCGGCGACGAGACGAAGCGCCTCACGGAGCGCGTAGACGTTCGTGATGGGTGCGGTGTGGTGGTAGGCGCGCTCGTCACCCCAGTACCCCTCCAGCAGCGAGATATCCAGATACCACGAGCGAGCCTCGGACTCACGGGAGAGGACTTTGTCCATCGCGTCGTCGTTGAGCGTGAGCGGGCTCGCGCCGGGCGGACAGGAGAGGCACTTCTGGGGGCCGGAGTAGGCCACGTCGATGCCCCACTCGTCGACGCGGAGTTCGACGCCGCCCAGCGAGGTGACGCTGTCGGCGATGACCAGTGCGTCGTTCGCGTGGGCGATGTCCGTCAGTTCGGGAACGGACGGCTGGAGGACGCCGGTGCTGGTCTCGGCGTGAACGAACCCGAACACGTCCGGGCTGTGCTGGGCGAATGCATCTTCGACCGCCGCGGGATCGAGCGGCTGGCCCCACGCCGCGTCGACGGTGACCACGTCGCCGCCAGCACGCCGGGCCATGCTCGCCATCCGGTCGCCGAAGTAGCCGTTCGTCGGGACGAGCATCGTATCGCCCGGTTCGACGACGTTGCCGATGGCCGCCTCCATCGCCGCGGAGCCGGTGCCCGAAACCGGAATCGTCCACTTGTTGTCCGTCCGGAACGTGTACCGGAGGAGGTCCTGGACCTCGTCCATGATCTCGATGAACGAGGGGTCGAGGTGGCCGACCAGCGGCGTGCTCATCGCCTTGAGTACGCGCGGGTGTACATCGCTCGGGCCAGGACCCATCAGCGTTCGGTCCGGCGGTGTCAACTCACCGACAGCAGGTGGTTCGTCCATACCGTGTGTTACCCGGTGACTGGGTTTTAAATGCCGCGGTCAGGGCTCTCTGGTCAGTTCGAGGGCGGTCCCACGGCTCCACTAGGATGGCAGTTCTCCGGCTCCGAAAGTATAAACGAATCTTCATTCCCTTCCATCAGGCACCAGTAGGCATCTCCCCTACCCATAATCACAATCGCAAGACGGCGTCGATACGGAGCGCGTGAACGATCTGCCCTGTTTTTACTCTCGTACTGCCAAGGGAGCGTGTGGTCGTCGATGGGATTGTTCGATAACGCCGTGTCCCCTGGGGAGGAACCGAGCGGCCGATACACCTGTCTGGTGTGTCGGGCGTCGTTCGACGTTCAGTACCACTCCTGTCCGGACTGCGGTGCGTACGACATCCGCCGGACGAAGTGGCTCACGTAGCCCCCGGCGTCCACGTTGGCACGTCCATCGGGCTGCCTGCTATCGGGCTACACTGCCCTTTTTTCGAGGTGTTGCCGCGTACCACAGCCACCAAGTGACCGCCGATGGTACAGCCGTCTGTGAACCGACGACAGCTAGGAACGACGGGGTATGACGTGACAGATGTCGGACTGGGCACCTGGAACATCGGTGGTGACTGGGGTGACGTCTCCGAGGAGGAGGGCCGCGAGACGGTCCGGACCGCGCTCGATGCGGGCGTCGACTTCATCGACACCGCCGACGTGTACGGCGACGGCTTCAGCGAACAACGCATCGCCGAAGTGCTCGACGAGCGCGAGGTCCGAGACGAGGTGACCGTCGCGACGAAGGCCGGCCGCCGACTCGATCCCCATACGGCCGAGCGCTACAACTACGACAACCTCTCCGAACACGTCGACCGCTCGCGGGAGTACCTCGGGGTCGACACGCTCGAACTCCTGCAACTGCACTGTCCGCCGACTGACGCCTACTACCAGCCGGAGACGTTCGACGCCCTGGCGCGGCTGAAAGACGAGGGGAAGGTGGCTCACTGCGGTGTCAGCGTCGAACGCGTCGAGGAAGCGCTGAAAGCCATCGAGTACCCGGCGGTCGAGACCGTCCAGATAATCTTCAACATGTTCCGCCAGCGACCCGCGGAGCTGTTCTTCGAGGAGGCAAAGCGCCGCGACATCGGCGTCATCGTCCGCGTCCCGCTGGCCTCCGGGCTCCTGACGGGCAAGCTCTCTCGGGACATGGAGTTCCCCGAGAACGACCACCGGAACTTCAACATCGAGGGCGAGGCCTTTGACCGCGGCGAGACCTTCGCCGGCCTCCCGGTCGACGCGGGCTTCGATGCTGTCGACGAACTCCGGGACCACGTCCCCGAGCGGATGACGATGGCCCAGGCGGCGCTGCGCTGGATTCTGGACCACGACGCGGTGTCGACGGTTATCCCTGGCTCGACCAACCCGGAGCACGTCCGAGCGAACGCAGCGGTCAGCGACATGGACCCGCTCTCGAATCAGGTCCACGGCGCGGTGCGTGACATCTACGAGGAGTACGTCTTCGACGACGTCCACCATCGCTGGTAGTCGTCAAGTCTCTCGTCGGTAGTCCACCCTTGTGGACCTGCCATCGCAGGCGGGCGTTCTATTCCCGTGGCTCGTGACCTGCCATTGTGAGTCACGTTCAGCTATCGGGTACAACCCGCGTCACCGGAACGCGCCCCCGAGGTCGATGAGTGGTGTCGCGACCGGACGCGAAATCGTCCGGACGGTCCGCGACGAAAACGTGCCGTTCATGGCGGCCAGTATCGCCTATTATGCGATCGCGTCTATCGTTCCATTGCTCGCGCTCTCGCTCGCCGTGCTCTCGACGTTCGGGGGCACCGCCACACTGCTGGACCTGCTTCGGGCGGTCCTCTCCGAGAACGGACAGGTGATTCTGACGGAACTGCTGGAGAACACGCGCGGCCACGGGGCGACCGGAACCCTGAGTTTAGTGTTCGTGGTCTGGAGCGGCAGCAAGGTGTTCCGTGGCCTTTCAATCGCCTTTACCGAGGTGTATGGCGAGGTGGCCGAGATCTCGTTGCCGGCCCAACTCGCCCGCAGCGCAGTCGTGATGGGGATGCTCTTCGGCGCTATCGTCCTGCTGTCGGCCACTAGCGTCACGCTCACGTACGTCGAGTTTCGGATCCCGTATCCGACGCTGGTCGGCAACCTCGCCGCGTTTGTCGCTCTCGTCGTCGCGTTCGTCCCCATCTACTACGTGCTGCCGCCGGTCGACATTTCACTCATGCACGTCGTGCCGGGCACACTGGTAGCCGCAGCGGGCTGGATCACTATTCAGGTCGGGTTCTTCTACTACACGGGCGCTGCCGGTCGATACGCGGCCTACGGCTACCTCGGCGCGCTGCTCCTGTTCGTCACGGCGCTGTATCTGGCCGCTGTCGTGTTGCTGCTCGGTGTCGTCGTCAATACGACGCTGGACTGGTAGCGTCGGTGGGTCGGCCCCGTCACACGTCGGATCTTGCATTTGGGTCGTGAGTCCGTCGCGGCTGTTGTGTATGCAAGCATAGTGGTGATACCCGTCGCGCCGGTAGCGACGACTGCAATGTCAACGATCCAACTGACCGACGACGATGTCGGCAAGACAGTTGTCACGAGTACCGGCGACGAGGTCGGCATCGTTAGCGGGTACAGATACGGCACCGCTCACGTCGACCCGGACCCTGGACTGAAGACGACACTCATGACGAAGCTCGGCTGGGAAGACACCGACGAGGATGACGGGTATCCGCTGCAGGCCGACGCCGTCGAGACGATCACCGAAGACAAGATACAGCTCAGTTCGGGCCTGTAAGGGATCTGTGGCTGTCGGACGAACGTATCGAGGACCGATGCCGGGTGGGCAAACCCGGCGTGAAACCGTCCCGGACAGGGGAGCAAGGGACGGTAGACGTCGGGAGAGTACGAGCACGCACTGTGCTCGCATACAGTGCTCCGAGCTACCCGATGTTTGTTATACAGCTCTTTACGTGGTGGCTTTCGAGGGAGTGGGTGGCAAGCGGAAACTACCAACTCAGTTCGCGGAGGACAGAAGTACATCGCCGTTGAACACCGCAACCGGTGCTTTGGCGGGTGCTGTCCGTCGACCGTCGGCCGTTACTGTCCGTTTGCAACGCCCTAGCCAGCCGCTACTAACCGGACTACACCAGTGTGAGATACCACTACACTCTCCCGGCACAGGATGCGTCGGCCCACAGCGGACGTGCCGCGGCGGCGCTTATTCCTCTGTCGTGAGTTTCGGCCCGGGCTTCCAGGTGTTGCCTTCGAGGATAACGAGGTCGTAGCGTTCGAGCACCTGGAGCGTGTCGACGACCGCCTGCGCGTCGAAGGAGACGGTCATATCCTCGGGCAGTTGCTGGGCGATTGCACTGCGTGTCCCACCGTCCATTCGGACCACTGTGTCGAGTAACTGTTCGAGGTCGTCAAGCAGCGAGACGAGCGACGTCGACCCCTCGTCCTCTGTCGCCAGTTTCGACATGACTTCGTCGTAATTCCCCGAAATCTCCATCGATACGGACACGGCTTCGTCTTCGATGTCTTCTTCGTCTCCCATAGGAGAGAATATGTGCACACTTATAGAAATATGTTTCCATATATGGAACAACGTGTGTATCTGGTGGTTGTTTCTCTTCAAAATAGGGAACAGCAGATATCTACAAATATGGCGAAAAAGAGATTAAAGCGGCGACTAAATATCTGAAGTTTCTATAAGTAAATCTATAATGGGGAAAATAAGAATAGAAATTCGGATTCTCTTTGTTTAATGGACTAATTTTAGAATTCAAATCTTAGATATGGTTTCATTTTTGAAGGGTTGTTGAACCCCTTCCTGCCTGTCAGTGAGCGCTGTTCTTCGTGTGACTCAGTATGTGGGCACAGCCAGATTGACCGCCGGTCACGCTGCTGACTACTGGTAGCAGATGGACGGTTACTCTGCTTCTCGACTCCGGATCCGCTAAGATGAACGGACACGCTGCGAGTCTCCCAGGTGGTGCGATGGGACGCTCGTTTCAGTGTACGGAACGCCGGATTTCACGGCTTTCCGTTCACAGACTCAGGTGCTCCCGAGGCCGGCATCCGCTTAGTGACGGCTTCGACGGCCAGTCGGTGGTACTCCCATCGTCGTCGCGACCGTTTCCGCTCTCTCCCGGATTGAGGACCACATTCCGCAGCGATCACAGTACTGCCGTTTGGCACGGGCAAACGCTTAATTAAATCCCGGTCTCAGATCCTATATGATTGATTACCTCGGTCTCGAAGGTGACCTCGGCGAGGAAGAGCGGATGGTTCGGGACACGGCTCGGGAGTTCGTCGAGAAGGAAGTCAAGCCGGATGTCGGACAGCACTGGATCGACGGCACGTTCCCGACGGAGCTCATCACCCAGATGGGCGAACTCGGCTTTTACGCGCCGAACCTCGATGGATACGGGCTGCCGGGGCTCAGCGAAACGGCGTACGGCCTCCTGATGCAGGAACTGGAGGCCGGCGACAGCGGCCTGCGCTCGATGGCAAGCGTCCAGGGCGCACTCGTCATGTACCCGATTCACGCCTACGGCAGCGACGCCCAGAAAGAGGAGTGGCTGCCGGCGCTGGGCAGCGGCGAGCAGGTGGGCTGTTTCGGCCTGACCGAGCCCGAACACGGGTCGAATCCCTCGGCGATGGAGACGACGGCCGAACGGGACGCCGACGGCCACGTCCTGAACGGCTCGAAGACCTGGATCACGAACGCACCCATCAGCGACCTCGCGCTGGTCTGGGCGACGGTCACCTCCGCCAACGGCAATCCCGTTCGGGGTTTTCTGGTCGAGACTGACCGCGACGGCATCACGACGAACAAGATCGACGAGAAGCTCTCGCTGCGCGCGTCCATCACGGGCGAGATCAGCCTGCAGAACGCCCGCGTCCCCGAAGAGAACGTCCTGCCGGGCGTCGAGGGAATGAAGGGGCCGCTGTCCTGTCTCACGCAGGCCCGCTACGGCATCGCCTGGGGGACGGTCGGGGCCGCGATGGACTGCTTCGAGACCGCCCGCGAGTACGCCACCGACCGCGACCAGTTCGGCAAGCCCATCGCCGGCTTTCAGCTCCAACAGGAGAAGCTCGCGGAGATGGCCACCCAGATATCGCTTGGGCAGTTGCTCGCCCACCGGCTCGCTGACCTGAAGGAACGCGGGGACCTCCGCCCGGAACAGGTGTCGATGGCCAAGCGCAACAACGCGCGGATGGCCCGCGAGCAGTCACGGGTGGCCCGCGAGATGCTCGGCGGCAACGGCATCACGGCCGATTACTCCCCGATGCGGCACCTGACGAACCTCGAAACCGTCTACACGTACGAGGGAACGCACGACATCCACTCGCTAATCCTCGGGCACGACCTGACCGGTATTCCGGCATTCGAGTAGGGCGGCTGTTCGACAAGTCAAAGAACGGTTTCGCCGCCGTGAGGCCGCGCTGCGCAACCGCACAGAAGGCCGATCTTTTCGACCCGAGCCTAACTTCTATTACGCAGCCGGACACAGGGCAGGGCATGCCACAGCTAACCCCCGCTGACATCGATGAGCTCCGGGCGCAGTTCGACCGACAACTCGACGTCGGACTGCATCACGGCGCACAGTTGGCGGTGTACGTCGACGGCGACCTGGTCGTCGATTTCGCCGGCGGTTCCACAGGTCCCGACGGTGACGAGACGACATCCGAGACGCGCCACCTCCTCTTTTCCTGTACGAAGCCGTTCGTCGGTGCAGGCTTGCATCAGCTCGTCGAACAGGGGAAACTCGACTACGACGATCCCGTCGTCGAGCACTGGCCGGAGTTTGCCGACGACGGCACGGCAAAGGCACAAATCACCGTTCAGCAGGTGCTCAGCCACACCGCCGGTATCCCGTTCGGTGAGTTCGACGACCAGCCCGAGAGATGGGGCGACTGGGACGCCGTCGTTGCGGCGATGGAAGACATCGACCCCGTCTTCGAGCCCGGAACGACGCCGGCGTATCACACGCTCAACTACGGGTGGCTGGTCGGTGAACTCATCCGACGCTGTAGCGGCCAGCCGGTCGAGGAGTACGTCGCGGAGAACGTGTTCGAGCCGCTCGGGATGGACCACACCGGTATCGGGCTCCGCGACGACGAACCCGACGACGTGGCGACCCTGGCGGGCTACGAGGCGTTCGAGCGCTGTCGCGAAATCGACGAAGGGCTCGAAGACCCCGCCGCAGCGTACGCTGCGGCGTTCAATCAGGAAGCGACTCACCGAGCGGTGATTCCCGCGGCCAACGGTATCGGCACCGCCCGAGACATGGCCCGGTTCTACGCCTGTCTCGCAAACGGCGGGTCACTGGACGGAACGCAACTGCTGACCGAGGCGACTGTCGACGAGGCGACCACGACCCACGCCGAAACTGAGTCCGACGGCACGCTGTCGCGCCCGGCCCGCTACGGACTCGGCGTCTGGACCGGCGGGCTGGCCGCCGACATGTTCGGGGCCGCGAGCCGCGAGCGCATGTTCGGCCACGCCGGTCTCGGGAGTTCGTTCGGCTGGGGCGACCCCGAGCTGAACGTCGGGTTCGCGCTCGTCACGAACGGTATCCGCGAGGAGTCCTTCGAACACCCCGCTCGCGTTGGCCAGCTCTCGGATGCGGTCCGGCTGTTGTTACAGGAGTGAGCGCAGAATTTCAGAAGAGTGGTTCGATTGTCACCGTCGCCAGCGACCCCGGTTTTTGTATGCCTCGCCCCTCATCCTCCGGTATGAACTTCCCCGACCGAGGTGACGTGGATCACCTCATCGACCCACAACCGCTGCCGGGCTTCGCTCGCGTCCGGTACGAGCCGGAGACTGAGTCCGTCGACGACCCGTCGGCCGCGGCGCGGGCCGAACTCGACCGGCTCGACTTCGACGGGCTGGAACCGGGTGGGACTGTCGCCGTCGCCGTCGGCAGCCGCGGCATCCACCGCATCGACGACATCGCCGAGGCTGTCGTCGCAGCGATTCGCGACCGGGGCTTCGAGCCGGTCGTCGTCCCGGCGATGGGGAGCCACGGCGGGGCGACACCGGCGGGCCAGCGCGAGGTCCTAAAGAGTTTAGGCATCACGGAACCGCGCCTCGATGCACCCATCGACGCCCGGATGGACACCACGCAGGTCGACACGGTCACCGTCGGTGACACCGAGTTTTCGGTCCACGTCTCGACGGCGGCACTGGATGCGGATGCCGTGATCGTCGTGAATCGAGTGAAGCCCCATACCAACTACAGCGGGCGCATCGAGAGCGGCCTGACGAAGATGACCGTCGTCGGGCTGGGCAAGCAACACGGTGCGAAGGCGTTCCACTCGACGGCCATCAAGGAGGGCTACGTCGAGACGCTCGAAGCCGCGCTCCCGGTCGCCGATGCGGTGCTGCCGCTCGTCGGCGGTGTCGCGCTGGTCGAGAACTTCCACGAGGAGACGGCCCGCGTCGAAGCGATTCCGGCGGGGTCGTTCACCGACCGCGAACCAGCCCTGCTGGAGCGAGCTTACGACGAGATGGCGACGCTCCCGGTCGACGACATCGACCTGCTCGTCGTCGACGAACTCGGCAAGGACGTCTCCGGCGCGGGGATGGACACGAACGTCATCGGCCGCTACCGCGTCCTCAACGCCCCGGACCCCGATGAGCCGTCGATCAAGCTGCTGTACGCCCGCGGGCTCACCGAGGCGACGAAGGGCAACGGCAACGGCATCGGCCTGGCGGACATCACTCGCCGGGCCGCGGTTGATCAACTGGACCTCCAGAAAACGTACGCGAACGCGCTCACCAGCGGGTCGACGGCGAAGGCGAAGCTCCCGCTCGTCGCGCCGGACGACGAGTTCGCCGTCCGGACGGCGCTGTCCGCGCTCGGTGGCTACGACCCCGAGACCGTGCGAATCGTGTGGGTCCAGAACACGCAGGACCTGTCCCCGCTCCACGTCTCCGAGCCGGTCGTCGAGGACCTGCCGACCGCCGCCGAAGTCACCGACCGCGAATCGCTGACGTTCACCGACGGCACGGCGTCGTTCACCCGAAACTGACGTTCGGGTGCCGACGGGACTCGTCATGTAACTGGAACAATTTCTAACAACTGTACATTCGTTTCTCTGACCGAGCTGTGTCGGCGAGTTCGAATGAGTAACAGAAGCCGCTCCGGTCCGAACTGGGACAAAAGCTGAACGTGACTTGGTTGTGCAATCATATTCCAGCTCTGGATGGTATCTGACTGTATTTATTGTTCTAGTATCATATTGACGTTTTACTTTACTAAATTTCGAATGATAAATACGATGAGTCAGAGTTTAAGCACAGAAAAATACAGTGAACTACAAAAATGTCATATATGGATATATCTAGCATTATTTGAAACATGACGACGACGGTCATGGTAAAAGCACGGGTCTGCTGCGGCAGCGATAGCCCGGCCACCGCTCGAACTCGGGCCCCTCGATGGTCTGGTCTACCCGGTCCGCCGTGGGTGTGTCTCCGGCCAGAGGGCATCGATGTCGTCGGGGTCCGCCCGGGACAGCGCAATCGGTGCGGTAGGTGTCTGGCTCGTGGCTGCTGTCGTGAGTTCCAGCCGGGTTCCGGCAGGGTCGCGGACGTACACAGCGGCACGCGTGCCGTGCATCCCCGTCTGCACGTCGACATCCACCTCGTGTCCGGCCGTCCGAACCCGTTCGATGAGCCGCGTCAGGCTGTCGACATCGGGGGTCCGCCAGGCGACGTGGTGCAACCGCGTCGACGGTGCCAGCGGTTCCATCACCAGCGCCACGTCGTGTGTCCCGTCTCCCCGGTGGGCGAACGCACGCCCCCATATATCGGGTCCAGCCATCGCGATATCCGACAGCCGGAAGCCGAGTTCGTCCCGCAGGAACTCGGCGTCAGCTTTCACATCGGCCGCTGTGAGTGTCACGTGGTCGATCCCGTGTGGCACACACGACGCTTCCGTTGACGGCACCGACGCCTGCCCCCGCGCCTGTCCGGAGGCCCGGCTACGGATCTCGATTGGCAGGCCGCCGGGGAGCGTGACCCGTAGCGTCCGTCCTTCGGCTGTCTCGGTCCCGTTTCGGCGGGTGAAGTCGGTCTCCCGTCCGGTGAGCCGGGATTCGATATCGCGAAACTCAGCCTCGCTGACGCCGATAGCGAGCCGGTCGAGTCCGCGCTGGCCTTCACTGAGCGTGAGCGCACACCGACTGCCCCGCCGTGTCGGCGTCGCGAGACGGCTCAGCCCTGCTGTTCGGGACCGCTCGACGAATCCCAGCGTCTCCGTGTAGAACCCCACGCCACGCTCCAGATCCGGCACACGCAGGTGCGCGCAGTCGACGATCCTCTTCTCTGCCATGGCCGAATGGACGAGGAGATTATATATAGTATTTTTCATAATTTTTTGATACAAATGGAGTACAACCGTTCGAGAGCGTCGTCGCCGCGCCTGTCACACCAACCGTGTGACGGCTCTCGTCTACGACACTCGCTCGGCGACGACCTCGATGGGGTGGGGCGGGATTTCATCGGTGCCCTCGCGGTCGCCCAACTGCGAGCGGCAGGACCCGCCCGGTGCGACGACGCGGTCGCCGTCGCTCTCGTCGACCTTGTCGAACAACAGGCGGCCGATGATCTTCGAGAGGTCGTAGTGCTCGTCGTGGTACCCGAAGCTCCCCGCCATGCCACAGCACGTCGAGTCAAGCGGGTCCACCTCGTAGCCGACGCGGCGCATCACGCCGACGGCGTGGTGGTCCTTGTTGGTCCCCTTCTGGTTGCAGTGGCCGTGGTAGCTGACCGACCCAGCGGCCCCCAACGAGCGGTCCGTGATCGGCAGCGCGTCGTCGAGCCGGTACGTGTCGAGGTACTCCAGGACGCCGTAGGCGCTGTCGGCCACTTGCGAGACCTCGGGGCCGTCGAGCAGGTCGCGGTACTCGTCCTGGAACATCACCGCGTCGGAGGGTTCGACGAACACGACGTCCCAGCCGTCCGCCACGCGGCCCGAGAGCCGGGTCGCGTTCGTTGCTGCCCGCTCGCGAGCCAGGTCCAGCATGCCGGTGGAGTACGCCGCCCGCCCGGACGGCGCGGTGTCGTCGGGAATACTCACGTGGACGCCTGCGGCTTCGAGCGTTTCCACGGCGGCCTTGCCGGCGGCCGGATACGAGTAGTTCGTGTACGTGTCGGGGAACAGCAGGACCTTCCGGTCGGCCTCGCCCGGTGAGACGGCCGAGCCCCCGCGGGCGTCGAACCAGTCCTGGAGCGTCTCGCGGCGGAAGGTGGGGAGGTCGCGCTCCGGCGCGATGCCGAACAGCTTCTGCATGACGACCCGCGCGCCCGGGAGGTCCGTCCCCCAGTTCGAAACCGGAGCCAGCGCCGACCCGATCTTCGAGGCGGTGTCGATGTTGGCGAACAGGCGCTCCCGGCGGCTCGTTCCATCCTTCTCGTGGTGCTGGTGTTTCAGCTCGGTCTTGAGCTTCGCCATGTCGACGCCGGTCGGGCAGTCGCTCTTGCAGCCCTTGCAGCCGACACAGAGGTCGAGCACCTCCTGCTGGAAGCGCTCGGAGTGGATCTCCTCTTCGTCCAGATCGCCGCTGATGGCCGACCGGAGGAGGTTCGCCCGGCCCCGCGTCGCCTGCACCTCCTCCTTCGAGGCGCGGTAGGTGGGACACATCACGTCCCCGTCGGTCTGGCGGCAGGTCCCACAGCCGTTACACAGCTCGACGAGGTGCGAGAAGCCGCCCTCGTCCTCGAAGTCCAGCGTCGTCTGAGGCTCCAAAGACTGGTAGTCCGGGCCGTACCGGAGGTTCTCGCGCATGTCCGCGCCGACGCCGCGGTCGGCGTCGGGGCCGATATCCGCTGGGCCTTCGCGGTAGACGACGTTGCCCGGGTGCATCCACCACTGCGGATCGAAGGCCGTCTTGACCTGCTTGAACGCGTCCCAGAGATCTTCGCCGTACATCTTGGGAGTGAACTCCGTCCGGGCCATCCCATCGCCGTGCTCGCCGGAGAAGGACCCGTTGTGTTCCAGCACGAGGTCGGTCACGTCGTCGGTGATAGAGTGCATGTCCTCGATGCCCGACTCTTCCTTCAGATTGAGGATCGGGCGGATGTGGAGCGTCCCGGAGCCGGCGTGGGCGAAGTACGCGGCCGAGGTGTCGTGGTCGGCCAGCACTTCTTCGAACTTCTCGACATATTCGGCGAGTTCCGCCGGCGGGACCGTCGCGTCCTCGATGAACGGGTACGGCTTGGGGTCGCCGTCCATGGACATCAGGAGCGGGATCGCCGCCTTCCGGAGCTTCCAGAGGTCGGCCTGGTCGGCGTCGGTGTAGGCCTCGACCACCTCGAAGGCCGCCCCCTCGTCCACGAACCGCTCGGTGGTCCGGGCGATGGCCGCCTCGAAGTCGTCGTGCAGTTCCGAGTCGTATTCCAGCATCAGCGCGGCCGCCGCCCGGTCGGGAATCGGCTCGACGTACTCGGCGTAGCCGTCGGAGCCGGCCGCGAGCCTGAACACCTCGTCGTCCATCAACTCCACCGCGCTGACGTCGTACTCAAGGGCGACCGGGACGGCTTTCATCGCGTCAGTGAGGTTGTCGAAGCAGTACAGCGCCAGCGCGGTCTCCTCGGGGACGGTCACGAGCGAGAGCTCGGCCTCGACGATGACGCCCAGGGTACCCTCGCTGCCGACGAACAGCTTCGCGAGGTTCATGACTCGTTCCCCGTCGTCGTTCTCGTAGACGACGCGGTCGAGGTTGTAGCCCGACACCCGACGCTTGAGGTCCGGATACCGCGCTTCGATTTCTTCGGCGTTCTCCTCGACGATCTCGCGGACCGTCCGGTAGATGTCGGCTTCCCGGTCGTCCTTGTTCACGATGTCGTCCCACTCCGGGGAGTCGATGACGACCTCGCGGGCGTGGATGAGCGACCCGTCCGAGAGGACGGCTTTCACGGCGTCGGTGTAGGCGTCGGTGATGCCGTACCTGACCGAGTGTGCGCCGGTGGAGTTGTTCCCGATGCCGCCGCCGACCGACGCCCGGTTCGACGACGCCGGGTCCGGGGCGAATTTGAGCCCATAGTCGGCCAGCGCGTCGTCAAGGTCGTCCTGCACCACGCCGGGCTGGATGTGCGCCGTCTGCTCGTCGGGCCGAACATCGAGAATGCCGTCCATGTGCCGGGACATGTCCAGGACGACACAGCCCGGCCCGATGGCCTGTCCAGCGAGCGACGATCCGGTCCCGCGGGGCATGATCGGGACGCCGTGATCAGTCGCCACCTCGACGGCCGCCTGTACGTCGTCGATGTCGGTCGGATACACGACCCCGGCCGGCTCGGCGCGGTAGACGCTCCCGTCCGTCGCGTACAGCACCCGCGCGTACTCGTCGAACTCGACCCCACCCGAGACCCGCGAACGGAGCGCTTCCGCCAGATCTCGATACGCGTCCACGTCCGGTCGGTCGAGGTCCAGTTCCTCTGCTGACCAGGCATCCTCGACGTTTTCGATGGCCATACGGGTATTCAGGAGTAATAATCATTAAAATCTGTGCATGCGGCCATCGGTTTCCGCGACGGCCCACCAGCTATTTGCCACGGGGCGTCTGATGCGGTGTATGGGCAGCGCAAGCGTACTCCACATGTGTCTGAACGTCGCCGACGAGGCGGAATCGATCGCGTTCTACGAACAGTTCGGCTTCGAGGAGTCCTGGCAGTTCACCACGCCCGACGGCGAGACGACCAACTACTACGTGGCCGACGACGACGGCGTCGAACTGCAGCTCTCGGAGACGGAGGGGGAGACGAGCTTCGAGATGGGGACCGGCTGGGACCACCTCGCACTCGGCGTGGACGACGTCGACGCGACGGTCGAGCGTATCGACCACCACGGCGTCGTCAAAGAGCCGGGGCAACAGCCGGAAGCCGGCGCGTACACGGCCTTCGTCGCGGACCCAGACGGCCACCACGTCGAACTCATCGAACCGCTGGAAGACTGAAAAATTCGAAGCCTGCAGGACTCGTAAACCGAACCGCGCCCACGGTGTTTCGAATAACGAAATACCGGTTCCGACTGTCAGTTCCCGACGGCAGTTGCGCGTTCGACGATGTCAGCGCCGTACATCTCCTCTAACTCTTCGTGCTGGTCCGGGCGGTGCTCGTACACGTCCTGGAACAGCGTGATGGGCGTCTGGGCGGCCTGGTAGGTCGCTTCGTCCCACATCCGGTCCTTGCTGATGTCGACTTCGACGCCGTCGATGACCAGCGTCGCGGCCTGGGTCATCGCGATGGCACCTTTCCCGGCCTCCTTCGCGGCCTCGAACTCCTCCATGGAGTCGACGATGTCGGTCATGCTGGGGATGTACGCGGTGCGGTCGAGCAGTTCCTCGGTGAGTTCCTCCTCGTCCAGTTCCAGTCGCTCGCCACCTGCCTGCAGAACGTAGCCGCCATCGCCGTCCGTTTCCAGCGAGAGGTCGTCGCCATCGTACACCTGCGTGCCGTCCTGTGCTTCGAGTTCGACCTCCCGGCCGCCGACTTCGAGGAGCCAGCTCCCGGTTTTGGGCGGGAGCGGGGCCGTGTTCGCCTCCACGACCTGGCCCGGCGTCAGCGACCAGATGCCGGTCATCCCCTTCGCACGGTTGTCCTTCATCCGCTCGCGGTAGCCTTCGACGTCGCGGATGTCGTCGTAGGGGCCGTCGACGGCGATGAGGCCCGCGGCGCTGGCCCCGCGGGAGGTGTTGTGCCGGAGTTCGGGCCACGGCGGCAGTTCGCCGGTGGGCGTCATCGCGCGCATGTCCTTCGTGTAGTCGACCTCGCCGTCGACGAGCAGGAACATGCGTTCAAGGTTGTTCGAGGGCTTGCCCATCTCCTCGCGCAGGTCACCCATCGCCAGTTCGGCCTCGCCGCTCTCGACGATGACCGACATGGAGAGGCTCCCCTCTTCGAGGCCATGCTCGTGCTCGATGATGGTGAAGAACTCGTCGGCCTTCTTCCAGTCGTCGATGTCGCCGACCTCCGGAATGACGAACCCGTCGATGTAGTCGACCGCGCCGTTGTCGGGGTCGGTGATCTCGAGCATCTGCTGGAACCCCTGATAGCGGGTCGTCGGCGATTCGCGGTGCCAGACGACGCGCGGGTGGATCTCGCCGGGGAACTCGGCGCCATGCTCGGCGACGACTTCGATGATGTTCTGGACGCCCTCGTCGCGCATGTTCGGCGCCGTCGCGTCCTCGTTGTCCGGGACCCAGACGTCCGGTGCCTGCAGGCCACGGAGCTGGCCCGCGCTCCGCAGCATCTTCGCGGAATCGTCCTCCCCGTCGACGGCTGTCGGCGAGGTAAAGAACGTTCTGACGAACTCGCGGTCGTAGTGTCGCGTCACACTCATAACTCGTTTCAAAAATCCCGACGGACCCGCTTAAATCTACCGTCCACGGCCTGTCGAAACGCCAGCGAGCATCGCCGTTCCACTGTCTTACCGGGTGTTCGAATATATGAAACGTATCGTCGATATTACTTTTTAGCCCGTGACCATCCGGGCTCTGTAGCGGCTAGCCGGAGGTCCCGTTCTGTCGGTATCTCGGGACTGGTCGGTCGCCGCGCCACGGCAGTCCCGACGATTTCGACTGTCGCTTTCGTGCCAAGCGGCCGGTGTTCCGTTTCGTATTTTCGAATAGCTGCGTCGGCCAATGGAACGTGTGACGCAAGTCCGGCAGCACGCTCAGTCTCAGCAGCCGATCAGGGGCCGTGACACAGTCGATACGGCAATTTTATTCGAGCGGCAGTAGAACCGGTATCCAATGACACGGGCAAAAACGGACTCGGTCCGGGCGACACAGACTTCGCTGGCGGTACTCTCGGGGATCAAGGAACTCGGTGGAAGTGCGACGCTGGTCGAACTCGCCGACTCGCTGGAGCCCGCAAAGAGCACGATATACAAGCACCTGGTGACACTGGAAGACGAGGGGCTGGTGGTCGAGCGTGACGGCGAGTACCGGATCGGGCTCCGGTGGCTGGAGTTCGGCGGCATCGCACAGCGGTACGACGGCATCTACGAAGTCGCCAAACCAGAGGTCAGACGCATGGCCGTCGAGACCGGCGAACTGGCGAACCTGATGATCGAAGAGCAGGGCTACGGCATCTACATCCACACGACCAGCGGCGACCAGGCAGTCGCGCTCGATACGCGCCTGGGGAAGCGCATCCACCTCCACAAAACCGCCATCGGCAAGGCGCTCCTGTCCAGTTTCGATGACGACCGGGTCGCGGAAATCATCGACACCCGCGGGCTACCGGCCGAGACGGAGAACACCATCACCGACCGCGAGACGCTGTTCGCGGAGCTCGAGACGATCCGGGAGCGCGGCGTCGCCGATGACACCGAGGAGCGGGTCGACGGCACCGGCTGTGTCGGGGTCCCCATCGACACCGGCGACCGCCGCGAGGCCGCGATCAGCATCACCGCACCCATCAACCGGTTGCAGTCGCCGGGCCGCAGAGCGCACCTCATCGACACGGTGCAACAGGCTGCCAACGTCATCGAGGTCAACCTGGCCCACGAGTGACAGCGCTGTTTGTTTTATCGACAGATCAGCCGAGAGCAATCGCGGACGGTTGCCCGGTATCACGTGCGATCTAATACCAGTACAGTTGTTATTCACGGGCCGGGTACCCACTGCCTGTGGTGGTTGCCGTTGCTGGCTTTGAACGGACAGCAGGGTGTTCACCGACCCATCTCCCTCCATGCAAGCGCCAACTGTTGACAAATAGCACATTATTATTGATTGATTTATGTCATCTATCAACTATCGCTGACAGGTGAGCAACTATCGGTTCCATATGTCACTGGAACGGATGAAAATATCACCGAATTGGACAATACCGTGCCGAAAGCTCGTTCGGTCGGCCATTCCTGATAGATCAGTGTGCTTTTTAGATGTACCGCTCCAATACACGCCTGTGACACACCCGGAGTCGACGATTCGAACGCGGCTCCTCGAATCGCATCGCGAGACCCTGCAGTCGGTTATCGACGCCGGCCGCTCAGTAGCCACCGCCTGGCCCACCGACGACGTGCGGGAATCGGGCGCAGTGACGGAACCGCTGGAGCACCTTCTTCGAGAGCGGGGACTGACGGCGGACCTCCTCGAAATACTGCGGACAGGGACGGCAGCGATAGACGAGAACGTACAGGGCAGACCGATCCCGGCCCCGCCGTACCTCGCCGTCACGAGCCGCGGCCCGATCTGTCGCGGCACGCTCAGCGACGGCCGGCGACTGGTCGTTCGTCTGGACCTGTTTGCGGTCCGACGAGCACCGACGCGGTACCGGTTTCGCGATCCGACGCCCGAGGAACTGCTCTCGGTTTTCATCCGATAGCCGGAACTTACCGTCGAAGGTATATATGCGATGATACCACCGGAGAATACCGATACTACTAATATCGTGTTAAGTGTCATCAGTTAACGTAGTATGGCAGACTATACACTAGCCACGGACGACGGACGGCTCGAAGCCCTGCGTCGGATGCTCCTGATACGGGAGTTCGACACGACCGCAGGCGAGTACTTCGCCGACGGGGAAATCCCGGGGTTCGTCCACCTGTACATCGGTGAGGAGGCGGTCGGCGTCGGTGCCTGTGCGGCGCTCGACCCGGACGACTACATCGCCAGCACGCACCGCGGTCACGGCCACTGCATCGCGAAGGGACTCGATCCCGAGTTGATGATGGCCGAACTGTTCGGCAAGCAGGACGGCTACTGCAACGGCAAGGGGGGCTCGATGCACATCGCCGACGTCGACTCCGGGATGCTCGGCGCAAACGGCATCGTCGGTGCCGGGCCGCCCATGGCGACCGGTGCGGCGCTCACCATCGACTACAAGGACCTTGACAAGGTCGCCCTGGGCTTCCTCGGCGACGGAGCCGTCGCACAGGGGCAGGTCCACGAGGCGATCAACATGGCCTCGACGTGGGACCTCCCGGCCATCTTCCTCGTCGAGAACAACCAGTACGGCGAGGCCACGCCGGTCGACAAACAGCACAACGTCGAGCACCTCAGCGACACGGCCCAGGCCTACGACATCCCCGGCGTCACCGTCGACGGGATGGACGTCACTGCCGTCGCCGAGGCCGTCGAGGAAGCCCGGAAGCGCGCCCGGGCGGGCGACGGGCCGACGTTTATCGAAGCCGAGACGTACCGCTACCGCGGCCACTACGAGGGCGACGAACAGCCCTACCGCACGAAAGAGGAGATCGAGCAGTGGAAGGAGCGCGACGCCATCGAGTCGTTCAAGGATCGCCTCATCGACCGCGGCGAGCTCACCGAATCGGAGTTCGAAGAGCTGCAGTCCGAGGTCGAGGCGACTATCGCCGACGCCGTCGACTACGCTCAGGACGCGGACATGCCCGACCCGTCCGAGGCCTACGAGGACATGTTCGGCGAACCAGTCCCCGAAATCGAACAGTTCGCGGCCAGTCCGCGTGCCGACGGGGGCACGCGCGGAGGTGACTCACAATGACTGCACAGGCCCAGATCGATGCGGAACAGACCGAGACGATGACCGTTCGGGAGGCCATCAGACAGGCCCTCCGCGAGGAGATGGAACGCGACGAAGACGTGTACGTCATGGGCGAAGACGTCGGCCTGTTCGGTGGCGTCCTGGAAGTGACAGGTGACCTCTTCGAGGAGTTCGGCGAGGAGCGCGTTCGGGACACGCCAATCGCCGAGGCGGGGTTCATGGGCGCTGCGACGGGCGCGGCCGCGACCGGCACGCGCCCGGTCGTCGAACTCATGTTCAGCGATTTCATGGGCGTCTCGATGGAACAGATCATGAACCAGATGGCGAAGATGCGCTACATGTTCGGCGGGAAGACGGAGATGCCCGTCACCGTCCGGACGACCGAAGGCGGTGGTATGGGGGCCGCCAGCCAGCACTCCGGGACGGTCCACGCCTGGATCGCTCACTTCCCCGGCCTGAAAGCGGTCGCCCCCGGAACGGCGGCCAGCGCGAAAGGCCTCACCAAGGCCGCCATCCGCTCGGACGATCCCGTGTTCGTCTTCGAGAACAAGATGATCTACGAGCAGAAGGGGTCGGTCCCGACCGACGAGGACTTCACCGTCCCTATCGGCGAGGCGAGCATCGAACAGGAGGGCGACGACGTCACTGTCGTCGCGACCCAGCGCCTCGTCGGCGAGTCCCTGGACGTGGCCGAGACCCTGGACGGCGACGTCGACGTCGAGGTCATCGACGCCCGGTCGCTGTACCCGCTCGATACCGACACCATCGTCGAGAGCGTCGAGAAGACGGGTCGCCTCGTCGTCGCCGACGAGAGCCCCCTCTCCTACGGCATCCACGCCGAAGTCGCCGCCAGAGCGCAGGAGGAGGCCTTTTTCAGCCTCGACGCGCCGATACAGCGGGTCGGTACGCCGGACACGCACATGCCGTTCAGCCCGCCGCTCGAACAGGAGGTCCTGCCCGACGGGGACGAGGTCCAGCACGCAATCGAGCGGATCACCTGAACACGTGGCTCGCGTAGGCTTGGTCGTCAATCCGGCCGCCGGTCGCGATATCCGCCGTCTCACCGGCGGCGCGAGCGTCGTCGACAACTACGCCAAGCGCCGCGTCGCCGAGTGCGTTCTGGCGGGCCTAACCATCGTTCCCGACACCCCGAGCGTCGCGGTCATGCCGGACAACGCCGGGATCGCGGCCCACGCGGTTTCGGAGGCTCCCGACGGCGTCGCGATCGAACAGGTGGACATGCCCGTCGAGAAGTCGGCGGCTGACACGCGGCGCGCGGCCGCCCACTTCCGCGAGCACGCCGACGCCGTGGTCGTGCTGGGCGGCGACGGGACCACCCGCGACGCGGCGATGGAACTCGGCGACGTGTCGCTCGTCTCCGTCTCGACGGGGACGAACAACGTCGTGCCGACGCCCGTCGACGGAACGACCGCTGGCGCGGCCGCGGCAGTCGTTGCGAGCGACGCCGTCGACGCCGACGCCGTCACCTCCCGCCACGGAAAAATAGATGTGGTGGCCGACGATATCAACGGCACGAAGCGGCTCACGGGACTGGCCGCCGTCGAAATCACGGACCGCCCGTTCGTCGGGACCCGCGCCGTCATCGACCCCTCGGAACTGCTGGGCGGTGTCGTCTCGCGGGCGCACCCGTCCGAAATCGGCCTCAGTTGCGTCGCCGGGTGCCTGGAGCCGCTGGCCCCCGACGAACCGGGTGGCGCGGCGCTCCGCCTGGGCGACCCCGCGGACGCGTCCCGGACGGTCCGGGGAATCCTCGCACCGGGGATGACGACCGAGGTCGGGATCGTCGATCACGACCCACTGGACTGGGACGAGTCCGCGACGTTCGCCGTTGAGGACGGTGTCGTCGGCGCGGACGGCGAGCGGGAACTCGAACTGGCCGACGCGACCGTCGAGATCACGCCCGTCGCTGACGGACCGCGACTGGTGGCAGTCGACGCCGCGCTCGGTGCCGCGGCCGACGCGGGCGTGTTACATCAGGACGCGACGACGGTCGAGAACCCCTGATCGGTGGACCAATATTTCCCCGGCAGTGCGGCCGGAGCCGCTACGCCATGTCGGGTTTGACCAGGATTTTCACGTGGTCGCTCTCGGGGTCGATGAGCCGGTCGAACCCTTCCTCGACGATCTCTTCCAGGCCGATCCGGCCAGTGATGAACGGTTCGGGGTCCAGGCGACCGTCAGCGAGCATATCGATCACCATCCCGTACTCCTCGCCCGCCCGCGGCCCGCCGAGGTAGGCGAGCGTTCCGGTCACCGTCCGCTCGCCGAGGACGAGACTGTTCGGATGGGTGCTCACCTCCTCTTCCCAGATACTGACGATGGTCGTCCGGCCACTCGGGGCTGTGCTCTCGACCGCCGCGTTGAACGAGGGTTCGACGCCGGCGACTTCGAACGTAACGTCGGCTCCGCCGTCCGTCTGCGACTGGATGTGCTCGACGGGGTCGGTCGTCGTCGGATCGATGAGTTCCTCGGCACCGCAATCCGCGGCGCGGTCCCGTCTGGCGTCGCGCGGTTCGGAGACGAAGATCCGTCCCGCACCGGCGGCGCGAGCACACTGAATCACCGAGAGCCCGATGGGGCCGCTCCCGAACACGGCGACCGCGTCGCCGGCCTGGAGTCCCGACCGACGAACCGCATGGAGGCCGACGCTCAACGGCTCGACCAACGCACCGTGTTCGACGGGAACGTCGTCTCCCAGCGGGACAGCCCGCTCAGCGTCGACGACGGCACTCTCGGCGAACCCACCGTCTCCGCCGGAGAGGCCGATGAATCCGATCGATTCGCAGATGTGGTAGTTCCCCTCGTGACACTGCCGACACTCGCCGCAGTAGAGGATGGGATTGATAGCGACGGCATCCCCGACGGCTAGATCTGTCACACCTTCCCCGACTTCCGTGACTGTGCCGCTGTACTCGTGTCCCATCCGGATCGGCGCTTGCTCTCCCGAGACAGGGTGTGGCTCTCCCTCCGGGACGAAGATGGGGCCGGCGGTGTACTCGTGGAGATCAGACCCACAGATCCCACAGGCGTTGATGTCGATTCGCACCGCGCCCGCGTCTATGCTCCTTTCCTCTACCTCTTCGACGCGGATGTCTTTCCGGCCGTGGTAGGTTGCGGCTTGCATGGCCTTCTAGGATTTCTTTTCATTGTATATGAATGTACAGCTCTTTTGTAGATCGGCAACACCGTTGGCGGCCGCGATAGCCTACCGCAGAAGCACGGAGTCGGCGACGCTCCCCTCTCACTCACTCCCGCCCGCGATAGGACCCGAGCACGAGGTCCGACGCACGCTCGGCCCGCTCGAAGAACTCATCGAGGAACGCCTGTGCCTCCCCGGCACCGACCGCGCGCGTGTCGTACGTGAGGCTAGCCGTCACGAGCGGCTGGATGGTGACGCCGTTCTCCGTCGGGACGGCTCGTTCACCGGTCGGATCTAGTTCGAGCGCCGCGACGGCCGGCGGATTGATCAGCCGACCGCTGCCGTCGGTCTCGGCGGCGTTCGTGACGGTGAAGGTGGCCTGGTGGGACGGCTCGCTCTCGCCGTCGACCGACTGGCGGATGTCGACGATCTCGGTGAGGGACTTGTTCGCAGCGTCGGGGATGACCCCCGAAACTGAGCCGTTGATGTCGGCGACGAGGGCGATGTGCTGTGGCTCCGTGACCTGGTGGGTCGACTCGGTGAAGGTGCCGTTCAGCACTGGATATTCGGTGAGCGTCGCCGAGGCCAGGACGAGCGCCACGTCGGTCATCGTCACGCGCTGCTCGAAGGCCGTCCGGACCGCCTCCATCGTCTCGAACAGCGCCTCGCCGGCGGACGGGTCCGCGGTGGCCGTGACCCGTTCGTACCGGTCCAGTTCCGGCCGTTCGGCCGGGAGCCACTCCATGCCACCGCGCTGTCGCTCGGCCCGCTTGACGGGCGGTTCCGCCTCGGCGGCGGCCTCGACGTCACTCTCGGTAATCGCACCCTCGAAGCCAGTCCCGTCGACGGTGGTCAGGTCGACGCCCAGTTCCTCTGCACGCTGCTCTGCACGCGGTGAGGCCTTCACCGATTCTGTGGCTTCTGCTGTCTCCGTGTCACTCTCGACCGCGTCGGCTGCCGCTTCGACGTCGTCCTCCGTGATCGCGCCGTCGAACCCGGTCCCCTCGACGGTCGCCAGGTCGACGCCCAGTTCCTCGGCGCGCTTCTGTGCACGCGGCGAGGCTTTCACGTCCCCGCTGCTTCCCCCAGCGCCGCCCACCTGGCCCCCGTCGTCACCGCCACCCCCTGCCGTTTCGGGAGTTGCGGCGACCGCTTCGGTCGCCTCGGCTGATTCCGCCTCGGCTGATTCCGCTTCGGCTGTTTCGGCCTCGTCTGCGGCGTCACCCTCCAGTTCGGCCTCGGCCTCCGCCTCCAGGTCAGCGATATCGGCGTCCGGCGCTGCGAAAATTCCGATCGGCGTTCCCGGCGGGACGGCGTCTCCCACTTCGGCGTAGACGCGCCGAACTGTCCCGTCCTCGCGCGCCTCGACTTCCCCGATGCTCTTCTCGGACTCGACCTCGGCGATCATCTCTCCCTCAGAGACTTCGTCGCCTTGCTCGACGGTCCATTCGAGCACCGTTCCCTGCTCCATCTCCAGTCCGAGCTTCGGCATCTTGATAATATATGACACGGTACGCTGCATATCGCTGCGCGGTTACTAAAAAATATGTGGCGGGACCGGCCGTGGCGGTGTTGAGTCACGATGCTTCATCCTAGATGACCTTCCACGAGATATCGCTGTCCCCGACTGCCCGCGACAGCGTCCCGACGACTCCCGGAGCGACGCCGCGAACGGCCTCACCCCAGCTCCGACCGAACCGCGTCGCCGATCTCGTCGATGGCTTCCCGCGCACGGTCGAGTTCCGGGTCGGCGAGCATCGTCAGGAACCCGTGGATCATGTCGTCGTACTGGACGTGGCGGGTCGGGACGCCCGCGGCGTCGAGGCGGTCCGCGAGCGCGCGGCCGTCGTCGCGGAGCGGGTCGAACCCGCAAGTGAGCAGGAAGGTGGATGGCACCCCCTCCAGCCGGTCGGCCTGCAGCGGGGCGGCATACGGGTGGTCGCCGTCCAGTTCACTCCGGACGTAGCCGTTCCAGAACCGCTCCATGTCCTTCCGCGTCAGGAAGTATCCCTGTGCGTTCTCCTCGTAGGAGTCCGTCTCGAAGGAGAACGCTGCCGGCGGATAGGCGAGCACCTGGTAGTCGATGGACGGGCCGCCCCTGTCGCGGGCAAGGAGGCTCACGCCGAGTGCGAGCGTCGCGCCGGCGCTGTCCCCGGCGACGGCCAGCGTGCCGGGCGTCGCACCGATCTCCTCGGCGTTTTCCGCGAGCCACTGCGTCGCGGCGTAGCAGTCCTCCAGCCCGTCAGGGAACCGGTGTTCCGGTGCCAGCCGGTAGTCCACGGCGACGACGACGCAGTCGCTCGCGTTGGTGAGGGCGCGACACAGCGCGTCGTGGGTGTCGATGCCGCCGAGCATCCAGCCGCCGCCGTGGAAGAACGCGAGCGCCGGTCGCGGTCCCTCGGCCGTCGGCCGGTAGATACGGATCGGAACGTCACCGTCCGGGCCGGGGACGGTCCTGTCCGTGACCGACCCGACGGGCTCCGGCGGCTCGTCGGACACGCTCAGGTCGCGGTAGGTCTCACGGGCCTCGGCGAGGGGCAACCGATACAGCGGCGGCAGCCCCTGTTCCGAGAGCCCGTGGAGGTACTCCTGGACTTGCGGATTGAGTGTCGACGCCATCGGTTCAGTCCGTGCTATCTCGGCACGAACGTATAGTTCTATCTCCGGACGGCCCGAGCGTCCGGCTCTCACTGCCCAGAAACTGAGTGACGATCCGCCGGTCAGTACGTCGGATGTGCCTCACCGACGCCCTCGCGCTCGTTGACAAGTCGGGCCAGCGTGAACAGTAGGTCCGAGAGCCGGTTCAGATAGGCGACCGCCTGCTTGTTGACCTCGTCAGCCTCGGCCTGGAACGCGACCGCTCGCCGCTCGGCGCGGCGGCAGACCGAGCGCGCGTGGTGGAGCGCCGCCCCGGCGTCGCTCCCGCCGGGGAGGATGAACGATTCGAGCGGGTCGAGCTCCGCCGACGCCTCGTCGATCCACGTCTCTAACTGGTCTACGTGACGCTCCTCGATGACCGGGTCGTCGGGGCCCGGGTCTGGGTTGGCGAAATCGGCCTGGACGATATGGAGGTGGTTCTGTATCGCCGCCAGGTTCTCGTCGATGTCCGCGTAGCCCGTCGGCCGGATCGTCCCGATGAGCGAGTTCAGTTCGTCCGCGTTGCCGTACGCCTCGATACGGGGGCTCCCCTTCGAGACTCGGCTCATGTCCCGCAGGTCGGTCTGTCCCTCGTCGCCGCGTCCGGTGTAGATTTTCATACTCGGGGTCACTCCTCGACGAGTTCGCCGATCCGGTTCTCCGTCCCGCAGTGGGGACAGGTCCAGTCACGGTCTGTCAGGTCTGTCCTGGTGATGTCGCTCAGTCCCCAGTAGCCGTCACACGCGCCGCAGTTCACGTGTGCTAACGTCTCGATGTAGGCCGTGTGTTCCGGTGCCATACACGCTCCCGATTGCGACCCCCTGATAAAAAATACTGTCTCCGGACCGGCCCGTCAGGTAACCGTTTTGAGGGGCGTCCCCTTCGCGAGCCGAGCGGCGTTCGAGCCGAGTTTCCGGGCGGTCTCGGCCGTTACACGGGAGACGTCGAACAGTGGGTCATCGTCGGGCAGTTGCTTGTGGTGGACGACCACTCGCCCGTCCGGCGTCACGCTCACACCGATTTTTAGGGGGGAACTGACAGAGGCGTCGTAGGCGACCGGGACGCTGTCGCCATCGAAGCCCGACTGGACCGCCCACGAGACCCCCTCCTCTTCCAGGCCGTGCTCGATGTACTCCACCGGGTCCGACAGCTCCTCGCCGATGCACCACACGAACACGCGCGGGATCTGGTCGTTCTGATCGACTGGGCCGCGGCAGCCACTCATGCGCTTGTCTTGTGCGCTCACAACTATAAAATCAGGTGCTGCGGTATCAGACCGTGGACCGTTCCAGCGACGTCGAGAGCCCGGACGGGATCTCCAGGTCCAGATAGCCCTCGCCGCCGACGTGTGAAAGGACGAGTCCGGTCGCGACGGCGTTTCGCGGCCCCATCTCGCCGCGGACGTTCGCCCGACCGCAGACGATGCCGTACTCGGCCATCGCGTCGGAGATCATCTCCGGGATCTCGAAGTCGAGCGCGGAGCGGCCGGTCATGACGACGAACGGGAGCTGCCGGATGCTCTCCGTCGGCGTGATGATATTGAGGGCGCGCTCTGCGTTCTCGACGAATACGTTCCGCTTGGCCCGCCGCCGGACGCGGCGTATCTCCTCGGGGGATTTGTCGACCGGCACCGGTCGCATGCTCCCGCCGTCTTCGAGGACGACCGTCCGGCCGTAGAGGCTCGGGTCGACAGGGTCGTCGAAGAAGTCGACCGTCCCGTCCTCCTCGCGGATGCTGTAGAGGGACTGGACCTTCGCCGAGGGGTACTTTTTGATCGCCTCCGCCAGGTCGCGGTCGTCAAGCCCGAGTTCGGAGTCGATGAGCATCGTGACCAGGTCGCCGGCACCGGAGAGGTGGATCGATTCGATACCCCTGTCGTCGTCCATGTACGCCGCGTCGGTCGATCCGCCGCCCATGTCGAGAATCGCGAACGGATGGTCCGTCCCCGGCGTCGTGAGCGAGCCCAGCACCGCCATGTTCGCCTCGACGCCCTGGATGATGACCTCCGCGCCGATCTCGTCCTCGATGCCGTCCGCGATCTGTTGCATCGGGAGCTGCTGGGTCTTCACCATCGCGGCCAGGGCGACCGCACTTTCCATACTGTGTTCGTCGGCTACCCCGCCCTCGACTTTCTGCGGGACGAGCGTGTCGACCGCCATGATATCCCGGATCTCGATAGAGTCGACCGACTGGCCGGTGACTTCGGCCATCTGGCTCCGTGCCCGATTCAGCATGCCGCTGATGTTCGACCCGCTCTCACCCTGCACGTCCGAAATCGGCCAGCTGTCCATCACCGCATCCATGATGACGTTTGCCCCTTCGTCGACCGGCACCTCGGTTGTGGTCCCGCGCTCGTCGATGATACGGAGTTCGCCGGCGGGTATCGTCCGCTCCTCGACGTCGCCCGCCGGCGTCTTGATGACCACTGCCGATTTATTACCCACGAGGGCACGAGCGACGGGGATTATCTTCTGGGTCTCCTCGGACGAGAGATCGAACACGGTCGCGATGCCGTAGGGGTTCGACAGTTCGTCGATGGTCCGGCCCGTCGCTTCGGGTGCGACTTCCACGGCTGTGGGCTGTCCCCGCGGGACCTTCCCCAGATCAGACACCTCGTCGATGATCGGGATGTCGATGTCGATCCGGTTGTGGATGAGGACGGCGTCGTCCCGCTGAACGATAGCGCCGGCAACCTCGTACCCCGCTTCGGTCCACTCGTTGATGATTTCGGCAGCGACGGCGAAATCGACCGTTTCGGGAACCAGAAAGACGACGGGTTCGTCCGGGTCGTGGCCGTCCATTTCCGCCGTTATCTCGATGCCCGTCCCTTTCCCGAGACCGACACCGCCCGGCGTCGACGGGTCGTGGCCGATCATCGTCGACTCCGTGATGACAGTCTCGGTGATCGTCTCCATCGCCACGTCGCCGATGACAGGTGCGGCTTCGTTGAGAAGCACCGTCTCGATATCAGCTACGTCGATACCCGCATCGGTCGCGGCCCGGGAGAGCGCGCTCACCACGCCCGGGACGTTCTTTTTTGTCCCTTTCAGCCCGGTCGTCCTGTAGAGGGCACTGGCACAGAACTCCGGGCGGTGCCCGTCCCGCTGGCGCAACAGCGCGACCTCCGTACTGGAATTACCGATATCGACACCTGCGAGATACGCCATACCCCTGCTATCGAGGGAAATATGAAATAGCTTTCCCTGCTGGTGATAGCCACCGAACGGCGGTCTCGGCGTACTCAGCCCAGGGTGACACCGGTGCCCATCGGCGCACACGAACGGCTCACTGACGTGATTCACACCGAAGTCGTGAGGCACCGCGCTCTCGAACAGCTATCGGCCGAGGACGGCGCGGATCGGGCCGGTCGTCCCCTGCGATTCGGGTCTGTCTGGTGAGGGCTGACGGCCAAGGGCTATCCGAGTGAGTCCGGAGCCCGTGTCGGTAATAGATGCGCTCACGGGACGACCAGTAGCGGGACGTCGACTGTCCGCCGAATGCGGCTGACGCTGGTCGGGCGGAGTCGCCCGAATAGCGCGGGGCTCTCGTCGTGGCCGACGACCAGGGCGTCCGCACCGGCATCGGCGACGAACTCGTCGAGCGCCTCACCTGGCTGGCCGGACCCGACGAGCGTTTCGAACGTCAGGTCGCCGTCGGTGTCGGCCACGGCTTCGACCGGCGACCGCAGTTCCCGTTCTTTGCGCTCGATGAACGCTTCCGAGACTCCGCCGGCGTTGAACGGGCCTGCCGCCCGCTGGAGATCGATGACGGTGACGACACACACCGTCGCTCCATGTGCCTCGGCGACCGCCACAGCGTGTTCGGCCGCCGCTTCGCTGGGGACCGTCTCCAGATTGAGCACGACCAACTGATCGAGCCGGACCTGTGCCGTGTCGTCGGGGACCGCGAGAATCGGTATGTCGGCCACATGTCCCACGCCCTCGACGAGGCGGTCGAACGCGCTGTTGCTCGCCTGTGACCCGATGACGACGAGGTCGATGTCCGCTTCGGTCACGTAGTCACGGACCTGTTCCCGCAGGGGACCGTCGCCGGTGTGTATCCGTCCGTCGACTGCTGTCTCCGAGACTCGCTCCTCGGTGTCCGACGGAACCACTTGCTCGGCTGCGGCCGACGATACCCTCGCGCCCGGCGAGAGGCGGGAGGACTCCGTCTCGACGACGCGCAGGAGGTGGACGTCGGCGTCCAGCCGCCTCGCGAGCGCGACGCCCGCCTCGGCGTTTCGCGCCGCGACCGCGTCGTCCCCTGTTAGAACGAGTACCCGATTGTATGTCACTGTGTGTCAATAACACGCCACTGGCATATACCGTTGGCGGCGGTGACCTGTGGGCCGATACTCGAACTGGAGAGATGGTCTCCCTGCCGTGCATACGCTTTTTTCCATACAGTCCTCAGCCAGCGTATGGTCGAGTACTCCGAAGACTACCACGCACAGGCCACGGCGACGGACGACACCGACCGCTGGACGACTGAATCCCGCGGGCAGTTCGAGGTCGGCATCCCACAGGAGTTCGGTGGGTCGTTCGACGGCCCGGCGCCCGAGAACTACTACGCCATCGCGCTCACGAACTGCTACGTCGCGACCTTCACCGTCATGGCCGACAACTCCGATTTCTCGTTTCAGGAAGTGAACGCCGACGGGACGCTCCGACTGCGACCGGACGATGGTTCGACTGCCATCGACTCCTTCGATCTCACAGTGAGCCTTCATGTTGAGTCCGCTAGCAGGAAAGCCGAGGTGCTGTTGAAACGCACTCAGGAGCGCTGTTTCATCCTCCAGTCCGTCGATTTCCCGGTCTCGGTCGAGTACGAGGTTATCTCGGCCTGAGTGTGCCTGGGCAGCGAAACGTTCCGTTCGAAGGAAGAACTCCGATCTCGGGGATAGTTTTATTTTCTGTCACGACGACTGTGCGGACGGATGTCACCATGACAGCGGTAACACTCGACGTCGCAAAGACGATCATCGCAGCGGCAGAAGAGAAAGCCCGGGAGATAGACGTCCCCATGTGCATCGCGGTGATGGACGGGGGGGCGAACCTCGTCGGGTTCCACCGGATGGATGGGGCGCTCCTAGCGAGCATCGACATCGCACAGAACAAGGCCTACTCGTCGGTGTCGCTGAAACTGGATACGAAGACGATCCACGAGGTGTCACAGCCCGGAGAGTCGCTGTACGGACTGGGAACCACGAACGACGGGCGCATCGTCACCTTCGGGGGTGGCTTCCCGCTGGAGGACGCCGACGGAACCGTCGTCGGCGGCGTCGGTGTCTCGGGCGGCAGCGCCGAAGAGGACATGGAAGTCGCACAGGCTGGCGTCGACGCCTTCGAAGGCTAATACCAGCTATGAGTCATCGGTGCCAGCGATACATCAGTACCCCGACATAGCTGTAACTTCGGTCAGCGGTTCGTTAGTCCCCAACACTGTCCGCTATTGCTAGTCGAACGGTAGCGCCGTCCCGAACCTGCAATACAACTGTAGTTGCCTTACTTATACTTTCTTTATATTCTCGGGTAATAAAAACACCAAATTATATAACCTAACTCTCCAATGAAATATGTGTATGACAGATGATGACACACCTGTAGCCGACGGCTCAGGCGAACTCGAAGAGGCAGCGCCCAAACGGTCGAAACGTTTCGAGGCGCTGGACGAACGGGCCGTCACGGAGGACGGGTTCGTCAACGAGTGGC
The DNA here is from genome assembly GCF_055271655.1 of Haloarcula sp. HT12. Taxonomy (NCBI): domain Archaea; kingdom Methanobacteriati; phylum Methanobacteriota; class Halobacteria; order Halobacteriales; family Haloarculaceae; genus Haloarcula; species Haloarcula sp. HT12. The sequence continues at coordinate 857,992 of NZ_JBUXKW010000002.1, forward strand.
CGGAGGTCGGTTTCGTCGCGATGGAGAGCCCGAACGACCCCGATCCGAGCATCACCGTCGAGGACGGGGAGATCGTCGAGATGGACGGGAAAGACCGCGAGGAGTTCGACTTCATCGACCGGTTCATCGCCGATTACGCCATCAACGTCGAGAAGGCCGAGGAGGCGATGGCGACCGACTCCGAACAGGTCGCCCGCGACCTCGTCGACATCAACGTGCCACGCGAGGAGATCGTCGAGCTGACGACCGCGATGACGCCGGCGAAGCTCTCGGCGGTCGTCAACCACCTCGACACCGCCGAGATCATCATGGCGATGAAGAAGATGCGGACGCGCCGGACGCCGGGCAACCAGTGTCACGTCACTAGCGTCGAGGACAACGTGGCACAGATCGCCGCGGACGCCGCGGAGGCCGCGCTCCGTGGGTTCTACGAGATCGAGAACACAGTCGGGGTCGCGCGGATGGCCCCGCTGACCGCCCTCGCCCAGCAGATCGGGGCCCAGTGTGGCCGTGGCGGCGTCATCACCCAGTGTGCCGTCGAGGAGGCGACCGAACTCGAACTCGGCATGCGCGGGATGACCGGCTACGCCGAGACCGTCTCCGTCTACGGCACCGAAGACGTGTTCAAGGACGGCGACGACACGCCGTGGTCCAAGGCGTTCCTCGCCTCGGGGTACGCCTCCCGCGGCCTGAAGATGCGGTACACGTCGGGGGCCGGGTCGGAACTCAACATGGGCCAGGCCGAAGGCAAGTCGATGCTGTACCTGGAGAGCCGGTGTATCCTCGTCACGAAAGGCTGTGGCGTCCAGGGCCTCCAGAACGGCGGTATCAGTTGTATCGCCATCCCGACGTCCGTTCCGGCTGGCGTCAAAGAGGTCGCCGCCGAGAACCTCATCACGATGATGGCCGATCTCGAAGTCGCCTCCGGGAACGACCAGACGTTCACCCACTCGGACAAGCGCCGCACCGCCCGGATGATGCCGCAGTTCCTCGCCGGCACGGACTTCATCTTCTCAGGGTACAGCGCCGTCCCGAACTACGACAACATGTTCGCCGGGTCGACGTTCGACTCCTACGACTTCGACGAGTACAACATCATGCAGCGGGACCTGCAGGTCGAAGGCGGCACGAAACCCGTCGACGAGGAGACGGTGCTTGAGTACCGCGAGCGGGCCGCCAAGGCCGTCCAGTCCGTCTTCGAGGAACTCGGCTTCCCACCGATCTCCGACGAGGAGGTCGAAGCCGCCGTCTACGCCGACGGCAGCAAGGACATGCCCGACCGCAGCACGGCCGAGGACATCAAGGCCGCCGAGGAGATGATGGAGGAGGACCTAAACGGCGCGGAGATCGTGAAGATACTGGCCGACAACGGCTTCGAGGACATCGCCGAGAACCTGCTTGGCATCCTCAAAGGCCGCGTGGCCGGCGACTACATCCAGACCTCAGGTATCTTCGAGGGCGACGGCGACTTCGACGTCGTCAGCGCCGTCAACGACCCCAACGACTACGAAGGGCCGGGCACAGGTCACCGACTCGAAGGTGAGGACTGGGAGGAAAAGAAACAGGTTCGGTTCGCGGTCGACCCGGAGGACATCTGACGATGGCACAAGCACAACAGCAGGAGCGGACACTGGTGCTGACAGAGAAAGGCCCCGCCCAGGAGGGTACGGACACGGACGAGGTCGTCATCTCGATCAGCGCGGGGTTCAACGAGATGAAAGACGAGACGCTCGCGGGCGTCAAACTCGCCGAGGTCCTCCGCGAGATGATGGCCGGCATCGAGGAGGAAGGGCTCACGGCCCGTGTGGTCCGCTTCACTGACAACCTCGATCTCGGCGTCATCGGGCTCAGGGGCGCAAAGCTCTGTGGGTCAGGCATCTCTATCGGCATCCAGACCCGCGGGACGACGCTCATCCACCAGGAGGATCTGGTCCCGCTCAGCAACCTGGAGCTGTTCCCCCAGGCCCCGCTGATCGACCTCGAAACGTACCGCGCAATCGGCAGGAACGCGGCGCTGTACGCCAAAGGCGAGACGCCGGAACCGGTCCCGGTCGGGAACGACCCGATGGCCCGGCCGAAATACCAGGCGCTCGCGGCCCTGTGGCACATCAAGGAGATGGGGTACAAGGACGAAGACAAGGAGCCCATGGAGATGGCAGTCACTTTCGAGTAACAATGAGCGACGACACGCACTACCCACTGGCAGACAACCCGGACGACGTCGAAACGCCCGAGGGAACGAAACTCTCCGAGATCTCCCTCGAAAAGGTCGTCGAGGGCGAGATCGACGGCGAAGAGCTCGTCATCTCGCCGGAGACGCTGGAAAAGCAGGCCCAGATCGCCGAACAAGAGGGGCGACCCCAGGTCGCGCGGAACTTCCGACGCGCGGCCGAACTGACCGAGGTTCCAGACGACCGCATTCTCGAAATATACAACGCGCTCCGGCCCAGCGGGGCCGACAAGGAGACGCTACAGGAGATCGCGGACGAACTGGAGACCGAGTACGGTGCCGAGATCAACGCCGAACACGTCCGCGAGGCCGCCGAAGTGTACGAGGAGCGCGGCCTCGTCTGAGACGGCCCGTTGCCGGCGGTCGCGGACTGCGCCGCTACCAGTCCAGCCGTCGAAACCACTGGGTCCTCGCTCCCGCCAAACGACGCTTCTCCGTTCTGATAGCGGCGGGAAAACACCTAAATCTCGGATTCGCCTACTGCGGCGTATGACCGATACAGACACGGACCCCGACCGGGGTCGGGAACACATCGAGGTGCTCAGGGAGACGGTCGACCGCAACCGGGACCGCGGCTGGGCGGACTACCGCGAGCGGTTCTCCTTTACCGTCGTCGATGACGGGACGGTGGCGCTCTCACCGGCCGATGAGGGGGACACGACAGAGTCCGCAGTCGAGCGGGAAGTGACCCACACGGTCACTGTCGACGGCGGGACGGCCGTCGACTGCAACTGCCACGTCGCACAGCGGCCGTTCGACCGGCAGTCCTGTCGACACATGCGCGCGGTCGATGCACACCCACGACTGTGAGGGCACACTGTCTGATTCGGCCCACGCACGAGCGGGCGGCGGCTGACCTGGCCACGAGTGACTGCGAGACCGATTGTACTGATACCGTCGGTAAAGAGCATTGCCACATCGGAGTAGCGACTGTCTTCACAAAGTTACAGCCAACAGCACGAGAAGCCCCGGAACAACCGTTTCTTTACTGATTGCCTTCGTACGATGTTTCGCCGTGGCTTCTGATAGAGAGTGCCAAATATAGCAGAAATAAACATGATTAATTATGCAATACAGGCGGGTAGCGGAAAATCCATTGATTTGATCCGACAATCGATTGAGACGCCAATGTAATCACCGAGACTACCGAATCATCACAAACTAATCACAGGTCTGTTGCTGTTTTTAGCCCTAAGACCCCAAATAAACGGCTCGATAGCCAGGCACCGGGCATAGTGATATCTCGACCCGATTGGATAATAGCCGTACGATTGTTATCCGGACTGAGATGTGAACGCGCGGAACCGTCGGCACACAAAGGTACAACGTGAGAGTAGTACCTCTGGCCATCAGAAGTACACTCACAGTTCGTCTTCTGTATCCGGAGCTATCAACGGAAGCCGGGTTGAGACGTGTCCTGATGGGCGCTTTACCCTATTTTTGAGGGTCCCCTGTAATTTCAGGCCCGTTCTACAATGACGGTTTCGTGGCATCTATGTCAGTTATATTGGTCGATATTTAATATCTAATCTTGTATTTCTATAAGCGGAACCAAAAATTGGAGATAAATATCGTATTCGCTGTATTAAAATCCTTATAGCGGTTATAGATCCCATATATGGCTTCGATATTTGCACTTTCTGTCAGAAGAGATAGATGCGGTTTATTTACCTGTACCGCTGTGTGTGGCTACTTCAAGTACAGATATCTGGGTTGACGGGAGCGAGACCAGGAGAATCGCCTGCTCTCAGTCTATCCGGCGATACTGTTCACGCTGTGGGCGGACCGTTACCAGTAGAACAGACCGATAGCGAGCATGACGAAGTAGGTTCCGAGCCCCCAGCACGCAGCGGCGGCGACAACCGGACCCAGGAGGACTGCGAGTCCAACAGCGCAAACGAAGAGCGTGATTGCCGCGGCCGTCCGCACGCCACGACGGTCCCACAGCGACGCGACGGGCGTATCGAGAACGAACAGTGCCTCGACACCCAGTGCGCCGGCCACGCCGACGGCGATGGCGGACGCGGACCAGAGCGTGTCGACTGCACCGGCCCACCGCAGATACACGACGAGCGCCAGTCCACAGAGCAGAGCAAACCCGGCGTCGCGTCGGTAGTCGGGCACAGGAGTGGTACGCGCCGCAACCGGAAAGCGATGCTGCCGGCGGCGGCACCCGCTCGCGACCCCAAATACAAAGACACTGTCAGTCGCAGTGAAGCTATGCACCATCCTGGACCCCCGCGGTTCGTGGCGACGGGTGACGAGATCGAACTCGCACCCCGGGACCCGGACCCGACAGCGACGTACAGTTGGCACGTCGCACGCGCACCGGTACAGTCCACTGCCACGCTCGGCGACGATCCCGTCGAACACTTCGTCCCCGATACACCGGGCAGATACATTGTCCGGCTCAGCGCACCGGACGGCAAGCACGACCTCACTGTCCGCGCGTTCCCGGGGACCCTCGAATCGAGTGGAACGGGGACCTCGGGGCGTTCCGGCGGGCAGAGCGGCGGCGTCTCCGGCGGGCAAAGCGGCCCCGGGCGGAGCGGGAGCGGCGAGTACACCCAGGCAGGGGGCGGCGGTGACGGCAGCGGTGGTGGCGGCCGCCCGCGGCTGACCCTGCGGCCGGCAATCGAGGGTGACGAGGCCGTGGTTCGGGCGGACTCCAGCCCCCATCCTGAAGGGACCGAGACCGCCGCCGACCTCGCCGTCGAGTTCCTGCTGGACGACCGCGACGACATCGACAGCGACGCGGTGACCCGGGACGGGACAGACCTCCGGATTCCACTGGAGGCGCTCCCCGAGCGCGCTCGCATCCACGCCGTTGCGGTCGGGGATCACGGCTACAGCGTGCCCGACGCCGTCGAGTTCGTTCGCGACGGGGACGGTGTCGAGACGGTCGCGAGCGGCGGGGGCGTCGCCGCCGAACGGCCCTACGACGCGCCGGCCTGGGCCGAGGACTCGGTTATCTACGAGATATACGTCCGCACCTTCGCCGGCGACAGCGACGAATCGCCCTTCGACGCGATCGTCGACCGCCTGGACTACCTCGACTCGCTCGGCGTCGACGTCATCTGGCTCACGCCGGTGTTACAGAACGACCACGCGCCCCACGGGTACAACATCACTGACTTCTTCGAGATCGCGTCGGACCTCGGGACCCGCGCGGACTACGAGCGGTTCATCGAGGCGGCCCACGACCGTGGGTTCAAGGTCCTGTTCGACCTCGTCTGCAACCACTCGGCGCGGACCCACCCCTACTTCGAGGCCGCGGTCGACGACCCCGACAGCGAGTACCGGGACTGGTACGCGTGGCGGACCGACACCGAACCGGAGACGTACTTCGACTGGGAGCACATCGCGAACTTCGACTTCGACCACCTCCCGGTCCGCCGGCATCTACTCGATGCGGTCGCCCAGTGGGCCGAACTGGTCGACGGGTTCCGGTGTGACATGGCCTGGGCCGTCCCGAACAGCTTCTGGCGCGAGATCCACGACTACTGCAAGGGCCGCGACAGCGAGTTCCTGCTGCTGGATGAGACTATCCCGTACATCCCCGACTTCCAGGCCGGGCTGTTCGATATGCACTTCGATTCGACGACCTACGCCGCGCTCCGACAGGTCGGTGGCGGTGCCGACGCCGAGGCCGTCCTCGGTGCTATCGAGGGCCGGGCGGAGATCGGCTTCCCGGAGCACGCGTCGTTCATGTTGTACGCGGAGAACCACGACGAGACGCGGTACATCGTCGACTACGGTCGCGAGGCCGCCGAAGCCGCCGCGGGCGCGCTGTTCACGCTCCCCGGCGCGCCGCTGCTGTACGCCGGCCAGGAGTTCGGCCAGCGCGGCCGGCGCGACGACCTCGCGTGGGACCACGCCGACGAGTCGCTCCAGTCGTTCGTCAGCGACCTCTCGGCGGTCAGACACGACCAGCCGGCGCTGTCGGCTGCGGCGGACCTCGTCCGAATCCCGTACGAGGTCCGGGACGGGCCGTCCGACCGTGTCGTCGCGTACGCGCGGACGACCGAGAACGAGGCGGCCGTCGTGGTGCTCAACTTCGGCAGCGAGCCGACGACGGTCGAACTGTCGGCCGAGACCGGCGAAACCGACCTCGTCTCCGGCGAATCTCGCGGGGCCGCTGGCGACGGGAACACGACCGTCACGGTCGACAGCGTCGGGGTGTTCCCGGCCACCGATAGCGACCTGCGTCAGTAGTTGCGGGGAGGGTGTTTCGGTGGAGTGACGCTGCTCGCTTCGGGTGTCCGGTCACGCCACCGAGATATCACTAATTTGTACGAACCACAGGAGTTTATAGAGATTGGTCTGCTTTGATATGTATGCGGCTTTCGACAGCGCTCAACGATTACAAGCGGACTCGTCATGAGCGCTTTCCAGAGGAACGCAGGACTGTTTCAGGCTCTTTCTCCGGGCATGGTGATCGCCTCGTCCACGTCGGCGAAGACGGCACGCTGAAAGATTATTCCGATTCGCTCTCCGGGCTCTCCGGTATCGACCGCTCCCGACTCGGGGTTATGCTTGGGGACGAAACACGGTGGTTCAGCGACCTGGAGACAATCAGACAGCACTACTACCGCGAGACGCGGCTGGTGGAGACCGAGTACGACGCGGGGTCGTTCACGGTCCACCAGTACGACCTCACACTAGGGCGAGCACACGTCACGCACGTCGCGATGCGCGGGGCCGTGCCACAGAACGCCAAACTCGTGGCGTTCGTCACGCTAGCCCCCGACAGCAGCGACAGCGGCGTCGGCTCGCTGATTCACGAGGACGCCGGCCCCGACGACTCGCGCGTGCTGGAGGTGTACCATCGACGAGAGCACGATTACCTCGCCTCGTCGACCGGGCTGGACGCCGTCGCCGGGCAGCGGCCGGAGCGCCTCGCAGAGATACTCGAAGATAGCCCGATAGCGTTCCCGCGGTCGGCACCGGTCGAGCGACGCGATCAAACGCGGCTCACCGGTGACTTCCTCGTGACCGCGCCGCTGGACCGGTCCGGGCGCAGCAAGGACACGACGCTCGTCAGCCAGCTCTCGAACCACGACGAGGTCGACCGGGAGACGGCGCTGCTCGATCTCGCCGACTGCGTGCGGGAACATACGACGTCTGACGACCTCCGGGAGGCCGGGCGGGAGCGAACGCGTATCGACGTGGCCGAGTCGATGCCGCGTTCGGACTCGATACGGATGGATCTGCGGGTGCTTGACCTGCTGTCCTCGCCGACCGGCGGTCGCATCGCCGCCCCGGAGTTCGACCCGTTCTACTCGAACTCCGGCGGCTACGGCTACGTCTGGTTCCGCGACGACGCCTCCGTCTCTCGCCACCTGCTCGAAGCCGGGTCCCGGCTCGATATCGACACCGCGGACGTGTTGACCGAGAGCGCAGAGTTCCTCTGTGACAGCCAGCTTTCCGACGGCCGGTGGCCCCACCGCGTCTGGGCCGACAGCGGGGACATCGCACCGGGCTGGGCCAACGCCAGAGTCGAGCACAACACCGAGTCGCCGGAGTACCAGGCCGACCAGAGCGCGACCGTCACCGCCTTCCTCGCGACGCTGTTGCGAACACATCGGGGGAAGATGGACACCGAACTGACGGCAACAGTTCGGGAGACCATCGAGGCCGCCGTCGAGACGCTCATCGAAGACATCGCGGCCAACAACCTCCCAGAGCCCTGCCAGAACGTCTGGGAGGACTCCATCGGCCAGTTCACGCACACCACTGCGACGTTCATCGAGGCCTTCGCCGCGGTGGGCCGCGCCCCGATGGGTGAGTCGGTCCGGGAGCGAAGCCTCGAAGCGGCTGACCAGTTGCTCGACGGGCTGGAGACGCTCTGGGACGAGGATCTCAGCGTGTACGTGATGGGACTGACGAACGGGACGCCGGATCACCGCATCGACGCCGCGGCGCTCCACCTCGCGGACGCCTTCCAGGAGTACGACAGCGTCGAGTCGACTGCGCTGACTGACCGGCAACTCACTCGCCTGGCTGACCACGTGAGCACGACGCTCGATACGCTCTTCCGGAACCCCACCGAAAGCCGGGTCGCGGGGTTGGCCCGCTACGAGGGCGACCGCTGGCGGACCGGCCACCAGGACAGCGAGAAGATCTGGACCGTCACGACGGCGATGGGGGCCCTCGCCGCCGCCCGCGTCGGCGACATGCTGAACGAGCGCGGTGAGAGCGGCGACGCCTACCTCGACCGCGCGAGCGACCTGTACGAACTGCTTGCCGACGACGGCCCGCTCGCGACCGACGCCGGCTACCTCGCCGAACAGGCCTTCGACGACGGGGACCTCGACAGCGCGACGCCGCTTGGCTGGTCGCACGCGCTGCGGCTCCACGCGACTGCCCGTCTGGGTGAACTGAACGCGCTCCCGACGACATCGGCCGGCACCGAGGGGCCGAGCGAGCGCCCGACGTGGACGACCGGGGAAAAATACGGCGTCGGCACCGTCGCCGACCACGACGAGCAGGATCCCTCGCGCGTGTGGTTCACGCTCACCGAGGGCGCGCTGACGGAGGCCCGCTATCCGCAGGTCGATCTGATGAATCTGCGAACGCTCGATTTCCTGGTTCGGTGTACGGACGAGACGGACTACGCCGTCCGGACCCATCGAGAAAACCGGCGGGCCGACGACACCGTCAGGCGTCGCGTCGAACCGGTCGACGACGAGGCGCTCCGCTATCGCCACGTCTTCACCGAGACCGGCGACGGCCGGGGCCACGAGTGGACGCTGACCGTCGACTACGCGACCGATCCCGAACACGACGCCATCGTCGCCGACGTGTCGTTCAGTGCCGACGACGGCAAGTCCTACGACGTGTTCTCCGTCGCCGACATTGCGCTCACCAGCACGGTGACCGAGGACCGCGCCATCAGATACGGCCAGCCCGGGAGCTACCACCTCGTCGGCCGAAACCCCCGCGCGTACACCGACCAGACGGACAACGACCTGCTCGTCGACGAGAACGGCGACGCCTACTCCATCGCCGTGGCGATGGCCGCGGCCGGGCGCTTCGACTGGGCCACCGTCGGCGCGGCCGGCAGCGCCCGCCTGGACGCGCTGTACTCCGACGGCGAGCTTCCGGACCCGGTCGAATCCCTCGACGGGACGAACCTCGTCCTCATCGGGCGGCTGGACTCGGGCACCAGAGTTAGCGACACGGTCGCGCTCGGTTTCGCGCGGCAGGCTGACACCGCCGCCGCACTGGGCGAGGCCGACGGCGCGCTCGACCGGGGCTACGAGACGGTCAGCGCGGAGTACGCCGACAGCTGGGCCGACTTCCTCTCGGACAAGCAACTCCCGGCGTCGGTCGCCGACGACGAGGACCTGGCGAACCAGTACCGAACCGCGCTGATGACGCTCCTGGCTGTGGAGGACAAGACCTACCGCGGCGCGTCCATCGCCTCGCCGTCCGTGCCGTGGGGCGAGGCCGTCCACGCCGAGGAGCCCAAGGGCTACGGCTACAACTTCGTCTGGTCCCGGGACCTCTATCAGGTGTTCAGCGTCTTCGACGCGGTCGATTCCTGGGATATCGCCGCCGCCCAACTGGAGTACATCTACAACTACCAGCAGGACGAGGCCGGCTTCATTCCACAGAACACCTACGTCAACGGGACGACCCGCTGGGGCGGCGAGCAGATGGACAACATCTCGTTCCCGCAGGTGATGGCCTATCGCCTCGCCGAGAACGGCGTCGGCTTCGACGACGTGGAATACAGCTACGAGAACGTCCGGCGGTCGGCCGAGTACGTCGTCCGCCACGGCCCCGAGACCGCTCAGGAGCGCTGGGAGGAGGAAGCGGGCTTCTCGCCGTCCTCGATTGCGGCCGAGATCGCCGGCCTCGCGTGTGCGGCGAAGCTCGCGCTCGACACCGGCCACGAGGCCGACGCGCTCGTCTGGCTGGCGCTTGCCGACCAGTGGGCGAACAACGTCGAGGCCTGGACCGCGACCGAGACCGGGACCGAGCGCCACACCAACACGCCCTACTACACGCGCATCACGCTCGATGGGAACCCCGAGACGGGGCACCTCCGCACGCTTGCCAACGACGGCCCGACGCTCGACGAACGGAACATCATCGACGGCGGCTTCCTCGAACTCGTTCGGCTGGGTATCAAGCCGGACGACGACGAAGCCATCCGGAACTCGCTCGTCGAAGTCGACGACACGATCAGCGTCGACACGGAGTACGCGCCCGGGTTCTACCGGTACAACGGCGACGGCTACGGCGAGCGCGGCCGGGACGACCAGGGCGCGCCGTGGACGGTCGAACACAAGGGGAAAGGCCGCCTCTGGCCGCTGCTCACCGGCGAGCGCGCCGAGTACGAACTCCACCGCGACGACCCGGACATCGCGCCCGAGAACTGCCTCCGGATGATGGAGGACGTGGCGAACTCGGGGCGGATGATCGCCGAACAGATCTGGGACCGCGGCCACGCGACCGACTACGACTGGGAGTTCGCCGAAGGGACCGGCTCGGCGACGCCGTTGGCGTGGTCGATGGCCCAGTACGTACGGCTGGCCCACGGCATCAGCGCCGGCGAACCGGTCGAGACGCCCGCGTTCGTCGACGAGCGGTACCGCGAGCGGCGTGCGCACACGCCCGACCGTAGCCCGGCGCTACGCGTCGATACCCAGTTCCGCGGGAACGAACTGGTCGTCTCCGGCGAGACGACCGGTGTCTGTGTCGTCGTCAAGACCCCCGCCGACATAGTGTACATCCCCGTCGAAGACCGCGAGTTCGAGGTCGCGGTCGACGTCGACCCCGGTGAGAATCAGGTGATCGTCGCCGCCGCGGACGACGAGGATCTGGTCACCGCCGGGACGACTGTCTGGCGGCTCAACCTGTAGCACCACTTATAAGTGAGAACCACTTTATAATTCGGGTTTGATGTGGGGGTATGGACGCGATAGTTCTAGCTGGCGGCTACGCGACGCGACTGTGGCCGATCACTCGGCGTCGGCCGAAGATGCTGCTCCCGGTCGGTGAGACGACTGTTATCGACAGGATCCTCCAGTCGCTCGAGGACGACGACCGCATCGGGACGACGTATCTGAGCACCAACGAGGCATTCGCCGACGAGTTCGAGGCGCACGTCGACGAAATGGGGTACGAGAAGGTGCAACTCTCCGTCGAGAGCACGGCGGACGAAGACGAGAAGTTCGGCGTCGTCGGCGCGCTCGCGCAACTCATCGACCGCGAGGGCATCGACGACGACCTGTTCGTCATCGGCGGCGACAACCTCATCGGCTTCGACCCCTCGGAGTTCCTTGACTTCTTCGAGGAGCGCGACGGGCCGGCACTCGCCGCCTACGATGTCGGCTCACGGGAGAAAGCCAAGTCCTACGGGCTGGTCGAACTCGACGGCGAGCGCGTCGTCGACTTCCAGGAGAAGCCCGACCATCCCAAGAGCACGCTCGTGTCGATTGCCTGCTACGCGTTCCCGGCCGAGTCGCTCCGCTTCGAGGAGTACCTCTCGGGCGACAACAACCCCGACGAACCGGGCTGGTACATCGACTGGCTGCAACAGCAGGAACCGGTGTCCGCCTTCACCTTCGACGACGTCTGGTTCGACATCGGGACGCCCGAGTCGTATTTCGAAACCGTCGAGTGGAAACTCGACGGCGGGTCGCTCATCCACCCCGACGCGACCGTCGAGAACTCCGAGATCGGTGACACCGTCCACGTGATGGCCGGTGCAGAGGTGACCGACAGCAGCCTCGACCGGACTATCGTCTTCCCTGACGCCGAGGTCCACGACTGCGACCTCGACGAGACGATTCTCGGCGAGGATGTGGCCGTCGAGGGGTTCGACATGTCGGGGTCGCTCATCATCAACCGCAACTAGGTCGGTAATCCGCGCTCCCGCTCGGCCGTGGGATCCGACCCGGCCTGCCGTCGGTCACCGGACCGCTGGCGAAGGACTAAGTGACACAGCGCCGTCTACTCGCCATGAGCAAGTCATCTGACAACACGAGCCAATCGGAGGCTGAGCAAGTCACGTTCGAGATGACAATCGACGACGGGCGAACCAGGATCGACGTCTCGGGCGACCGTGATACTGCTGTCGTCGTCCGTTCGGCATCGGGCGAGAAGATCTACCTGCCGCCCGAGGACTTCGACCGGCCGCCGGAGGACAGACAGACGCCCTACGACAGTCCCTACCAGTCGGCCGATGGGACTGCCGACAGCCCGTACCGGACCCGGACCGACACCACATCGGTGACTGGTCTGGAGCCGACCGCCGACGGGTATCTGATCGTCCACCCGGAACCGGTCACGGACGTTCGCTTTCTCCGCTGAGGGTTCCTCCGCCCGTCAGGCTTCCGTGAGAACGTCGTGGTAGAACTCGACGTGTTCGTCGGCGACCTCCCCCCAGGTTCGCACGTCGTACTCGATGGGCGTCGACAGCGACAGCGCGTGCTCGATCCCGTCGGCAATCGAGTCCGAATCGGGTTCGACCTCGATAACGCAGTCCTCGTTCAGCAGTTCCGCGGCCCCGCTCTCGCAGGCGACGACGCGCGTCCCGACGGAAAGCGCTTCGACGATGGTGATGCCAAAGGGTTCCGCCAGCGACGGCGAGACGAACAGGTCCGCGCTGTTGTAGTAGTCCCCGAGTTCTGCTTGTGGGAGATACCCCGGGAAATAGACCCGGTCTTCGATGCCCAACAGTTCGGCGAACCGTTCGAGCTGTTCGGTGAGGTGGCCCGAGCCACCGAGCACCAGGCTGACGTCGTCCCGACCGAGCTTCGAGAGCGCGTACAGCAGGTACGAGAGCCCCTTCTGGTCGGTGTGTCGGCCGACGAAAAACAGCATCTTTCCGTCGATACCCAGTTCCGATTTGATGTCCCGGCCCGTCGGCTCCACCGACGAGAACCCGTTGTAGATGACCGTCGAATCGGCGTCGTACTGCTCGCGGATCCGTCGTTGCGTGAACTTGCTCACCGCGACGATGTGGTCCGAGCGGTTGGCGACCCGCTGTTCGGTTTCGACTTCCCGCTGTGGCGGCGTCACATTCCGGTCCGCCGACAGCGAGTGGAACGTCGAGATCCACTCCACGTCGTGGGATGACTTGGCCCGTGACCCGGGGTTGTAGCCGAACCAGTCGTTCGTGTGGATGATGTCGGCGTCGGCCGCCCTGTCGGCGAACTCCCCGGCCAGCCGGCCGATACGCGTGATGATGTCGCCGCTGCCCGTCGAGACGCCGTGGATGCCGTCGCGGTCCGGCGGCGCGTACTCCGCGGGCAACACCAACTCGAACTCGACGTCGTCTCTCGGTTCGAGCTGCTCGAACAGCTCCCCGATAGCGGTATCAAGCCCGCCGGTGATGTTGGGTGGGAACCCCCAGCCAAGCATCAGCACGTTCGGTGGCATCTCTGGAACTGGCTCACTCATCGTAGCATCAAATGGATACAATATATATGTTTGCGTACTCCCCGCTCGCTTTGCCGAGGGCCGCTCACTGCTCACGGGTCGTTCCTCCCCGCTCGCTTTGCCGAGGGCCGCTCA